>JBEVWG010000027.1:0-46209 GCA_040506705.1 Candidatus Thiodiazotropha sp. 6PLUC1
AGCCCACCCTGTGTGGGCTTTTTTATTTTCTCTACAAAGCTGCCCGGATGGAGGATTTGAACCGATAAGAGGTTCGACGGAAGAGCGAAGCGATGACGAGCAGCTTCAGCTGACCCCGCAGGGGCGAGGCCGTTAGGCCGAGTAATCCTCCATCCCCAGCCAATAACTATTTAAGCTCACCTCAATAGATGTAGAGAGCCCCTGAGTATGGGCTGGAGGTGTCCTCCATATCATCGCTTTTGCCTGAATTTTCGTCGGGTGCACCGACAACCAATGTCCTCCCATCATGAGAGATACTCAGGCTTGCGCCAAATCTATCGTTTACCATCCGGCAAAACAGGAAACATACCGGCTCTTCCCATCCTGGAGTGGTATCCGGTGCCTTCACATAGGCCTTTTGAATCCATGAAGAGAGGGGGGTTTCCCGGGTAAACTGATATACAGCCCCAGGTTGAGATAGTGTACTGTCATCAGCCTGATCCCCATTCACCCCACGAGCAACAGAGCCCTCATATTGGGCACCAACTGCTACAGACATCCCGTCCCCTGATATCGCAACCTGGTGACCAAAATAGTCATCACTTCCAGTATTGGAAGCCTTAAAATATTCTGACTCAATCCACTGGGAGTTAATACGCTCAAACAGGTAGGCCGCACCTGAATATTCAGCACTATTATCAGATCCATCACTTCCGATCCCGGTTGAGGATGAATCCTCCCCCCAAGCGCCTACAACCATCAGATTGCCATCATCACTAATTGACAGACTGTGACCAAAACGATCCCCGGCTTCACTATTTGAGGATTTGATGTAGGCCTGCTGGGTCCAGCTCTCTCCATCCAATACGAACAGATAGACAGCACCTGACTGAGCTGCACTATTGTCAGACTCACCATCAACACCCATTGACGATGAAGCTTCATAGTGAGCCCCCACAGCCAGGGTTACCCCATCACCGGAAAGTTGTACGGCACTGCCAAAATAGTCACCTTCCTCGCCGTTTGATGATTCGAGAATAGCCCGCTGTTGCCAGACATCTTCCCCTCCCTCGAATACATAGACCTTTTCAGCTGCCCCCACACTGAGTCGATTGCCACTTGTAGAAAGGGATAGTGCCTGACCAAAAACTTCGCTGGCTGAGCTATCTGATGCCTTGAGATAGGCCAGTTGACCCCAGATGTCAGCATTGCGGGTAAACAGATAGACAGCCCCAGCACTTTGGGCACTGTTATCCTGCTGATCGCCATCCACGCCTGTTGCTGCAGAACTCTCACCAGGGGCACCAACCGCAAGTGTGTTGCCATCGTAAGAGAGTGATACTGCTCTCCCGAAGTCGTCATCCCTATCAGTGTTTGATGCCTTGATATAGGCCTGACGCTGCCATCCACCATCAATGCGAGCAAACAGATAGACTGCGCCAGCACTCATTTTATAGTCTGGAGTGAAGCTCCACTCGCCATCGATACCTGTAGCCGGTGAGATATCACCTGGCGCACCAACCGCCAGTGTCAACCCATCCCCTGAAACTGCAACAGAAGTTCCAAAATAGTCTTCCCAACTGGTTTCATAGCCTTTCAGATATCCAATCGTGTCGAGCATCAATGAGCTGATAGTGATAGATTCAGAATCGACACATTGACCAGCCTCGTTGCAGGCCTGTATCAGATAGGAAGCATTGAGCCAATCTTCCAAGTGCACCGAAATCTCTTCGTCAACCTGGGTTGATGTGAGATCCGAGCCTTGCTGGTTAAAGCCTGAAATCCCGTCCGGGTTCTTCAGCAGCCGATAGTGGTTGGCACCCACATCATCCCAGAAGAATCGAAGTAGTTTGGTATTTTCCGCTGAAACAGTGAGGCTGAGCGCCTGAACAGTGCAGTTGATTTGAACATTCGTTATTTCGGCTCCCGAGAGGGTACCAGTGCCGTTATTGACGGTGCAGGTTTGCCCAGATGGTTGGCTGGCGATGGTTACCTCATAGGCCGCACCGTCATCCAGCTCAATGGCAAATGAAAAACGGCCGTCACCAGCGACAGGAAGGGTATCCCCCCCGTTGATTTGAAGCACGAGGCCATCAACTGTCAGACCAGTGACCTCACCACCAACTCGATAGGAGGTTTCACTACTGCCACCACAAGCGCTCAACAGCAATAGCAGATTCAATATAAATCCAGAACGAACCACTATCCTTGAAAACACTTCCATTAAATCTTCCTTTTCACTCTATCGAGTCATCCTATAACAAAGCGCTTAGGGGTGAACTATATTTTGTTACCGTTTAATTAACATCTCAAATGCCGCCCCTACCTCACAATTGTGAACATTACCCTTAAACAGAATTTAATTCCTAATACATTGACCCAGATCAACGTATTCCGCTAAGACATTCAATAGATTCCAAATTGGTGGCTTGGTAACGAACCACCAGCAACTCTTGGAAAAAGAGCACACTTAAATCTTGGAGGGATTCTATCGATCACTAACTCACCAACCTGCACTCTAAACCCGAATACTGCCCCTATTGAGCCGAATCAGCGGCTTCACATCCATCAGTAGCAGAATTTGGGTGAGTCGCACCTCAACATCAGAAATGGATAAGGAGAGGGTCATGCGTCGAAAAATCACCGCATCAGTGATGCAACTACTCGCTATCCTGGGACTGGTCGCAGTCGCAGAAACAACTTATGCCGCAATTATCGACTTCAGTTCGGGAACGTTCCTCGACAGGTCACCAGGTACCGGAGTCGACTACTATTCTCAGGATGGCTATATCGTCGAGATTGCAAACCCAGCGCACAACACAGACATGACAGTCTGCCCGAATAGATGGTGTTTCGATAATATTTGGCGTGTCCCCGCAGAAACAACCTTTATTACCCGTGCCGATGGAGGGGCATTCGATCTCACCAGCTTGCAGATCTTTGCTAATACAACTTCTGGAGTGAACTTCAGTGCTGATAGCGGCGCCTTCCTGAACTCCACTGATTTCGGAACCATCAGTTTCGATACCGCGTTTCAAGATATCACACTGCTGAGGATGGACATTCCTTGTGGATTTGCGACAAGTTGCGGCATAACCCTCGACAATATCGATATTAGCCCAGTCCCCATCCCTGCTGCTGTCTGGCTCTTTGGTAGCGGGCTTTTGGGATTAATTGGTTTCAGGCATAAGAGAGAGGCAGATCAGGCTTGACTGCCCAGATAGGGCTGCTCGCCAGCAGCCCTGTCGAAAGGCATCACAACTGTTTCGGTTTCAGCCGACTCACTTCGCCACATACTCCGCCACTGGCGGATGGTAAATAATCTGCAACGTAACGCCATCTGGATCAAAACAGTAGAAACTCCTGGCACCATCCCGATGCGTGCGAGGAGAAGTGCGCATCTTCACACCCTGCTCAGTCAGAAAATCATACCATTCGTCAACGCTCTCTGGGCTACTGAGCATAAAGCCTATATGGTCAAGACGCTGGGCAGCTTCATCAAATGTCTCAACGGCTATCTTATGCAGCGCCAGATTGTCAGGCCCGGAAGTCAGATATAGATTGTCAGGGTCTGGTCGCCACTCAATTTGCATACCCAGTAATTCAACATAGAAGTGCTCGCTGCTGGCCAAATCCCTGACATTCAGAGCAACGTGGCGCATACCAATGTGATTTTCAGGTCTTTTCATGAACAACCTCATTCACGGCCCGATCCCAGATCTCCTGACCACAGGCACGCTGAACCACCAGAGGCAGAGCAACCGGTCCATGGGAGAGGAGCTGCTCATGCAAGGTCAGTGGAGATGAACCAGGATTTGCCTGAATATACTGATTGGACAGGTGCTCAAGCAGATCAGCACCCAGCAGGGCCATAAAGGCATCTGTAGGTCGTCTGGAGATGGCAGTCAGACTGACTTCCGCCCAGCAGGGAATATCTGATAATGGTTTCAATCGCTCAAGTGCCTGGCGACTGTCTATTTGACCAGAGTGAAATTCGAGATCGACAGAGGCCTGTTCCGCCAGCGCCAACCTTCTCTGATTGAGCAGTGTACGATCCTGCTCATCGAAATAACCATTTGCTTCTAAAAGACGGCTCATGTAGTGGGCCCAGCCCCGTTTGAAAGCGGCTGATGGATTGATCTGACGCACCAGGCTATGTGCCGGTACGCCCCCAGCCCAGGCCAGATAGTGACGCCCTGCCCAACTGCCATAGAGATTGCGCATTCGAATCGCTGACCGGCTCTCGCCTCCCCCAACCTGCTGATCATGGGGAATCAAGAGCACCCCCCCCTGCTCGGTGCGCAGATAACTGCCACAGTCCGGCTGCCTGAAACAGCTATCGGTGACACGAAACTCAAGTGGCTGTTCTGAATCGGGCAACAGCTGCTGCTGCTGCAGAAAGTCCCGTAATATTTTTGCTTCTTCGCGATAGGCCTTTATTCGATCATTTCCGCTGAGAATTTCGCCTCTATCCTCTCTCAGGTCAGTGACGCTTAAACCTTGTGATTCCAGGGACTGGTAGGTCTCTTGAAGTCGTTTACGCGCAAAACCTAGTGCTTGCTTAACCTCAAGATCGATCTGATCGCGGTTGCGCAGCAACCAGCCCAGCAGTGCCTCTCCACAGTCTGCCGTTCCTGATGCAACCGGGGCCAGCTCTTTGACAAGGCTCTTCCTGTAATCCCCAACGGCTTCTGCAGCCTTGCTGGCCAGGGTCTGTAATCTGCCCTGGTCGGCACAACACTCCCGGGTTTGCGGTAGATCCCGTCCCAGCCTTTTTAGCCAGGGTTCGCCCTTTTCAGCTGTCTCCAGGGCGTCGGCCAACCAGAGTGTCGATACCACCCCAGGCAGCTCTGACAATCGACCCCGGGCATCACGCAGATAGTTCGGGGTAAGCTCCAACACCCCCATCAACGCCTCACAGAGACGATCTGGTTGGCGCACGATCAACTCCTGAAGTTGATTCAAGGGAAGATATCTGGCCGGGTCGCGGTAACGCCAATCCTGCTCAAGCAGCATCCGATGTTCAACAAATGCCGCCCCATAGATCAGCTGTAGATCGAGCTGTCGATCTGCATCCAACTGTTCCGAATCAAGCTCTTTGAGGCTAACCAGCAGGTTACTGATCAGGTTCGCCAAAGCGCCATTGTCATCATCACCATCGGCATTGAGTCGACCTTCGTATCCAGAAACTGAGGCAAAAACTGCAGCCAAAGGATGAAAGCGGAACCAGGCGCGATAGTAGTCGGCAACCAGTTCATCGAATACACTGGCATCATTGCTCATTGATAATCTCATAGTCATGGGTAATTTTGGCTGTTGCGCCGAGCATTATAGATGCAGAGCAGTATTTTTCTGCACTCAATGAGATCGCACGGGAGACATGCTTTTCACTCAGCTCCCGGCCGCTAACAACAAAGTGGGCATGAATGGCGGTAAAGACCTTCGGATCCTCTTCAGACCGCTGAGCCTCAAGCTCAACCACACACCCTGTCACTTGCTGGCGGGACTTTCTCAGCATTGAGAGTACATCAAACTCAGTACACCCGCCCATACCCAGGAGTAACATCTCCATTGGTCTGACGCCCAGATTTCTACCGCCATGTTCAGGTGGGCCATCCATAATCACCCCATGACCACTACCAGCTTCCCCCATCATGGTGGCTGCCTCCACCCATACGACCCGTGCTTTCATTGTTAACTCCAATTTGTTCATCTTTCAGGTCTGACACAAAATTCAGAAATAAACGATAAACATGAATTACGTTGAATTTATGACTTGTTGTTTTTTGTTACACTATATATAGGCGAGTCTACAGAAGGCTGTAAATTCGACAAGTTGAAACAGTTGCTTGACTTGATCCTACGCTTTAACTGAACATGGCTTCAAACCAAAGCAAGGGCTCAGATTTGCAACCATGAAGATCATCGAGAGCTGCCCTGGGGCAGAATGCTGTATTGCTCTGCAAGCTGATCTCTTAAATAAACAACCTTAATTCAGAGTCCGAAGATCATGACGATCATACAACCGCCACCGCAGGAACCAGAATATCTACAACGATTCCTGTCATTTTGTCATCGCCGACGCTACCCAAAAAACACCGAGATCATACATATTGGCGACCCGGCAGATATACTCTACTACATCACGGAAGGCTCGGTGGCTGTCTACATCGAAGATGAAGATGGTCGGGAAATCATCCTTACCTACCTGAATAAAGGCCAGTTCGTGGGAGAGATGGGTCTCTTCGTCCCCGAGCCGAAACGCAGTGTTATGGTGCGTACTCGTGCCTCCTGCCAGATTGCAGAAATAAGCTATCAACGCCTGGAACAGCTCTTCACCCATGACCTGAAGGACTTCTCCAAGGATATTCTCTACGCCATGGGGGCTCAGTTATCCCAGCGTCTTAACCAGACTAGCAACAAGGTAGGACATCTGGCCTTTTTTGATGTCACAGGGCGTATTGCCCGCACCCTGCTTGATCTGTGTAAGGAACCTGACGCGATGACCCATCCGGACGGCATGCAGATCCGCATCACCAGACAGGAGATCGGACGCATCGTAGGCTGTTCCAGGGAGATGGCAGGCAGAGTACTGAAAAACCTTGAGGAGCAGGGTCTGATCAGCGTTAAGGGTAAAACCATCGTGGTGTTTGGCACCCGCTGACCGCTCTCCAATCGCGTAGGGTGCGGCCCAGCCGCACCTTTCAGGCTCAAGAGAGTATCTCTACCGACCCCATTGAGTTGGCAGCTTCATAGCCTCAGCTTATATCACCGTTATGCCAAGTGTCCGTTCATTGCAGCAAGCCTGGCAGCTATCTCCACCCTCCTGAAAGGAAGGTGGCAGGGGTTATCATCCCCCCATTTCCAACACCTTCTGGTAACGGGGGCAGTTGGTCAAATGGTCATTGACCATTCCAACCGATTGCATGAAAGCGTAACAGATCGTGGTGCCGACAAAACGGAACCCCTTGCGTTTCAGTTCCTTGCTCAGAGCATCAGAGGTCAAGGTGCTGGCTGGCACCTGCTCAAGCTTGCGCCAACTGTTCTGCACAGGCGCTCCCTCCACAAAAGACCATAGATACTCTGCGAACCCCTCACCAGCCTCCAGCTCAAGGAAGGCCCGGGCATTACCGATCGTCGCATTGACCTTAAGCCGGTTACGTACAATCCCCGAGTCCCCAAGTAACCTGGCAACATCCTCCTCACCATATGCGGCAATCTTCGTCGCATTAAAGCCATCGAAGGCGCGTCTATAGCCATCCCGCTTGCGTAATATAGTCAACCATGAGAGCCCCGCCTGCGCTCCTTCCAGAATCAGCATTTCAAACAGATGTTGCGGGTCACGGGAGGGTACCCCCCACTCCTGATCATGGTATTGGATATACTCATCATGTCCCAGGCACCAGGGACAGGGTTCCGATTTCATTGTTTTTCGCTCTCCTTTGGCCCAATCCAGAATTGCGGTACATGTGCCACCTCCCAGCAAAAACCGTCCGGATCTCTAAAGTAGCCAGAATAGCCTCCCCAAAATGTATCCTGGGCCGGTTTTATCACTTTTGCCCCTGCAGATGCTGCTTCCGCCATAACCCGGTCGACGCCACCCTTGTCAGCTAGATTATGGGCCAGAGTTATCGGGCTCTGCTCAGCTTTACCTAGAGAGAAGCCCATATCCTCTTCCAATGCTGATTTGGGATAGAGGCCAAGCCAGCTTCCCTGTAGTTCGAAAAATGCCACTGCATCACTCTCGAAATCGTAGCGTGGCAGACCCAATTTCTCATAGAACTGAATGGATAGTGAGAGGTCAGTCACGCCTAGCGTGATTAAATTAATTCTTGGCTGCACAGTAATTTCTCCTTGAGTTTGATTTCTCAATAGGAGTCTATGCTCTGCCTACTGACAACGGGGTGTCAGCAGTGAAATTGCATGGTGATCCGATCCACTAGTGTGGTGCGTCATACTAGCCAACATCATCCTCAACACTGATCAGGAAAAGAGTGTCTTTAATCTCGCTCCAGGATCTTCGGCCCTCATAAAGGCTTCGCCTACGAGAAAGGCATTGACCTGGTGGCTGCGCATGCGGGTGACATCTTCACGATCCAGTATGCCGCTTTCGGTCACCACGATTCTCTCTGAAGGTATCTGCTGAAGAAGACCCAGGGTTGTATCGAGAGTGACCTCGAAACTGCGCAGGTTTCTATTGTTGATGCCGATCAGCCGGTTGTCGACTGCCAGAGCTCGCTTCAGCTCCGCTTCATCATGCACCTCAATCAACACATCCATACCCAGCTCATGGGCGAGGTCGTTCAGTGAGTTGAGCTGCTGGTCATTCAGGCAGGCCACGATCAACAATATGCAATCGGCATCAATGGCACGGGCCTCATAGACCTGGTAGGGATCGATGATGAAGTCCTTGCGTATCACCGGCAGCTGACAGGCAGCTCTTGCCTGTTGCAGATACTCATCACACCCCTGAAAAAAATCGATATCGGTCAATACCGAAAGACAGGCCGCACCACCCTTTTGATAGCTGCTGGCGATCTCAGCAGGCCTGAAATCCTCTCTCAACACCCCCTTACTTGGGGAGGCCTTTTTGATTTCAGCAATCACGCCGGCCTGGCCCGCGTCGATCTTGCCAGCTATGGCATCGGCAAAACCTCGTGGCTCTGAGCTGTGGGAGAGCTGCTCCTTGAGGGACTCCAGGCTGCAGACATCGACTCGAGCGGCAATCTCTTCAAGTTTACGCCGAACAATCTTTTTCAGGATATCTGGGGTATCACTCATAATCACTCAAAACTCTGGGTCAAAACCACTAACCTGTCGAGCCTGCTCCTCGCCTCACCGCTGGTGATAGCCGCATCGGCTTTTTCAATCCCTTGTTTGAGGCTGCTGGCGATACCCGAACTATAAATCGCAGCACCGGCATTGATCATGACAATATCCCGAGCTGGCCCTGGTTTATCCTCGAGTACACCTCGAATGGTTGCGAGACTCTCAGTCGCATCATTGACCTGAATCGTCTCGAGGGGATTACGGGTGACCCCGAAATCCTCGGGTTGAATGGTGAAACGCCTGATCTGGCCATCTTTCAACTCCGCCACATCAGTTGCGTCGCCAATACTGATCTCATCGAGACCATCCCGGGAGTGCACCACCATCACATGACGACTGCCCAATCTTTGTAAAACTTCGGCCAGTGGTTCAAGCAGCTCATCGCTGAAGACCCCCAAAAGCAGGTTGGGAACACCAGCGGGGTTGGTCAACGGCCCCAATACATTGAAGATGGTTCGAACACCCATCTCTTTGCGAGGACCGATGGCATGTTTCATCGCGTTGTGATGACCGGGAGCAAACATAAAACCAACCCCAACCTCACGTACACACTGCTCGACCTGTTGTGGAGTCAGATCCAGTCGCACACCAGCCGCCTCCAGGGCATCAGCACTACCCGATTTGGAAGAGACAGATCGATTACCATGTTTGGCGACATGGCAGCCAGCCGCTGCGGCAACAAACATACAGGCGGTAGAGACATTGAAGGTGCCTGAAGAGTCGCCACCGGTACCCACGATATCCACCGGATGAGTTAAATCACCAATCGACACACCGGATGCCAGTTCACGCATCACCGATGCTGCAGCAGCGATCTCGGCAACCGTCTCCCCTTTCATCCGCAGTCCGATAAGAAATCCGCCGATCTGTGCTGCGGTGGCACCGCCAGTCATGATGGTCTGCATCACCGCTGTCATCTCTTCACCGGTCAGATCCTGGCGGGCCAGAATCTTATTGATGGCTTGTTGCATTTCCACGTGCTCCCCCCCTGTTGAACTTATTGTTATAAGTCTTATACAGTTTATATCAGAAGTAGGGTGCGGCCCTGCCGCACCAACATTCGCAATCAATGGCAGAACCTTTGCTGCAGCAGTGCCGCACTCTACACCCCGTCGACAAAGTTCTTCAGTAAATCATGGCCATGCCGGGTAAGGATCGATTCAGGATGGAACTGCACGCCCTGTATCGCCAGGGTTTTGTGCCTGACCCCCATGATCTCATCCATAGAGCCATCCTCCAGCTCAGTCCATGCGGTGATCTCAAGACACTCCGGCAAACTCTCTTTGTCAACAACCAGAGAGTGGTAGCGAGTTGCCTGAAAGGGGTTTTCAAGGTCATGGAAGACCCCAATATCCCGATGGTGGATCGGTGAGGTCTTACCATGCATGACTTGCCTGGCATGTATGATATCGCCACCGAATGCCTGGCCAATGGATTGGTGGCCCAGACAGACACCAAGAATCGGAATCTTTCCAGCGTAAGTCTGAATAACCTCAACTGAGATTCCCGCTTCATTCGGGGTGCAGGGTCCGGGTGAGATAACGATATGGTCAGGACACAGGGCACCCACATCCTTCACTTCGATCTCATCATTCCGAACCACCTTGACCTCGACACCCAGTTCACCCAGATACTGAACCAGGTTGTAGGTGAAGGAGTCATAATTGTCGATCATCAATAGCATGACTAGCTCGCATTTCTTACAGGGATTTGGATTTTGGGGGCAAACCGGTCGAAGCAGGTTGGACGATCGGTCGCAGAAGTATAGCCGTGCCTATAGCTCAAGAACGGTCGTTCAAGATGCTCGGCCGGGCTGTTCCAAAAACCAAATAGGACAAAGTGAGGTTTCATCTCCATACCTTCAATTACAGTAACCATTCAACTATCAGCATTGTTCTCGTTTAGAGGGTCCGCCCTGTGAGAAATGCGGGCTAGACCTCCTCATCACAGGCATGGCGATCAAGCCCCGCCTCTGCCAGAGCAACAGCCCGAAATACGGCACGACCTTTGTTCATCGTCTCTTTCCACTCCAGTTCAGGTACCGAGTCGGCTACTATTCCCGCGCCAGCCTGGATATGTAGCGTCTTGTCTTTAATGACAGCTGTACGAATAGCGATAGCGGTATCCATGTTGCCATTCCATGAGATATATCCCACGGCCCCTGAATAGACGCCCCGCTTCACCGGCTCCAGTTCGTCGATGATCTCCATGGCTCTGATTTTTGGTGCGCCACTCACCGTACCCGCTGGAAATGTGGCACGCAGCAGGTCGATAGCACTCATCTCGTCGCGAATGGCGCCAGTGACGTTGGATACGATATGCATCACATGGGAGTATCGCTCCACAATCATCTTGTCGGTCAAAGTAACAGTGCCAATCTTAGCCACCCTGCCGGTATCGTTGCGACCCAGATCGATCAACATCAGGTGCTCTGCAAGCTCCTTGGGATCTGCCAGCAGCTCCTCCTCCAGCGCCTTGTCCTCTTCCTCGCTGTAGCCACGTCTGCGGGTACCCGCAATCGGCCTTACCGTCACCTCGCCATCCTCCAGGCGGGTCAGAATTTCAGGTGAAGAACCAACTATATGAAACTCCTTCAGATTGAGGTAGTACATATAGGGTGACGGGTTCAAACCTCGCAGTGCACGATAGAGATCCAACGGAGGTGCTTCGAAGGGAATAGAGAGTCGCTGGGAGACCACTACCTGCATGCAGTCGCCATCAAGAATATATTGTTTGCTACGTTCGACTGCCTGCTTATAACCCTGTTCGGTAAATCCCGAGACAAAATCGGATTCATTGACCTGTCTCGAACTCCCCTTACCTATCTTGGGAACTGGCTGACGCATCTCCTGTATCAGTTCACAGATCCTTTTCTGTGCTGTATCCAGCGTTCCTCCTTGAGAGGGATCAACATGCACAATGACATAGAGGCGGCCTGTGAGGTTATCGAATACAACCACCTCATCGGAGACCATCAGCAGAATATCCGGATTTTCCAATAGATCAGGATTGGGACATTTCGCCAGCTTGGGCTCAATATAGCGAATGATGTCGTAACCGAAATATCCAACCAGGCCCCCGTTGAATCTCGGCAGCCCTTCAATCTCTGCAACCTGGTAGCGTTGTTGAAAATCTTCGATCCAGGCCAGCGGATCCTCCACCTGATGAGACTCAACCACCTCATCATCACTGACCACTTCGACCTTTTGCCCGAAAACCCTGACATGGGTGCGACAAGGCAGGCCAATGATCGAATAGCGACCCCACTTCTCGCCCCCCTGTACAGATTCGAACAGATAGGAGTAGGGCGCATTGGCCAACTTCATATAGACGCTGAGGGGGGTATCGAGATCAGCAAGGACCTCACAGACAACAGGTATGCGGTTGTAGCCCTGTTGCTCCAGGGCTGCGAATTCTTGGGGGGTCATTTTCCTCTCCACACAAAAGACGATAAAACGGTTGAGCTAGAGTTGGCAGTCACCAACGCCATCGTGCACCATTCATCAAGGTCTCATTGCGTGAAAGCAGGATCATCACTATCTTCAATTAGGTAAAAAACTTGCGATAACCTTACTAGAAAACGGCACCTTAGCTCAAGCAGCGTTTTCAAGAATTCCCTGGATCTCGGTCAATGAATCAATCACTGCATCAGGGGCATAGTTGCGGATATCCTCACCATGATTATATCCGTAGCTCATACAGACAATCTGGAAGTTGGCCGCCCTGGCCGCTTTTACATCGCTTTGGGAATCTCCCACCATCAATGAAGCTGAAGGATCTATACCCAGATTCTCTGCGGCATGCAGCAAGGGCAATGGGTCGGGCTTTTTCTTTGGCAGGGTATCACCGGCGATAATGATCTCGAAATCATCATGTATACCCAGATCCTTTAACAGGGGAAGGGTAAATTGAGCCGCCTTGTTGGTCACACATCCCAGTCTGTAGCCCTGACGTTTCAAATAGTCGAGACCCTCACGAATTCCTGGATAGAGCATCGAACGCTGACTGGTGTTTAGCGCATAGAGTTCCAGAAAAATTGGGTATGCCTCGGTGAAGTCCGCTTCATCAGGCTCACCATCCAACTGACCGATCAATGCACGGCGAACCAGTCGCTCCACCCCATTGCCGACCCAGTCGCGAACGCGCTCTTCGCCATGCACGGGTCGGCCGAGCCGTTTCATCATCTCATCAACGCAATAAGCCAGATCGGGCACACTATCAACCAGGGTACCGTCCACATCTATGAGGATCATTTCAGGTTTCTTGATCATGCCAAAATCTCTCTAACAAGCACTTGAAGTTCGACTCTGCATGGTGCGGCATTGCCGCACCCACAGATTAACGAATTAAACCTTTGCCATCTCTGCCTTCATCTTGCCGACGATGGTGTCATAACGGTTGGCATCACTCTCTCCAGGAAAACCGAAGATACCTGAACCGGAAACGAATGTGTCTGCGCCTGCTGCCTTGATCTCCGCAATATTGTCGACCTTGACGCCGCCATCGATCTCCAGACGAATATCCAGTCCTGAGTCATCGATCAGCTTGCGGCATGCACGAAGTTTGTCCAGGGTCGCTGGAATGAAGCTCTGCCCACCGAAACCCGGGTTGACTGACATCAGCAGGATCATATCGACCTTGTCGAGTACATAGTCCAGGTGACTCAAGGGTGTTGCAGGATTAAAAACCAGGCCGGATTTGCATCCTTCGCTGCGGATCAGCTGCAAGCTGCGGTCGATATGTTCAGAGGCTTCAGGATGAAAGGTAATGTAGGTTGCCCCCGCTTTGGCAAAATCTGGAATGATTCTATCCACTGGCTTGACCATCATATGTACATCGATATCAGCGGTAACGCCATGCTTACGCAGTGCCTCACAGACCAATGGTCCGATGGTCAGGTTGGGCACGTAATGGTTATCCATGACATCAAAATGGACAATCTCGGCGCCTGAAGCGAGAACGTTGTCCACTTCCTCTCCAAGTTTGGCAAAATCCGCAGACAGAATGGAAGGTGCGATCTTATCGGACTGACGAGCCATGTTGTTATCTCCTACTGTGTGATCCCCACGCCTGGCCTGGCTGGAGGCTTGGCGCAAACCCATTTTCACGCCTCGATTGTCAAAAGGATGGCCACTTTAACTCAAAGCGATGCTATTTTCAGCTATCCCATAAGAGGGGTATTCACACCGAACTACTATTCTATCTTGACGCTGGGTTAATATGTTCGATCGGCCAGGAGTCTCAAGATGCCAAAACATTGCCTATCTATACCGACAAAGTTATCTCTGATACTGCTTGCCATCTTCGCAGCATTCTCAATTCAGGCAGCCAATCTGAGTCTGGAACGGCGTATTTCAGAGGCACTCGATAATCCCAGTCTGTCAGGTAAAGCCGTCTGGCTGGAGGCAAATGAGGGCCGTTTTCTGGCCATCTACGAACCCAGCAGCGCCAAGCTGAGCCTTGGTGGTGCTCTGATTCTGCATGACGCCGGCACCCATGCCGACTGGATAGAGGTCATTCAACCTCTTCGGCAACATCTATCAGAACAGGGCTGGAATACCCTCAGCCTGCAACTGCCTGCTACAGAATCCCGTCCCGATCCTCGTACTACCCAGAGTCTGTTGGAAAAAGCATCCCCCCGCATCCAGGCAGCCATCGACTATTTAGATCCACAACAGCAACCCACACTGGTTCTGGTAGGCCACGGCTTGGGTGCCACCATGGCACTGCACCACGCAGCCAAACAACCCAATCAGCGGATCAAGGCTATCGCCGCAATTGGCCTGAGTATCGACACAGAGGACGAATCAACACCAGCAGCCCAGGCAATCGCACAACTACAGATACCTCTATTGGATCTGTTTGGTAGCCGTGACCTGACAGCCGTCAGGGAGAGTGCGGCAAAACGACGCCAAATCGCTTCTATGAATGGCCGAGAGGATTATCGACAGGAGAAGGTGAATGGTGCCAACCACTTTTTCACAGGATTACAGAGCAGCTTATCGCACCGCATCCATGCCTGGCTGAAGCGATCAACGAGCGACGCCACAGGTGAGCGCTAATCTTCTCTCATCAACTTTTTGATCCGACGCACATAGTGGCGAGTCTCTCCTGGCGCATGGGACTCCACCTGGATCCAGTTTTTTACCTCGCCTTCAGTTTTTTTAGCTTTTCGGTAGGCTCGTAAAACATTGCCATAACCTGCATTGTAACTGGCCAGAGCAAAGGCCAGACGCTCCTCTGTTGGCAAACCTTTTTTCCACTTACGATAGAGCATGCGGTCATAGTAGACCCCTGCTGCGATATTCCAGCGGGGTTCGTCTATGTGGGTAAAGTGGGGGTTGTCCTCCTTGATCTCCGCATAGGTGCCCGGCAGGATCTGCATAATCCCTTTGGCCCCAGCCGGACTCGAGGCACCCGGCCTGAGCCCGGATTCTGCTATCCCCTGCGCCTTGAACCAGTGCCAATCGATATGAGGACCAAAGTAGTGCTTGGTATATTTTCGAAAATAGTCGTCGTAACGATCACTCCAGTGATCATCTTTGACATTTTTGAAAGGGCCTGCAACTACCAATCCGGGCAGTATTAGCAGTAACAGAAAACTTCGCAAAGGCATAGGGCCGACTAGTTCAGACCGAGCCCGATCACCAGGCCCAGGGCTGTGCCTATGCCGACGAATATCCCCATGATCATGATCCCAACTGCAATATTCCCCTTCTGCAACTCATCGGGAATACTGAAATTCACGATATGGCTGAAGACCTTGCAGCCAAACCACATAAAGAAGATCGTCAGCGCTCCGCCAATGATCACGTAGACAAAATTGAGCAGGATGGGGTCTAGGCTATCGGTCATTTCTCCCCTCCCAGGGACTGATTGAGTAACAGAGTAAGACAAACCAATGGTGCTGCAAGATCAGCCCATGGAGCGGGCTTCTTTGATGCGTTCGTAGGCCTTCTTTATCTCATCGGTCTTTTGGGCTGCCATCTTCATCATCTCTTCGGGCAGTCCTTTGGAGACCAGCTTGTCAGGATGGTGCTGGCTCATCAGGCGTCTATAGGCCCGCTTTACCTCTTTATCGGGCGCATCGGCAGAAACATTAAGGATCGCGTAGGCATCCTCCAGTGAGACCCCTTGCGACCTGGGGGGAGGTTGGCTGCCTGTACCGCCATAGTGGGATTGAGCCTGGACCATGCGCACAAGACGCCGAAAGGTGAATTCAGGGACATTCAGCAGTTCGCAGATGTGGAGTAGCAGCACCTCCTCTTGCCGGTCCATTTGACCGTCCGCATAGGCTGCCTGGATCTGAATTTCCAGAAACATCTGGATCAGGGTCTGGCGACGATGACACTCCTGGCGAAACTGGATCACCACATCATCCAGAGGAAACTGATCTGATTTACCTTCACTGAACAGATGAATGGCGGTCTGCCGCATCTCACTGGAGAGCGACATTTGGCTCATCAGGTTCTCAGCCAGTCTGATCTCATCCTGAGAGACCCGTCCATCAGCCTTGGCCAGATGTCCTAATACCGAAAAAGTCGCGGTAAAAAAAGCAGTCTGAACCCGCTCCTGATCCCCTGGTCCCCAACTGGCACTATCGCCGGGAAGCGCTTTCAAGCCTTTATCGAAACGATGCCCTAAAGCCGCACCCAACACGGCACCCAATGGGCCGCCGAGCATAAAACCAAATGCACCACCTACCAGTTTTCCCCACCAGCTCAAGGAGTTACCTCACTAAATTAGCATTCGAACCCACCATATGAAATCATCTTCAGACAATCATGCAGGTTGTTTTGATACGCCCACGATCGGGCAATCAGAAAACTATACCTCAGCTTGTACAGGATAATCTATTTGCCGTGTAGATATTGTTCGTCACTGAATGAGTAGACCCAGGCAGGAAAAAACACCACCATCATGGTGATGACCCAGCCATTGATCAGTGCCTCAGGGAAAAACATCAATGGAAAAAACGGCATCACCGTGACCTGTAATTCAGCCAGGGTATAGGCTCCGCTCAGCACCAGTAACATCATAGCCAGATAGCCGCTTACGTAGCCAACGAGCCAGGCAGTAAAAAAACCATTACCCAAGACATAGACAAAAAACTGTTTTGGTAACCATGTGCGTAGCAACACCAGAGAGATCTGCGACAGGGTAATTGGCACCAGTGCAACTGTCAGGAAACTGACCACAAAGCCTTCCCATCCAGATCCAGCGTTCAGAGTCACCGCGAAGAGAGCAAGAGAGGCGATAATAATCGCCATAGACCAGCCAAACATCAGGGTTATGACCGTGACACCGAGCAGATGAAAGGAGAGACCAGCCTGAATCTGGCCACGCATATGCCATAGCACGATCAAAGCCACAACAGCACCAAAAAAGACGTGAAATTGATTTTTTTCTGTAAGTCGACGCCAATAAGCCAGCCGTAAAGCGACCAGAAAACTTGCCGCAAACAACCCTGCCATTCCAAGTAGCAGGTTTCCGGAGAATAGATCACCATCCAATTCCATCGATTTTCTTCCTTTCCTCGGCGCAATAATTAGCTATGCTGAGCGCTGATGACAGAACACACCAGATAATATGGGAGAGCCCTATGATTTACCGTTCCCTCGGTGACAGCAATCTCAAAGTCAGTGCCCTCAGTCTGGGTACCATGACCTTTGGCGAACAGAACAGTGAGGCTGAAGCCCATGCTCAGTTAGACCGGGCCATTGACGCCGGTATTAATCTTATCGACACAGCAGAGATGTATCCGGTTCCGCCCAAAGCGAAAACACAGGGCGAAACCGAGCGCCATGTCGGCAATTGGCTTGCTCAACATGGACGACGCGACCAACTGGTACTCGCCACCAAAGTCGCCGGTCCCGCAGACTGGCTCAACTACCTGAGGGACGGCAATCTGCACCTCGACAGAAGCAACATCGAAGCCGCATTGAACCAGAGTCTGCAACGTCTGCAGACAGATTACATTGATATCTATCAGCTGCACTGGCCGGATCGCAAGACCAACTACTTCGGCCCGCTGGGATATCAGCACCCTGAACATGAGGAGGCCACCCCAATCGAAGAGACCCTGGAAGTTTTAGGGGATCTGAAAAAAGCAGGAAAAATCCGCCATATCGGAGTCTCCAATGAGACCCCTTGGGGGCTCATGCGCTACCTGCAGATTGCCAAGCAACACAACCTGCCTAGAGTGGTTTCCATACAGAATCCCTACAGCTTGCTGAATCGCACATTCGAGATCGGCCTGGCGGAAATCGCTCACCGAGAGCGTTGTGGTCTGTTGGCCTACTCACCGATGGCATTCGGTGTCCTCTCTGGTAAATATCTGGGTGGCAGGATGCCAGCCAATGCCCGCCTGACCCTGTTCGACCGTTTTACCCGATACACAAACCCACAAGCTGCTGCTGCAACCGAACAGTATGTTCAGCTGGCCAGAGAGCATGATTTGGATCCGGGACAGATGGCACTTGCCTATGTGACCAGCCGCCCCTTTGTGACCAGCACAATCATCGGTGCCACCACCCAACAACAGTTGGAAAAGAATCTTGCAAGTATCGACACCGTGTTGAATAAGGAGCTATTGGATGGCATTGAAAAGATCCATTTTCAGCATCCAAATCCAAGCCCTTGACCCACCGCAACAACTCACCGGATTCTAGAACGAAAGCATATGATCCAGCTTAAAAATGGGCTACAGTCATGGTCATAAGCTTGTTTTTCCAACCACTATTATTTCTCGTCAAATTGTTATGGATCTACAGGGAGAGATCCAATATCGTCCGCCAACACGAAGACCCTGAAAAGAAGAGAAGATCAATCATGAATAGACCTGTAATCCGCATTGGCTCATGGTTTAAAACAGTCAACGGAGACCAATTTGAAGTTGTTGCTCACGACTTGGATGAGGGGGTTATTGAAGTCCAGTTCTATGATGGCACGGTAGAAGAGTATGATCTGGACGACCTTGAGGAACTTGAGGTGAAACCGATAGCGCCACCTGAGGATTGGGCGGGCTCCTACGATCTCAGCAAAGATGATTACGGGGTAGATCTTGATCAGCCTGCCGGTGACAATCATGCCAATCCATTCGATAACCTGGAAGATAATGATTAGGGCCTGTTTACTCTATTCGAATTGGCCCTAGTTAAACGGACGTCTCTTTTAAGCGTGCCTTTTCTGGTTGCTGATCTGGCTAACAGCGGTTATTGCATCCCTTCTCGCACTGTACGATGGGGTCGCTCCCACGGCATAAGGTGGAAACAGTATAAAGCCACCTCTCGCCTCTTCATTACACCCACTGATTAACCGCTAATATCAACCCTATTGGTGGGGCATGGCCCCACCCTACCCAGTGTGTAAACTTGCATTCGATATCAACTAAGGCTGAGGAAGTGCGGGTGATAGTCGTCCTGCTCCGACATTTAGATATAGCTGCAGGCCGGCTCTTGTTATGGGCGGCACTTTTATTACCTTAGATATCACGCAGTTGAATAGGGAGTGCAGCTTAGGCAAAGTGGATCTAAGCAAGACTTTTGGACGTAACACTCAATAACAAAGCGGGAACAATTCGATTGAACCTGATCTGACGTCACTAAAGTTTGCCAACCCAGGGCCGTTATTAAAAGTAACAGCGGCCCTGATTCAAGTAAGATACAGGAGGTGTAAGATGAAAACAGTCTACGATATGAGTACTGGCCAGATTTCTGAAACCGGCCTCGAAGAGGCGTCTGTGCATCAAAACGCACCTAACGCAGAATATGCAACCGAGCTTGAATTGGGTCTGCAGCCCGTAATCTCCGAATCGTCCACGAAGAGAGCTTTACCACCTGAGCTGGTCCTGGCAGACCTAAATGCCTTTCTCGAGAAGATGAGCTAACAGGTTAAGGCAGAGACTTCGTGACTCACAAGCCGGGCCTCAGGCCCGGCTTTTTTCTAGCTGCTGAAATTTCATTGCAGACCTCAAACTGCCACTGTAAATTGTAAAAATACCCTCGCCCTCTGCAAGGGTGTGGCCATGCCCCACCGTAAACTGTAAAAACATCCTCGCCCTCTGCGTAGGGTGGGGCCATGCCCCACCATCCAGGTTATGGAACCGCAAAAAACCCAGTTACTTGGATCACTACCAGCAACATCTGCAAACCGGTTCATCCGGTGGTTATCGTTTCAGTTGGAGATGGTGCGGCAGGGCCGCACCCTACCCTCGAGTTTATTCCGCAGCTTTCGTTTTTTCTGCGCCTATCCCTCGTCTCAAAACGGCGTCTCAAAACGGGACAACCACCAAAATTCCATGTTAAGACGTAGAGTGGGGCCATACCCCACCCGTAAATTGTAAAACATCCTCGCCCTCTACGTAGGGTGGGGCCATGCCCCACCATCCAGGTTATGGAACCGCAAAAATCCAGTTACTTGGATCACTACCAGCAACATCTGTAAACCGGTTCATCCGGTGGTTATCGTTTCAGTTGGAGATGGTGCGGCAGGGCCGCACCCTACCCTTGAATTTATTCCGGAGTTTTTTTACTGCGCCTCTGTATCGAATTAACTGAACTTTTTCAGGCTACCCCAGTTCTATCAAAACCTGTCCGCTATCTATCCTTGCAGGTATCGATTGAAGTGCATCACCAGCGCAGGGACCTCGCAGACAAATACCGTCTTCAATACGAAACAGGGCACCATGGGTTGCGCACTGAATGTAGTTATTGCTCAAATCAAGAAACTGGTCGGGTTGCCACTCAAGATTAATCCCAGTATGTGGACAATGATTGCGATAGGCATAGACTCGGGATGCTTTACGAACCACAAGGATTTCCAGAACCTCGCTATTAAACTCAATGGTAAAACCTCGGCTCCCTGGGTCACTGAACCCATCTAAATCACAAATCACTTGCCACGATGACATGCTATTTCTCTGCTGCTTCTGGGCCAGGCCTGAAACCTCCTGAAGCTTTCACAAGTTGCCCTATAGCCCTTCTCTACCACACTTCTCTCCCGCAGCCTGAATCGCATACCTCAGCGCCTCCATCGGGTCATCCCAATGATAGAGACCATGTATCAAACCGGCATTGAAGACATCACCAGCCCCTAGCGTATCTATTACCTGCGGCGGCTTGAAGGCTGGCAAAAACCGGGCACTGTTATCTCCAGTCTGAAACCAGCCACCCTCCTCCCCCCAGGCAAGAAAACAGAGCGCCCGAGTAGTAAAGGAGGCTATATAATCAAACAGCTTTTGTGCACTGTCCAAACCCTTTGCGAGTGCATAGGCTCTAGAAACCATAACCACATCGGCATAGCTCAAACACTGTTCCAAATCATCCCGTGGCTTTTCAAGTTCAATTGAAACACGAGCATCCGTTCCCTGCTCTCTTACTCGCTTTAGCATCGCCAGCGTAGCCTGAGGGTTGCGCCCTTCAAAATGGAGCCAATCAAAAGCGCTTAATTCAACTTTGGAGAAGTGACTTTCGTTATACTCAGGAAGATTTCGATAGTGAACTATGGTACGGGATCCCGTTGCCTGACTGGAAATAATGTAGGAGGTTGGGGTTACACTGCCAGTCTCTACAGAGGCCCAGCGGGTATCTATAGCGGAAGCAATCAGCGCTTCCTTAATGAACTTACTCTGCTCATCATCTGCCAGCATACCGGCCCAACTACAGCGGTGCCCAAGGCGACTCAAGACAGTGAGTGAGTTACAGGCGTTCCCGCCTCGTCGAAGCTGTTGTGCTGTGGCTCGTATCTCTTGATCTTCTTCTGGAAAAACATCTACCCGATTGACGATATCCAGGGTTGCGACACCAATTGCCAGAATATGCATCGGAGATCGTTAACGGGTAGCGGGACTATTTACGGCGGAACAGGCGGCCCAGGGAGTTACGCTTGGGATCAGAAGGATCAGTTGGATCTCTGGAGTCCATTTCAGTCATCTGTGATCCTGGGTCACTGACTGGTGTAGTGCCGGCATCCAAACCACCTGTCTTTCTGAGCAAAAGTTCCAGCTTACGTTTAAGTTGATCCACTTCCTTATCTCTATCTTCGATAGAGTCCTCCAAAGCGCGGCATTGGCTTTGGGATAGTCGTAACAGATGATCCTTCTCTGACAAAGACTGCTGCATGGAGAACATCTCCTGACGGCTGGCCTGTAATGCTGCCACCTCATCCACATCGCGACTGCTGGAAGTTGAGACTTTGGATTTCGCCCGCCTTACCTCTTCACGCATATGCTCGAGATCATCTGCCGCTTGCCTGCGCACCATATCCAACTCGGAACGCAATGCATTAACTTGTTCATCAACACCAAAAGATTGTACATCCTGTATCTGCTCAACATAGGTCTCGATGACACTGCGTAACTCACCCACTTCGCGGCGCATACGTGAGGCTTCAGCACTGGCCTCATCCCGCTCAGTTTCGAGATTGTCGGCCTTGATGCGCAACTCCTCCATCTGAACCAGAAGGTCGTCGGCCATACTGGAATCCGACATCTGATCACGCATACCGCTCATCTCAGAGTTGAGATGATCATTCTCGTTAGCCATGTCCGCATACTGTGAGCGCATCTCTGTCAGCTGTTTCGCATATTGATCCCGCTCTTGAGCCAGACGCTCCTTCTCATCGTTCAACGTCTCCAGATCTTCACCGAGCATCTCGATGGCGGTTTCCTGCACTTCACGCTCACGTCTCAGCACATCAGCCTGACGAGCCATTTTTTCGCTCTTTTCGCGTTTTTTCTGCTCGCTCTCCAGGGCGACTCGAAGTACATTCACCTCGCTCTCAACATCGTCTGTAAGTTGACTCTCCATCTCCATCTGCACTTCACGCAGACCTTCAACTTCCCGCTTCAGGCTGACGATCTTCTCTTCAGCCTGGGTTAATGCCTGTTGCTTTGTTTGCAGTTCATCGCTGGCCTGGGCCTGTTGCAGAGATTCGTTGGCACTCTCCAGCTCTGACTGTATGGCCGCCTGCTGCTGTCGACTATCCTGCAACTCCTTGACCAACTCCCGCTCCCGTTGTTGCATTTCGGTCACGGCTTGCTGGGCAGATTCCTTTTTCTCTGCAAGTTGCTTTTGCAGATCAGTCAGTGAGGCTTGCAGCACCTCAACCTGCTGTTCTGAGTCTTGAGCGCTCTGCAACTGCTGCTGCAGGCTCTCCTCAGTCTGTTGTTGCGTTTCCCGCTCCTCATCGTATCGCTGCTGAAGCTGCTCCATCTCACTTCGCACACTATTCAGCTGCTGCTCCAACTCCTCTCTTGAGCTAGCCAGAGCATTACGGTTGAGCTCTATCTCTGCCAATGCGGCATTGACTGACTGGGTCATCTCTTTTTCTGTTGCCAAGTCTGTTTGCAGGCCTTCGATAACGGACTCTTTATCGGACAACAGACTTTCATGGTTCTGCTTCGCCTGCTCCAGCTCTGACCTGGTCTCATTCAACTGTTGCTGTAACGCCGCCTTATCTGACGCTAAAGATTCACGGCCTGCCTCAATCTCTGCCAGCGAGAGATTAATAGAGTTGGTACTCTCTTTTTCAGCGGCTAATTCGCTTTGCAGTGCCTCAATGGCAGCGTATTGATCTGATAACTGAGATTCATGATCCTGTTTGAGCTGATCCAGCTCTGATCTGACTTCGCTTAATTGCTGTTCCTGTGTCCCTTTATCACTCTGCAACTGCTCTTGCTCAGCCAGTAACTGCTGATGAGTCTGGTTGAGTTGCTCGAGAGATTGTTTCGCTGTTTCCAGCTCGCCATAGACACGACTGCTATCTTGCTGTTTTTCATTCAGCTCGTTCTGAAGCGTATCAATACGCTCTTGCAAATCAGCCTGTAACGCTGCGAGCTGTTGCTCAGCCTGATCCTTTTGCTGGACCATCTCCTGCAACACTGACTCCCTCGACGCCAGGGTCTCTTCAATAGACTGCTTTGTCTGTTCAACATCGGTGAGTTGCAGAGTTGCGGCTTGCACAGCCTGCTCAGCTGTTTCCAAAGACTGCTTTAAGAATTGTGAAGTCTGGTGTTCCTGTTCAAGACGCGCTTCCGATTCAACCCGCCTCTCTTTCTGTTTGCGCGTTGCCTCCTGGGCCTCTTGTAATTTATCCCTCAGCCTGACCAACTCTTCATCGCTGTCAAAGTGAACCTCTTCCAGCGCATTCTCTAGCTGCTGTTCACGCTCCAGCGCATTTTCCTTTTCCAGATTCAAAGCAGCAATCTGTTGCTGTAACTCGTTGATCTCTTCTGAGGTGTTATCCTGCTGGGCCTGCAACTCTTCCAGCGTCTTATTCAGACCGGCCTCAGCCTGTTCCAATGCACTTTGACGCTCTGCCAGCTGTTCATCCAGTTGGCTCTTCTCACTCTGCAGCTGATCTTTCTCAGCACGGGCCTGTTCTAAATCAACCTGAAGTAGTTGCATGGCATCAGCATGAGCTGCTTCGGCCTCTTGAATTCTACTACGCAGCGCCTCCAGCTCACCCACCAGGCCCTGTCTCTCTTCCTCAAGACTATCGATCTGCTGCTGCAGAACAGACGCCCTTGTCTGCTCCTGCTCAAACTGATCTTTCCACTCATCCCTCTCCTGCTCCATGGCAACCTGAGCGGAGCTCATAGCAGCCAACTGCTGCTCTAAATCCTGCTTGAGCTGCTGTAACCCGGAAACCTCATCACTGGCTTGCTCTGCAGTCTGTTTGGCGTTCTCAGAGAGGGTTTCTATCTGTGCAGTAAGTTCATCTACAGTCTGTTGATTGAGCGCCTGTTGCTGCTGCAGCTCTTGCTGAGCCTGCGTCAGGGCCTGCTGTGCCTCTTCGAACTGCTTCTGATAGTCTGCTTCTGCCTCAGCAGCACTCTGCTGCTGCTGGCGTAATTCATCTTCAGCTTGAGCCAGGGATTTTTCTATCTCTTCGAATTGCTGCTGATGCTGCGACTCTGACTCTGTGCTCTGCTCTTTTTGCTGCTCTAGTTCTGATTGAGCTTGAGCAAGAAACTGCTGAACTTCTTCAAGCTGTTGCTGATACTCGGACTCGGAGTCAGCGGCGCGATCCCGTTGCTGTAGTAGCTCATCCTGAGCCTGAGTGAGGGCTTGCTGAATCTCTTCAAGTTGCTGCTGATACTGAGATTCCGTCTTGGCAACATGATCTTGTTGCTCTTGCAACTTACCAGTCAATCCCTCCTGCTCTTGACGAAACTGGGTTAAATCACTGTGGGCCTGCTGGTGGGACTGCTTCAGCTCATCATGGGCCTGGCTCAGGCTGTTTATAGCTTCTGAGAGCTCCTCATTACGGGCTTCTGACTCTTTTAAAGACTGAATCAGATCATCACGTTCTTTCGATAAACGCTCTAAATCGTCCGCAAGCTGCTGCTGCCGACTCTCGGTCTCCTGCTGCGCTTTCTGTAGCTCATCCCGCTCCCGGGTAATCGCGGCCAAACCATCTTCAGCCTGCTGGTGATAGCTCTCAGCCTCACCCTTGAAAGCAGCTATTTCAGCCAGTAGCTGCTCACTTTTATCTCTCTCTTCCTGGCTGCTTTCCTGAGCATTCTCAAGTTCGAACTGTAACTCTGTTATCTGCTCTTTGAGACGTCCCTCACTCTCTTCATGGCGGCCATGAATCTGCTCCAGCTGCTTGTGCAGCTCATCGCTATGCACTCTGACATCATTGGCATGCTGTTTTGCACTGTCCATCTCCTGCTGGCTCGTCTCCAGACGAGACTCCAGTTCCTTGATGCGCTGCTGCAGTGCCTGCTGATCAGCCTCACTGCCCTCTTGCTCGGCCAATCTGGATTCCGCTTTCTCCAAGCTGTCACGAAGCTGCTCCACATCCTGCTGCAGCCCTGCTGCTGAGTGAGCCTCTTCTTCGCCGCTTTGGATCCGGCTTTTTGCAGCAGTAAGCGCTTGGCGTAACAGTTTTATTTCAGTTTGTCTCTGCTCCAGTTCCTGCTGAAAATGTTTACGGGTCTCATCGAGCTCCTTCTTCATGCGATTCAATGCAGCGATATGTTCCTCAGCAGACTCGGCAGCGTTTGCACCATCATCTGAATCACGATTGAAATCTATGACATTGTTGACCAGAAGCTCGCTCTCATGAGCCTTCAGGCCGACCTCTTCTGCCAGCTCAGTCCAGTTGGCAGCGACAACGAACACCTCTGCGCCGCGCTCAGTAAGGAGATAGGCCGCAGTAGCTGACTGACCAACTTCCTCACCATATACGACGTACGGACGATCCAGGGTAAGACTCGAGGCCTGAAAGCGAAGTGAGAAAAAAGGTAGATTGATTGCCCCGGGAAGGTGCCCCTCTTCATACTCCTCAGGGGCACGAACATCCAGCCAAAGGGCTCCATTTACGACATAATCGGCCGCTTCGCTGTAGTCCAGTGCTCGTGAGAGAGGCTGTTTGACCAGCTCGATGAAATCCTGCTTATTCAGTCGCACCAAGATCCCGTCAGTATCCATCACCACAGAACTGCCCCGGGGCTTGTCTGAAATTAGCGCCTCTTCACCAAAGCCCTTGCCTGCTTTAAGTCTGGCCAACTCCACTGGAGCATGGCTCTTCTCTGGCTGCCGGGAGACTACACACTCCCCTCGACTGATCAGATAGAAATAATCCCCATCATCACCTTGATTGATGATGACATCGCCGGCACTGACATGAACCTCTTCCATACGCATCATTACACGCTGGAGATTTGCAGGAGGAATTTGTTGAAAAACAGGGGATTGCAGCAATAGACTCATCCAGTCGCCACTGCTTGGCTGATCGATGCTATTCACTTCATAGCTGGCACTATGGCTACGTGCCAGCATATCACTCAGCATACGGCTGTCGATCCGGACATAGTTTACCGCTGTCCTGGCCTGGGCAGAGTGTTTGCGAGGCAGCTGATGAGCCAGAGCAAAACGCGCTGTTGGCGTACCGCTGCTGATTAAATCCATCTCTTTCTGCCCGGACAATAGCGCTACAGTACCTGACAGGAGGTATACATTCTGGTGATCTGTATCACCTTCACGGAATAGATAATCACCCTTCTTAGCCTTTTCCACCACAATTTGGCTAAGTAGATGACCTAGCTGTTCCTCTGAAAGTGTATTCAGTGGTACCAGGTTTTTTAGAAGAACATCGTCGCTTTTACTATTAGGCACGGCCATTCTTTTTGCGCTCAGGAATTTTGATCCTAGTTCATGAGGGGTTGCTTCGCTCCTCTATGTAACGGCACTCTGAATAAAAAGCTGAATGGGAATCTACCTCCTCCATTCATAAAAATTGAACACGTTTGCATTTTTACCCAGAGCCGGGAAACCATAGCTATCCTGCTGGTTTATTGCAACGATACATATCAAAGGGTAAGTATAAAACCTTATGAAATCATTAAAAGGTGTTATTGCGGCCGGACATACTGAAACAGCAGAGGCCGCAACAGAGATATTAAGGGCTGGAGGCAATGCATTTGATGCCGCTATCGCAGCGATGTTGACGGCTTGCGTTGCAGAACCAGTACTGGCTTCCCTTGGAGGAGGAGGATTTCTCACCGCCTGTGCAAAAGACCAGCCTCCGCAACTATTTGATTTTTTTACCCATACACCCAAACAGAAAAGACCCGCAGAGGATCTGGATTTCTATCCAATCGAAGCCGATTTCGGCACTGCCAGCCAAACCTTTCATATCGGCCTGGGATCGGTCGCTACCCCAGGTTTCATTCGTGGCCTGTTTTCAATCCACAAACACCACTGCCAACTCCCTTTATCAGAGCTTTTCAAGCCAGCCATAGAACGGGCAAAAAATGGGGTGGCTATCAACCAATTCCAGGATCTGATAGCAACTATCGTAGCCCCTATCCTTCGCGCCACGCCAGAATCGATGATGTTAAATAGATCTCCCGCAGATAAAACACGCTTGATATCTGAAGGGGAGCGTCACAAACAACCCGAACTGGCCGACTTCCTTGATGCATTGCAACATGAAGGGGAGAGGCTCTTTTATAATGGAGAGGCGGGCCAGAGCCTGATCAAAGCGTGCCAACATCAGGGTGGACATCTACGCCAAGAAGATCTTTCTGATTATCAGGTAGTGGTGCGAAAACCATTACATTACACCTATCGGGATGCGCAACTTTATACAAATCCACTACCTTCAGTCGGCGGTACGCTGATCGCTTTCGCATTGGGATTGATCGCAAACCATACAAAACAGACAGCATCCATGAGCCAAGGATCAGCGCTACGCCTGCTTGCCAGAACCATGCAATTTACACAACAGGTGCGTCAGGAAAATAAACTGACTATGGCTCAAATTCTTAATCCGGATATAGCCGAGGCATATCAGCGCAAAATGATAGAAGGTGGTCTCTCCACGCGGGGGACGACCCAGATCAGCATAGCTGACGCCGAAGGCAACCTGGCCAGCATGACCCTTTCCAATGGTGAAGGGTGTGGATATATCATCCCCAATACCGGCATCATGATGAACAATATGCTGGGAGAGGAAGATCTCAATCCTGGAGGATTTCATCAATGGCCCGAGGACAGACGCCTCGCCTCAATGATGTCACCAACTCTGATCATGTCCAAAAATGGCGATGCCCTGGTAACCGGATCAGGTGGCTCCAACCGAATTCGCAGCGCAGTTTTGCAGGTAATCCTCAACCAACTTGACCACCGTATGGCCCTTGCAGAGGCCGTTTCCAATCCCCGTATTCATTTTGAAAACGACTTGTTGAGCATTGAACCGGGATTCGACAAAGCACTATGCCATGACCTATTGGATGAATTTCAACATCAACAACACTGGAAACAGAAAAACCTCTTTTTTGGTGGTGCACATAGCGTTATGTTGGATCACAAGGGTAATTTGAGTGGCGCTGGAGATGAACGACGTGGTGGCGTCAGTCGCATGGTTTACCAGTATTAACCCTGCGACTAAGTATGTCGTCTTCAGGATTTCACACATAACAGCTCACCAGTAATCCTGAATTACCTCAACAACCCGGTATTCTTACTGTCCCAACATGTCACGCTTCAACGATTTGGTGACGGGATCACTGCCAATCCATATCTTCAGTAGTCCCTGAAAAAAGTCATCCCCTGGGATAGTTGCCTTCTCATCGCCCTTTATTCTGACTCTTGTTCCCCGACCAGGAAAAAAGTCCAACTCTACCAAATCACCTTTATATAAGGTCTCAAACAGACTGTTAAAATGCTCAAGCCGCTCTCCCAGCTGATTCATCTCCTGTTGTGAATGGTTAGCTTTAAAGCCATCGTTCCACCCTTGAATGAGTTTTTCACGCTCAACTTCAGAATAGAGCATTCTCATCTCCACTCTTGCCGAGCCACTGTTTTTTACTATTACTGACGACTGATCACTCTTCTGTTCTAAATAGAGCGCTGCAATATAGATATCAAAGAAAAACTTCTCCCTGACACCTGCCCCATTCAGCACGAGTTGAACACTATCCCCCTCTCGTTGAATCGATTCAGGCAGGGAAATACCGGCAACCTCTTTTGCAAAACCATGAGACAAGTTAATCAACAGCAAAAAGCTCAATACAATTCGTTTCATACAATCCTCCAAAAAAACTCAACTGTTTATAAAAATGGCCGATAGGGTGCTAACTCCATAACAGGAAAAAGTAAAAACAGCCAGCCTATGGTCAGCTAAAACCCTGTATCTGCATATCAGTTGTGCTTTTGCAGCAGATACAAAAACTATCAAATAGACGATATACACGAGCCATTTCTGCTTACAAAAGAAGACTATTGAACAGTTAATGACATACGTCATATACCGAACATGCAGAATAGAGTAGTAATCTCACACCTAAAATATGCAACGCAAACACAATCCAAACAACTACGCTTTATACATGCTTTACAGGAAGGAGAAATATACTTTTATGTAAAAAGCCAGTATAAAACTGCCGATTCATGTTTAACTATCGAAAAACTGTGTTATTTTTAACACACACCCCTGTCACTTTTCAGAAGGAGCAAACCCTATGGTTGCAAAGAAAGCCGCGAAAAAAACTGCGAAAAAAACCGCTAAGAAGAAAGTTACTGCTAAAAAAGTAGCAGCTGCACCACGCCTGAAGGCGATCCAAGACAAGCAGACTAAAACACAAATTCTTAGTGCAATCTCTGAAGAAACTGATCTTTCCCGGAAAGACGTTGCCGCAGTTTTCGCCTCATTGAACTCTCTTGTTACCCGCCATATGCAGCGCAGAGGCTCAGGTGAATTCACCATCCCCGATACTGGAATCAAGGTTCGTCGCGTTGTGAAGCCAAGAACCAAAGCCCGCATGGGACGCAATCCTGCAACTGGTGAAACCATCAAAATCGCTGCTAAGCCAGCAAAAACAGTTGTAAAACTCACTGCACTTAAAGCATTGAAAGATAAGATCGGTTAGCACCATATGCTGCCGTTGCAACTCTGTAACGGCAGTATTCACTACCTTAAATTTCCAACTCTTCCCGCCGACCAGAGATATTAATCAAAGACTGCTCCCTTACTTTCATATCGGGAACAGACCTAATCCGGTAGAGAAATCTCCAACTCATCACCCTGCTGCGATAGCTTGAGATGCTTTAAAAAACTCATACCAAGCAGAACTTCCCGTTCAGGCATGTTGGGCAATATTGATGCCTTCACATTTCGCATTGTGATCGGACCCAACTGCAAACTATCGATCTTGGTCAGCCAACTTCGAACCACACCATTCGCTGTACGACTTTGACTTGGTGCACCAGGACGAAGACCTGCCTCTTCAGCCAGTTTTGACGACACCGCTACCAAAGTGGCGCCTGTATCGAGCAGATAGATGACATCGACACCGTTGATCTTTCCGGGGGCTACATAGTGCCCGGCCCGGTTGCGCTTAAGCACGACAGTTGATGAATCTTCAAGACCAGAGGTGACCATCAGTTGTCGATTGGGGTTGTTCTGATGCTCGATCCATTGGGAAAACAGCACAGTAAGCAGCACCAGTAGCGACACCCATGCTGCAACAATCATCCATCGACCAAATTTCTGCTGATCACTCATAAATTTAAAGCTCTGGGTGGGAATATCTATCTTTGGCCTACAGGTTGATAGCAAGAGCAGACTCTGACTGTTTCAAACTAAACTGCCTATTACCACTATTCATTGAATTCCACAGACGCTGGAAATAAGCCAGATAGAGGATGATTGAATTACTTCAACTGCTTTAAATAGTGTAGCGGGCTGGAATCACAAAAAGATCCAGCCCGCTGTTTATTCCAGCTAATCTCTACTGACGGTACCTTCTATTGGGTGACTTTGAACGCATTTGGTTCATGAAATATTGGCGATAGAAGGCCAGCGCACTATTACCATTGGCTGCCACATCAAACACCTTCCAACCCGATTCACTGCGATAGAATCGAAAATCGATATTTGCTGGATACCCTCCTGCCTGCAGAATACCCACACGTACTTTCACTTCATTCGGACCTGCAGGTCTTGGGCGATAGAAACGGACATCCTGATTGCTGTAGCTGCCCAGCCTTTTTGCCAGAGTACTCAGCAGCATCTCTTTAACCTTAAATCCTAGCTCGGCTTTCTGCTGATCATTCATATGCCGCTTCATCGGCCCTGCTGCCCAATCTGCCATATAGTCAAAATCGAAGTATGGCGCTATCTCAGATTGCAGAAATGCAGTAACCATTTGAGGGTCACGCTGGTCTGATTTACGAAGAAATTTAAGCAGCTTGGTTATCCCCTCGCGTAAAACCACGCCGGGCCCAGCCTCTTGTTGCACTGGCTTCATGGCGCCAGGGTAGGGCTGTCCATAGCCGTAGTTTGGTACTGCATATGCACTGCCTGATAGCAACAGCGTCAATGCAGCAAAACTAGTCAAGGTTCTATTCATATAATCCTCCGGTGGTAGTGTGAGATCATCTATGTGATCTTTAGGCAGGTTGCCTAGCCAAATTGTCAAAATCAAGCTTTTTTAAGTCGATCCCATGGATCGGAAACTAGCGGTTAATCCGTGACTCTGTATGTACTATAGGTTCCCTTGATAGCCTTCCTGCTCAAGCAACAGACCCAGCGAAAGAACCTGAATAGTATCTATAAAAACTATCAGGTTGTTATTTTTTTATAGATATCAGCCACTTTGAGAGGCAATCTTTCCACCTCATCAATCACTGTATAGTTTGCCGCACCATACATGTGTGGTAGATAATCCTGCCCCTGTTCATCAATCGTGATACAGAAGGCGTGTATCCCCTGCCGTCGAGCTTCGAGCAGCGACTGCCGGGTGTCCTCAATACCATATTGGCTTCGATAGTCGTCGTGGTAGTCATCCGGTTTACCATCAGACAGGGTGATTAGCAGCTTGGTTCTCGCCTCGATTTCTGACAAACGGTAGCTAAGATGTCTAATTGCAGCACCCATTCGCGTGTAATCTCCTGCTTTAATACCACTAATTCTGGCCTTAACTTCATCATCATAAGATTGATCGAAGGTTTTAACTGGAAATACTTCACACCGTTTGCGACTCATCCCGGTAAAGCCGTAGATCGCATAACGGTCACCCAATGTTTCCAATGATTCAGCCAATAAAACCAAAGCCTCACGTTCCGCCTGATTCACCCAACCCTGGGTAGAACCGGACATATCAACCATAAACATAACCGCGATATTGCGCTCCTGACGATGCATACGAGTGAAGAGCCTGTCGCTCATTTCCAATCCCATATGTCGGTCAGCCCAGGTCTCCACGAAAGCATCGATATCAACCCCATCACCATAGACTTGCCGCTTCAGCAGATGATCCTCATCCCTCATCGCCTCAAATGCTTTACGAAGACTACTTAACAGACGCTGGTACTTTCGCCTGACCTGATCGACAAAACCATCATATTTTTCTTCGACTGGCATCTCTCTGACAACACACCAGGATTTACGGTAATGTTTTCTACGATAATCCCATTCGTTATAGAGAAAAGCACCATCCTCATGGTAGGTACCGCTCCACACATCCTCTGCACTTAACCGCTTTTCCCCCAAGTCTCGATAGTCATACTCACCTGCACCAGCGGGCACCAGATAGTCATTAGGGATATCTCCCAAGTCCTGAATAATCGAGGAGATGACCCCTTTGACATCTTCAGGAACAGGCATTGATTTACCGTTCATCAACAGCTCGATATGAATCTCTTCATCCAGCTTTTGACTCTCCTCCTTATTTATGGAAAATCTCGGCCGTGTCTCAGGCTGATCATCCTGATGCTGCTTCATCTCATCAGCAATTGCCTTCAGTGACACCCTGAATTGTGCCTTTTCACGCTTCAACCGCTTGATTAAAGCTGCCTGTAGCAGTTGAGGTTTTAAAACCCCATGAAAGAGACTCGCTTTTGGAATTGATTTTCCAAGACACTTTACAGCCAATCTCAGGGTGTCATCGGCGCAGGACTCTTTTTCGCGAAGTGGTGCTGTAAATTCGTGCCACTCCATTGAGGGAGATTCACTCTCGAGCAAGGTTTGCAAACGACTTAAATCACGATATAAACCGGGGAGCTCTCTCGATAGACAGGCGTTCAAGCGCTCCACTTCGAGTCGATGAAAACAGCGCAGCAAACTATCTGATGCCGGATGGTTGATCAACTCATCAAGCAGATCATTCTGAATAGTTCCAAATCTTGTTTGTGCCCAATGAAAAGCAACTGCCGCCTTATAGAGGAGAAAATTATCTCTTTTAGTCGGCAGGTGTGCCATAACTGCAGGAAGGTAGATCACCTCTCCATCTGTGAAGAGTTGATCATTGAGTTCAAGTTTTAACTTTCGACCACTAAGACCATGCACAAAAGGCAAGAGTATAGCGACCTCCTCTTCAAACAGTGCAGCTGAAGCTCGCTCTCGTCCCTGTTGCACAAAAAGATCCATTTGCTGAATGACTTTTAAGGCAGAATGCAGACCAGAACGATCATAGATATCCATCGCTCTCAACACCCATGCCTCAATCATGACCTCGTCCATTAGTTCCAAGGCACGCTGTCCCTGGTCAGCGAATTGGTAGGCGATCTCGATATTTGTGCTGACGATACGCCTGGTCCAGTCGAGAATAAATGTCTGTTGCACTGATTCCAGCTCAACCAGTTTCATAGCGATTTTTTCTGTATTGCGAAAACTGAATTCAACCTCGAAATAGTCATCGAGAAGAGCGACAATCTTTTCAAATGAGAGCTTGCTCTTCATCTCAAAACAGAGACGCACTCAGTTCATTTACCGCCGCCAGCATATCGGGGTCATCGGTCAATGCCTGAGCAATACAGGTACGGCAGGCAATCACTGGCGCCACGCCACTTGCTATCAATTTTGCTGCATGTACCAGTAGGCGGGTCGATGCGCCTTCATCCAGTCCACTCCCTTTGAGGTTTCGAGTCATATGCGCAAACTTCACTAATCTGGCTGCGATATCTGCGTCAATACCAGACTCCTTTTCAACTATTTTTTGCTCCAAAGTGACTTCCGGATAGTCGAATTCCAGCGCGACAAATCGTTGTCTTGTACTCTGTTTCAAATCCTTCAACACACTCTGGTATCCAGGATTGAATGAGATGGCGAGACAAAACTCCGCTGGTGCTTCCAACAATTCACCGACCTTCTCCATTGGCAGTACACGCCTGTCATCAGCAAGAGGATGTATCACAACCGTAGTATCTTTTCTTGCCTCCACCACCTCATCGAGATAACAGATACCCCCGGATCGAACAGCCACAGCCAGTGGTCCATCCACCCAGACAGTCTCACTCTCTTTAACTAAAAAACGTCCCACCAGATCGGACGCTGTCAGATCGTCATGACAGGAAACTGTAATTAATGGCCGTTTCAGCCGCCATGCCATATGCTCCATAAAACGTGTTTTACCGCAACCGGTTGGCCCTTTCAGCAACACCGGTAAATTGTTTTTATATGCGGCATCAAACACCTCTATCTCATCATTGACCGGCTCATAATAGGGTTCATGCTGAAAAATATGAGCTTCTGGCTTAAGAATTCTTGCCTTCAAAATTACCCTCTCAAAACTTTGTGCCACTGCAAATATCAGCTGACGTTAGTTATCTATTTACCGAGTACAGGATTTACAGGCCGTACAGTTCAGGCCTAAAAATCAGATCATCCCGGATGATTTTTTATGCCGATGAGCTTGTAGGCAAATCGATCGACCAAACACAAACTGTCCGATTTTTAGTTTTCAAAGCCTTATGATTAACCGCGCAGTGACCACAACGCAACCCAAAAAAACCTCGACACCATAAGGGTTAAATGCCATTAAAATCCTAAAAAACGTTAATTTATAGGCAAATTTTACCTGCGTATCGACTCAGATCCCTAAACTACATAGTAATTCACTACATTAAGCAGTTATTCCGTTTATACTCTCAACATAACCCATGGCAGCAGGCCTCAAGCTATTAAAAGAGACGTGATAGTATCTAGCCTTGGCCGTTGAGTTACTAAAATAGTAGTAGCTTGAGAGAGTGCTGTTTCAGGGAAGGGATTAGTAACTCCTCTCATAGAATTGCGAAAATAGAGACGCATGCACAGCAGAGGCCGACAATACGGTAGCCGCGAAATCATCAGAAGCAATGTACCAGGGAACGTTAATGCCAGGACAACTCCGGATCCTAATAATAGAGGGATCGGAAAATATATATGGGCTAGTATGCCAAACGCTTCGCCGTAAAGACCTCAATGTTTTGACCAGACGCATCGATGATCGTGATGCACTGCTCAGTGCATTGGATCAGAGTGCGTGGGATCTCATTCTTTCCAATACCGACAGCTCCGGCTTAAATCCCACTGACGCACTCAAACTGCTGAGAGACCGTCAGCTCGATATTCCCTTCATACTTGTCTCCGACAGCATTGGCGAAGAAAAGGTGGTTTCACTGCTCAAGGCCGGTGCCAGTGACTACATCAATCTCAATAATCTATCCCGACTTCTCCCTGCCGTTGATCGGGAGCTGAAAGAGGCTGCGGTACGCAGGGAGGCGAAAAAAACCAAACTGGCGCTACGACGCAGCGAAAATCGCTACCGTCAATTGGTAGACCACTCCCCGACTCCAATTTTGCTTCTACAAAACGACAAAATTGTGTTTCTCAATGAAGCAGCAATGCAGACCTTGGCAGTCTCCCTGAAAAGACCGCTGATCAACAAACCGGCAAATGACCTGTTTGCCAACAGCTCATCAAGCCTTCTTGACACTCCTGCTCTGAAGTCGCCATCGGAACAGAGCGACAGACCTCTTCAGACCCTGTTTAGACGAGCAGATGGCGATGCCATTCAAGTCGAGGTATTTGTTAGCCTGGTCGATCATGAAGGCGCACCCGCAACTCAACTGGTATTTACCGATATCACCAATCGAAAGGAATCAGATGCCAAACTGAAGCAGGCGGCACAAATCATTGAGCATACGATGGAAGGTGTGCTGATAACTGATGATCACGGAAAAATAGAATCGGTCAATCCCGCATTCTCCGAAATCACCGGTTATTCAAAATCTGAGATTATGCAGAAGCATCCGCAACTATTAATCTCGGATAAACATAGCGCGGAATTTTTAAGTGAACTATGGGAGCATGTGAACGATACCGGATCCTGGCGCGGCGAGCTTTGGAATCAACGTAAAAATGGCGAAGTCTATCCAGTCTGGATGACCATCAGCTGTGTGCGCGATGAACAGGGGGAAGCGCAACACTACCTCATGGTCTTCTCCGATATCACCAGCCTGAAACAGACTCAGAGTCAGCTGGAGCATCTGGCTCACCATGACTCATTGACCAACCTTCCGAATCGACTGCTTTTCGAAGACAGACTGGAACACGCACTGGCCCAGGCGAAACGTCAGAAGAGACAGCTCGCTGTGCTGTTTCTCGATCTCGATAGATTCAAGAACATCAATGACAGTCTTGGACACGCTATGGGCGACGAACTGCTCAAAGAGGTTGCTAAGCGACTGCAAAATATCCTACGGGACGACGATACAGCAGCTCGGTTGGGTGGTGATGAATTCACGGTACTGGTCGAGAATATCGATGACCCCAGCCAAGCGGCAGTGGTCGCCTCTAAGATTCAGGATGAATTTAAACATCCATTCAAAATTGCCAATCGCGAGCTGCATGTAACTTCCAGCATTGGAATCAGTATCTTCCCTGAAGATGGCAAGGATGTGGCCAATCTGACCAAGAATGCAGATGCAGCCATGTACCAGGCCAAGGAACAGGGCCGCAACAATTATCGCTACTACACCTCTGAACTGACCCGCAGTGCCTTTGAGAGACTACTGCTGGAGACCGAACTGCGTAGCGCCCTCAAAGATGATCAGTTACTCCTCTACTATCAACCGCAGATATCCTTGAAGAATGGCGAAATGACAGGCGCAGAAGCCCTGCTGCGCTGGCACCACCCACGCTTGGGCATAATTCCTCCTGCACGTTTTATCCCCCTTGCCGAGGAATCAGGGCTGATTCACGAAATCGGTAACTGGGTTCTGAGTGAGGCCTGCGAGCAGACCAGATACTTATATAAACAGGGGCTGTTCCAGGGTCGAATGGCAGTCAACCTGTCGGTACGCCAGATTATGCAGACCGACCTGATCCTGCGCTTCGAACAGATCATCGCCGAATCGGGCTGTCCCCCGAACATGCTTCAACTAGAAGTGACCGAGGGTATCTTTATGGGACAGATGAAACACTCCGTTCCTGTGCTCGATGTATTCAAAAAACTGGGGGTCTCGATCGCCATAGATGACTTCGGCACCGGTTACTCCTCACTCTCCTATCTGAAGCAGTTACCGATAGACAAGCTCAAGATAGACCGCTCGTTCATACGTGACATGCCACACGACAGTGATGCCGTGGCGATCACACAGGCGATTGTCTCACTCGGCAAAAACCTCGGCTTGAGGATTACCGCCGAGGGCATTGAGACCATGGCTCAGCAATCACTGCTGCAAAAAATGGGATGCCAGGAGGGCCAGGGCTATCTCTATAGCCCCCCAGTACCTGCCGAAGTGTTCGAACAGATGCTGATGGAAGGTAGGAGAACATTCCACCACCACTTCTCAAATTACGGCAGTTAAGCTGCTCAAAACCTTAGCCAATAACCAACCAAAACAGTTCAGTACTTGGATGCCAAAACTCGCTCACCAGAGCTAATCCCCTAGTTTTAAAGGCTATTCCGGGCTCTATTCCATTAGAAAAGACTTATACTCCATAACCCCATTCTATTAACTCATTCGAAAATTCGATGGAATATGCCCTGCTGGGATATAGAAGCAGTAGAAGAAGACGCGTATGGTATCCGATCCAGAATCTTGGTCGCTTGCGCGCGTCGCATGATCTTGAATAACAAGCTGGCTAATCGGATAAGGCGGGTCAGCAGTTAACCATTTTTCATAAAGCCATTCCGCAACGGAGGACAATCCATGACGGAAGTAATCGCAACCAATGAGACTATTCTCGTGGTCGGTGGCGGCATCAGCGGCATGACAGCTGCTATTGAAGCTGCCGAAACGGGGAAACAAGTCGTCCTGGTTGAAAAGCGCCCCTATGTCGGTGGTCGCGTCACTCAACTGTACAAGTACTTCCCCAAACTCTGCTTCCCCACCTGCGGGTTGGAGATCAATCAGCGTCGGGCGAAGATGAACCCCAACCTTACCATCCTCACGATGGCCGAGGTGACAGACCTCAAGGGAGAGGCGGGGAACTACACTGCCACAGTCAAGATCAGTCCACGTTATGTGAATGACAACTGTACCGCTTGCGGTGACTGCGCCAAGGTTGTTGAGAACGAGTTTGATAACGAATTCGACTACAACATGGGCAAACGCAAAGGTGCCTACCTGCCACACCGTATGGCTCACCCTCAGCGTTATGTGCTTGATCCGGCCATTATCGGAACCGATGAAGCGCAAAAAGCCAAGGATGCCTGCAAGGTCGGTGCAATCGATCTGGAGATGCAGGAAGAGAGCATCGAATTCAGCGCAGGCGCAGTTGTCTGGGCAACAGGCTGGAGACCTTACGATGCTAACAAAATCCAGCCCTACGGCTATGACCGCATCGCCAACGTGATCACCAGCGTCGAATTCGAGCGCATGTCTGATCCCAACGGCCCGACTGGTGGCAAGATCACCCGTCCTTCAGACGGTAAAGAGGTTAAATCGGTGGCATTCATCCAGTGCGCCGGCTCTCGTGACAAGAATCACCTGCTGCACTGCTCCCGCATCTGCTGCATGGCCTCACTGAAGCAGGCCACCTATCCAGCGGATGACGTAGATATCTCTATCTACTATATAGACATTCGCGCCATCGACCGCTTTGAAGACTTCTATCAGAAGGTCAAGGCACAAGATAACGTCAAGTTCATCAAGTCGAAGGTTGCCTCCATTGTCGAGAACAAAGAGAACGGCAATCCGACCCTGCATGGCGTCGATACCGAAGGTTACAACCGTTACGCTGACGAACATGACCTGGTGGTCCTGGCAGTGGGTATGGAGCCCAGTGTCGACAAGGCCAGCTTCCCGGTCGATATCACCATCAACGAAGAGGGCTTCATTGAGCCCGCACCTGAAAACGGTGGTGTCTTCGCTGCTGGTTGCTCTTCCGATGCATTGGATGTCAACCGCGCCGTTCAACACGCCACTGGTGCCGCACTACGTGCTATCCAGGTGGTCAACCGCGTAGCAGCGACGGAGGGTTAAGAGAGTGGCTGACGAAAAGAAATTTGCTGGATATGTCTGCACCGGTTGTGGTCTGGGCGAACGCCTGGATGCCGGTCAACTCGAAACCACCGCTACCCGCGACGGCAAGATGCAGAGCTGCAAGCAACACGAAATGCTGTGTAATGCTGAAGGCGTACAGATGATCAAAGACGACATCGCCAACGACGGTGTCACCCATGTCATGATCGCCGCCTGCTCCCGCCGCGCAAAAGTTGAAGCATTCAACTTCACCGATGTCGCACTGACCCGCGCCAATCTGCGTGAAGGTGTCATCTGGGTGCGCCCTGAGACTGATGAGAACACTGAGACCACCCAGGAGATGGCGGACGACTACATCCGCATGGCCTGCGCTGAACTCAAGTCGATGACCAAGCCCTCCGCCTCCGGAGAGCAGTCCATCAACAAAAATATCATGGTAGTTGGCGGTGGTATTACCGGCATGACGGCGGCAATCGAAGCTGCTGCTGCTGGTTACCCGGTTCATCTTGTAGAGAAGAGCGGTCAACTGGGCGGTGCCCTTGGCAGTTACTACAAGGTTATCCCCACCCGTTCACCTTATGCTGCTCCTGCCGAAAACCCAGTGCCCGGAATGATCCAGGCCATCGAAGCTGATGACAAGATCACCGTTCACCTGAACTGCACTGTCGCCAAAACCGATGGCGCACCAGGCCGCTTCAATGCCGAGATCGCTACCGAGTCCGGTAGCAGCGAGACCATCTCCATCGGCGCTATCGTTCAGGCTTCCGGCTGGAAACCTTTCGACGCCAGCAAGCTGACCGAGTTTGCCTACAGCCAGAGCCCTGACGTGGTTACCAACCACGAACTGGAAGCTCTGGCGGTTGCCGCCAACGGCGGGCCGATCAAACGCCCTTCCGACGGCAAAGAGATTAAATCAGTCTGCTTTATCCAGAACGCCGGTCAGTGTTCTGATAAAGAGGGTCACCTGAGCTACTTCTCTGGCGTTACAGATCTGGTCTCCATCAAACAGGCGATGTACTTTAAAGAGCTGAACAACGATTGTGATACCACCATCCTGTTCAACAACCTGCGTACTCCTGGTGCAGGTGGCGAAGACTTCTACCGCGCTGGTCAGCAGGCGATGGTCACCTTCTCCAAGGGTATCGCTTCAGAGGTTGTCGCAGGTGACAGCCTGACCGTCAAGTTCGAAGACAAGATCCTCAACGAAGAGACAGAGATGGCTTGCGACCTGGTGGTTCTGGCCACCGGCATGGAACCCAACTCCGGCCCCGATCCCTACGCTCAGTTGATGGTAGACGAAGCCGAAGATGAGGAAGAGAAGGCAAAGGCCCAGGCAATCCTGGAAAACGCACCGCCATCGATCCTCAACCTGCAGTATCGTCAAGGCACCGACCTGCCGCATCTGAAGAATGGGTTCAACGACTCGCACTTCATCTGCTTCCCTTACGAGACCCGCCGTACCGGCATCTATGCCGCAGGCCCTGTACGTCGTCCTATGGACGCCCAACAGGCTCGTGACGATGCAACCGGTGCTGCACTGAAAGCCATTCAGGCCGCAGAGAATTCCGGTCTGGGACGTGCAGCGCACCCCCGCTCCGGCGACCTCTCATTCCCAAGCTTCCGTAAGGAAGGGTGCACGCAGTGTAAGCGCTGTACCGTGGAATGCCCCTTCGGCGCCATCAACGAGGACGAACAAGGCTATCCGATGTACAACGAATCCCGTTGTCGTCGTTGCGGTACCTGTATGGGTGCCTGCCCGGTACGTGTCATCTCGTTTGAGAACTACTCGGTTGAGACCGTCAACCAGCAGATCAAGAATGTGGAGATCCCTGAAGAGTGGGACGAGAAACCACGCATTCTGGTTCTGGCCTGTGAGAACGACGCCTACCCGGCACTTGATCAGGCGGCCCAGGCGGGCGTTGAGATCAATCCATGGGCTCGTGTCATACCAGTTCGCTGTCTTGGTTCTGTGAGCCTCTCCTGGGTAACCGATGCACTGAACAACGGTTATGACGGTATCGTCATGATGGGTTGTCGTCGTGACGACGACTATCAGTGTCACTTTGTACGTGGTTCAGCCATGGCGGCAGAGCGTATGAGCAAAGTGGGTGACACCCTCGATACCCTGAACCTGGAACCAGAGCGTGTGATCCTGCACGAGGTTGCCATCACCGATGTTGAGCGCGCACCTAAGCTCATCAACGACATGGCAGAAACCGTGGAGAAGATCGGCCTGAGTCCGTTCAAGTTCTAAAGGATGGCAATCAGGGCCTGCGATGCAGGCCCTTCGCTGAACGCACGGCCTGAACAACTTTACTTTTTGTAGGGTGGACTTGGCCAACCACCCTGGACACCCTACAAAGGGGAGTAAAAATGAGTGATTTAAACACCGCAATGATTGAAAAATACCGCAGCAGCTTCCTCAAGGAAGTTGAGGCGAATGTCGAGGAGGGCGAATGGGTCAAGATGTGCATGCAGTGTGGCGTGTGCTCCGGCTCCTGCCCCCTGGGTAAACATTGGGATCATCCACCGCAAGAGCTCTTCATGATGATTCGCGCCAACAAGCGCGAAGAGGTGCTGAGCACCGACTCCATGTGGATGTGTACCTCCTGCTACAACTGTATCGCACGCTGCCCCCGCGGCCTGCCGATCACCCACATCATGCATGGCCTGGCGGTCTACTCCAAACGCCTCGGCCTGGTCCAGAAGAAACAGCCTACCGCTGAGTTCTCACAGATCTTCTGGGACAACCTGATGAAAAAGGGCCGGGTCAACGAGCTGAAACTCGGACTCTCCATGTACTTCAAGGACGGTTTCGGACAGGGTGTTAAAAACGCCATGGCCAACCAGAAACTGGGCCAGAACATGATGAAGGCCAAACGCATGAACGCCATGGAATTCTTTGGTGGACATAGCGTGAAAGATCTCTCCGGCTTCCAGAAAATAGTGAAGAAGGCCCAAGAGATCGAAGCTGGCAATCACGAAGACGCCAAGTGAGGAAATAACCAATGGCTAAGATAGAACTCTCATTCTACCCGGGTTGCTCCTCACAGAAGGGGGCCACCTCATCCAACTATTTAGTCTCAGCACAGACCATGTGCGAAGAGCTGGACATCCAGCTCAATGAGATCCCTGACTGGAACTGCTGTGGTGCATCCATCGGTTACGGTGGCGGTGGTGAACTGCCTCGCCTGACCCTGTCAGCCCGTAACATCGCCCTGTCAGAAGAGCACAACTCCGGACAGGAGATCGTTGCCACCTGTGCCGCCTGTTGGCTCTCCACCCGTGAGGCCAAAGAGCGTCTGCATGAAGATGAGCAGATGTTCAAGGATGCCAACGCAGCCCTCTCAGAGGCCGGCCTGAAATACAAAGGCGAATCCAATGTCCGCCATATGGTGGAAGTGCTGGTAGAGGATATCGGCTTCGACACCATCAAATCCAAGGTCAAAAAGCCCCTCGAAGGCTTAAAGATCGCTGGGTATGTCGGCTGTCAGACCAACCGTCCCTTCGGCATCGCAGGTGAGTCCTTCGAAAATCCACAGTACCTGGACAAAATCGTAGAGAGCGTCGGCGCAGAGTCGATCCCCGGCTACGAAAAGAAAGTCCAGTGTTGCGGTGGCGCCCTCGCCTTCTCCGAGCCTGAAAAGTCTCAAGAGATGATCAAAGGCATCATCGAAGCGGCCTACGACAACGGTGCAGATATGATCGTCACCCCCTGCCCACTGTGTCAGGCCAACGTGGAGATCTACCAGGACAACATCAACGAGACCTATGGCACCAAGTTCAACATGCCGGTGGTCTACTACTCAACGCTGATGAGTGTCGCCTTTGGTCGCAGTGCAGCAGATGCCGCACTGAATGGTCAGGTGATTCCCGCCAAACAGCTTGAAGAGATTGCAAACAAATAAGTCGATCGAGACAGAGCTGATAGAGAAAAGCCCGCTGATGCGGGCTTTTTTTTAGCTGGATAAAAATAGTTTCTCGATTAGGCGTCTCTAACCCATTCTCAGCCTTCAGCCTGGCAAGTTCAGATCACTAAGCGGACTCCTGACACCGAAAGCGCCACGTTTCAATACATGGGTATAGATTTCCGTAATCTTTACATCAGCATGCCCCAATTGCTCTTGAACCGTTCTTATATCGGTCCCTGATTCCAGCAGATGTGTTGCAAAAGAGTGGCGCAGTGTATGACTCGTGACCTGTTTACCTATTTCGGCCCGATCTGCTGCTGTTTTGATCGATCGATTGACTCCCGACTCATCAATATGGTGTCGGCGTAAATTTCTGGTACCGGGCTGAAAGCTTAACTTAGCTGAGGGAAATAGATATTGCCAGCCCAATGAAAAACTGGCCTTCGGGTATTTTCTACCCAGCGCATCTGGCATATAGACACCTGCATATTGTCTGTTTTGCAGATCCTCATCCAACAGCACCCTGACTCTTTCGATCTGAATTTTTAGCATCGGCACCAGTTCGGGTGCAAGAGTTGTTATTCGATGTTTAAATCCTTTTCCGTTCCAGACCTGAATTTGCAGGTGATCGAAGTCAATATCCTTAACCCTGAGCCTGGCTGCCTCTATTCTGCGAAGCCCGGACCCGTAAAGCAAAGAAGCAACCAGCCTTTGTGTACCCAGTAAATGAGTCATCAAAGAAGCGACTTCCAGGCGAGTCAGGACAGTTGGTATTTTAGGCTGTTTACGCACACGCTTGAACTGACTGACATCACCCAAAGGCTTGTCGAGGAATTTATTATATAGAAAGGCCAACGCATTTAATGCGATTTTCTGAGTTGCGATGGCTACACTGCGATCCTTTGCCAGATGAGTAAGGAACTGTTCAACCTCGGTATCGTGCATCTCATCCGGGTGTCTCTTTTTATGGTAAACAATAAAGTACTTGATCCAATAGGTGTATGAATCTATGGTTCTTTTACTGTACCGACGCACAATCATATAGTCGGTAATAGATTTAAGAAAGGGTGATGAATTAGACATGTCCACGATTCCCTTCGCAGCAATTGAAATAAACAGAATACGCTAAGAAATCAGTAACTCAAGGATAATTTGAGTACACTCTCCTTTTTAACTGGTCATGCAACAGTCATACGCTATAATTATTTGGAAATTCATATACATGGAAAGCATGTATATTTTATTCAACAATTAAAAAGGTCATCCTGATAATATGTATTAAAGGGTCATTGACCTTTTAATACGGCTGTTATGCAATATAAATGAATATCACCAACTGCCCGATTTGTTTTGAAGAGCTTGACGTTATAGAGACAACACCATGCATGTGTTGTGGAAATGATGAAGACAAAATATCAATTTTAAAAAAGGATATTGAAGAAGGGTTTATTCATGACACAAATACTTTCGCCATATATAGAGCGTTCGAAAAAATTGAATGTGTATTATGTGATATTTGTACTTATGATTTTTCGACTATGAATTCCGAGTTTTTTGGTTTTTCTAAAAATAAAAGCATATGGCCTGATAACTTTCAGTTTCTAAAATCAATAGAATCACCAACTATCGAAAAAGACAAATATTGTAGTAGTTGCCACATGAGGCTAAGTTTTATAAATTTCACACTTAAACTAAGGTCACTGAATAATGCATAACAATGCGCTGCTACGGACAATTTGCTCGCTGACGCTCACAAATTCCCGCAGAGCGCGGCGTTAGCCTTCTTGGAGAAAAAATGTCAGCATTTGATATTATTAGTAAGCGAATAGAAAAAGTGCTTCGAAAGGATGCAAATCTTTCGGAGAATACCGCTATTCAAGTTGCTTCCCTGATTGCAGATTGCAGAACAGAAATTGCAGCATTTGATCGATTTTGTATGGCACCTGGCACCCTTAAAATTGAAACGGAGCATGCAATTGTAAAGCGGTTATTGGAAAAGTCTGCCCAAATAAAAGCTGCGTCTGATCTATATAGACTCAATGATAACGCAGAAGCAATTGAGCTGGCATCGAAGATATTAGAACTCCACAAGCCTAAAGAAGGTGATTTGCCCACTCTTCTTCTAGCTGATGTACATTGGAACTTCTTGGAGCCTCAGCATAAAAGCAAAGAAACATTTTTTTCTAGTGTTAATAAGGGACAAATAGAACTAGATGGAGATGAGTGGAATCCTGATGAGATAATCATGCAAATACCAAAAATAGCAATTCAATTCTTCTACTATAAAAATGACGACTATAAGGAACCCACAATTAAACTAGTGGCAGATGATGGAGTTTCATTCAGTGCTGGTGAACTCTTATATAAATTACATGCATCAGTCGCAGGTCTCCTTGATAGTTCGGATCATCATTTTTTTGAAGGCCTCGTATTAGTTCCAGGTACAGATCACGAAGGTTTGCCACTATATCGTATTAACCAAGGCAGTTAATGAGTAAATGAATTAAATCAGGACAGGCATCATTTGAAGAAAGAAAACAGAATCCCAGCTTCCATTTGTTTCAATTAAATCAGGACAGGCATCATTTGAAGAAAGAAAACAGAATCCCAGCTTCCATTTGTTTCTATTGGTATAAAATTATCACCACAATCGACTGACCCAGGAGGTTCATCCGTTTATCATCTTCTAATTGAATGATCTAGATTTGAATTTCCCGAATAAGGATCGAGAAGCATCCTACCAATGCGCTTTGATTGGCATAAATGACCCAAGCTGGGCTTGAAAG
>JBEVWG010000079.1:0-45113 GCA_040506705.1 Candidatus Thiodiazotropha sp. 6PLUC1
CAACAACTCAGCCGCATCCAGTGGGCTGTTCAATTGAAGATAGAGCTTGGCCAGACGAATCAAGCCATCTTCATCAACAAGATTCTTCTCTGCCGCCAGGGAGAGAACAGCAACCGCCTTTTGTTCTCGGCCCAGTTGCAGCAGGACATCGGATAATTGCTGCCAATAGAGAGCTTTGCCAGAGTATTTTTTCACCATGACTTGCAAAACAGGTACGCTCTGTTTGTACTGTTTTGTTTCAAAATATAGCCCGACCAACATCTGATACCATGACTCACGAGGAGAGTCCGACTGCTTGATGGCAACTTTCAACGGTTTTATCGCCTTACGATACTGCTTCAATGCATAGTAGAGACTGGCCAACAGAACCCTCGACTCAGGAGATGGTTTTTTGGTCTGTTCAAACCATGCTTGCAGTTGCTTTAGACCCGCTTTATATCGCTCCTCCTGATATAACAGCTGAGCGAGGGTATAGCGTAAATTTAGGGTTACCTGGGGTGGCAAAGCGCCTGATTCCACTGCGAATAAAAAATGATCTATTGCCGATTTGTAATCCTTCAGTCCGATACTTAAATAGCCATAGGCCTGCCGAGCCAAAGCTGTCTCATCCGGTTTCTGTTTGACGCGTTCCAGTAGTGCGTCCAATTCGACCTTGGCTTGCTGATACTTCTCATTTCGTATCAGTGCATCAATCATAAACAGGTAGTCGTAGGTATAGCGCTCTGCTCCAGCTGCATCCTTGGGCAGCTCATCAGCGGCGTTCAGAAGAGTGGGCAGAAGGAGTAGACAAAACATGGTCTTCACGAGCCACCCACTGAGATTATATTTTCCTGGATTCATCAATTCAGACGATAGCTAATGGTTTGTGTTGCCGCACGTGAAACCGCTTCACCATCAACCACCTTGGGATGAAACTGCCAACGGCTGATTGCGCGAAGAGCCGACTGTTCAAAGTAACCTGGAGGATCTGATTCGACAACCTCTGCATCACTAACCGATCCATCGGGATTGATGGTGAACCTCAACACCACTTTGCCTTCAATACGTCGCATCAATGCCCGTTGTGGGTATCGAGGGGGAAAGCGCATGCGTGGGACAGGCTCCGCAGCTAAAGTTGTCGGTAACTCAGGTCGTGTGCCAATGTAGGGCCCCGAAGCAATACTTAAAGGTATGTTTAAATCGGGGATTTGCCACTGCTCTATATCGGGACGATCAACCGCGATCGGTTTGAGTGGTGTCTCTGGTGTAGCGGGTGGAGGTTCCTGCTTCTCCTCAACAGGTTCAAGCTCATCCTGAGGGGGCGGATCAGGCTGTCGACGCAGGCGAACGAACTCCACTCGCTCCGAGGTGATCGTCTTCTCTACATCAATCGCTTTTTCACGCAGCATCTGATCCAGCAAGAAGAAGAGTGCCAGATTGACTGCCAAAGCGATCACTATTGCAGTAAAAAAACGCATTACTCCTGTTCCATGGATGCGGCGATCGAAACACTCTCTACTCCCGCAAGACGTGATTGATCCAACACCCGGATAACCACACCGGTAGGGGCCTTTCGGTCGGCCATTATAACTACAGCACCCTCCGGGTTTTCAGCATGCAGACGCTCTACATTGGCCCGCACTGCCCGGATATCGACACGACGTTTATCGATCCAGACATCTCCCTCGCCTGTCACACCAATGAGAATCGCTGCCTGCTGTTTTATTGTCGCCGTTGCAGCACTGGGACGATCCACTTCGACGCCGGGCTCTTTGACAAAGGAGGAGGTCACCATAAAAAAGATCAACAGGATAAAAACCATATCGATCAATGGCGTGAGATTGATCGCCAGATCGCCGTTCTCATCATCCACATGCTGATGTCGCATCAGACGCTCCCCTGTGGATGGTGGCTGTAGCTCAGCCTGTGTTGTAGATCGCTTGAGAAGTAGTAGCCAGATAGGGAGGCGACCAAACCGGCCATAGTGGTAATCAATGCTTGTGAAATGCCCCCTGCCATGCCGCGTATATTGCCTGTGCCATGATGCGCTATGACATGAAAAAGCTCGATCATCGCCTCGATGGTTCCAAGCAGGCCAACCATCGGGAGAATCTGCACCAGGGAGATAATGAGTGGCAACCAGGGTAGACAATCATCCTTGACGAGCTTGGAGCCATGCCACCAAAACTGCAGATAGAGATAGACGATCAATGTCCACATAACAAGGGAGAGTAACAAAATCACGATTAAGATCACCCCGCCCCGCTCGAGTAGACTCAGCGCATCAAGAGGCAGCCGGCTCATCAGCATCTCCATCTCAACTCCCGGAACGGGCCGCAACCAGGGCGGCACTCTGCTGATCCAGTAGACGAATCACCCGATTACTGCGCCCTGCAAGATAGCTATGCAGCAGCACCATGGGTATGGCAACGGCCAAGCCCAATTCAGTAGTCACCAAAGCTTGTGATATACCACCGGACATCAGTTTGGGATCCCCTGTGCCAAACAGGGTGATGGATTGAAAGGTTTCAATCATGCCAGTCACTGTACCAAGGAGACCAAGCAGAGGGGCTACCGCAGCAAATATGGCCAATAGACGTAGCCCCCTTCTAAGGCTTGGAAGTTCCTTGAGAATCGCTTCATCCAAGTATTTTTGAAGGGAATCGGATGAGTTTTGAGACTGCTCCTGATCGATCGTGAGCAAACGTCCAAGGGGGTTGTTATCCATCGGTTCAGCACTATTAAGCTGCTTCTTAACCCTTCGTCCCACAATATAGAGACTGATCAATCGCTCCAGGATAACCAGAGAGCCCAGCAGTCCAAGGAAGAGGATGAAATAGCCGATATAACCACCCTGCTGAATCCGCTCAAGCAGGGTTGGCGAGGCAACCAGCAGTGAGAGGATAGCCCCTCTTGAGGGATCCACTGCAAGTGTCTGCAAACCACCTCTACTCTGTTCCGCCTGTTTTGCCATCAATTGAAAGCGTGGCGCAGGTTGCCTGCTCAGTTCTACGAAGCGGGCAGTTTCAGGCAGGTACCTCAGATAGCGGCCATTCGAAAGTGCATTAAAGAGACCAATCACAGTTACCTGTTCCTGTTGCTCCTCACCAGAGGTAAGAATCACCGGCAGAGAACTCTGCCAGATAGACCCTGATTGTATGATTCGCTGCATGAAAATCTCCCACAAATCCTGCAAACGATCCAGGGAGGGAAGAGATTGGCTACTGGCGATCTCCTCCAGGATTTCCAAGTCATTCTGATGCTGTGATGAGGTGAGATCATTTCTGAACAGGTTCAGACTCTCTGATGCCACCTGCCTGACAACACCAAATAACTCGCCAAATGTCCCGGCACTCGCTTTATGGGTTTCACGAAGCACCTCCAGATCTGCCTGCTGTTGTTCAAGCTTGGCCTGGAGTTGCTGCTGACGATCCAGCTCCGTCTGGAGCTTCTGTTTGATCGCCTTAAGTTCTGCTGTTCGCTGATCATGCTGCTCAAGAAAGCGTTTTTCCCTCGTCTGATCTCTGAGTTGCTGCTGCTGGCGGGATTGTCGCACCTGATCAAGTAGTGACTGCAATGAGTCATCTGCAGCAAAGAGCGGAGGCAGGACCAGAAGCGCTGCCAGCATGCTGAGAATGGTTAGTATACTCTTCATTGCCCACCCTCCTCAGGTATCACCAGCGGTAACACCATCAGGTCGGGGGGTAACTGTTTTCTGGCAATACGTATCGCCCGTGTCAATTCTGCCATGTGACTGGAATCGAGCTTGAGCCAGCTACGCTGTTGATTGTCCCAGACCCCCCCTTGCTTGCCATCCAGGGTCTGGTAAAACAGCGCGACCCGTCCCAAACGCAGAAAATCGACCATTTTCTGATTACCATCCAGCTGATCCAACTGCGCCTGATAAGCCTCAATATTGCGGCCATAGTCAGCCTCGATCTGATAGGCTTCAAGCAACTGCCTATAGCGTTCAGATATCTCACCCGTCCTGTTTTCGTGGGCCTTTTCCAGTGCATCCTGTCTCACTCGCCGCTCTTCGGGCAGAAAGGGGGTATCCCGCTCTATCAACTGTCCTAGTGTTTCCAGCATCTGACTCATCAGGGGGTCGATATCGCTACGCATGCGATCGATCTCCTCCAGCTCTTGAGAGATGCGTTCTATCTCCCCGGCCTGCTGCTCCAGCTTGGATTGCAAATCCTTATTGGCCATGGTGGTGCGCTGAAGTTGTTGGCTTAACAGACGATACTCTTCTAGCATCTTGCGAGATTCATCATCCAACTGTTCAACCTTCTTTTGGGAGGACTCAGCCGCCTTTTGGCCGCCGACTTCCAGGTCAATCGCCCGCTCAAGGTTATCTACCGCCATGCCACTGCCGCAGGCCAAAAGGATTCCCAGAGTAATCGTCAAAATTACAAATAGTTTCATTGCGTTACTATATTCAGCCCCAGCCATCAGCAACCCAGTTGAATGGCTTTAAATTAATTTATCCAGCATCGACTCAAGATTTCAAACCTAGTAGGCCGTGCGGTATTTTCGGTAACCCTCAGCGTCCCGCTACGGGGCCAAGACAAGGCGCACTTCGCGGGGAATGGTATGCCCTTTTCAAGAAGTGCAACGCAGCATTGTCCCCATAGCGGGGCTCCCTTCGGGCCGAACCACAAGCGCATCATACGAGTCCAATCGGATACACTCAATCCCAACCACTATTTTCAGCTCTCATACAAACCTAAACATACCAAGGTTAACCTTATAGCCGATTTCTGAAAGAATCACATACCTATGGTCAACCATTACCTCATAGTTCCAGTTTCCGGTGGGATAGCTGAAACTAAGCGAGTAGGATCACTTATCTTTAGTGTGAATCTATGATGAAAGAGATTTCAGGATTTTCTAATGGGACATAATCGCCAAAACCTAGCTGCAGTGTTTTTAAAAATGCTGCCTTCAGATTGCGTAGTTTACCGCGAAGAGGAACTCATCCCTTTCGAATGTGATGGATTATCTGCATACCGTAAGGTTCCATTGATTGTGCTCTTACCCACCACTGCTGTGCAGGTGGAGATAATCCTGAAGTACTGTCATCAGCATAAAATAGTGGTGGTGGCTCGTGGCGCCGGAACCGGTCTCTCAGGTGGCGCCCTTCCCCATGAGGAGGGGGTTTTGCTGAGCCTTGCCAGACTCAACCACATTATTGAGATAGACCGCGATAACAGACAGGCCCGTGTAGAACCTGGGGTGAGGAATTTAGCTGTAAGTGAGGCAGCAAAACCCTATGGGTTGTATTATGCACCCGATCCCTCTTCTCAAATCGCCTGCTCCATAGGCGGAAATGTGGCTGAGAATGCCGGCGGTGTGCACTGCCTGAAATATGGCCTGACCCTGCATAACGTATTACAGGTTACCCTGATCACCATTGATGGCGAGCGTTTGACGATTGGCACCACGGGCCTGGACAACCCCGGCCTTGATCTGTTGACGCTGATAACAGGCTCGGAAGGAATGCTGGGGCTGGTTGTGGAGGTTGTTGTCAAATTATTACCAATCCCCGAGCGACAACAGGTTGCTCTGGCCGCATTTGATGATGTGGAAACTGCAGGCCTGGCTGTTGCAGATATCATTGCCAAGGGGATCCTCCCTGCTGGCCTGGAGATGATGGACAATCTGTCGATTCGGGCGGCTGAGGACTTCGTGCACGCTGGCTATCCTACCGATGCTGCTGCCATATTGCTGTGTGAGGTCGATGGTAGTGAAGATGAGGTTTCTGAGGAGATTATGCGGGTACGTCAGATACTGCTTGATTCAGGTGCCCGTGAGGTGCGGACTGCCAAAGATGAAGCAGAGCGTGTGCGATTTTGGGCCGGACGTAAAAATGCCTTTCCCGCAGTGGGTCGTCTTGCCCCTGATTACTATTGTATGGATGGTACTATACCCAGAAATCAACTGGGCAAAGTGTTAAAGATGATTGCTGAGATGTCGGAGAAATATGGCCTGCCATGCGCCAATGTATTTCATGCTGGTGACGGTAATCTGCATCCCCTGATTCTCTATGACGCAAATAACCACGGAGAGCTGGAAAAAGCTGAAGAGTTTGGTGGCGAGATCCTGGAACTCTGTGTTGCGGTTGGTGGCACAATCACAGGTGAACATGGTGTTGGCATGGAAAAGATCAATCAGATGTGCGCCCAATTTCCAGACCCTGAGCTAGAGACTTTTCATGCGGTTAAAGCGGTCTTTGACCCACATGGCCTGCTCAATCCAGGAAAAGCGATTCCAACCCTGGCCCGCTGTGCAGAATTTGGTGCCATGCATGTTCATGCCGGTAAATTACGCTTCCCGGATCTGGAGCGATTCTGATGACTGCTGATCAAGATCAATCCCTGCCCCTGCAACAGGCTGTTCTGGATGCCCATGCTGAAACTAAGCCGCTGCGCCTTGTTGGCAGTGACAGCAAAGCCTTCTACGGCAGAGCGCCAGGTGATGAGTTGTTCCTGTCACTTAGTGGAAACCGGGGGATTGTCAGTTACGAACCAACCGAACTGGTGATTACAGCTCGTGGGGGAACACCCTTAATCGAAATCGAAGAGGCACTCAATGAAAAGGGTCAAATGCTCCCTTTTGAACCTCCACATTTCGCTAATAGCGGCACCATCGGCGGTGCTATCGCTGCCGGTCTGAGTGGGCCTCGCCGACCATGGGGGGGCGCGCCAAGAGACCTGCTCCTGGGTATCAAGCTGCTGGATGGTCAAGGCAGGATTTTAGAGTTTGGTGGCCAGGTCATGAAGAATGTTGCTGGATATGACATTTCAAGACTCATGGCCGGCGCAATGGGTACCCTGGGCATCCTGTTGGAAGTCTCTGTAAAGATTCTGCCCAAACCCTCTGAAGAGCACACTCTGATTTTTCAGCGGGAAGCAGACGAGGCTCGTAATCTGTTTATCGAAATGGTTGGCCATTCACTGCCCATATCTGCAACTTTCAGTCAGGGTAACCAGCATGGTCTGCGACTCTCATGTAACAGACAGCGTTTAACTAGAATCCAGGAGAAATATGGGCTTATGGATGCCACTGACTCCCATGGTTTCTGGGAAGAGCTGAGAGACCAGAAACTGGACTTCTTTGATCAACAAAAACCACTCTGGCGACTCTCTTTGCAGCCCACAGCACAACTTAAACTGAGTGAGCCAACACTGTACGAATGGTCAGGTGCCCAGCGTTGGGTCTTCACCGAGCAACCACCGGAAGAGATACGCGCCCAGATTGAAAGCCTTGGCGGGCATGCAGTGCTGTTTCGCAATGGGGATCGAAGCGGTGATGTATTTCATCCGCTTCACCCACGTATCACAGAGATACAAAAAGGCTTAAAAGCTGTATTCGATCCTAAAGGCCTGTTTAATCCCGGCAGACACCACCCAGATTACTAGTGTGGTGCGTCATACTAGTGGCGGTGGCTCTGCGGGTTAGTGAACTTACTGCGCGGCCCTCTAGCCTTTAGGTTTTGCAGCAGTCATGCAGTTTTGCATCTGCTCAGCTGATTCGCTCGATGAGAAGCACTTTTTCATAGCATTCCCCATCAGAATGGATTGATCCAGGTATTTGAGCATGTTGCTCTTGTTTTTCTCATTAAACTCGACCTTTTTGGATGCCTGGGTTTGAGGTTTTGTCGGCATCCCAACTGAACGCCCCATCTTAGCCTGCATCTCTTTTTCCAGTGCCACCATGATCTCGACACATTTTGTAAAAGCTGCCTGATCCCCAGCCTTACCCAAGCAGGCCTTAGTCTCCTCCATGGCTGGCAGACTCTCATCGATCATAGGCAGCATGGTCTGTTTGGACTGTTCAAAAAATTGTTGCGGATCCACCTGCCCTGCCGCGGGCCCTGGGGGCTGAGCAAAGGCAAGACCAGGGATCAACAGGATTGTTATCAGCCATTTCATCAATATTCTCCTCACACTGTTTTTTTATTTTGTTAATGATCTTCATCTGCATTGCAGTTGAGCAGGTAAAGTAATCGACCCTATAGTCTTAAGCAATAGGCCAAGTAATTTCCTGCAAGCAATATTTCAGCAATGCGCCATTTTTTAACCTGGAATCCGTAGTTGAACGGGGATTTGTGGAAAATCTCAGCGGCCAACTGCGTAAAACGTGTTTAAGTCAGCAGTCTAATAGTTATGCCTTGGTTGTTGGGGCATGGTGGGTCGCGCGGTAAGATCGGTAACCCTCAGTACCATTCGATTCGAGTAGAGTTATTTAATAACCCAAATTGATATAAGCTGAAATTTCCCAGCCAAGCCGTTAGAATCCCGCACCATATCAATAATTCCCCTGGAGATTTCTGTGGCAGAAAAACGAGTCGACGTCGCTATTCTCGGTTCCGGCACCGCTGGATTGAATGCAACTGGCCAGGTTGGGCCGAGTGGCAAGAGTTTCCTTCTGATCAACGGTGGAGAGCCAGGTACAACTTGTGCCCGGGTTGGCTGCATGCCATCAAAAGCCCTGATCCAGGTTGCTGAGGATTACCATCGCCGTACCCATCTTCACCGATATGGTGTTGATGGCCATGCCGAACTGACCATCGATATTCCTGAGGCGATGGAGCATGTTCAGGATCTTCGAGACAATTTTGTCGATCGTGTACTCTCCAACAGTACCGATAACATGGGTGAAAAATTTGTCGAGGCTTATGCAGAATTTATCGACCCTCATACCTTACAGCTCGATAATGGCGATCGAGTCATCGCCGACAAAATAGTTATCGCAACAGGCTCAAGACCGGTGATACCCCCAGCCTGGGAAGTTTTCGGGAGTAATATTCTTACCACAGATACCTTTTTCGAATTAGAAGACCTGCCTGAATCTGTAGCGGTTATTGGTCTGGGAGTGATTGGTCTTGAGTTAGGCCAATCTCTCAACAGACTGGGTATTAAAGTTACCGGTTTCGATATGGCTCAAACCATAGGCGGCACCAGTGACCCGGAAGTCTCCAAGTCTGCTCTTGAGATCATGCAAAAAGAGTTCCCAATCCACCTGGGCCATGCTGTAGAAATATCTGAAGAGGGCAAACAACTGAGGGTCACTGCCGGAGAGCAGTCAGTGGTTGTCGATAAAGTACTCGCCAGCCTGGGACGTACGCCGAATATTGAAGGTCTGGCACTGAAAAACGCAGGAATTGAGCTTGACGCCAAGGGCATCCCGCTCTACAACCAAAACACCATGCAGTGTGGTGATTCACATATCTTCATTGCCGGGGATTTAAACGGTGAACGTCCAATCCTTCACGAAGCTGGAGATGAAGGAAAAATTGCAGGTTATAACGCTGCTCACGCTGAACTTCAGGGATTCAAAAGAAAGGTGCCATTGGCAATCAACTTCTGTGACCCCAATATATGCTTGATTGGTAAACGTTATGAGGAACTGGACCTGGAAAAAACAGCCATTGGTGAGGTTAAGCTGGCCCCCGTCGGCCGCGCCCAGATCATGGGACAGAACCGGGGTATCATTCGTGTCTATGCAGATAAAGCGAGCGGACTTATGCTGGGTGCGGAAATGATTACAACACGCGGGGAAAACCTTGCTCATCTGTTGAACTGGGCAGTTTCGCAACAACTCAGCGTAGGTGACCTGATCCGCATGCCCTTCTACCACCCGGTTATCGAGGAAGCACTACAGGCGGCACTCAACAATCTCTATGCGCAGGTTGAATCTAAAAATCCTGGGCCAATCAAAGAGCTTTATCCTCTATAACCTGGAGTAACCTTATGGATTCAATAGAGGTCAGTTTTACTGGCGGAAAACGTATTCAAGCCCAAGTCGGTGATTTTACCATTGAGACGGACCAACCCGCCAAATATGGTGGTGAGGCGAGTGCACCCGCCCCTTTTGATCTGTTTCTGGGATCTCTTGCAACCTGTGCTGGAATTTTCGCTTGGAACTTCTGTGAGTCCCGCCAGCTTTCCACAGAGGGGCTAGGGTTAAAAATGGAGTGTCTCGAAGATGAAAAGAAGAAGATGATTGGAAGCATCATATTTCATCTGACACTCCCCGATAGTTTTCCTGAACGATATCGCAGTGGCATTATCAGGGCGATGGAGCTTTGTGCTGTGAAAAGGCATATGCATACTGCACCAGAATTCACCATAACCATTGATTAGATCCTGTCAGGATCCATTCGCTAAACATCAAAGCCCTGCTACTGAGCCAATTCTGTGTTGTAACTCTTGGTTCATTGTAGTGCTGATCAATTTTTTAATAGCCCATTTACCTGGCTAGGGAAAACCCTAGCTGGGGTAATTCCTATCTACTATTTTTATAAAACCCCTTACATACTAAGCGACATGAAACAGCTTGCATTCAGATAGAAGGCTTATCCACGAAGCAAACCAGTTTCATGTTCTCTTGTGTTTAGAACTTCGTTTAAGGGGTGATTGGTAGGTCTGTCCAGGTTATTTCCATCCTACTCTGGGTAATATTTTTGAATAGGAACAGTGTCAGGATCAGGCCTGCTTTAGCCCCTATTTTTTTTAGCAACCAATATCCCACGGCGCGGTGCAGGATATCCTTCAATAGTATAGTCAGGGTCAGCAGGATCCAGATAGTCCTTAAGGGACTCGAATTGCATCCACTCCGTCGATCTCTGTTCCTGCATCGTGGTTTTCGACACATCTACCAAATTAATATCACTAAATCCTGCTCGTTTTAACCAGGTCATGAGAGTTTCGACTGTGGGTATGAACCAGACATTCCGCATCTTCGCATAGCGCCCTTCCGGAACCAGAACCTCTCCCCTACCCCCCTCTATTACCAGTGTCTCGAGTACCAATTCACCACCTTGACGTAGTGCACCTTTGAGTTCATTTAAATGAGCGAAAGGTGATTGACGATGATAAAAGACACCCATTGAGAAAACCGTGTCAAATGCCTTTAAATCTGCAGGTAGTTGTTCTATACCCAAAGGGAAGAGATGAACAGGAAATTGCTCGCCAAGAAAATGTTTCAATAGTTCAAACTGCATATTGAACAGCTGAGTGGGGTCTATGCCGACAATCCGTTCGGCACCCTCACCGAAGATACGCCAAAGGTGGTAACCGTTGCCACACCCCACATCCAGAACAATGCGGTTTTTCAGAGGCGAGATATGGTCTTTCAAACGATTCCACTTTAAGTCTGAACGCCATTCTGTATCGAGATCGATCCCACATATCCTATATGGGCCTTTACGCCAGGGATGCAGCATATGCAGTGCAGATAGCAGTTGAGCCCGTTGCTCATCAGTGCAATCCCAACCCTCACCTGCAATAACATGGCCTGACTTAAAATCTATTCTGGAAACTGGCACCTTGGGTAACGACTGCAATGCCTCAAGCCACTTTGCCATATCACCGTGAGGTTGTTCGCTCCAAATTGAGGCGACTTGTTGGGGAAGATTAGTTAACCAGGCCCCTAAAGGGTGATCCCTATAGGATTCACACCAATCCCAATCGTACTTCATTTAATTGCCAATAATGATATAAAATTGAAACACTGAAACCAGACTTCCACTGTTGTAAAACCAACTTTCTCAAGCCGGACTTTATGGCTCTCAAGAGTTTCAGGAATCAATACATTTTCCAGAGCAGTACGCTTCTGACTGATCTCCAGATCGGTGTAGCCTTGTGCTTTCTTAAAACTGTGATGCATCTTTGTAAACAGATCCTGAGAGACTGCTGCAGGTAAAGCAATCTTTTCTGATAGAACCAATAGACCACTCTCCTGCATGCCGTTATAGATCTGTTCTACAAACCACTCCCGGTCTCTGGCGGGAATAAATTGCAGTGTAAAATTGAGGATGACCATCGATGCATTTTGAATGACAACATCCCGCACATCAGAACATACTAATTGGATGGGATCATCATCTACATCGGTGGATAGTCGCTTGGCTGCCTGTTCCAACATCGCAATGGAGTTATCCACCGCAATCAATTGATAGTCCTGATGGGGCGTCGAGTAGCGGACAGCCATGCTGGCTGCGCCCAAGGAACAGCCGAGGTCATAACAGTTTGATCCTCGGCTCACCCATTGGCTTGCCAGAGTACCGATCATATTAATGATCGTCCCGTAACCAGGTACCGAGCGGTTGATCATGTCTGGAAAGACCTGCGCTACCCGCTCGTCAAATACGAAATCGGGAACGACCTGCTGCACATCGGCATAAATATCGTCTTTTTTCATCACCGGGATCTATTCCAGTTCCTGTGCTGCTTGTGCACCAGCTTTTACATCCACCATGCTCAACAGGATTCCGCCAATAATAAACAGGATGCCGACAGATAGGATTGAGATCCGCGTACTACCAGTCAATACTCCAACCCATCCCATCATCATTGGACCCAGTACCGCTGCGAATTTTCCGAGCATGTTATAGAAACCAAAGAACTCTGCTGATTGATTATGGGGTATCAGACAGGCATAGAGTGAGCGGGACAAGGCCTGTATACCGCCCTGCACCAGACCGATGGCAATTGCCAGCATGTAGAATTCCCATACCGATTCCATCCGATAAGCCCAGACAAGAATTAAAAGATAGACAAAGATAGCTATCATTATTCCCTGTTTTGCCCCACGCTTTGCAGCAATAGAAGCAAAAACCAATGCAGCTGGAAAGCCTACAAATTGCGTTATCAACAGAGCAACCATTAGGTTGTTGGCATCAAAACCGATAGAAAGCCCAAAATCCACTGCCATTCTGACGATCGTATCCACGCCATCGATGTAACACCAATAAGCCAGTAAAAATAGAAAAGTCATACGTAGATTTTTTATGCGAGTGAATGTTTCAATCAATTGACGCACACTGGCAGAAACCCAACCTTTCTTCGGTGCGGGGCCAGGAGGCTCATCGACAAATAGAAACAGAGGCAAGGAGAACAGCCCCCACCAGAGTGCCACACTGATGAATGATAATTTTACTGCCTGAGCAGCATCAGCCAAGCCGAAATAACCAGGATAGAGGGTCATCAGCACGTTCAAGGTAAACAGTAGACCTCCCCCCAGATAACCAAAGGCGTATCCATATGCAGATACCCGGTCATAGTGCTTTTTTTCTGTTACCGAGACCAGTAGCGCATCATAGAAGATATTCCCCCCCATAAAGCCAAGCAAGCCCAATCCATAGAGTATCAGTGCCATTACCCAGTTGCCTGAAGCAACCAGATAGAGGGCACCGGTCATGACAATGCCCATCGCTGCAAAAAAGAGTAAAAATCGCTTCTTTGCACCAGCCTGATCTGCTAATGCCCCTAAAAATGGGGCCATACAAACAATTAATATGCTAGCCATTGAATTGGCCATGCCAAGCCTGAATGTCGATTCAGTGGCAGCTACACCAACACTCCAATATTGTTTGAAAAAAACCGGAAAGAAACCTGCCATCACTGTCGTGGCAAAGGCTGAATTAGCCCAGTCATAGAGAGTCCAGGAGAGCGTGGGCGGATTCTTCAGAAGCGCCCTGCTTGGATCATTCTGCACCAAATTACTCTTCAGTAGGTTCAGTCAATGTCAAATTGGCATTGATTGCCATTCTTACCAACTCAGCCAAGGACTCAGCCTCCATTTTCTCCATCACTCTCGCCCGGTGCGCTTCAACCGTCTTTGAGCTGACGCCAAGACTGGTAGCGATCTCCTTGTTCGCTTTGCCATTGGTGACCATAACCATTACCTCATGCTCCCGAGGGGTCAATCTCGCTAATCTGGTAGCAATTTCAGCCCTTTGTGACTGCATATCACGCTGTTTTGCATCCACTGTCATGGCGTGGCGAATACTTTCAAGTAACAACTCATCATTGAATGGCTTTTCGATAAAATCCACTGCACCGGCCTTCATCGCTCTAACTGCCATTGGCACATCACCATGTCCGGTAATAATGATCACTGGTATGGCAATCTGATTGACTCTCAGATACTCCTGCAACTCCAAACCACTCATACCGGGCATACGCACATCCAGCAGCAGGCATCCAGATCGCCCGGGATAATAGGATTGAATAAAGGCGTTGGCCGATTCAAAGGTTTCCACCTGCATGGAGACCGATTCAATCAACCATTTCAGGGAATTCCTCATTGCCTGATCATCATCAACTACAAATACTGTCGATCTATTACTCATGACTAAAAACCTGGTAGTTCAAGTGCAGGATCAGAAGGAAGGATCAACCGAAAAGTTGCACCTTTTCCAGATTCTGACTCCACTTCAATCAATCCCTTGTGATCCTGCATAATTTTCTGACTGATTGGTAAACCCATACCCATTCCACTCTTTTTAGTAGAAAAGAAGGCATCGAACAGATATTTCTGTGTTTTGGCAGGTATTCCCGCCCCACTATCCTGAACAATGACTTGTGCATCCCTACTACCTATTCTACCGGTTTTCAATATCAGTCGCCGTTGATTCCGATCAACTTGTTTCATGGCATCGATGGCATTGCGTACTAAATTCAACATAACCTGCTCTATCTGCACCAAATCGACTTTAACCGGTAGAGCCCCCTCTGAGAGTTGAAGTGAGACCTCTACATTTTGCCTGTTTGCTTCAAATTCGATAAATGATGCCACCTCCAATACCAAATGATTTAGATTGACCAACTCATGCTCCTGCGGTCTCTTACCCACTAAGGTTCTTAATCTTTTGATAATCTCTCCAGCACGTTCAGCCTGTGCGGTTATCTGAGCTATCGCATCAATTATCTCAGGTTCACCACCTTTTCCTGACTGTAAACGGCGAACACAACCACTGGCAAAATTTATAATTGCAGAGAGGGGTTGATTGAGCTCATGAGCCAGTCCGGTTGACATCTCACCCATAGTACTGAGACGACAAACATGGACCAATTCAGATTGATGTTGTCGGCTCTGCATCTCAGCCAAGCGCATTCTTGTGAAGTCCCGACCATAGATATTGACATATTCAAGCTCAAGAATTGGCGCCAGCTGTAGAGAGAATATCTGAGTCTCAAGATTGACTTCATACTCTTTGGTCACCCCTTCCTTGAAGGAACTGGCGACAAGGTTTTTCCAATATAGGGGTAGAGTCTGGCCCCGCTCACAATCCCAATACTGCAGTAGCGGCTCACTGGCAGCATTAGCATAGAGGATGACGCCGCGCATATTGATTCGTAGCACAGGACTTGGATTTTCACTCGCCAGTTTTGCCAGACTGGTAATTTCACGCTGCGCCTGTTTTCTTCCAGAAATATCGCGTAAATAGACATTGAAAACTGTTTGCTCTTGCAGATGAATCGATATGACAGAACATTCAACTGACTTTTCCTCACCATTCACAGTCAATGCCTGCATAGGTTGTCCTCTGCAAGAGCTGTTTGGTGCGCTCATACTGATGCAACCACTGAGCATGGTACGAAAACGTGCTCGGTCACTGGGCTGAATCACCATCTCTTCAAGATGACGGCCGATCAACTGATTCCTGTTGTATCCGAATGTTTTGATAGCCGTGCCATTGACTTCAACGATAATCCCTTCTTGATTCAGAGTAATGATAGAGACCATGGAGTTGTCAAATAGGGCACTCTTTAACACCTCCGTCTCCCGCAAACGCTCTTCCTGCTTACTGCGAAGTGCATCGCGGGCTCTGATCAATTGACGAAAGAACGCTTTTACCCAATCTTCCAAAAGCAGTAGTTGATTTCCCTTCTTATATACCGGTTGCTCAATACCCAATGCCTGCTGACCGAAGCGGGAAATACGCATTAATACATGACTGATTTTTGCAGAAATCAAATAAAAGATTACTGAAAACACAGCAATATAGACCAGCGCGGCCAAAAACCTATCTTGTTGCGCTAGCTCGGTAATATTATGAATAGTCTTTTCCACAGCATCTCGAGAGACCATAGTGGTAAATAAAAGACTCTGCTCCATTGACTGAAAGCGGGTTATGGCCTGAGAGGTAAGAAGATAGTTTTCACGCCAGTCATTTAACACAGAGTCCATTGGAATCAACTTGGTATTACTATTTGCCAACAGCTTCATCGAATTAGCATCAATTAAGGCAATTAATGTATCTGTGTCGTGAGACATGCTTTGTGATTCTATTAGAAAGCGCTCATCCACGGGCACGATCAACAGCAGTACGGCTGCCAGATCTTCCTTTTTATAGGAGACATTTGACCAGACAAGTAAGAACGGCTGCTGATCAATCAGTGTAATCAGCGTCTCATTTCGTCCTGAGTAGAACTCGAACAGCTGATCAAGATCGAAAGTGAGAGGATTTTTCAGATAAACTTCTCTTGGAGTAGCTCGATTGTTGAATAGCACCACCTGATTGGGTTCTAAGAATCTGAGTTTAGGACTACCAGGATCAAGCCATTCAGGCACCTGATTGTGTCGAATTATCTCTGTATTTTCAGATTCAGTATCAATCCATGAGTGCGAACTGAGATAATTTTTTATCCGCCAGTGGTTGGACAAGCCGTTTCCAATATATTGCCACTCTTGCAAAAACTGCTCGAAACGGTAGCGAGTCTCAACCGCCCGAACATCCAGCCTTCTGACCAGCTCTTCATGAAAAACTTTCGCCAGGCGCTTATCCTGAATGGGCTCCAGCACCAACCACATCAACAGTCCGCATAATACGCCTACAAATAGAGAGAGTGCCGGCAAAGGAACAGCGGCTAACCTCGCTTGCCACTTAACACCTCTTAAACCACTCATATCAGGCACATCCAGTGCAGGGATCGCAGACTACCTGGTCTACAACTGCATTCAGAAAATCCCGGTGTGCCCGGCAAGGCTCTGTGTCACTACCGGCTATTCCTTTAACAAGATCGACAATGCAGCATGGTGCGCTGAGATTTTTCATAAATTCATGTAGCGTAAGTGAGTTCACCCAATCGGTGAGCATAAATACCATTATTTGATATGGGATATCATTACCTGACGCAAGATATCAGCGGTCAGCTGCAGAATCCAGGTTTTATACTATTGAAAATCAAAGGCTTATTTTTGCTCTTTTCAGCGGAATGAATGCACAACATACCTGAATAAGTCCGGGTAGAACAGATTGTCGACAAAAAAGGCATTCAAATTAGTTCCTCCCTTCAACAGCCTGATAATTATCACTGCAGTGCAACATTAAAAATAGCGCATTAAAATGTAGTTTCAGGCAAAAAAAAGACGCTCGAAGCGTCTTTGAATCACTATCCAGTTAACTGGATTTCTATTTATTATTCTTCAGGAGGTAATGAAAATTCATTGGGTATTAGCACTCACTCCTTTGACCATACCCTGTTTACTGCCGCTGTAACCCTGGTAGAGATATGCTCTTTCAGCTACGGTTGCATACCCATACAGCATTTTACGCAGCACCTGTCTGACACTGGCATCCAATTCGCTGAACATCAGCCCAAGACAACCCGATTGCTGGTGCACAACCATCGCTTTGGCCCTGCATTGACTTGTGCCTCCACACGCCTCAACTGGAAAAGAAACTTCGACAATGGTACTAAGCTGCTGTGAGCTTTCGCCAATATCGATTAACATACCACTTAGGCTTATGTTACGAATTATCCCTTTCATCCTACCGAGTTTGCGATCTTGTATTATGATTTCACAAGAGATCAGCTTTCTATGGTCACATCTGTGTTCCATACTATGGCTCCCCGTATTCGCATGCCATTCAACATGAACTTTAAGTATGGTTGGTTACTGCCAATTTTCAAATCCGGATTATTGCTCTCGGACATTAGGGATTACCCTAGATTTTCTCATCTTTATTTTCTGATCACTGTTAATGATTTCAAATACCAATATCTCAAATGATCTTACTGAGGCTGTTGCGCCTGGGTTACTCCGACGTCTCGGTGCCATATTTTATGATGGACTGCTGTTAACCGCTCTGGTGTTTGTCGCCACCGCGTCCATAACCCTGCCTTTTGGAAACCCGAGTGGCACCTGGCTTTTAATATTTCAATTATTTGTATTTGAAATCATACCCTTATTGTTTTTTGCAGGGTTTTGGGTATGGGGAGGACAGACACTTGGCATGCGTGCCTGGCGACTTAAAGTGGTACGCCTAGATGGCAATCCAGTTGCGTGGGGAGATGCTTTAAAACGTCATTTTGCAGCAATTCTCTCCCTTTTAATCGTGGGCTTGGGGTTTATTTGGATAGTGTTCGATCGAGATAAGATGGCGTGGCACGACAGGCTCTCTCAAACCCGTCTGGTAATAGTCGAAAAGTGACTAGGATCACAATCTTTTTCAGCCATACCTCAGCATCAGCTCCTAAACCATTTTGATTGGGGAAAAAAGATTGGTCAGGCCCACCGCAAAGGAGAGAAGTGCATCACAAAGCGGCGGCCTGGGAATCAGCTATCAAAGGGGTGGCAGCGAATAATCGTCTCTTTTCGATCAGGCCCGGTAGAAACAATGTCGATCGGAGTGTCACACAACTCTTCGATTTTACTTAAATACTCCTTGGCGGCTGTCGGTAACTTATCATAATCAGTGATACCTACAGTCGACTCCTGCCAGCCTGGCATTTCCATATAGACTGGCTCACATTTCTCGAACAGATCTGCGCCAGAAGGCGGTGTTGTAACCTCCTGACCATCCAGCTTGTAGGCAATGCAGATTTTTATCTTATCCAAACCGTCAAGAACATCGAGTTTGGTTATACAGATTCCGCTAACACTGTTAATTTCCAAGGAACGACGCAAGGCAATACTGTCCAACCAGCCACAGCGTCTTTTACGCCCAGTTGTGGCTCCAAACTCATGTCCTTTGGTACCCAGGTGGTCACCAGCATCGTCAAACAGCTCCGTTGGAAACGGTCCTGCGCCCACACGCGTGGTATAGGCCTTGACTATGCCCAATACATAATCGATATATCGTGGCCCCACACCCGTGCCAGTGGCGGCACCACCTGCAGTCGTGTTGGAAGAGGTGACATAGGGATAGGTACCATGATCAATATCCAACAGGGCGCCCTGAGCCCCTTCAAACATCACATGTTTACCCTCCCGGCGCATTTGATGCAGTGTGCCGGTCACATCCTCAACCATAGGTTGCAGACGTTGAGCCTGTTCAAGTAACTGGTCGAGTACTTGCTGGTAATCGACCTCACCATATTCAAACAGGTGTTTGAGGGCGAAATTATGGTAATCCATCACCTCACGCAAACGCTCAGAGATATGTGACTGATCAAAGATCTCACCTAAGCGGATGCCCCTTCTCGAGATCTTATCCTCATAGGCAGGGCCAATTCCACGACCAGTTGTACCAATAGCCTTTTTACCACGAGCCTTCTCACGAGCCGCGTCCAGCGCGATGTGGTAGGGAAGAATCAGGGGGCAGGATTCAGAAATTCCTATGCGGTCGGACGCAGGAACTCCGCTCTTCTCCAACATGTCGATCTCTTCCATCAAAGCATCCGGGGCGAGTACGACACCATTGCCGATCAGGCAACGGACACCATTCCGCAGCACACCCGAGGGGATAAGATGCAGTACTGTCTGCTTACCATCGATAACCAAGGTGTGGCCGGCATTGTGACCACCCTGAAATCTGACCACGGCAGACGCTTTGTCAGTCAGCAGGTCTACGACCTTACCTTTGCCCTCGTCTCCCCACTGTGTTCCGATAATTACGACATTCTTGCCCATGGCTCTCTCAAAATCGTTATATCCGGCTGCTGCCAGACTTTTTATTACAAAACCCGTCGATTCTTACAGAAATATTTTCAAAATCAAACAGAAATAAGTTTCCAGTGATCGTCAACACACTCAAGTTGTTGCTCACACCCCATATCGACAGCCCCCCCTGACTGACCTGGCAAGGCACAGATCACTCTACGCCCCTCACCACGCAATCGGGCAATCTCCTGATGTAACCTAGGATCATCTGAATTTGGTACAAATATTGAGGATTCATCCGCCCCATCAATGGTGGATTGTGCGACACGAATCAGATTCTTGAGGTCGGTACTGAATCCTGTTGCTGGTCTGGCTCGTCCGAAAACGCTACCAATGGCATCATATCGCCCACCCCTGGCTATCTCCTTTCCATTTCCAGGTACGAATGCGGCAAATACAACCCCAGTATGAAAGTGATAGCCTCTTAACTCCGCAAGATCAAAGTGCACCGGTACATTGGGTAACCATTGTGCGATCTGATCAGCCATTGCCTGCAGATAATCCAATGCCTCAATTACTGAAGGTGAAGCCTGCTGGAGTTCCTGCTTTGCCTTGCTGAGGGCCTTGTCACCGTTCAGCTCGCCCAGACGGGAGAGCATCGATGCATGCTCCGGTGCAATGTCGAAGGATGAGAGCAGGGTTTCAATCTCTGGCAACGCCTTACGTTGTAGCGCATCGAAAAGCTCAGTCTCCTGAGACTTATCCAATCCTGCCTGCTTGGCCAGCCCCTTGAAGATGCCAACATGACCCAGGTCGAGATAGAGATCCTCTACTCCGGTTTTTGCCAATGTCTCCATCATCAGGCGCAATATCTCTATATCGCTCTCAACCCCACAATGGCCATACAACTCAGCACCGATTTGTAATGGGCTTCTTGTCCCAGCAAAACCATCCGTACGTGTATGAAGCACCGTTCCCAGATAGCATAGCCGTGTTGGGCTCTGCGCGCGTATTCGATGTGCATCGATTCGTGCTGCCTGGGGGGTGATATCGGCACGAACCCCCATCAATCTGCCACTCATCTGATCGGTCAGTTTGAAGGTATTCAAATCGAGGTCGCTACCGGTACCCGTCAATAGAGAGTCCAGAAACTCCACAAAAGGGGGAATGACATAGTCATAACCCCAGCTGCGATAGAGATCCAGCAACTCGCGGCGTTTACCCTCTATCACTGCAGCTTCCTGAGGAAGCACCTCATCAATGCCGTCAGGCAATATCCAACGTTCGTTTTCCATCATCGCCAAGATTAATTCACCAGATAAAGCAGGATAACACCAGAAACCATACTAATCAGACCACTGAGGCGCATGGAACGGTTATCGTGTTGGGCAATCATCAGCAGGATTGAACGCATGCTGTTAGGGTTCAAAAAAGGCCAAATGCCTTCGATCACCAACAACAGGGCCAACGCCACAAGCAGATCATGCCACATCTGTCATTCCCCAAAAAAAAACCGGGAGCATCCCGGTCCAGAGTTTGCTGCCCTTACAGGCCGCAGGACATTTTCCCAGAGTGGACAACTATTGTCCATCAACGGGGTAGTTGATTTCCAACTGTTTATTCAAGAACAAAGGGAAATCCCATCCTCAGCAAAGGCTGAAGATGGGATAGTGGCAATTACTGTCCGGAACTGTTTTTCAAATAGCGGAAAAAATCAGAATCAGGTTGCAACACCATTATATCCGATGAGTCCTTGAAGCTGCCTTTATACGCATTCAGACTCCGGTAGAAGGCATAAAACTCACTGTCCTGTTTGTAGGCATTAGCATAAGTCTCAGCAGCTTTACCGTCACCCTCACCACGTAATATCTCTGCTTCACGATAAGCATCAGCTACAATAACGACACGTTCGCGGTCAGCATTGGCCTGGATACGTTCTGCTGCTTCCGCACCTTTGGCGCGTAGATCCCTGGCCACCCGTTCACGCTCAGCTCTCATCCGTTGATAGACAGACTCACTGACTTCAGGCGGTAGATCGATCTGCTTGACACGCACATCCAGAATTTCGACACCCAGTTCAGACGCCATGACGTCAGACACCTTGGTCAACTTATCCATGATTTCTGTACGTTCGCCGGAAATAACCTCCTGCACAGTCCTTTTACCAAATTCGTCTCGGAGATTGGTGTTTATACGTTCCTGTAACAGTCGAGCAGTTTTATCCAAACTACCGCCTGTCGAGCGAAAGTACTGCGCAACATCTGCAATTCGCCATTTCGCGAAATAGTCAACAATGACGTCTTTCTTCTCAGCTGTCAGAAAACGCTCAGGACGGGAGTCCATGGTCTGGATACGGGCATCGAAGGTCTTAACATTATTAAGCACAGGCCACAAAAAATGCAGTCCGGGCTTGTAATCAGTTGCAACAATCTCACCCAGCCTGAGCTTTAAAGCTACTTCCCACTGGTTGACAACAAAGGCAGATGAGTAAACCACCACTGCTCCGATGGCGACCAAAGGGAATATTATTTTAGATGATTTCATCAACGTGCCCCCCTGGTGCGATCGACATTACGGAATTTTGTGCTCTCAACCGGTGTGCGGGAACTCTCACTACTGCCGATAGATGCGCTCCTGCTGTTATTACCCTTTTCCACACCTTGTATCAGTTTATCCAAAGGCAGATACATCAGGCTGTTACCACCTTCGGTATCCAGCATGACTTTGCTGGTCTGACCCAGCATAGTTTCCACTGCCTCAAGATAGATACGTTCTCGGGTAACCTTCGGTTCTTTTTGATACTCTTTGAGAACTGCAAGAAAACGACTCACATCACCCTCTGCCTCAGCTATCACCCGATCCTTATAGGCACTTGCATCAGCAAGTTGGCGCGCCGCCGCACCTCGAGCTCTGGGGACCACTTCATTGGCATAAGCTTCCGCCTGGTTTTCAAGCTTCTCTTTATCCTCTCGGGCTTTGATCGCATCATCAAATGCGCTTTTAACCTGTTCAGGTGGCTTGGCTGGCTGCATATTCACACTGGTAATCATTAAACCGGCCTTATAGTCATCTATCAGCCCCTGAGCGCCTTGTTTAATTCGATCAGCAATTGCACCACGACCCTGAGTAAGGATGAAATCCAGATCACTTTTACCAATTATTTCACGCACTGCGGTTTCTGTTGCATCGCGCATGGTCTTGTCGGGATCACGATCCTGAAAGAGGTAATCTGCAGCATCCAGAATTCTGGATTGGATGGTGAATTCCACATCGACGATATTCTCGTCTCGGGTCAACATCTGGGCCTTGTGCCTGAATGAGGTTATCTGATCCACATTCACAGAAATTACCCTTTCGACTGGGAAGGGTATATGCCAGTGAGGACCAGGCTTAGTGGTTTCATGGTATGCGCCAAAACGCAATATTACGCCACGTTCAGGCGCATCGATGATGTAGATACCGCTGGCTAACCAGACAAGCAGCGCAATCGCCACAACAAATCCGATTGATTTTGATCCAGGCCCGGATCCACCACCTATTGAGGAGTCTCCACGAGAGGAGTTACCCCCACCAAAGATTCCGCCTAGCTTTTCCTGAAGTTTCTTTACCACTTCATCAAGATCTGGCGGACCTTGATCACCACCCTTGCCACTCCAAGGATCTTTACCGTTTCCACCCGGTTCGTTCCAGGCCATTGAACACTCCAAACTTAGTTATTGATTTATATAGAATATGTCAGATACCCTAATATCTATATATGGGGATATTCCAACAGGATTCAATGCTCCACTTTCAATACATCTTATCAGGCTAACCACCCGGTGATGTACCGCGAAGCATTCTAACAGTACGTTACTGCCATGTCCCACAATACGATACCATCGCTTTCCTTAGCAGACTAACCCAATTATTGTACTGCTACTCGAAAAACCAACAGACCGCACATCCGCACTAAAAAACACCAATTCCAGAAATCAAACTGTTTAGGGCCTGTTAACACTAATCGAATAGGCCCTAGATCAGGCAGTTTTCTAAAACGGGTTCCTCTTTGAGGAGTCTGCGGAACTCTCTTTCAGACATATCAATCTCCATCTCCCAGCCACCTTCGTCGGTTGATGATTCATTGATGACCACACCACGCTCAAATAACATGGCATGAAGTCGGCCATCCTGAGGACTCAAAAGAACATGCTGCCTGACATGATTTTGTTTGAAATACTCAGTGAGTCCTTGAATGAGTAGATCACAACCCTCTCCTGTCTGAGCAGATAGCCAGATACGCGAAACCCGTCCATTTTCATCCCGGTCTATCCTGGGTTGATCATTCGCTAGCAAATCGATCTTATTGAAAACTTCAATCTGATTGACCTTGTCAGCACCAATTTGTTGCAAAACATCATTAACTTCAGTGATACAGGTTCCACGCTGATGGCTGGCTGCATCGATAACATGCAACAGCAACGACGCATCAGTGGTCTCTTGCAAAGTCGACTTGAATGCCGCGACCAGGTCATGGGGTAGATGACTGATAAATCCAACGGTGTCTGCCAATACAACAGGCCCCTCAGGCTTCAATTCAAGTCGTCTTAAAGTGGGATCCAAGGTCGCAAAGAGCTGATCAGCTGCATAGACATCTGAACCAACAAGACGATTGAAGAGTGTGGATTTTCCTGCATTGGTATATCCAACCAGTGAAACTGTCGGGATTTCCGCCCGCTCCCGTCCTCTTCGCCCCTGCTCCCTCTGTGAATTCACACGAGTCAGCCTTTTCTTTATCTGGCTTATTCGCTGACTGAGCAAGCGTCGATCAGTCTCCAGCTGGGTTTCACCCGGCCCCCTGAGACCAATACCACCTTTTTGCCTCTCCAGATGGGTCCAGCCTCTGACCAAGCGCGTTGAGAGATGCTGTAATTGGGCTAATTCCACCTGCAGCTTACCCTCGAAAGAGCGCGCACGTTGTGAAAATATATCGAGTATCAGTCCTGTTCTATCGACTACCCGACAGCCGAACTCTCGTTCCAGGTTACGCTCCTGACTGGGGGAGAGCGTGTGATCGAATATCACCAGCTCTGCCTCTTCAGTGGAGACGATCTGCCCAATTTCTTCCGCCTTACCTCGTCCAACAAAATACTTTGGATCGGGCTGACGACGACTTCCGGAGACAAAAGCGACCTGCTCCGCACCCGCAGAGAGAGACAGATCTCGAAATTCGTTAATCTCATCGGGATCGCTAACCCCGTTCAGATCAAGATGAACCAGTACAGCTCGTTCACCCGATTTGGGACGTTCAAACATAAGTGGAATTGTTATTGAAGATTAGGAGAGATATGAACTATCAAACTGAATGGGCGTATCAAACCAATGATACGCCCAGCAATGATCCTGATTGAGCAATCTAGAAATTTCCGGCGCCTGCAGCCCCATCCTCTTCGGATTGGCCATTAGCATGCTGAATACGGACGTTTCTGGCAGGCACAACAGTAGAAATAGCGTGCTTGTATACCATTTGACTGACACTGTTCTTCAAAAGAACCACAAATTGATCGAATGATTCAATCTGACCCTGTAGCTTGATACCGTTTACTAGAAATATTGAGACAGGTACGCGTTCCTTCCTCAGTGCATTCAAAAAAGGGTCTTGTAAACTTTGCCCTTTAGACATGGGAGATTCTCCTTATTGTGTTTGTATTATTAAAAAACAATTACAAGCGCTAAAAATTAATACCAGTAGTAAATATCTACTTTACAAGCGAAATTGTAGCATACTGTATATTTATCAAAGTATTCAAAATATCAATACCACAAATTTAGGTGAGTTTATTGCCTAAACCCTTTTCGCGGCCAAACTGGGAAAATGCTCAGAAATCAGATCTAAGGCCTGTTCCAGCACATCCCCCTCATCATCCAACCAGTGGCAATCCTGCTCTGCACGCAGCCAGGTAAACTGGCGTTTGGCCAATTGGCGTGTAGCGATGATTCCCTTTTCTACCATCTCATCCCAACTGCTTTCACCGAGTATATATTGCAGCATCTGTCGATAACCGACAGATCTCATCGAGGGCGTGACCGGTGACAAGTTACCAAAACTCAATAATTTCCGAACCTCCTGTTCAAATCCCTCGGCAAGCATTTTTTCGAAACGCTGTGCGATTCTGGCATGTAGCAGAGCTCTCTCTTTAGGCGCCCGAACCAGTTTCAATACACGATACGGGAGTATGTGACCCTTTCCGGCCTGTTGAAGTTCACTCATCTTCTTGCCACTGATCTCGATGACCTCCAAAGCGCGTAGAATACGCTGGGTATCATTAGCGTGAATCTTTGCAGCTGTGTCGGTATCCAACCTCTGCAGCCTTTGGTGAAGAGAATTCAATCCTTGTTTGGCCAGCTCACTCTCCAGCCGCTTTCTGATCACTGGATCTGCTGATGGCAGATCTGATAGCCCTTGTGTCAGAGCTTTGAAGTAGAGCATTGTACCCCCCACCAGAAGCGGTACCTTACCTGAGGCACCAATAGTAGCCATCTCCTGCAGTGCATCTTGTCTGAATGAGGCTGCAGAGTAACTTTCTGATGGATCCAAAATATCGATCAATCGATGAGGCGCTTTACGAAGTGTCTCATGATCAGGCTTGGCAGTACCGATATCCATACCCCGATAGACCAGTGCTGAATCGACACTGATAATCTCAACAGGCAACCGACGCACCAGCTCAACCGCCAGCTCTGTCTTGCCTGATGCAGTTGGTCCCATGATAAATATGGCAGCAGGTAATTCATCCCGATTCGTTGTTGTGTTGACCATCTCAACGACCTCTGAGGAACAACCGATCGATCTCACCGATCGACAAGGTAGTCCATGTCGGTCTACCGTGATTGCACTGATCAGCCCTTTCAGTTCGCTCCATATCACGCAGTAGAGCATTCATCTCATCCAACTCCAGACGCCGATTGGCACGAACCGAGCCATGACATGCCATGGTTGCCAATACATGGTCTGTCTCATCTTTGAGCCTTTGGCTGCTGCCATGTTCGGCTAAATCAGAGAGTAGATCCCGCAATAGTTTTTCTGGATCTGCACCTTGCAAGAGCGCGGGAATGGATCGTATTGCCAGTGATTCACGTCCAGAACGACTCACCTCAAGACCCATCTGTTCTAAAAATGCATTTGACTCCTCAGCCAGGTCAGCTTCCCGCACACTAACCGCCACCCTGACCGGCACCAGTAAAGGCTGATGGGTGACCCCTTCTCCGTGATATCGCTGTTTCAGTCGCTCATAGGTGATCCGCTCGTGGGCAGCATGCATATCCACCAGAATAAGACCTGTTTGGTTCTGCGCCAGAATGTAGATTCCATGCAGCTGGGCCAAGGCATAGCCGAGGGGCGGAATCTCGTCATCTGTAGCGGACTCACTACCACTATGGTGCGTGGGTTCGACAGGCCGCTGTGCCGCAAACCCAGCCCGATAGGCCGCCGGACGTTCCGCTAGACGCCAGTCAAGACCCTGCTGTTTTGGGGGTATATATGATAACTCACCAGAAGCCTGCGGCTGAGTTGTTGTCTCGATCTGAATTGTCTCAGAACTCAGACTCTCCTCTGACGACTGCGGCCTTGTTTCAGCCAGCAAACGATGAAGAGCACGATAGATAAAGTTATGAACTGAACGTGAATCCCGAAACCGAACCTCATGTTTTGTGGGATGAACGTTAACATCAACCTTACGTGGATCGATATCAAAGAAGAGTACATAGGCTGGATGCCGGCCATGATAGAGAACATCCTGAAAGCCCTGCCGAACAGCGTGGGTAACCAGTTTATCTCTGATCATGCGCTGATTGACATAGAAATATTGCATATCCGCCTGTGAGCGTGAGAAGCCTGGCCTGGCAACCCAGCCATAGAGAGCGAGATCTCCCGCCTGCTCCCTGATAGGCAGTGCCTGCTCGAGAAAATTGCTCCCAAGAAGTTCAGCCAGACGTTTCTCCTGCTGCGTGACGTCGTTACAAGGTGCCAGAGATAAGACCCTGCGGCGATTATGCTGAAGAGTAAATCCCACATCAAATCGAACCAGCGCCAAGCGCTGAACCAATGTTTGAATATGACCAAATTCAGTCTTTTCCGTGCGTAGAAATTTTCGCCTTGCCGGAGTGTTGTAGAAGAGATCACGAACTTCAACCGTTGTTCCCTGTGGATGGGCGGCCGGCTTTGTCTTCAGCTCGCTATCGGCCCCATCGCCACTGACTTCCCAGGCCTCTTCGTCATCCTGGTGCCTTGAGATCAGCCTCAACCTGGAAACTGAACTGATACTGGGCAGGGCTTCACCACGAAACCCCATACTCTGCAATAGTTCCAGATCCTCAAAACAACTGACCTTGCTCGTCGCATGGCGGGAAAGGGCCAAACTCAGCTCATCCCGGGTGATTCCGACACCATCATCTCTGACCCGCAGACGTTTGATCCCCCCCTGCTCTATCTCGATTTCAATGTGACGAGCACCAGCATCCAGACTGTTTTCCATCAACTCCTTAACCACAGAAGCTGGTCGTTCAACAACCTCACCAGCTGCGATTTGATTGATCAATTGTGGTGGCAGAGTACGGATAGGCATGTTGGTAAGTTTTAAAGCGGCTGGCGTATTAACCCGGCACCTTAATAGGTCATGTGAAGGAGTTCAAGGTCACACTCGTAACCATATAGAGAGCTATCTCCACTGAAGATGGCTACAAGACTGGTGAAATATCGATTTTAGGCCAATATCCGAGGCAGGACGATAGAACTCAACTGATTCATCGAAGATGGGGAATCAGAATAGCGGAAGGCGTCAGCCACCAGGAATTTGCAGCACCTGTCCGATGCGAATCGTATCACTCTTCAGCTCATTGGCATTACGCAGACGTTTGACACTGACCTGGTAACGATTGGCGATGGCAAGCAAGGTATCACCCGACGAAATGACATGCTTGCGTACAGCTTGATTTGCCGCCAGCCAGGTGCCTGGTGGTGGCTGATACCTGAAGTAGTCGCGAATACCTTTCATCAAAGCTTTTGCAACTTTATTCTGATGTTTGGGATCTCGCAGACGGCGCTCTTCATCTGGATTGGAGATAAATGCGGTCTCCACCAGCATTGAGGGTATATCCGGTGATTTGAGCACCACAAACCCAGCTTGCTGTACCCTCCGTTTATGGGTTTTGCCCAGGCCCTTAAGCTCAGAAAGTACTCGGCTTGCTGCCTCAGAACTCGCTTGTAATGTGCCAATCTGTGAGAGATCGAGTAACACCGAGGCCAACATATCATCCTTGTCCTCCAGCGAGACGCCACCAACCAGATCAGCACTGTTCTCCCGCTCTGCCAACCACCGGGATGCTTCATTCGAGGCGCCACTCCTTGAGAGGGTGTAGACAGAGGACCCCCTCACTTTCGGGTCTTTGAAGGCATCAGCATGGATTGAAACAAACAGGTCTGCCTGGTGTTGTCTGGCTTTAGCCATGCGTTTTCGCAGGCCCAGATAGTAATCCCCATCCCGTATAAGAACAGCACGCATCCCTTTTTGCTTGTTGAGCAACTTCACCAGCTTGCGGCCGATTTGCAGCACCACGTCCTTTTCATAGGTACCCTTGCGCCCCCTGGCTCCGGGATCTTCACCCCCATGACCAGGATCAACCGCAATTACCACATCACGGTGTCCTGCTGTTTTGGCTTTCTTTGCAGTTTTAACCGGTTGATTGCGATGTAGGGTTGTACTTTTCCCATCATACAGATCAACAACCAGACGGTGGCCGTATTCTCTGTTCGGACGAAGGGAGAAACTCTTTGGTTTTACCGCGCTGTTCAGATCAAAAACCACCCGAACATCATTTTTATTGCGCCCAGCAGATCGCATACCCCGAATCATCTTGTTCTCTTTGGTGGGATCAGGTAAGTGCTTGGTGAGCTTTACATTTTTAAGGTCCAGCACCAGGCGGTCAGGTGCCTTCAGAGTAAAAATCTTGTGTGATACTTTGTCGTCGGCATCAAATACCAGGCGGACATGGTCTGGCGCAGACCAGATACGCAGCCCGGTAATCTCAGCCTGCTTCGCGTGGAGTGGGAGACTGCTGACAAACAGTAGCAGCAGTATGGTGAGTCTATTCCTCATTGCCCCATGACCAATTAACATTAAAACACAACATAAAAAATAGCATGTGTCAGTATTTTTTCCAAGTTATTCTGCTAGATAGATGATTTTTCTATTAAATAAATTAACCATCCACCAGATCACTTTGTATTTCCTGAAATATCTCCCTGCCTTTTCTACTGACGCCCCCGATTTTTATTCGTCTTGCCACCCCATCATGAGCAATATCAACCACCAGATCAGGGGAAGGCAAGCCACCCTCGCCTCTTTCCGGCCATTCAATCAACATATAAGCGTCTTCTGTAAGCAGGTCTTGAATGCCAAGATATTCCAACTCTTCAACATCTGACAATCGATACAGGTCGAAATGATAGCAGGAAACCTTACCCATTTCGTAGGGTTCCAGAATTGTGTAGGTTGGACTTTTAACTCGCCCCTGATAACCGACGCCCCTAAGGAATCCTCTTGCCAGTGTAGTTTTACCCGCACCAAGATCACCCACCAGATAGACAATACAGGGGGGAAAACAGTTCATTGCCAAACGGCGCCCGACCTCCTCTTGCTGTGCTTCACCCGACACAGTCAGCTCAATCATTCCTCAGCTCCAAATTCAGAGTCGGACGCAGGGCCTCGATCAAGTCTCCTGCCAACATTCCGATTTCTCCCTCGATTGCCGCCTGGTCACCAGCTGCAGCGTGCAGGCAGACACCGAGTTCAGCGGCCTCCCGAAGTGGGTAACCCTGCACCAGAAATGCACCGATAACACCGCTCAGTACATCACCGGATCCTCCACTCGCCATACCGGGATTGCCATCACTGCAGAGCGCAACAGCCTGATTGCCATCAGAACCAACCAGTGTTCCCGCCCCTTTCAAAACAGTGACGCCACCATAGCGTTGCTGTAGTGCTTCACAAGCTGCAAAGCGATCACTTTGAACCTGCTTTGTCTCCCATCCCAAAAGTCTGGCAGCCTCCCCTGGATGGGGTGTCAATATCCAGTTATCTCTACGAGCAGGATATCTCTTCAGCCAATATAGCGCATCGGCATCCATGAGTAGGGGTAGACCAGTCCGGGTAACAGCGTTGAAAAGCATCTCACTCCAAACCGACCGGCCTAAACCAGGCCCCAACACCACACCATCCACTCTATCCAATAAGAGCCCCACCGATGCCTCATCGGTCACCCCTCGGCACATCAGTTCCGGGCGACCGATGTTACTCCATGGGGCATGTTGCGGATGGGTTGCCAGAGTGACCAATCCTGCACCACTCCTGGCTGCACCCTCGCCAGCCATACGCACTGCACCAGAGTAGCCAGTATCTCCTCCAGCAACCAGAAGATGGCCAAAATCTCCTTTGTGGGAGGAACGATCCCGCTTGGGTATTTGATTTACTGCCTTCTGCCAATTGATACGACGACAAGCCAGCAGTTGACGGGAGTAGAGTTGTGCTGGCACCTCAAGGGCATCGAAGCTGATGTCGCCACAATACTCGGGACCATCTCCGGTAAACATTCCCTGCTTCAATCCTATAAAACTGATGGTTGCTTCAGCTTTCACCGCCACGCCCAATACAGAGCCGCTATCCGCATGGAGTCCGGATGGTATATCCAGCGCAAAGACCGGCGTCTGATGTTGATTGATCTGCTCAATCGCAGATCTCCAGCTCCCCATAACCTCACGCTCAAGACCTGTACCAAGAATCGCATCAACGATCAGACTAGGTTTTCCTGGCAATCCCTGGTAGGGCTCAATATCCTGACCCAGATCCTGCCAGGCCCTGGCTTTGATCAGAGCATCCCCCTTGATCTTTTCCTCGTCTCCAAGCTGTAGTACACGGACTCGAAAGCCTGCCTGGAGTGCCAGCCTGGCAACAACATAGCCATCACCACCGTTATTGCCTAATCCACAAACCACCACTATTTCGCCGATCCCGGGCCATCTATGTTGTATAGCTTCAAAGGCGCGAGCACCGGCCCGCTCCATTAACGCTTCACCAGGAATAGAGAACTCCTCAATGGCGATTCGATCGAATTCGCGCACTTGCTCAGCCCGATAGAGGGCGAAAGGCAAAGTGTCGATGAACGGCATTACTCGCATAACTGTCTAGTCTCCTAATGTCAGTGGAACCATACCGCGAAGCCATTGGGGTATCAAAACATCCTCTGCCTAGTGAACCTCGTCATAGATTCTGTACCATTCAAAATCTATGACGAGGTACACCAGACTCACACAAATAAGACACTGCCCAGGGAGTAAGTTATAGTTTCCCAGCATGAGTGTGACGATGAATGCTGATCAGTTGAACAACCTCAGCCTGCAGATCAAACAGTGGGGAATTGAACTGGGTTTTGATGCGATAGGTATCGCAGACACTGACCTGACAGAGGCGGAGTCAAGACTCAATCAGTGGCTGGCATCGGGCTACCAAGGGGATATGGCCTATATGGCCAAACATGGTACAAAAAGAAGTCGACCATCCGAACTTGAAAGCGGCACACTCAGGGTCATCTCTGTGCGTATGGACTACCTGCCTGAATCGATGGACGATCTGCAGAGTGCACTGGACAATCCTCAAAAAGCCTTTATCTCACGCTACGCTTTGGGGCGTGATTATCACAAGGTGCTGCGAAAGCGACTGAAAAAACTGATACAGAGGATCGAGAAGGCCGTCTCAGGTGGACACCATCGACTGTTCGTGGATTCCGCCCCGGTACTTGAAAAACCCCTGGCACAAAAAGCTGGATTGGGTTGGATTGGCAAACATACCAATCTGATAGCCAAAGATTCGGGATCATGGTTTTTTCTTGGTGAGATCTATACTGATCTACCCCTCACCACTGACCAGGTCTCTGAAAACCACTGTGGCAGCTGCAGCGCCTGCATTGATATCTGTCCCACCCAGGCAATCACAGCCCCCTATCAACTTGATGCCAGACGCTGTATCTCCTACCTGACCATTGAACTTAAAGGGTCTATTCCCGAGCCATACAGGGTTCCCATAGGTAATCGAATCTATGGTTGTGACGATTGCCAGCAAGTCTGTCCCTGGAACCGCTTTGCTTGCTTAACCCGGGAAGAGGATTTCTACTCACGTGAAGGTTTGGACAGCAGTGACCTGATCACTTTTTTCAAATGGGATGAAGCCACATTTCTAAATCGCACTGAGGGTTCTGCTATACGCCGCATCGGCTATGAGCGTTGGCTAAGAAACCTGGCTGTGGCACTGGGCAATGCACCCACTACGCCCGAGATTGTGGAGGTACTGCAAAGCCGTACAAATCAGGTAACCCCGATGGTCAAGGAGCATCTGCTTTGGGCACTGAAGCGTCATAAAATCAGATAGAAACTGAGTGACGCTTGCTGACGAAGAGTCTGACCAACAACAAACCAGCAATAATTCCAATGCCATCCACGATCACATCGCTGAACCTCGGCGATCTGCCAGGGACAAAATACTGCATCAATTCTGTAGCAAATGCCGCTAGCAGCAATCCAGGCAACAGAAGCCAGACCGGTTTTGCTCGTTCTGAAAAGAGAACCCCACTCAGCAGAAAAAAGCCAACCAGATGGCCAAATTTCGATACATCCCAAATCACTGGAAAATATGTGGGTGAGATATTGAACGACAGTCCCATTGCAGAGAGCATATCCTTAGTATACAAATCAGGAACAGAAGAAAAGAGTGTTTGTTCCAATGCCCTTTTTAGCTCAATCGGTGCCAGAACCCCAACCCCAATCAGTATGATCATGGCTACCAGATAGCCCCATTGCGGACGACCACGATAGTGTTGAATAAGCAATATCAGCCACCAAACAGAGAGCGTAGTCCAGACCAGTAGCAACAGGTTTTTAACGGTGGTATATGTAGGATTACTAGCTGCGGGATAAAGAGAAGGTGTTTTAAACTGCAACTGTCCCGCTGTTTTGAAGAGTGAGATCGAGAAGCAGACTTGCTCAAATTCAGAAGAAATTTCCACAGCCGCATGATAATGATTCCAAGGTAGATCTCCTTGAGAATTGAATAATCGACTGCTTAGTTCATAGTTTTTCCCACCATCGGCAAGATATCCTGTCACCCCAGCCCTCGCTCCATGCCACGCTTTAGGCCCAATCTCCAAACCCTCGGTTCTCGCATCAATCGCCATCACCAGGCCGCCGGGAAATACCGAACGCATCCAACACTGGTATAGCCTGCTGGATTGAGTTTTGGATTGATGGTTGATCTCGACAACACCATCAATGACCTGAATCAATTCTCTCTTTCCACCGATCTTCCAACCCGTCAGTTCGTCAGTAAAGCCGGGATTTGTCAGAATCTCCTCACCAGTGATGAGATAGTCATCCACCGAGTTAAAGAGAAGATAACTCAGGAGCGCTAGAGATATTGCCAGTAGATAGTGTTTTACCAGCAGATGCGGCAACTTCCCTGTTTGACCCAACACAACTGGCCCATATACTAAGGTAGACGGAGGAAATGGTTCCGATAGTATTGCAATTCAGCTATCGAGTCTTTGATATCGTCCATCGCAAGGTGCTTTCCCTGCTTTGAAAAGCCCTCACTCAAGGAGGGGGACCAACGGTTGATAAGCTCTTTCAACGTACTGACGTCCAGATTCCGATAGTGGAAGAAACCTTCCAGTTGCGGCATTGTTCTGGCCATAAAACGCCGATCCTGACAGATGCTGTTGCCACACATCGGAGAAGCACCTGAGGGTATAAATTTTTCTAAAAAGGCAATCGTCTCTGCCTCCGCCTTTGCCTCGTCATACTGACTGTTTCTGACCCGCTCTAACAGCCCGGAACCACCGTGCTGGCGTTGATTCCACTCATCCATGGCATCAAGCTTCTCCTCGGGCTGATGAATTGCAATCACAGGCCCTTCCGCAAGAATAGTCAGGTTTGCATCGGTAACAATGGTTGCAATCTCAATGATTTCATCGTGTTGCGTATCCAACCCGGTCATCTCCAGGTCGATCCAAATTAAATTGGAGGCATCAACAGGCATCTTGGTATCCTTTGTCGCATTATCGGCTCGCGGCGAGATTCTAGCAGGAAGCTGTCTCAGACTGTATGCTTATCGACCCAACAACCTAGGATTTTCTGATAAACCACTGATGGCTCTATTTACACAACTTTTTTTACTGTTCCTGATTTTCGGTACTCTGCTACAGCTCTGGTTGCTCTACCGGCACCTGAGTCATGTCGCTAAAAACAGGGGCATGGTACCCACTGCGTTCAAAGACAAAGTGACAATCGAGGATCACCAGAAAGCCGCTGACTACACCCAGGCCAAGGGTAAATTGGCCTTTATCGAAAGCTTGATCGGTGTTGCTTTGCTGCTGTTTTGGACCCTGGGTGGAGGCCTGGATCTGTTAAGCCGCTACTTGGGAGGGTGGCAGTGGGGAGAGATTACAACCGGGATGGCCTTTATTTTCTCATTTTTGTTCATAGGTTCCTTTCTGGATCTCCCATTCAGCCTCTTCAGAACCTTCCGTTTGGAAGCCGTTTTTGGCTTTAACCGCATCACACCTCAACAATATCTCAAGGATCGTGCACTCGGCCTGGTGCTCTCAATACTGCTTGGTGGGCCTCTATTGTGGGTGATCCTGAAATTGATGCACAGCGCAGGTGAATACTGGTGGCTTGGCGCATGGCTGGTCTGGCTAAGTTTCACCCTCGGTATCTCCTGGGCTTACCCCCGCTTTATTGCACCATTGTTTAATAAATTCACCCCGCTTACTGAGGGTGATATGCGCGACCGTATTCGAAGTCTGCTTCAACGTTGCGGTTTTGCCAGTGATGGCATTTTTGTTATGGATGGTTCAAAGCGATCAGCCCATGGCAATGCCTATTTTACCGGCTTCGGAAAAACCAAACGCATCGTCTTTTTTGATACTCTGCTGGAAACCCTCAGTGTTGAAGAGGTGGAAGCTGTTCTGGCCCATGAACTCGGTCACTTCCACTACAAACACATCCATAAACAGATGGTGGTGATGGCCCTGCTCTCGCTCGGTGGCATGGCACTACTTGGCTGGCTTACTCAGCAAATCTGGTTCTACAATGGTCTGGGCATCACAGAACCATCAAACGCTGCAGCGCTTCTGTTATTTATACTGACAATCCCTGTTTTCACCATATTCTTTACCCCGCTTGGCAGTTATCTATCACGACGCCACGAGTTTGAAGCGGACAACTATGCGGTAAATCAGAGCAGTGGGGAGTTTCTGATAAAAGCACTGGTCAAACTCTATCAAGACAATGCAAGCACATTGACACCGGATCCGCTCTATTCGTTTTTTCACGACAGCCATCCTCCGGCTCCTGTGCGTATTGCCCACATTACCAAACATATTTCAGCTTAAATGGAGAGTGTTGATGAATAAGCTACTGATACCTGCAACCTCACTACTGATCCTTGTCTCCTCCAACCTGTTTGCAGAAGACCAGGAAAGAGGCCAGCAGTTACATGGCGAACACTGTATTAAATGCCATGGCAGTGAGGTTTATACCCGTCCAAATCGCAGGGTTGGCGACCTCCCTGGGTTACATAAACAAGTGCGTTTTTGTGAGCAGAATCTAGGACTGACCTGGTTCGATGACGACATCGACAGTACCACCACATACCTTAATCAGGAATACTACAAATTTGACCCTAAACAATAAGAAAATCACTTCATGGCCAAACGCCGCCTGACAATCCAACAAAAAGGTCGTATCCAGGCAATACAGGAGAAGCGGCGACAACGTCTGGATCAGAGAGCCCATCAATCCCTGAGCAGTGCTGATGAACAACCCTCCCGGGAGGGGCATGTCGTCATACGCCATGGCGCCACACTTGGGATTGATGATGGGTCAGGAAAGATCCACCGATGCCAGACCCGTCAGAACATAGGCCATCCAGTCTGTGGAGACCGGGTTATATGGCAACCTGTCGAAGAGACAGAAGGGGTTGTAACCGCTCTGTTGCCGAGAGAAAGCGTCCTCAGCAGGCCCGACTATAGCGGCCGCCATAAACCACTGGCAGCAAACATCGGTCTACTGGTAATTGTACTTGCACCAAGGCCAGAACCCAGTGGCTACCTACTCGACCAGTATCTGGTTACTGCTGAAACAATCAAGATTCCGCCTCTAATTGCCATCAATAAGATCGACCTTTTGTCAGAGGAAGAGGAATCAACCTTTATCTCTCAATTCGATGCCTATACCAAAATTGGCTATCCGCTGATAAAGATAAGTGCAAAACAGGAACATGGGCTGGACGCCTTGATCGAACACCTGAAGGGGGTCACCAGTATTCTGCTCGGGCAATCCGGTGTTGGTAAATCATCATTGATCAATGCCCTGCTTCCGTCGCATGATGTTGAGACTGGCAGACTCTCTGAAGCCACAGGCCTGGGCCGGCACACCACCTCAGCTGCGACATGCTACAACCTGCCTCAGGGGGGGAAATTAATTGACTCACCAGGGGTTCGAAGTTTTCGGCTCACCGACCTCAGTCGTCAGGAGCTTGAACAAGGCTTCCCGGAATTCCGGCCCTATATCGGTCAGTGTCGTTTTCACAACTGTACCCATGAACATGAACCGGATTGTGCCATTCAAAGTGCCGCCAATCGTGACGAGATAGCACCGCTTCGCCTGGAGAACTTTCTCAGACTAAGCAAGTCATAGTCCTATTTTTTCAATATATAGCGGACAATATCCTCTCTAAGGAGTGCTGAAACAGTATTGTTACTTGATTTTAAGTGCCATAAATTGTTGCCAAACATCATTTGGTCGCCATGATGGCAACATCACTCGGCAAGCTTGATCATGCGTATAGCCATGAACCGACTTATAGTACTGATACAAAAAAGTAGAAACTCGTTTATTTACCACACAATGTATCCATATTTTTTTATCCGAAAAACTCTCCATAATGTTAATGAATGTTCTCAAATGCTCGATATCTGGCACATCGAACGGTACTGGAATATGGACATATGACATTTTCCTTGCTGTTACAATATAACCTTCTTCAGGGATTGCATTGTCCGAATTTGGCATCGCCAGATTAATTACTAACTGGTAGCCTGCTTGTGCAATATCCTTGAATTGCTTCTCTTCAGGTTGCCCGGAAGAAGCAATCCGTTCAGAAACTCGAATGTAGTTTGTAATATCTTCTATTGCCATTTTCTTTGTCACTGCGTGGTATTGACCTGCAGGGCTTGGCTCGTTGTACTCGAGCCTAACAATTTTTAGAATTAATTCTCGGGAAAGCGTACATGCACAGCTGCGCCACCGAATGTCGATGATGTGCCTATCTCTATCTGTCCGCCATAGGCACTTACGATATCTGCGGCAACTGCCATGCCGATACCTTGCCCCGGTTGTCGGGTATCAACCCGATGTCCTCGTTGAAAAACAGTCTGAATCTGATTATCTGGTATGCCATCTCCATCGTCCTCGATGCAGAAATAGAGAGATTTGGCTGCGGTGACTGTTACTGCAACCTGGCGCTTGCCATATTTACAACTATTCTCCATCAGATTCCCAAGCAGCTCCATCAAGTCACCTTCATCCCCAAAAAAGTGGCTCTCTGGCTCTACACTGATATGCCATTGAATGCCCTTATCGAGATAGACCTTATCCAGTGATTTCATCAATCGTTCGACCAGTGGTTCAACCGCAATACTCTGAGTCAGAACATGACGCCCCGAAGCGGCCGCACGTTGTAACTGATGGCTTACAATCTGATTCATTCGCACCACTTGATCGCAGACAGTTTGATGAGGATACTCTCCTGGTCGATCTGCTATACCCTGGAGGATAGCCAACGGCGTCTTAAGACTATGGGCCAAATCGCCAAGACTGTCCCGATATCGCTGCTGCCTGGCCTGGGCGTGCTGAATCAGGGAGTTTATATTTGATGTCAATCGATTCAGCTCTTTCGGGTAGCGCCCCTTGAGTTTATCGGAGCGCCCGGATTCAATTTCAGTCAACGCCTCCTCCACCTCACGCAGTGGTGACAACCCCCAACTCAGAACCCATCCTTGCACCAATAACAGCAGGACAGCGGCCCCACCCAACCATAGAAAAAGGGTGTCGCGAAAAGTCCCTATCTGCTCCTGTATCGGTTCCAGATCTTCAGCCACCGACAGCACATATTTCAATTCACGGCCATTGAAATCTTCCCATACCACACCGAAGTTCAGGCCCATAACCTCTCTGTCAGGCATCTTGAAACGTCCAGACTCTGATTCACCAGGGGCGATATATTTAGAAAAACTGAGCGCTTGACCTAAAGCGGATCCGGAGTGCCAGCGGTAACCCTCCGGATAGAGGTTAACCTGAGCGTAAAGGCCTGAGTCTGGTCGATTGAAACGGGGGTCTGTCAAAACATCAGGCATTTTAAGCTGCCCTTCATGACCCTCTTCAGCCGCTGCCAGCAGTGCATAAACACTACTTAAGAGCCTCGCATTCAAGGCCTCTTCAGTAGAGGATCGAAAGGCTTTATCGAGAGACAACCCGGTTAACCCGAGAAAAGCCCCTAACACCAGAGTTGCCGCCAGAAGCAGACGCTGCCGAATGGATAGGATATGCCTGGTGTGATTGGCCATCATAGGACGCTGCAAAACCCTCTATCCAGGTTCAGAATAGCGTTGAATTTGCCAGAGACTGTTGGGTTGTTATAGATTTCTTTCCAGAGCAAATCGATAGCCCCGTCCGCGCAGAGTCTCAATGGGTTTGTAGTGTTCATCAGGATCAAGCTTTTTACGCAGGCGCCTGACAAAGACTTCGATAGTATTGCTATCCCGATCCCAATCCTGGTCATAGATGTGTTCGGTCAGCTCACTCTTTGAAACCACTTCACCGGCATGTAGCATCATATATTCCAGAACCTTGTATTCGTAAGCAGTCAGCTCCACAGGTTCATCGTTGATACTGACCGTCTGAGTACGGGTATCGAGGGACACCGGCCCGCCTGAGAGCACCGGTTGCGACCAACCACCAGAACGTCTCAGAAGAGCATTGAGTCTGGCGAGTAACTCTTCAACATGAAAGGGCTTGACCAGATAATCATCGGCGCCCGCTTCCAAACCTTCTACTTTGTCCTGCCAGTTTCCGCGGGCGGTAAGAATCAAAATCGGAAAGTTTTTATCCAGCTTTCGAAGTTCACTGATTAACTCAATTCCAGACATCTTCGGCAGGCCAATATCGACAATACCTACGTCGATGCCATATTCCCGCCCTAAAAAAAGCCCCTCTGCACCATCCTCGGCACTATCTACTGTGTAACCCTGATTGGCGAGTCGAGTAGCGAGTGGCTCTCTTATCTCTGCCTCATCTTCAACCAAAAGTACCCGCATCTAAGTTTCCCAATTACAAGTCAACAGAATTGCCCAGATAACTGCCTTCTACATGCTATCCCTGATTCTGACCAGGTTCATAGAGTGAAGAATAGATAAATGATTTCTATGATCAGCGCCTGGAGCCATTTTTCTTGCCTCCGCCATCTGCGTTAATGCGTACACGATGCACTTTCCCATCTTTGGACAATATACGGATGTTATGCACTCTTCTGCCATCCCTGGTTTGGGTCTCTGCAGAGATAACCTGCCCACCCTTACGCTGTTTGGCCTGCTCCACCGCTTTATTGAGGCTAACCTCCGCTACAGCGTTGGTCAGTGACAATAGTAGCGATCCGAGCAACAATGCCTGGACTATTTGTCGAGTGATTGACCTCATATTATAAAAACACCTGATTGTCTAAACTGTTTGCAGTCACCGGGTTGGCCCCGGGGGAGCAGTAAATGCCGATCTCCCCAGGGGATGAAGAAATCCTATAACCCCTCATCGATTGTTATACCTTTTTCATCGATCGAAAGCGATAATCCTTCTGCTGCCAAACAGACCTAATAACTATCTGCAGGCCTGACATCTACCCGAACCGGTATACGCTCGCCGGGATGCTCATTGGTGAAGGTGGTAAATACCCGGCCTTTGTAACGATAGGTGACGTCGTATCCGGCCAACTGCTCTTCATAGCGGGTGTGGTGAGTGGTTTCACACCGCTGTTCATAGGTTGAACCGTAGTGGCCACCCCGCCCCTGATTACTCAGGTCGTGACCAATTGCGCCACCAAGCAGCGTACCAGCGAGGGTGGCAGCGTCACGTCCTCTGCCACGACCGCGACTCACTGAGTTTGCCACAACACCACCAATAATGCCGCCCAGCACTGTACCGGTAAATTTTTTACCTCTTGGTTGATAGTAATCAACCTCTTCATCCCAACAGTGACGCTCAGGTTCAGAAATCTCTACGGTACGATAGACTGGTTCCACATCGATAACCTTGGCACTATCCCGATAACGGTCACGATGCCCTGCTGTAGCGGTCATTGAAAGAGTCAGAAGAACGGTTCCGGTTATCAATATTGTTCTGTTCATGATTTTCTCCAGGCTGATTCCGAAAAACAGTGGTGACAACTCACCTCAAGTTATCTACAGCTTAAGAGAACGTAACTGAACACAAACTGAACCAGAAAACCCTATAAATACAATATACAAATCAATGACTTAGCTATGGGCTTTTTTCGGATGTACAAATCCAACACTCAAGACCCCTGTTTACGCCAGACCAGCATGCGATTGTTGACCGGCATTTCTATATCTTCCTCAAGCATCATTCCCTGATTGCCAGCCAGCAAAACCAGGTCATCAAAATTTCGTATACCACTCAATGGATCACGGGATTTAAGCCATTGATCAAATCTGCGATTACTTTCACTGGTGAAGTGGCCTTGATAATTAAATGGGCCATAGAGCACAAAACAGCCATCCGGCTCCAAAATGCGGCCTACCCCTTGAAACAGTTTTTCCACTTCTGGCCAAGACATGATGTGGGCGGTATTTGCACTGAAAACTGCAGAGAAAGTCTCTTCAGGCCAGCTGTCAGATACATCCAGAGATATCGGCTCTCTCAGGTTGGTTAAACTCGCATCGACCAACCAGGCACTTATTCCCTCGTGATTCTCCTCCTTATCACTGGTATGCCATATCAAATGAGGCATAACTGCAGCAAAAAAGACCGCATGCTGGCCTGTACCACTGCCGATTTCCAAAACTGAATTGGCACAGCTTAACAGGCGCTTCAATTGCTCTAGAATTGGTTGCTTATTCTCATCACAAGACTCGGCATAGGGTTTCTGCTCTATATTCAATTTTCTATCCTTAACAATCCGCCCACTCTGTGGGTTTTAAATATCGTTCATATAACTGAGCTTCGTTTGAGCCATCCTCAGGAGTCCAGTTATATTGCCAACGCACCAAAGGTGGAAGCGACATTAAAATAGACTCGGTACGTCCCCCGGACTGCAGACCAAAAAGTGTGCCTCGATCGTAGACCAGATTGAACTCCACATAGCGCCCCCTGCGATAGAGCTGAAAATTCCGTTCACGCTCACCAAAAGGGGTATCACTTCGACGAGTAACTATGGGTCGATAGGCAGGCAGGTAGTGATCACCGACACTGCGCATAAAATCAAATGACTTGGTAAACCCCCACTCATTCAGGTCATCGAAAAAGAGACCACCAATCCCCCTCGGCTCATCTCTGTGTTTCAGATAGAAGTAGTCGTCACACCACTTTTTATAGCGAGCATAGACATCACTGCCAAACGGATCACACGCCTTTTTTGCAGTATTGTGCCAATCTCGACAATCCTCGTCATAACCATAATAAGGTGTTAGGTCAAAACCGCCGCCAAACCACCATACCGGATCAGCGTCCTCTTTTTCTGCAATAAAAAAACGGACATTGGCATGAGATGTAGGCACATATGGATTGTTTGGATGTATCACCAGGGAGAGCCCCATCGCCTCGAAGGCGCGGCCTGCCAACTCCGGGCGATGAGCAGTTGCTGAGCCCGGCAGCTGATCTCCTCGCACATGGGAAAAGTTAACACCTGCCTGTTCAAAAACAGCACCATCCTGCAACACTGCACTGATTCCACCACCACCCAGTTTTTCTCCAGGTTCGCGTTGCCAACTATCCAGGAAAAAATGAGCCTGACCATCTTCCTCTTCCAGGGCTGAGCAGATAGTCTGCTGCAGTTTCAGCAAGTACTCCTTAACTTGCTGTTTGTTTGGTTGATCATTCAAGATAATTAATTCTCTATTGTTATGTTGATTTGGTATCAAGGCGTTTCAGAAAGATCTTCATCTCCTTGGCAGCCTGTATATCCCCTTTAGCCTCAGCTACTTCGATTCCTTTTCGGTAAACATCCGCCGCCTCCTTCACCTGCTCCACCCCTGCCAGAGCCTTGCCAAGGTGTTTCCAACTGGCAGAGTGTTGTTCATCCAGCTTTACCGCTTCAGTCAACTGCTCTACAGCTTTCAGGAAATCTCCCTGTTTGAGAAAAAGCGTTCCCAGCGTATATCGCAGCAAGGCGTTATCTGTGCCCTGCTCCAACATTTTTTCCAGGTTCTTTTGGTCCATGGGTAGTTTGACCTCTTTTGTATTGCTCTGGGCATAAATTATAAACCGTTCAATATTTACAGGTTAAATGGTACTTCAGACAGATGATACCTCTTCTGATACTATCAGATAGGGGTAATCGCCCAGAGATACAACCTGAAATAATTAATGGGTATTGAACTGTTTAGGCTGGTCACAATATTGCCATAGGTCAATATCTCTACAACCGGTTCATCCTAGAATCCGCAGTTGAACATGGATTTGTGGAAAATCTCGGCGTGTCCGGCTAGGCGTCGATCGCCGTTAATGGCTATTCCCTTAACAAGAGCGACAACGCAGCAGGGCGCGCTGAGATTTTTCACAAATTCTTGTAGCGTTAGTAAGTTCAATCAGTGGGTAGGGATAAAACCATTAATTGATGTGGCATATCATTACCTTATGCCAGGTTATAGCGGTCAACTACGGAATCTAGGATCATAATATGACCATAGATAAAGCGCGCGAAATCATCAAACAGCAGATCTGTTTCGGCAGTGGATACAATCGTAATGCGGTACGCCTGTTGCTGAGCGAAATTCAACGAGAGTACGGTCAGCAAGCCAGTGACCAGTTGATCAATGAACTCTCTCTGGAGGAGGCATTTGGTATCAAGCCTGGAACTGATTTCACCCATGTTGCGCATTAATATCCGGCGAAATCCAGGCAATATGTCTTTGAATACATGTTGAACTAAATCGTTATAAATAAATGATCGAAAAATGATCTCAGAATCTGATTGGAAGAAGTTTAAGAAAATTAAAGAAGAGGCATTACAACGCTTCTGTGGAACAATATTAAATGATGTATCAGCGGGATTAGAGAATAGTGATAACTCAACAAATCATGGCAAATATCTCTATTTATACAAATTGATTGAGAGCTATGATAAACAAATTGCTTTGCTATTTAATGACCACAGCCGCTCAAAAGCCACAATACAACTTATGATGCTGCGACAAGAAGGATTGGTTAATGAGGCTGATATCCAGGGTTTATCAAATAAACTCAAAGAACACACAAATCCTAGTAATCATGCATAACCATCGGCTACAGTGGATGCTCGCTACCGCTCGGCACACTGAGCCTGGCCGTTATGTGATGTAAAAGGAGGATAGAACTGAAAGCCGAAAAGTATTTTAACGGGCTAGAATCACCGATGAAAAAAATCTCAAAAGAACTGCGCTGGATAGTTACTACATTTTCTTCAGAGCTAAAGGAAGAAATAAAATGGGGTGTACCGACTTATTCAATGAAGAAGAATATTTGCTCAATAATAGCTCATAAGAAACATGTAAATTTTCAAATAATGCAGGGTGCGCATCTAAAAGATGCTCAAGAACTTGAAGGGACAGGGAAAGATATGCGGCACATAAATATAAACATGACACCCAATCAAAATATAAACATGAAAATAGCCCAGATTCAAGGTGAAAGTATCACCACCTGCTGCACAAATTGGTGAATTTCAAAGGAGATATTATTGAATTATGGAAAGAATCTATACTGAACTTCGTTAAATTCTCAACGTTAGGCGCATAGGACTCTCAGCGTTTGCTGATCTTATACTTTGTTGAACGATGAGAGTCTTTTTTAGGTAAGCAGCGACTGCACTGCCCCAAGATTCGGCGTTCGCCGATAACCCAGTTTTCGGCAAACGGCTTTGAGTGAGTAACTCATACCCACCAGTCCCTTGAAGCGACTTTCGAAATTCTGTGTCATATAGAGCCAATGCTTGGCGTCGATCTGTAATCTTTCGAGAATCGGTGGTTGATTTTCAGGAATAAAGCAACGTTTGTTTTCGAGAATGGCGCGGCCAGGATAACGTAAAATTTCTTTCGCACATTTGAAGAGGCGGTGGCCTCGTTGGTTAAATGGTAAGTGACCAAACGAACCAAAGACCAACAAA
>JBEVWG010000028.1:0-44223 GCA_040506705.1 Candidatus Thiodiazotropha sp. 6PLUC1
GGTTGGGGAGAGGGTGTACGCGAAGCGTTTCATGTGGTTGAAAGAGAAAAACTGCATTGATCGTTCATATTTATCTTGCTGATTGTTGGGGAAAATAGAGTGTTCATTCTCCCCCTCTCCCCACCTATTCAAGATACTGATGACTTGTAAGTTTTTTCTAGCCGTGACCCTCTGGTTTACGATGCTTTTCATGTCTCAAATATCAATCAGCAATAAAAACCAACAGCAATGAATCAGTTACAGCCGTAATAGTTAAAGTAAGAGGGACAGCAGTGGGGTACAGCCTATTATCACAGGACCTTGCTAGCAGTTGCATCACGATCTCAACTCAATTTGCACACCTATACCACTGCTTCCATCAATCTCCGCCCCCCCTGGCACATTCAAGGTTAAGTATAATGTCTCCCCGCCTGTCTGTATCGGTAGCCAGATACTCTCGAATGATAGAGGTATGCTCTCCAATGTATCACTTTTTTTAATTACCACATCGCTGACTATCCTGTCATGGGATTGACCTGCGGGCGCTCTTGAAAATGAGAGTTGATATTGACCAATATCGGTTGCATTAATAGTACAAAACCCTCTTAGCTTGAAACTGCTATATCCCTGTTGATCAACAATGGTAACTGCACCATCACTCTCACCAGTAATAACTGTGCTTGGCGCTTCATCTATCTCACGAATAGTGACTGTATTTGTAAACGGAATGTTGTGCCAACCCCCACCCAGCAGTTGCATACTCTCTGTTCGAATCAAGCTGACAATATCTACAATTCTGGCGGGCTGAGGATAGTTACCTTGAACTTCAACATCAAACGGACCAAAGACATCATTGCCGATCCTGTATTTGATATGCCAGCTCCCCGCAGCCAAACCAATATTTTGCAGTGAGCTGATATGCGCACCCGTTGCTGAAACCAATGTTGGAGGGTTATTGCGATTCCAGTTGGATGGCTCTGAGACTCCATCTAACCAGAGCTTTGTTGAGATCTCATAATCAGGCCATAAGTTGTTCAACACCACTAAAAACAGATCATCTTTGGATCTGTCTATAGTCTCGGTCAGGCCGATGGTTGGGCGTTGCTCATTTGCCCAGTATTTAATGTTGTAGATCAGGTTGGTATCACCATAAACATTCAGCCACATGGGATACTCTCTGCCAGAGAGGTATTTTGTATCGACATCATAGCCATCCCTGCCGATATCAAGCTTGATTGCTGAACTCCATAACAGATCAAAGTCAGTAAAATCACCCAGTTTCCTGATATTTTTCAGCGCCGGGAGGGTTTCTCGGATTGTGCTGTTGGTCTGTAGCGCTTCCCATACGCGACTCATTATGAAGTAGTGTCCCCAGGAGTTTGGGTGATATCGATCGTGTGAGAGTAACCCCAACCTTGCGGGGCGAAAGTAGTTAGTGTTGATCACCACATCTGCAAGACTACGACACTCTGCATCCAGGGCTTTCCAATCCCTCAACCTCTCCTGCATGCGAGGTGAGAGTAGCTTGTCTACCTCTTCGTATTCAGAAGTGTAGAGCCCCGATTCACCTGGCTGGGTACTGGTCTCATGCATAACAGGTACGCAGTACTTTTTCTTGATCCTCTCAATCGGTTTTCTTGAATGGCGCTCTTCATCGTATGGAACCAACCTAGAATAGATCAGCAGAGAATCAGGATTGTGCACCCTGAAATAGCCAAAGAGTGCCTGTGCATCAGCAATCATCTCTGTCTGAGACCTGCCACCCAAGCCAAGAATGGCGTCATTTATACCTAGCTCAACGATGATGGCATCAGGATTCGATTGACTGGTAAACTCGGCATAGGTCTGACCTGTCAATGGGTCTGCTCTGTTTAGAGCGTACTGATAGGTTATTGCACCCGCTCCGGTATGATTGAATACAACATTCACCCCCTCTACAGCCAATGCCCCATTGATATGGTCAACCCAGGTCTCCCGCCACGGAAATACCACTTCACTTGATCCCAAGACCGCAACTTTTGCAGCTTCAGTTGTTACCAGGGCTCGATTTGTCTGCTGCACCATCATGGTCAGCTTATCCAACGCCTGCTCTGTCAGTTCGGGGCTATAGGTGATCTGACTTCTCAAATCAGTGGTTTGAAGCAGATCTACAACACGTTGGATCAGCAGTGATTCATCCATCGCCAGGGGGCCGTTGCTGCCGGGATAGTCCACTGCACCACCAGGGTTGTTTTCCTGATCCGGGTTGAGAGTCACTGTATAGTCATCTCCCTGGGCCAGTATCATTTTAAATCCATTGGCTGCGATCATAGTGACCACAACATGCGCAGGATCGAGCAGAGGAAACGAAAACTCAAAATGGGTGGTGAGCCCATCACCATAGACTGGACCTGAGACGAGAGTAGTGGTGTTTACGGTCATATTGGCATCTTCCTGTGAGTCCTGTTGAGTGTCATTCGCTACTCATAATCCCCATCAACCGGCGACTCAAGAATCACCGACCACTTAATAACATATTGATTTAATTTCATATTTTATATATTGAACATCTAGATATTATTTTGCGCTATTATCCAGATAGGGAGATCAAAATTACCCAACATGATCGAACAAATAATAATGTCAGAAAATGACTGAATAATCTCAATGTCGAGGGGAAAGATGTGATGTCATTAGAAAAACGCGTAGGTTTGGGGCCAATCCCCAATTCTCCTGAGATGTATATCAATGAAAAACAAGTCGACGGAATGTCTATCCTGAAGAAATTCGGCTGGAAATTGGTTTGCATCAGAAGAGCACAAGCAGGGAAAGTGCTGACTTTGCTGAAGAACCGTTTTGATAAGACAGTAGGCGTTCTGGGGGAAGACGGTATCCTCCGACTTCAACCAGAGATCAGGATACGCCATAGCAGGTATGCCGACCACTAAGCATGAGCTTGACTTGTTTACGTCAGAAGTGAGAATCGCCCTGATTTATTATGAAGTTCCCTAAAAATTCAGTCATAGCTTTTAACTGGCTCTGAAGTCTGATCTTGACATTGATTAAGCTCAAGACTTGACTGAATTTCCGCAGTCTCCCATTCAAAGCGAGGAAGATTGGCAAAGGACTGGATCAGACCATTGGTCCAGGCTGCCTGAAGCTCGTTGAGGTACTCCCCCTGCTCTTCAAACTTACACCGACTGGCAAGCTGGAAATCATTTGCTCGATAGAGTGAAAGCTCATAGGGTGGACCCACAGTAATATTGGACATTGTTGTGGAACTGAGTGAAACCAGTGCCAGACGCGCGCAATCATTCAGAGGCAAGTCGTGGCTCAATACCCGATCAAGTACCGGTTTTCCATATTTGGTCTCACCAATCTGCAGATAGGGTGTGCTTTTCGAGGCCTCAATATGGTTACCTTGCGGATAGATCAGCATCAAACCATGGGGCTGTCCTTGAATCTGACCACCCAGTATCAGTGATACCTCACCACTGACCCCGGCTTGTTGAAGCACGCTGCTGTGTTGCTGCTGAACCTGCTGGCTGACACGTCCCACATAGTCTGCCGCTTCGAAGAGGTATCTTGCTGACAGTAGACTATCGACTCCTGTTGGGTAATCAATATCCCGCTGGATTATGTTCACAATCTCCTGGGTAGTCGCCAGATTTCCTGCTGACAGAATGACAAACAGCCGATCCGGCGCCGGATTGAAGAGATGCATTTTCGAATAGGAGGTGACATAGTCTACACCGGCATTGGTACGGGAGTCGGAAGCGAACAACATGCCATCCTTGACACAAATACCGAGACAATACGTCATAGAGTAACCTTATAAAGTTTTTTGGGTATAGATCTGTTTTAAGCAGGATATTTCTGGCCTTGCATCTTAATACAAACTGGAAAGCTGTGGATACCATTTACTCAACCTTTTGCCCCTCAAATGAGTTACAACACTGGCATAAAAACTGCAATAATTCTCCCCAAGCATTGAAATAGGTATTCAGTGCAAAGCAACAGCACCAATCTGGAGCACACGACGCACCATGTCAGTACGCATCGCCATTCAACACCGCACAGAATACCACTTTGATCGTCAGGTTAATCTAGCTCCACACGTGATACGTCTGCGTCCCGCACCCCACACGCGAACGCCACTGCACCACTATGGCTTGATTGTAGAGCCAGAAAAAAAGTTTCTGAATTGGCAGCAGGATCCGTTTGGCAACTATGTGGCACGCTGTGTATTTCCTGAAAAAACAAAAAGTCTGGTTATCGAAGTCAAACTTGTTGCTGATTTAGTGACTATCAATCCTTTCGATTTCTTTGTCGAGGAGGAGTGTGAACACTATCCATTCAGCTATGAAAAACAGTTGAATAAAGAGCTGTTCCCCTATTTCGAAATCAAAGAGAAGGGGCCTCATTTATCCGCTTGGTTAAAGGCTCTGAAAGCAGATCCGGTCGGATTCAATTACCAACTCGACAAATCAACAGAGGAAGAGCGAGCGCAAGGACCTCACATTGTTCACTATCTGGTCGAGCTTAACCAGCGACTGCAACAGGATATCGGCTACACAGTCCGCATGGAGCCTGGTGTACAGAGCTGCGAAGAGACCCTGACCAAAAAGAGTGGCTCCTGTCGTGATAGTGCCTGGCTACTGGTTCAGATATTGCGCCATTTAGGCTTGGCGGCACGTTTCGTATCCGGATATCTGGTTCAGCTTGTTGCCGACCAGCAATCACTCGATGGCCCATCTGGCCCGGAAGCAGATTTCACCGATTTACACGCATGGACTGAAGTCTACATACCTGGTGCCGGTTGGGTAGGGCTTGATCCAACCTCCGGATTATTTGCAGGAGAGGGACATATTCCACTGGCCTGTACACCAGATCCAATAAGTGCTGCGCCCATAGAGGGGGCTACTGATGAGTGTAAAGTCACCTTTCATCACGAAAACAAAGTCATCCGTGTTCATGAGGATCCGCGAGTAACCAAACCCTACAGCAGCAGGGAGTGGCAGGAGATTCTCACTCTTGGCGACTTCGTTGACCAGCAGTTGGATAGAGGCGACGTCAGACTCACTATGGGAGGTGAGCCGACATTTGTCTCGATTGATGATATGGAGAGCCCTCAATGGAATACTGCCGCACTGGGGAAGCACAAACGTCAACTAGCCGGGGAGCTACTGCAACGACTGAAAAAGGCCTTTGCAAAAGATGCTGTACTCCACTACGGCCAAGGCAAGTGGTATCCGGGAGAACCCCTGCCCCGTTGGGCACTCACCTGTGCCTGGCGCAAGGACAATCAACCCACCTGGTATCACCCGGAGCTTCTCGATCAGCCCGACTCTTCGAGTGATTACTCTATACAGCACGCTCAACTTCTGATTGAGAAGATTCAGAATCATCTTCATCTGCCAGATCGCTATGTCGTTCCAGGGCTGGAAGACAATCTCTACTACCTCTGGAAGGAAGGTACATTACCAACCAATGTGGATGCACTGGACAACAAGTTAAAAGATCCTCTCGATCGTGACCGGGTGCGTAAAATCTTCGAGCAGGGATTGCAGAAGATCGTCGGCTTCACTCTACCCATAGCCTGGGATTATCGTCAGCAGAGCTGGGTCAGTAATCCTTGGAATTTTCGACGCGGCAAAATGTTTCTCATACCCGGTGATTCACCCATGGGTTATCGGCTGCCTCTGGATTCCCTGCGTTGGGAAAAAGAGCAACAACGTCATGCTGTTCATCCCCGAGACCCTTTTGATGAACGGGAACTACAGCCGGAAATACGGGATCGGCTGCGTATGGTCCAAAGCGGCCATACAACACCACTTCCAGCAAAACCAAAAGCTGCTGATGACCCTTCACTGTTCAAGAGTAAAGATGAGAATCAGAGCCTGATCCGGACCGCATTGTGTGTCGAACCCAGAGATGGCCATCTCTATATATTCCTACCGCCCCTGACCAATCTCGAACACTATCTTGACCTGATCAATGCCATTGAAGCAGCAGCAGTTGAGACTGGCTATTCAGTGATTATGGAGGGATACGAACCACCAAAGGATCCTCGCCTGGAACGCTTTCAGATCACACCCGATCCCGGTGTCATCGAAGTCAACATTCATCCCAGCAATAACTGGCGTGATCTTGTAGGCATGACCGAAACCCTTTACCAGGAAGCTCGGCAGTCCCGTCTTGGTACTGAAAAATATATGCTGGATGGTCGTCATTCCGGCACCGGGGGTGGCAATCATATTACCATTGGTGCCGCTGATCCTGGAGACAGCCCTATATTGCGCCGACCACATCTGCTGCGCAGTCTGTTAACCTATTGGCAACACCACCCTGCACTCTCCTACCTCTTCTCCGGTCTGTTTATCGGCCCTACCTCACAGGCCCCAAGGGTGGATGAGGCCAGAGATGATGCACTGTATGAACTCGGCATCGCTTTCAATGAGATCCCACCTGGTGAAACCCCCGCCCCCTGGTTGGTCGATAGAATCCTTCGACATCTGTTGGTTGACCTGACCGGAAATACTCATCGATCTGAGTTTTGTATCGATAAGCTCTACTCCCCTGACTCTCCCAGTGGGCGCTTGGGTTTGGTTGAATTCCGTGGTTTTGAGATGCCACCTCATGCACAGATGAGTGCAGTACAGATGCTGTTGTTGCGCGCTTTGATAGCACGATTCTGGGATACCCCATACGAGCGAGAACCAGTTCGCTGGGGAACTGAACTGCATGACCGCTTCATGCTGCCCCACTATATCGAACGGGATCTGGCCGATGTGGTCAGAGACCTGGGCAAATCGGGTTTTGGTTTTGAGAGTGAATGGTTTTCACCCTTCCTTGAGTTCCGTTTCCCCCGATACGGCACCATCAACGTCGATGATATTGAGATGGAGTTGCGCTTTGCCATCGAACCTTGGAACGTACTCGGTGAAGAGGTGACTGCTCAGGGTACAGCCCGTTATGTGGACTCTTCAGTTGAACGCTTACAAGCCAAGATCAATGGGGTGACACCCGGCCGTCATGCAATCACCTGTAATGGTCGGCCTCTACCTCTGCGCAACACAGGCACCCAGGGTGAATATGTTGCGGGTGTTCGTTTTAAAGCCTGGCAGCCACCCTCCGGATTACATCCCACCATCAGTAGTCATGCGCCATTAGTGTTTGAAGTGGTTGATACCTGGAATCGCTGTTCCCTGGGTGGATGTACCTATCATGTCGCTCACCCTGGCGGACGGAGTGAAGAGAGCTTTCCAGTCAATGCCTACGAAGCTGAGGCAAGACGTCTTGCCCGCTTTCATGAACAGGGCCACACTGGAGGAACGATCGATCTGACTAAGGAACCGGTCAATCCTGACTTCCCCCATACCCTGGACTTAAGAGCCACTCCGTCGGGAGACACATGATGACGATTAATCGAGACTCCTTTGAAAACCATCGCTTCTTCGATGAACTGATCACACCAAATGGCAACGCAAGAGGCTATGCCCGCAAGCTGATCAGTTACCTGGGCAAGCTTGATGAAGGCGAGCTCGAATCCCGACAACTTGGTGCTGAGCTGGCTATAAAGCAGATGGGGATTACCTTTCGGGTCTATACCCAGGAAGAGGGTTCCATCGACCGGGTCTGGCCGTTTGACATAATCCCTCGCCTGATCCCTAAAAAGGAGTGGGATGATATCGAAGCCGGGCTGAAGCAGCGTGTAGAGGCTTTGAATCTTTTCATTGACGACCTCTACCACAAACAGAAGATTGTGAAGGATAAAGTTTTTCCTGCCGAAGTGCTGGCAGATTCGGAAAACTTCCGCGAGCAGTGCATTGATATTAACCCACCTCTTGGCATCTGGGCCCATATCTGCGGTAGTGACCTGGTACGGGACGACAAAGGAAAGGTATATGTCCTGGAAGATAATTTAAGGGTACCTTCCGGGGTCTCATATATGCTGGAAAACCGCCTGGTGACAAAAAGAGTTTTCCCGGAACTGTTTGAAACCTACAGTCCTTTGCCAGTGGATGACTATCCCTCAGAACTTTTTGATACTTTGGCGGCACTCTCCCCCCGCCCCGGTGATAATCCGGAAATTGTCGTACTTACACCTGGCATCTATAACTCCGCCTATTTTGAACACGCCTATCTGGCGCAACAGATGGGATGTGAACTGGTTGAAGGACAGGATCTGGTGGTTGAAAAGGATGATTGTGTCTATATGCGCAATATCGAGGGTCTGTCACGGGTTGATGTAATCTATCGCCGTATTGATGACCTGTTTCTCGACCCCGAGATCTTTGATAAAGATTCATTATTAGGTGTACCTGGATTGATACGGGCCTGGAAAGCAGGGAATGTCGCCCTTGCCAACGCCCCAGGCGCCGGTGTTGCTGATGACAAAGTTGTCTACTCTTTTGTACCTGACATCATCCGCTACTATCTCGACCAGGAACCCATTGTGCCCAATGTCCCAACATGGCGCTGTATGGATAAAGACTCCTGCGAATATGTTTTAGAACATCTTAAGGAGTTGGTCGTGAAACCGGCGAATGAGTCGGGAGGCTATGGCCTGTTGATCGGTCCCGCATCAACCAAGCAGGAGCGGCAAACCTTCCGTAAACTGATTAAAGCCAATCCCCGAAACTATATTGCACAACCAACCCTGGGCATCTCCACAGTACCAACAGTATCACGCGGCATGCTTGAGCCTCGCCATGTAGACCTTCGTCCATTTATTCTCAGTGGTAAAAATATGGAGGTCACAACGGGTGGTTTGACCCGAGTAGCCCTGAACAAAGGCTCACTGGTGGTAAACTCATCCCAGGGAGGAGGCAGTAAAGACACTTGGATTGTCGATAGTTGATTAAGGTGCATTCAGGACATAATTGAGGTAAGAGCGAGCGATGCTTTCCCGAGTTGCAGAGACTATATATTGGATTGGGCGCTATCAGGAACGGGCTGAAAACATAGCACGTCTGATTACGGTCAATACCCATCTAACGCTTGATCTCCCTTCAGGGGTTGCCCCCGGATGGGATGTATTGATCCGTCTATTGGGTTGTCATGAATCCTATCTGGAACGTCATCCGGAGTTTACTGAACGCCGTGTCGCCAACTTTTTGATCAGTGATGAATCCAATCCCAGTTCAATCATCAGCACCCTTTCAGTGCTAAGGGAAAATGCCCGCACCATTCGTGAAATATTACCCCGAGAAGCCTGGGAATCGATCAACAGTTACTATCAAACGGCCCTCGAGAGTAAACAGAACAGTTTTTCCCGTCATGGCAGGGAAAGTTATCTGCAGCATATCATTACCGGTTCTCAACTAATGACCGGTCTTTTGGCTGGCAGTATGAATCACGACACGGCATACCATTTTCTCAATTTAGGGCGAAAACTTGAACGTGCCGATATGACAACCCGTATTATCGACGTACGATCAGAGAATCCAATTCCTGAAGATGCCCCTGAGCTTGCCCCTTTCGAGGATATACTGTGGGTGAGTATGCTTAAATCCCTTAGCGCACATCAGATGTATCGCCAACATATGCAAGTTCGGGTTCGCCGAGTGGATGTTTTAGAATTTCTCTTCAGAACCAGCAGCTTTCCCCGTTCAATTAGCTATTGCACGGAGAACATCAGCTACAATCTTTTGCAATTACCAAAAAACCGCTCGCCGTTAAAAATTCTTAAACAGATCAATAATACGCTTTTGGAAATGCCGTTGGAAAAGATGGATAATAATATTCTTCATGATTTCATCGATAAATTACAGATCAGTTTTGGAGAACTTCATGAAGCAATATCCAAAGCCTATTTCCCCCCCAAGGCTACGGACGCTGCCTGATTTATAAAACGATTTTTCGATAGCGTCATTGAGTTGTAACATTAAGATGATTTGATATTGATTTAGAGCGTACAATAGACGCAACAACCACAACAAAAGGTGCTTCTGAGTATGTCTGCGAAAATCGTAGAACAGCAACCACTCCGATTCGTCCACGGCTTGTTTCTGTTCCTGCTTGTATTTGGACTCTGGTTGCTATTGGTTGGTAACCTTGATCCTGCAGAACTGGCAGCCGGTATGGTGATCGCACTCATCGTAACCCTGGCAAGCCGCCCTCACCTCACAATACTCTCAGGTTTGATTATTTCACCTTCAGCGATTGTGCCTTTCATAAAGTATCTCGGCACTTTTTTTCTAGCGTTGATTCGAGCCAACATTGACATGGCACGTCGTGTTCTGAGTCCCTCCCTGCCGCTGCGACCAGCGGTTGTCGAAGTTGAAACCAATCTCAAATCTCCCCTCGGCCGTCTGATTCTGGCTAACAGTATTACCCTGACACCTGGCACCCTCACTGTCGATGTACAGGATCAACTGCTTCTGGTGCACTGGGTTGATTGCCCCCCTGGCACCGATATCGCAACTGCCACCCAAGTTATAACCAGCCAATTTGAGCAGCATCTGAAAGGTTTTGTAATATGACAATGACGGTATTGGAAACAGTGGCACTGGTTTTATTGGGTGCAGCGGTATTGTTGAGTTTATTAAGGCTTATTCTTGGACCGACCGCGCCGGATAGAGTGGTTGCCGCAGACACCCTGGCAGTCATAACAACCTCCGGCTTAGTGGTACTGGCCGCACTGCTGGGAAGCCCCCTCTACCTGGACGTTGCATTGATCTACGGCACCCTGGCATTTGTCGGCGTGGTGGCCATCGCAAGAACTATAGAAGGTAATGGCTCATGAGAATGGTGGCAGACCTGTTTCTTCTCATCGGTGCAGCTTTCACCCTGTTCGGTGCTATCGGATTGATTCGCATGCCCGATGTCTATAACCGAATACAGGCTGGAACCAAAGCAGTCACCCTCGGTTCCTTATCACTGCTAGTTGGTATCGCCCTGCTCTACCCCAGTTGGTGGTCGAAACTTCTGGTGATCGGAATACTCATCCTGATTACGAACCCACTGGGTTCTTCCACCATCGCCAGAGCGCTTCTTATGGCTGGTGTCAAACCTTGGAAAAAAGAGCCGCTCACAAATTCAAGCGAGGTGGATCAATGAGTGACCTGGAGATCTGGATTGCCCTGATACTGGCAATAGTGATGTTGAGTTCTGCGGCACTGGCACTGATTGTTAAAAATCACTTGGCTGCAGTTGCAGCCGCCTCAGTTGTCTCCCTTGGTCTGGCGTTACTGTTTGCACTGATGCGTGCGCCAGATGTAGCCATGACTGAAGCTGCTGTTGGCGCCGGTCTGAGCAGTCTCATCCTGGCGCTGGCTCTGCGTCGACTGGGACTATGGCAAATTGAGGGTAAGCAAGAGAAGCACAGTCTGCTTTCCGTTAAACCCAGGGGGAATGAGAATGCGTAATCTCACCGGACTGCTGTTTGCAGGAGGTCTGGGCTTTATGTTGCTGGCGATTGCCAGTGGCATCGATTTCGGCAATCCGGCAATGCGAATCGGCGAGGCAATTCAGTCATCCTCGCCTCAGGAGATAGGTGCCGCCAATATCGTTACCTCGGTAGTACTCGGATACCGCGGTATCGATACTCTGGGTGAACTCTCCATTCTGTTCGCCGCCGCCTCTGCAGCAGGATTGGTTCTAGGGCGTAGACAGACAACTGCAGGCACTCAAACCAGAGGTGGCTTCGTTCTCCATCATGGCGGTGCAATGCTCTTCCCTTTTCTTTTGACCATAGGTTTTTACATTATTTTTCATGGTCACCTGACGCCAGGTGGTGGATTTCAGGGCGGGGTTATTCTTGCTGCCGCTTTCTTTCTACCGCTGCTCGCCTCTCCAGGTGCACGCTTACACCACTCTATTCTGAGTGTGATAGAGGCCTTTGCCGGTGCAAGTTTCATTTTGATTGGTCTGGCCGCTCTGGCAGAGGGAAAAGCTTTTCTGCAACCGATGTTGAATCAGGACACTCTGGGGTCTTTGATATCCGCCGGTACCTTACCCCTGCTCTATATCGCTGTGGGCTTGAAGGTAGGCGCTGAACTGGCAAGCCTGTTATCCAACCTTGCACAAACGGAGTCCGAACGATGATCCCGGGTGTCACACTTGAATTGATACTCTATACAACCGCCCTGGGTCTGGTCATTATCGGTCTCTCAGGAGTGGTTTTATCGAGACACCTATTCCGTATGGTTCTGGCATTGGTCATCGCTGAAGCAGGTGCCAATCTGATGCTGGTGCTTTCAGGATATCGCTGGGAAGCGGTCGCGCCAATCCTCATTGAACGAAGCGAACAACCCGTCATGGTAGATCCCGTGCCACAAGCCATGGTGCTTACTGCGATTGTAATCGGCGTAGGTGTTCAGGCATTGGCTGTAAGCATTCTCATCCGAATACGTCAGCGTTATGCCGCTCTGGATCGTCATGACGTTGCTGAGAAGATGGATGCTGAGATTGCCATCACAGCGGGGATACGCCGGGATATCAGCCAGGATGCACCACTGGGGGATCGCCCGATTCAACCCGTGCCAGCCCATACTTCTGAATCCCGTGGAGGCGAACTATGAACTACTTGGTTCTAACCATCGCCCTACCCATGCTCGGTGCATTTCTTTTGCCTGTAGTGATGCAGACTTCCAAAGCGATCGGACTCTGGCTGGGGCCGCTTATTCTGGCTTACGGCTGTTGGCTTTTGGCTAATTTATGGCTGAATGATGTCTCTCTGCCGATCTCGATTGCCATTGGTGGATTTGCAGCCCCGTTGGGCATTAACCTCTATATCGATTCCCTCGCCCTGTTGTTTGCTTTTGCTACACAACTCATGGGGCTGATCTGTTGGCCATTCAGTTTGAATCAGGATACTGCTCGACGCCAGTCACTGATGTTGTTGCTGGTAGCTGCATCCACTGGTCTCGCACTCTCCGGCGACCTGTTCAACCTCTATGTTTTCTATGAACTGGCGGCAGTGGCAACCTTTGGTCTGGTAGCAGCATCAAACACCACTGCATCCATTGCGGCAACCTTTCGCTATCTGATACTGAGCGGTATTGGATCAGTCTTAACCCTGCTCGGCATTGCTCTGGTTTATAGTCAGACCGGCACCTTGAATCTGGCCCACCTGGCACAGTTGGCGCCAGAACTTTTAAATGACAAATTGGGATTGACTGCCTACCTGCTGATCCTGATCGGTATCGGCGTTAAAGCGGAACTCTTTCCAGTCAATGCCTGGGTTCCGGAAATCTATGGGACGGCATCGAGCAGATTATCCGGTTTTCTGGCTGGACTTCTGTCGAAACTGGCACTGCTGGTGATTCTGCGACTGTTGCTGTTGGTTTTCCATCAACCAGAGGCGATACAGATTATTCTTATCCTCGGCATCCTCGGTGTTATCAGTGGCGAACTTGCCGCCTGGCGTGCCAAGGATATGCGACGTATGCTCGGTTTTTCTTCCATTGGTCAGCTGGGAATCGTCTTCATTGCCCTCTCTCTTCCAGATGAACGTGGATTGCTCGCATTGCTGGCTCTCTCTCTGCATCACCTGGTGATCAAAACCGGACTCTTCATGTTGGCCGACGGTTGGGGTGGCTCTCTGGAGCGTCTTCGGGGCATTGCCCGAACCTCACCTATTGGCGCAGCACTCTTCACCCTCTTTGCCCTCTCCCTGGTGGGCGTGCCACCACTGCCTGGGTTCTGGGCGAAGTTCACACTGATCACTGAACTTGCTGCTCAGAGTGAACCACTCTATCTGATCGGGCTTTTGGTATTTCTCCTTGCGACTGTAATTGAGACCAGTTATATGTTCCGTATTGTTGCCTTGATGTACAGTCGAGCTGAGCTACCGAATCAACCGGCACGACCTCATCTGCCAGGAATCTCCTTGGCTACTGCCTCCCTATTTGGCATCTCCCTGCTGGCAGCAACTGTGTTGATTGCCCCAATTGGTGATGGCCTGCAGGCAGTGGCATCAGAGACAAAGAATATCGATCTCTATATTGAAACTGTTTTACCAGCGACTCCCGGAGGCCAGTTGTGATTCTCAGCCTATTGGATGAGCTATTGATCTTTTCCGGCGCCACACTGTTGGTTGCCCTAATTCTTGGTCGTGGTCTTGCGGTCGGTTGGATGGTGACTGTCCTCTACGCAGGACAGTTACTGGTACTGATTAAAATGGCTGCGCTTGGTTATGGGGGTGATCCCATCTCCTCAGGCTTCAGTTTCAGTGTCATGGGCCAAACCCTCTCATGGCGATTCGATGCTCTGAGCTGGTTCTTTGCCTTAATCACTATTGTAGCTGCCATGCTCACCAGCTGGTTCTCCTGTGGCGAGTGGGAACGGAAATTTTCCCAACAGGGGGGTAATGTCTGGCTGTTTCATATGGCCATGGCGTTAAACGTTTTCACCATGCTGGTTCTGCTAGCCAGCGGGGATCTGTTATCACTTTTCATAGGTTGGGAACTGGTCAGCTGGGCGGGCTTTCTCTTAATGGCAGTCGCCGGCGGCGTCGCAACCCAGGCAGCAATGCGCTATATCACCTATGCGGTAGTTGGCGGTATGTCGATCTTTGGTGGTATTGCACTGGTCTACGTCTCTGCTGGTTCACTGCAGTATGAAGCGATCCTGATCGCCGTTGAAAATATGAGTGTTGGTCAACTCTGGATGCTGGTACTGCTATTCGGAAGTGGTTTTGGCATCAAGATGGGGCTACTGCCCTTTCATCTCTGGCAGGCAGCTGCTTATGCAGAAACACCGGGGCCGGGCAGTGCCTTTCTCGGGGCCATCTCTTCCCGTATGGGGCTGTTTGCCATCCTGCTGGTTCTGGTAAAGCTGTTTGGTATCGTCAACATCGATAACCTGAAAATACCCTTCACCCTGATAGATGCCCGCGACCTGCTGGCCTGGATCGCAGTGTTTACCATTATTTTTCCAACCTACACAGCATTGAAGCAGAACGATGCACGCTATCTGCTCGCTTGGCACGGTATAGGTCAGGGGGGATACATGTTGCTCGGCCTGGTGACTGCCAATGCCCTGGGTAGTGCCGGTGGACTGCTTCATGTGTTGAATTATGCCGCCTGCCAGGCTGCACTGCTAATGGCTGTGTTTGCTGTAATGCATCGTACTGGTACAGCAGATTTGAACAAGTTGGGTGGTTTGGTAACCCGAATGCCCCTCTCCTTCCTGGTACTGCTGACGGGGATCATCGGTCTTGCCGGCCTGCCTCCCATGAACGGCTTTGTTTCCAAATGGCTGGTCTATCGATCTCTGCTGGTAGATGGTATGCCGTTGCTTTTTGTGGGTGCGATCATCGGCACGCTGGGAACCATCCTCTCAGTCTATAAATTGATCCACAATATCTTTCTCGGCCAACTTCGTGTGGAACACCAGTATATACGCGAAGCCCCCTGGAGCATGATGATTCCGATGCTGATACTCGCTGGCATCATCTTCACCACCGGACTGTTACCCGGCATACCTCTGACCTGGGTTGCCTCTGCGTTGCAGAGTATCGGTCTCACCGGGCCAGAGATATCCCTCGGCGGCATAGAATCAACCAGTGGCAACCTGGATATGCTGTGGGTGATCGGTGTTCTGTTTGCCGGATTTGGTATCGGCGCCGTTATCTTCTACTCCGCAGGTCGCAGTAAAAGAGTGCACCAGCTCGACAACTATGCGGGTGGACACTTTCTGACTACCGATGTGCGTTATCAATATAGCGATAACTTCTACTCTGGTCTGATGCATCTGATCAGTGGCTGGTATCGCGGCAGCTTTCAGTGGCTGGAAAACAGTATTACCTCGCTGGTCGAATTTCTCTCCCTGGGTATGCAGGGTATCTACCGGCGCGCCAATTCTGAGTTCTATCTTTTGAGCACGGCACTTTTTGTAATTGCCTGGGTGGTTTTCTAATGGCTCCAATCGAACTTCTTATTGAACTGACCCTGATGCCGTTGATTGCCTTCATTGTCGGCATGATGATGGTGCTGATGATGCGTCGAATCGCAGCCAAGATACAGCGGCGTGTCGGGCCTCCATTCTTTCAACCGCTGTACGACATCATAAAACTGCACGGCAAGCGAACTCAGATATCCCACGGTCTGATTCACGATATCGGCATCGTCATGGCCATGGGGGGATATATTGCTGCAGAAACCCTGTTACCGGTTCCCGGAATGGATGGCATTGCAGAAAAAGGTGGCATTATCACCCTGCTCTATCTGATGATGATTCCCTCCCTTGGTCTCGCCCTGGGTGTTGGCCAGTGCGCCAATCCCAATGGATCGATCGGTATTGCTCGTGCCCTCACTGCCATGCTCGCCTATGACATTCCACTTGTGATAGTAATCTTTGGTGTCGCCTATGCCGCTGGCACTACCAACCTTGTCGATATCATTGCCATTCAACAGGCGGGTGGATTTGAGACCTGGGGTGCGGTGCAGATGCCCCTATTGGCGATTGCCGGCCTGATTGCAATGCATGCCTCCCTGGGTAAGCAACCTTTTGAAATCTATATTGCACCGGCGGAGATTGCGACCGGCCCGATGGTGGAGATGAGCGGAAAATATCTGGGCGGACTGTTTGTCATGCAGTGTTTCCAGCTCTATACCACCTCTGTGCTCTATGTCAGCCTGTTTTTGGGTGGCGGCACGACCTGGTTCGATTTTCTCTTGAAGAGTTTTCTGGTACTCGCCATTCCGGTGAGTATCGCCTACCTCTTTCCCCGTTACCGAACTGAGGATCTGCTTCGTCTGATGTGGAAATGGCCGGTGATGCTGGGATTGATCGGTTTGGCATTTGTAATGTGATTTTTTTGCCACTCATGAGACAGAGTGGCGCCACCCTGTAATCCCCTAATGCGATACAGAGGTGACTGAATTCCGGCTTCGCCGGATTGACGAGCCTGGAGACCATGAAGGTCACCAGGTGCGTTAACCCAAACGACTTTGGTGATCGTAATGAGCACGTTAAAACAGATACCGGTAATCGAAGAGAGAAAGGGTAACCCCCTGGCGCGGGTGTTCGATGATTTAGTACGATTCTGCCGCTCACGCTCCCTCTTCCTTCTTCACTACTGTACCGGTTGTGGCGCCATCGAGTTGCCACCAGCCATGACCTCACGTTTCGATATGGAACGTCTTGGTATTCAACCAATGGTATCGCCACGACAGGCGGACATTCTTCTGATTACAGGCTATGTCTCTATCAAGACACTCAAGCGGGTGATTCTGACCTATGAGCAGATGGGATCACCAAAATATGTGATCGGTATCTGTTCCTGCACCGTCAATGGAGGCATGTATTGGCAGAGTTATGCCACCGCTAAAAAGCTCGATGAGTATATGCCTGTCGATCTCTATATCGCTGGCTGTATGCCGAGACCCGAGGCGGTTATCAGTGGTTTACAGAAATTGATGGATCGTATCCAGAGTGGGGAAGCCAACGGTTGGGAAGACTACTATCGAAACTACGACTACTACCTGGGCAACCAGCAGAAATTGTTCGGTGAAAAATGGCAAACCCCCACTGACATCATCACCGAAGCTGAACACTACAATCTGATTGGTGACGGCACCCTGGGTGATCACACCAAGCTACTGCAGCAGCATCAAAAGCCTCTTGAGGCTCTTGAGATGCGCCTCGGTCACAATATCAAGGAGCCCACCGAATGAGTAAGGAAGTCGCCCATTGGCTGGATAATATCCTGAAAGAGATCGAAGGCATCGAAGTACGCCGTAAAAGCAGCCGTCGGGTACGAGTCGATGTTCCTGCTGACGCCCTGCCTGCCCTGCTGGAACTACTGCAGGGACGAGCCGGCTATATTCATCTCTCCGCCATCAGCTGTGTCGATTGGATTGAAGAGAAAGAGTTTGAACTGGTCTATCACATCTGGTCATACGAAAGTCATTCATTGGTCTCGGCGCACATACGTATATCCCGGGAAGCGGGTGTATACCTCTCCGTGTATGACCTCTACCAACCTGCCGCTTTTTTCGAACGGGACATCCATGAGATGTTTGGCATCCACTTCGAAGGCAGTCCCAACATGGAGAAGTTCATCCTTACAGAGTGGGATGGCCCACCTCCAATGCGCAAAGAGTTCGATAGCGAGGCCTATATCAACGAGCACCTCAATTGGCAAAACTATAACCCGGAGTGGCTGCAGGAACTGGTCGCAGAGGGCGGTGGTGTAATCATCCCGCCTGAAGAGCAACGCTTCAGTCAAAAGAAGCGTTAATGGTATTGGAAGAGTATCAATTGTTTGAAATTTTTAGGCCACAAGTGAATCAACTATGAGACCAGAGAATTACGAAGCTCAACGCCATCCACCGAGTAATGAGTACGAGCTCAACTTCGGTCCAAATCATCCTGGCATCGAAGGTAACTACGCCTTAAAGGTGAAACTGCATGGCGATATCGTGCTGGAGGCCAAAGCAGATGGTGGCTATCTGCACCGTGGCTTTGAAAAGCTTATGGAACAACGGCTATGGATTCAAAACATAGCTTTGGTGCCACGGATCTGTGTTCCTGATCCCTCACCAATGGAAGTCTGCTACGCCTTAGCGGTTGAAGAGCTATGCGGCCTGAAAGTACCTCAACGCGCTCAATGGTTGCGTGTCATGCAGCTCGAGTTATCACGTATCGCAGCACATCTCTTCACCTTCGGCGGTCATGCGGCCACAACAGGTATGTACAGCACCATGTATTGGGGGGTGGCAGATCGTGACCTGCTGCTCGATCTTTTCGAAGAGTTCACCGGTGGCCGGGTCTATAGCATCTACAATATCCCAGGCGGTGTACGCAAAGAGTTACCTGAAGGTTTTCTGCAACGTCTTTCAGAAACCCTGGACTATATCGAATCACGACTGCCTGACTACGATAATCTCTTTTTTAAAAATCAGGTTTTCGTAAAACGAGCCAAAGGTACAGGAGTGATGTCCCGTGAACAGGCCCTTGAGTGGGGAGTTACCGGACCCAATCTACGGGCCACCGGACTGGCTTTTGATGTACGCAAAGACGATCCCTATCTGGTCTATGACCAGCTTGACTTTGACATTCCTGTTGAAGAGAACGGTGACGCTTGGGCACGTACCCTGGTTCGTCGCCATGAGTTGATGGAGAGTATTCGTATCCTGCGCCAGGTGGTCGATATCCTACCCGACATTCATGGCCCTATACGTGCACCCATTCCAAATCCACTGGCATGGAATGTCCCCGCCGGTGAAACCTATACACGGGTTGAATCGTCGAAGGGTGAACTCTGCTATTTCGTTGTCTCCAACGGCGGCCCCAAACCCTACCGGGTACATGTTCGCGGTCCCTCCTCCATGCATGCGGTGCAGGTATTGGAGAAGATGTCTGTCGGTTCACGAATCGAAGATATTGCTCAGACCATGTTCTCCCTTGATGCCTGTCCACCAGAGGTGGATCGTTGATTGCAATCAGTGAGTGATGATGTTGACTGTTAAAGATAATTCCATCCCATCAAGAAGTCTTCTTATGGTTTATATGGGCCTGTTAATACGAATCCAATAGCTCTTTAAGAGCTACGAGCATTGAACGATGTCGAAACCAATTCAAGATTCAAAATTCAGCAAACAGAGTACTCAAATTGAGCATGATGATGCCGGCTCCATTCTCAGTCCACTGAAAGCACTTCAGTTCTTCATGCGCAAACCGGTCACCGTGCCCTTGGAACCACGCCCGGCAGCAGATAACTATCGCGGATTTCATCTCAATGATCATGAAAAATGTATCGGCTGCAGCTCGTGTCAGAAGGTCTGTGACAATGCTGCAATCACCATGGTTAAGGTTCCCCATCTACCCGAAGATCCTGTAAAGGGTATTCGCAATCTACGACCTGCCATCGATTATGGTCGTTGTTGCTGGTGCGCCTTATGTGTCGATATCTGCCCAACCAGCGCCATCTCACTCTCAAGAGAGTATGTCCACACCTGTACGCAAGAAGAGATCGACAGTTATTTCATTCTTCCGGATGAGACAGGCATCCATGGTGAATACTATGGTGAAGGGTGGCAGAAGAGTGTTGATTCAGATCTTCTCGATTTGAAGCGCCAGCCGATGACCGAGCTCGACCCTGAGGAAAGAATCGATAATTTTAATGAAATCGTTTCCGGCTATACAGATCAGCAGGCCGTCCTGGAGGCTTCCCGTTGTGTACAGTGCGGCATGTGTCATGATGCCTGTCCTACCCACATGGATGCACCGGAATACATCCGCTCAATCTGGCAAGGCAACCTGGAAGAGGCGGTTCGCCTGATCTATCAAAGTAACCCCTTCTCACATGTCTGCGGCCGTGTCTGCACGCATCGTTGTGAAGATGCCTGCTCTATAGGCCGACGGGGTGAACCAATCTCTATCCGTTGGCTGAAGCGATATGCCATGGACTCAGTCGATCATCAACGCATCAAGGAGATCGCGGCAGAAGGTAAAGCCGATTATCTTAGTGGCAAACAGGTTGCCGTAATTGGCGCTGGCCCCGCAGGACTCACCGCGGCTTATGATCTGATACGTAAAGGTCATCAAGTGACAGTTTTCGAGGCGAGAAAAGAGGCCGGTGGAATGCCCCGCTACGGTATTCCTGAATATCGTCTCCCCTACGACATGCTCGACAGAGATATTGACGTCATCACTTCCATGGGGGTCAAGATTCAAACCGGCACTAAAGTTGGTATTGATATCACCATGGCACAGCTACAAAAAGATTACGATGCCGTTGTATTGGCAATCGGACTCCATCTTGGTCGCTCGACCAGAGTACCTGGCGCTGACCATAGCCAAGTCTTCAAGGCTGTTGACCTGTTACGACAAACCACAGACGGAGAGAAATTCAAAACGCCAAAACAGGCAGTGGTTATCGGTGGCGGTAATGTGGCAATGGATATCGCACGAACCCTGGCGCGTCAGCAGAAGCAACAGTTTGGAGAGGTCAAAGTCAGTGTTACTGCACTGGAAGATATGGCGCACTTCCTGGCTGATCCAGTTGAAATCAAAGAGTGTCGTGAAGAAGGTATCGACATCTATGATGCCAGAGGCCCTCAGGAATGTGTCATAGAAAAGAATAAACTGGTCGGACTTAGAACCTGGAAAGTACGCTCTATATTTGATGAACAAGGACGCTTTGCCCCAGCCTATGATGAGCAGGATGAGCGCATTCATAAAGCCGATATGGTCATCGAAGCCATTGGCCAGATGTCAGACATCAACCTCTTGGGAGATGATCTGAGTGAGGCGCTAGAATGGCAACGCGGCCGTCTAAGCATCGATCAGCAGGGACGCACATCGGTTGAGTGGTTATGGGCTGCCGGAGACTGTGTAAATGGCCCTGATGTGGTGCATGCAGTAGCGGATGGTCACAGGGTGGCCAGCAGTATCGATGAATGGTTAAATCAACAGTAACGATAGGAGCGCATTGCCATGTCTGAAGGTCATCAAAGCAGTTATGACACCTTGAAGTCTAAAAAAAGCCTGGCAGAGATCCTTGAAACCGCGATTAGTTTTGAACGCACAGCCCGCGATTTTTATAGTGACCTGATTCCAAAAGTAAGCAAACGGATTCGCTATCTGGTGGAAGAGTTGGCTGAAGAGGAGCAACACCATTTCGACCTTTTCACAGAGTTGAAGTCACGTCCCGACATCGATCAACAGATCCATACCCTGGTCGAATTACCAGCCAGCGATAAAAAGTTTTCCGATGCCATACTTCTCCCGGAATTGGGAGATAAACCTGATGACCAATCAGTTCTGCAATACGCGTTAGGCCGGGAACATGCTGCAATGGAACAGTACCAAGCACTCGCTAAAAGCTCACCAGACGGTCCGATAAAGGAGTTGTTTCTGTTTCTTGCCAACGAAGAGACGCTACATAAGAATCAATTGGAAAAACTCTATTACGAAACCATACACAGCGGTGGTGTCTGAGTTCGATATCCTCTTCTCATGATGCTTCCTGTAAAGTATCTGATTCTTATTACCCAAAAACGATGCAGTGTGTAATTTCTTACACCGCGCACCCATGCTTGTGGGCCGTACGTAAAGAAAAAGAGAGCATGATTCAAGGGGCAATTCACTCAACCTGAATTAGATGAGCAACCCAGATGGTGCGGCAGGGCCGCACCCTACATGAATCAGAATGCCGTAGTGGTAAAGCAGCCCCTACATGAATCAGAAAGCCGCAGTGGTGAAGCAGCCCTACATGAATTAGAAAGCCGTAGGGTGCGGCCCTGCCGCACCATTTTCATCTCCGCACACCGTGTTTACTGAGCCTATTCGTACCACTCAGTCAGAAGCGAAAGTCTACACGTGCTCACTTATTAACCCGGCGACTAAGTATGTCGTCTTCAGGGCATCAAGCATGCATTTACGTTTAATCATCTTATTGTGAATAGTTAATAATTCACATCAAACATAATTTTATTTAACAATCAATTCAGTAATCGCAATCCCTTACCGAAAAACAGGCAAAAAAAACCCGCGTGAGGGGAGACACGCGGGTAAGGGTAAACTGCTTATCGGTCAGTCGTGGTTTATCTGATTCTCATGGCACTCAACACACCCCACCATGTAGCCTTTGGGGAATGTTTCTCTGTTGCCATCAGGACAGAAGCTGGTGCTATCGTCACATTCAAGAACTCTGTCTATAGCCATACGGGAAAGTACCGTACCTAAACCATCCTCTCCATGACATGCCTTACACTCATTGGAGTTTCTCTCAACAAGGCTTGCATGACCACCATCAGCAAATTGTGTGTCACCTACTGGATGCATGCCATGGGGACCACCCAAAGTATTGCCAAGATCACCTTCATGACAGGTACTACACTCAATGATGGTGCCCTTGTGTCCCTGCAATTGTCCAGCTGCTACATTGTCATTTGCATCGTCGTTCTTGTTAGGCCAGATACCATGAGTCGATCCGTGGCAGGCTTCACAGAAGATGCCTTCATGACCAACACTCACACGGTAGAGCATTGGATTGCCGATCCTAGGATCATCTCCTCCAGTAACTGCTGGGTTATCCGCTTCGATAACGTTTTCGGCAAAGCGTTTATTGGTCGGTACGATCGGTGTAGCTTTTGGATCATCTGACAAATAAGCTTTGAACAAGCGGATTTGATCTGGATTGCTATCTGCATCAGCAGGATTCACAACTGTCCCTGCTGCACCGGCCATATTGTCCATTGCATCACCGGTATGGCATGAACCACAACCCGGCTCATTCGCCCAGGGTACGCGAGGCTGATCTGGATTGGTGTAGAAATCACCACCCAATACGAACGCCCCTGGATTATCAGGATTCACCAGATCGGTAAAATCTGTACCCACCTGAGCCATGTCACCATGACAATCCTGACAGAGCATGCCGCCATTGGACATAGCGCCACGCAGACAATCGGTACGTCGTCCTGGATGGCACTGATAACAGGTCTCATGTAAGACCTCACGTCGCTCAGTATTATTGGCTACCACACCAAACTCATCCTTAACCGCTTCCGGCATATCGGGGAAGACTAACTCTCCATTGGAATCTGTAAGGCTGCCATGATGACTATGCATAACATTGGACATACTCTTCACAGTAATTTGATTACGTCCATTGGCAAAGCCGCCATATGGATCAAATTCTGGCCCCAAGGGTCCCAGTTGCGCCAGATCCAAAGCGGGTGTGTAGTGACACTGCTGACAGACCACAGGGGCCTGGTTCTCCAGGTCAGTACCATGTTTCTGATCGTGCAGGCGAACCAGATTGATATCGGCTGCATACTCTTTACTCACCTCATCCGGCACCATGCCATGCATCGGATCATCCAGAGATGAAGCAACATCGGTTAGAGCCGCTGTAGCCAGGCCATTGCCGCCGTCTACATCTGATCCATGACAGGCACCGCAATTAGCTTCTCCGGAGATCGGTACAACGGTATCAACTGATGCGAGGGTTGTATCACCAATCTTGGCTTGAACTCTATACAGAGGCCATGGATTCTCTCGGCCATAGTCATCAAAGGCAGTAATAGGAACGCCTGGGGCTTCAAACCAATTTACACCCTCCACTACATAACCGAATTGGAATCCCCGATCCAGTCCGCCCATCATGTCAATAAAGAAAGGTTGATCTACCACATAGGCCTCAAATTTCTCCAACGCATTGTCGACATAGGGACCATGGCGACCTGGCATGGACTGCTGATCTGCAGTCAAGGCGCCATCACCAAGATAGAGTCGTTCAACATTCGGCATTGGCAAGCCAAGATCAAGAATGCCTTCTACTGGGCCAGCAGGGTAAAAGGCAGGCAGAATGCCTGGTGGGTAGAAAGCGTTGTATGCATCGCGGGCAACACTCCAGAAGTTGGTCTTGAATACCTCTCCAGTCGTTGCATTCATGCTCGAATAGACCGGACCGGTTAGTGCTGAGTTAATGCCGCTTAGAATCGGATCACTTGGGTTAGAGGCGGCTGAGTAATAGACATCCACATCATTCGGACCAAGGATATCAGGCTCCTGACCCCGTCTTATCACGGTTGCATGCAGCACATTGAATGGAGGCAGGATACTTGAAATACGGGTATCGAAATCACCACAGTGCATACCCAGATCATTCACCGCAAAGACACGATAGTCATTGGTATTGATCAGAGGTTGTTCAGGGACAGGCTCACCCGGAATACCATTTTGACTGGTGGAGTTAATCGAAACATTTGGAATACCAACCACTGGTGGTTCACCATCAACCACAGCAATGGTCATCGTATCGGATGAAGCACCTTTTGGGTCAGTAACGGTCAGCAGTACATCATAATCACCAGCATCAGCATAGAGATGTGAGGGGTTGGCATCAGTACTGCTATTGCCATCACCAAAATCCCATAAATAGCTCAAGTCACCTTTTTCAGGATCGCTGGAACCGTCACTGGAAAAATTTATGGATTGCTCGAGGCTGCCTGTATAAGGGCCATTCGCATTGGCAATCGGAGCTAGATTCTCACCACCACCGTCGCCACCGCCATTATCACAGTTTTCCGGCGCTGAACGTACGCTCAATATTTCCATAACACCATCTGAAGTACGCTGTGCACTCACTTCACAAGGCACCTCAGTATCATCTTTTATTCTAGACCTAAAGCGCCAATCATCATCTTTGGAGGTGACTGCCCCAATAACCTCTTTAGTCGCCGTATTGGTGATAATAACTTCTATACCCTGACCACCCTTACCTTTGACAACCAAGTGGTTTTTTTCATCTTGCCAGATGGCTTTTTCAATCGAAAAACTGGACTCATCCGATGCTAAAAGACCTTGAGAATATAAGGTAATTAATCCTAGATATATGGTGGTGGTAAAAACTACTCCAATGGACTTGATTTTATTCATAGACTCAATACCCCTAAGAATCATTTGGTCGTTAGGTAAACGCCTATTTGCAGATTGCAAGGTCCATTCACGGCTGCGCGGGCGGACAGATACCATAAAAATTAGCAGTTAATACTTAAGATTCGATTAAGTCAGGGAGGAACAGCGTCACAATTAAACCCTGCCCGGTTTGCCGATCACTCAAGGTAATGCTGCCTTGGTGAAGTTCACATATCTCCTGAACAATGGAGAGGCCCAAACCGCTACCACTTTCAGCCTCACCGGGAAGCCTGTTCAAACGTTCGAAAACCCATTTCTTTCTATCATCCGGAATCCCAGAGCCGGAATCTTCCACAAATATCTGGACACCTTTCTTTGTTGTAGATATGCGGACAGAAACCCCACTTTCATTCGGGGTAAATTTAATCGCATTATTCACCAGATTACCCAGCAGAATGGCTATCATCTGCTGATTGCCTCTAATCTTTATTTGATTTTCAGATATCAACTCCATATCGATATTTTTTCTCAGAGCCATTGGTGAAATCTCAGAAAGTACATCTTCAGTTACAGCCACAAGATCAAATATCTCAAACTCTTTTCTAATCTTTTCAGGTTCTATAGAAGCTAAAATAAGTAACTGATTAACGACGTGATTAAGGTGTTTTAATCCTTTTTCAATATGCTGTATGCCTTTTTCACGTTCAGCATCTGTGCGCCCGGTTACACTAGACTGCAACTGCACCAACATACCGGCTATTGGCGTACGGAGTTCATGTGCAACATCTGCTGTGAAACGATTGTTTCGTTCGATGGATAGCTTAAGCCTTGCGAGTAAGGCGTTTAACTCATCCACAAGATAGGAGGCCTCTTCTGGAACTTTTTCAGCTGATACTGGATTCAGGTTGTCGTAGTCACGCTCTGCGATCAAACGTGAAACATAATGCAATGGACGAAATCCTTGCTGAATAATGAACCACAGCATTCCGGACAAAGGTAAAACAATAAGTAGTGGCTTCACCACATCCTTAACAAAGGAACTCACCAACTTTCGACTGATTGCATGGGCTCGAGCAACATGCACCCGATAGTTATATTCGACAATATTATAGGTATATACCCGCCAACCCTCCCCAGCAAAAACACTATCCGAATAACCATCGACAATATCTGTAGTCAACGGGTGTTCCGGGGCTTGAGGCCCGCGTATGACCAACTTATTTTCATTTGACCAGACTTGTAGTAGCAACGGAAAACTAACACCCACTTCATTCAGGTTAACTTGATAATCATCCAGGTCGAACTCCTCTAATTCATGCTTTGTTCCAACCGCCAGTAACTCTGCCATCAGTTTTAATTCAGCATCATAGACCTGATTGATATCACGACTGGTTCGCCACCAAGTAAACCAAAAGGTCGTACCCCATAGCAGCAATATTGATAGTGAAATCATAAGCAGCAATCGCAAGCGAATCGATCGGATGTACATTCCGTATTCCTTGTTATGCAGTTATAGAGGGGGTTCTAATGCCCGAAACATTAACTGTGTTATGCCAAATCGAAACCAAACTCTTCCAGACTCATCTTAATCTTTAATTGCAAATGATAAGTACTTATCCCCTACCACATGGATACCACAAACAAATTGATTAGATTACTTCAAGCCACAGAGCAGCAAATTTCCGCAGCATGAGATGATTAAAGATGAATCTGAAGAGCTGACTTTTTACTATATTTTATGGTACAGAAATTATCGTCTAACGCTTGGCATAAACACCCGGCTTCTCTATCACATAGCCCACGCCACGCACTGTACGTATCGGATGATCACCCAGCTTCTTGCGCAAATGGTGAATATGCACCTCTATTGCATTACTCTCTACATCATCTTCCAGACAGTATACTTTTTCACTGAGTTTTCGACGTGACATGACCCGCCCCATGTTCTCCATCAGGCTATGCAGGATATCGAACTCTTTAGCTGATAACGCCACTGAACTGTTTTGAATCGTCACCGTATGAGCGGAAGGATCCAACACCAGATCACCGTGGCGAAGCATCTCAGCCTCTTGCCCGCTGTGTCGACGGTGTAAAGCTCGGATTCGAGCACAGAGTTCATCGATATCGAAGGGTTTGACCACATAATCATCGGCACCACCATCCAGTGCCTGCACCCGATCCACAACTTGAGAGCGTGCAGTCAGAACCAGAACCGGAATCTGATTGCCTTCAGATCGCAAACGAGCCAATACTTCAAGACCTGATAACCAGGGTATATTCAGATCAAGCAGCAACACATCATAGTGGCCGGTTTTAATCGACTGCATGGCTGACAGACCATCACGCACCCAATCGATACCCAACCCACGACGCTCCATAACGGTCTTAATACCGTCACCCAGCATCTCATCGTCTTCGACCAACAGTAGATTCATGTTCACCGACATACGTCCCCCGCGCAACAATATGTCACCGACCAAGTAGAGAGGCTATCTTTTTTGCTCATCAGCTATGAGCCTTTGCCTTTCTCCTAGTATCAATGATAGGACTATCGTCCATCCGGCCTAACGATAATGAAGGGCTTTCGACTCGACCCTGTCAGGCTTATAAGTTTGCTCCTGCCAAACCTATTAAGCCCGGTTCAAGCATAGCAACTCATTTGGACAATTATGCAATAATTGGGAATTATATACCAATTCTTAGATTATTTATTAATTTTCAGTGTGATTCAGAGCACATTTAAGAATATCATTCCTCGAAGCGCACCGATTCTGCTGCGCCACAGCAACCATATCTCAACTCAAAATATCAGTAATTATCAATCAAACAAGCAGGAAGAATGCTACTGCGGCCGCAGTAACTAAACTGATAGTCGTGGGCAGGGTCACCAGCATAACACCACTCCCCAGCATCAAATAGGCGGTCTCCACCACCAGAATCCCCATCGCGATACCCAGCGCCCGAGGCGTATGCATCCACTTGGTTACTCCGGCCAGAGAAATAAACGCCAATCCCAACAGGGCCGCTCCCATCATCCCGGCAAAAGCCTGGTTCACCGGCTCGGTGCTGAAAAAGCCGACGATCAAATAAGGATCGACAATCAGGATCACCCCCCACAGGGTCAACATAACAATCGCTAGAATCAGAGCCAGACGCTGCAATACCCGATTAGGCATAGCCTTCCCCTAGATTATCTTTTAATTATCATATGATTATAGAAAATTTCTCAATCGAATGACAGCGAAAGATAGCAATAATTGCGATGCAGTTCCATTAGTTCTCACAATGTTCTATACTCCAATCACGACAAACGGAACTTTTAGAGAACAGAATATGCTGACCGCTACACAACATAAAACCCTGGCCTTTATCCGCCGCTATCTGAAGCGGCGCGGATATGCCCCATCGCTGATTGAAATCGCTGAAGGGATTGGAATCACCTCTAAAGGCACCGCCCACCGTCATGTTCAAGCCCTGGCCGAAGCGGGACGCATCCGCCTGATTCCCGGCCGCAAACGCGGCATCGAAATGGTCGATGACGCGGAGTTGTCGAAGTTCAGCCTCCCCATGCTGGGCAGCATCGCTGCCGGTCGACCGATCGAAGCCATAGCCGGCCAGGAGCGCCTTGACCTGGCCGAATATCTGACCGGCCCAAACCGCTACGCCCTCCAGGTCAAGGGGGATTCCATGATCGACATCGGCATACTTGACGGTGACCTGGTCATTATCGAGCGCTGCGACACCGCAGATGACAATGCCATTGTCGTCGCGTTGATCGATGACCAGGAGGCCACCCTGAAACGCCTTAGACGCCTCAAAAGCGGTCGCATCAAGCTGATTGCCGAGAATCCCGATGTTCCCCCCATGATCTATGCCGCTGACAGGGTGAGAATTCAGGGGGTTCTGGTCTGTCAGCTCAGACAGTATCACTAACGTAATACGCCAATGCGGTTTGACGACACATGCCCTGACAGCTATTGGTCTCGGGCCATCATCCTAGTGGATATGAATGCCTTTTTCTGTAGCGTAGAGCAGATTGACCATCCCGAGCTACAAGGACTTCCTATCGGCATTACCAATGGCTCCCAGGGAACCTGTATCATCACCAGCTCCTATGAGGCTCGATCCTATGGCGTACGAACTGGTATGCGCCTGAAAGAGGCACAACGAATCTGCCCGGAATTTCGCCAGGTCCCCTCTCACCCGGAGCGCTACGCCCAGGTATCCTCCCGTATCATGGAATCACTCGCGGACATCACGCCCGACCTGGAAGTCTTCTCTGTGGATGAGGCCTTTCTCGATATCACCCGCTGCCAACGCCTGCTCGGTACGCCACAACAGATTGCCCACAAGGTGAGAAAGGCGGTATCGGACGCCTCGGGGGGCATGCTCTGCTCGGTTGGCGTCAGTGGCGACAAAACCACCGCCAAATATGCTGCCAAACGAAACAAACCCAATGGGCTGACCATTATCCCCCCCGGCTTGGCCCGTTCCGAGCTGGCCAGAATCCCGGTTACCGAGTTGTGCGGCATCGCTCGTGGTATTGGTCGCTATCTGGCAGAACGGGGGGTATATAGCTGCGGTGATATGCAGCGCCTGCCAATCGGTGAGATCGGACGACGCTTCGGAAATCCCGGACGGCGCATCTGGCTAATGGCTCAGGGGCTCGATCCTGATCCTGTTCATACCGACGTTGCCGCCCCTAAATCCATAGGCCACGGCAAGGTCATGCCGCCCAACACCAAAGACAGGAAGATCATCGACACCTTCCTGCTGCACATGACCGAAAAAGTGGCATCCAGACTGCGCCTACATCAGTTTCGCGCCACCCACTTCTATATCGGAGTTCGACTCGAAGCCGGTTTCCTCAGTCGCAAATATCGCTGCGACCCGCCCACTGACCACGCTCCTGACATTTTGGCCATGTGTGATGATCTGCTCGACAACCACTGGGCAGGAGAAGGCTGTTTTCAGGTACAGGTGACAGCACTCGATCCGAAACCAACTGGCTACCAGGCCGATTTTCTAAACCCTGGACAACAGCAGAGGGACCGGCTCAACCAGGCCATGGACAACATCAACCGACGCTACGGCGAATTTACCCTGGCCCCAACCCGTCTGCTCGGACGCTCCCAAATGCCCAATGTCATCGCTCCGGCCTGGAAGCCCTCCGGCCATCGGGAGACGATTCTGATGAATGGTTCAAAATCCTGAATGATGAATTTAAGCTGATTAAGATGTGTACTGCCATCTACTACGCTTCCAGCAATCAAGAGTTTCGCACAGAGTTTCCCGATCCCCGGGCCTGTCTGCCGGTGATCAAAAAACAGGGAGGCATTGCCCTGTTACCCTGGGGAAGAAGAAAACAACAGACAGGCAAACTCCCCCTCGGCGGATGGGCGCGACTCGACGCCATCTATGGTGGACATTGGGATCGGTGGCGGCCTCTTCCAGTCAAGCTCGATATACGTCAGTTCATGGAGGTGGATTTTGAAGGAAACCGACGCTGGTTTGATGTCACATCAGGCAAGTGGATTCAGGGGCTGATCGCTCACTGCCATCATGAACGACGTGTCTATGTGGTCACCATTACACCAGAACTGGACGATTCCGAGTACGAGCGCTGGCCAAGAATACTCAGTGCCGGAAATCGGTCAAAATCACCTGTTGCAGCTGACTTTGGCACATACTAACCAGGCCATAGATATTATGGCGCCTCCTCTGCGAGTAGCTGTTTGATATAAGCCACCACTTCATCACTATCCCATTCAACAGGACCAATCGCTTTAAACCTCATTCGACCAGATGAATCTATAAGAAAACTACTCGGATAGACCTTGATACCCCAAGCATCAGCAACCGCCTTTTTTTGATCGAGCAAAACAGGAAAATTGAGTTCCAGCCTAGTTGCTATTCGCTCTACTCTAGCCCTCTTCTCTTTGACATTGACAGCAAGTACGACCAGCCTATCTGAAGAGATTGTCTCCACCAACCTGGTCATTGAAGGCATCTCTTCAATACAAGGTGGACACCAGCTTGCCCAGAAATTAACCAGAACCACTCTCCCATTTAAGCCACTCAGGCTATATTTTTGATTGTTGATATCAAATAACTCAATGTTATTAGCCTCTTTAGATGGCTTTATCTCTTCTAACCATCCCCCATTGGCAGAAGTTAAAAGCATGAACAGAAGTGAAGCAGTAATGAGTCGTTGATAGACAATTCGCATAAATATTTCTGAGTTTAAGTGCGTAACAGGGCCAGTTGGTCGTAGGGTCTGCGTCATAATTCTTCTAGTGTAAAATCATTATTTCACCATGGAACAACTTATAGCATCCGACTTTGTTTTTTATATATTGTTCAATTTACACCCTCTATAGATCAAAATACACCCTATCAATAAACGAAGCACGACTCTCTCAGTTGCTATAGTTTCAAAAAAGAGTTGGGATGATTAACATTTTCACTTTGAAATTTAATATCACCATTCAATTAAGTACTTTATTTCTTTTTTTGTTCTACAAAAGACTAATATTGTTTGTTGTATTTAAGTTTTTATATTATTCGCAGCAACTATTTCTTAAAGTTTTATATACAAGTGTCGATTAAACAGATGGAAATGGAATCTAAATCAAACAGCAAGGATTCACTGATCATTTCGATAACCGGTGCAAGCAAAAGCAGCATTAAGTAAAACACCTGCGTTTATGAACTCATCAGCGGTTCTGCCAAGGGAATACCACTCTGGATTCCATCAAAATAAGTAGCAGTAAATAATAGTGCCTATAGGCGGCTTGTAGGCAAATAATAGTATCACCTGAAATATAACAACAATCAGGGTGAATATAGGATATATGTAATATACCAAGGGGACTTGCTATGCTGTCGCTATCTCGTTTTTCTTCTATTCGTACAAAACTATGGCTTGGTTTCGGGCTGGTATTGTCCATCTTTTCAATTAGCTCAGTGATTACATTATTGAGTCTTAATGAAGTCAATCGCGATGTGGACAAAGTCATAACCACCAATCAGCCGACAATTTTATTGGCAAAAGATTTAACATTACATATTGAGCAGGCTACCGCATCACTTGGTTTCTATATGGTAACGAAAGAAAATTACCATTTGGAAGGCTATACAGAGGCACTTAAAAGAACTAAAGAAGTACTTAGTCTATTAAATAACGCAACCCTACGTAATCCTGAAATTGATTATGATGAAGCACTGAATTTGGTAGAGGAAGAGATTGACGCATTCGAAGAGACCGCAAATATTTTATTGCAGAAAACATCTTCTTTTGAGGAGAATTTTCCTGGTATCTCCTATGCCAACCAGTTTATCAATCCATTAAGCAGAAACTTCATGCAGCTTACGACACAGATGATTATGTCCGAAATGGATGAGGATTCTGAGGAAGGGCGTAAGCAACTTTTAGCTGATATTGCAGAATTGAGATTTACCTGGAGTCAGGTAATGAATGGTATCCGTGGATACCTGGCTTTCAGAAACAAGAATAATATAGAGGATATGAATCTGTACCTTGGGCAGGTGGAATCACTACTTAAGAAGCTTTCAGATCGTGAAGAGATACTTACACTTGAGCAGGTTGATGCACTCGATATTTTTATAGCAAATATCGTTATCTTTAATAAGCATTATACAAAATTACTAGAAATACATAGCAGTGATCAGTGGCGTAGTGATGCCGCACTGGTACGCAACGAATTAAATGTTGATCTACAGGCAATTCAAACCAATCTTGCAGATCTTGCTGGAGAGCTTCAGACATCAATAGATCACACTAGCGAGTCCTTAACTGAGAATACCCAATTCGTATTTGATCTAGTGATCATTCTGTTAATCATCGGCCTGATAGTTGGGTTTGCAATTAGTTGGTTTATTGCTAACTCTATATCCATACCTATTACAAAAGCAACAAATACCATGCAAAATATTGCAGATGGCGATGGTAACCTGATGAACACCCTTGACCAATCTGGCAATGATGAATTAGCGATGTTAGCTGAAAGCTTTAATGTATTTGTTAGTAAAATAAGAGACCTTATCAGGCAGACTGCTCACTCAACCGAATCTGTTATTAATGCAGTTGCTCAAACCAGTGAAAGCTCGAGCCAAATTATTAATGGAATACATAACCAAGAGAGACAAATAGAGCAAGTTACAACCGCAATGAACCAAATGACCTCCTGTATTAGTGATGTAGCTAAGAATGCAACTATTGCTGAAGAGGCGGCTAAAACTGCTAATGAAGAGACTCATAGTGGATGTTCTATTGTACGACAAACATCTGACGCCATCGAAGAACTTGCAAGTGAAGTAAAGAATGCAGAGCATTCTATTAAGAGAGTTGAGCAGGAAAGCTTGCATATTGGTAGCGTTCTTGATGTTATAAAAAGCATCGCTGAGCAGACCAACCTGCTAGCACTCAATGCAGCAATAGAAGCTGCACGAGCCGGGGAACAAGGCCGGGGTTTCGCAGTTGTAGCTGATGAAGTACGCAGTCTGGCTACAAGAACGCATGAATCTACCGGTGAAATACAAAGTATGATTCAGTCACTTCAAAATGGCACGCAAGAAGCAGTTGCTGTTATGACCTCTGGTCGAGCAAAGGTAGAGGCCAACGTAAAACTTACCGGTGAAGCTTTAAATTCACTTAATACGATAAATAGAGCAGTAAACACTATTAATCAGATGAATACTCAAATTGCGACAGCTGCAGAGCAACAATGTACCGTTGCAGAGGAGATTAACAACAATATTTCTAATATTAACAATAGCAGCAAGCTAAATACTACGGAAGCCAATACTACTGCTGACACAGTCAACTCCCTGGGATCGTTTGCCTCAGCCCTGCAAATGGTTGTACAGCAATTTAAATTTTCTGGAGACAGTAGTTTAGATTTTAGTGCAGCTAAATCTGCACACATAGCCTGGAAAGCGAGACTACGTTCGTTTCTCGATGGCATGGAGTCCCTATCGAGAGATGAAGCAGTATCACATCATAATTGTGCATTCGGAAAATGGTATTATAGTGAAGGATTAAAGCAATATGGTGATAGCTCTGAAATGCAAGCTATTGAACAACCACATCACGACCTTCATGATCTAATCAAGGAGATTATTAGCTCCAAAGAAAATGGTGATAAAGAGAAAGCTGAATATCTATACACAAAAATTTCACCAATATCCAGCCAAATTGTTAATCTATTAGAACAGGTCGAAGAGTCGATATCCAGTAAGAGCTAGATATAAATAGTTAGTTATCAAACATAGACTGCTTATCCATTTGTATGGTAGTTGAGAATAGACTTCTATTATCAACTATTATTTTGGATTTGCTCTATTGTGACTTATCTATTTTTTAATAGAGTGCAACCCCTTTATAGTGATAATGAGCTTTTTTTCGTTAGTTACTCTTGTCGATTAAGATTTAACGGATATAGTAGAATATTTGAAAGTATTTAGCAGATATTTAGTACATAGCCGAGTATCATTTTAAGTTCTCTAATTTATTTACGCCAAATCTGCACACCAATAGCCACAATTCCAAGAGCAATTCCTGAAGAGAGCACCATCCTTGCAAACCATTCTGGCCAGGCGGGTTGCGGTGTTATTAATGCAAAAAAACCAATAACAACTAACCAGAATGCCACCTTTCCTAATAGCGCAAATTTTAACAAGACAACCTCTTAACTTGCTCTATATTCTGATTCATTATTTTATATCTATAATCAGTTAAACTATCAATTCGTTTATTCAAAATAGTGTATTTGTTTGAGCAATATTCTCAGACATCATTTCAGATAGAATTAGCATTCATTGATTCAGGAGTTATTATAATAGGTTCTTGTTTGATTTCACACCCATTATATGCATAATCATATTCAACTCCTCACCATAATATTTCACTAATAAGTTGATATTATCATTCAGTTCTGTCCTTGCAAACCACATACTCTGTTGATGTTCGAAATAAAAGGCTTGATAGTGAATGAGACTTGGCTTCCCTGTTCCATCCAGAAATCGCCTGAGAGTTGTTACAACTGATAGACCTGGTATTGATGTCTGTTCTATTTGAAATTTACTTATTACCTCTCCTAATCGAGGACCGTCGCTATCAATTATTCTGTAGAAGTGTTGAATCAGATTATTTTCATTGTAAGCAGCAAGGGGAAATAGAGTGACTGTCAAACGATCACCCTCTGACAACCCATAAAGTTTGATTATTTTTATTCCAGAACTCTCTAAGGTTATCCAGTCTACCTCTTCTGAGATAATTGGTTGTGGTACTAGCCATAACAATAGAGCTAGAAGAAGATTTGATATACGCACTTCTGATTCCTCTACTTTACCTTCACATAGAATTGTTATTAATTCTTAAAAAGTGAAAAATAAAGAGAGTCACCTCTCGATTTCCAGATCTAATAATTATTTTCTTAGAATATAATTCTAACACTTCCTGTGTGTACTCCATTCAGATATTCCATTCTTAAAATAGCGCTTTAATAATATCTATAATATTATACTATTCAATAATTAACGGAAACTATTTCTAATGCCTCATCTTTATTATGTTCATGATCCAATGTGTAGTTGGTGTTGGGCTTTCAGACCTATACTATCAAAACTGATAATAAGTTTACCAGATTCAATAACCTATAGTTATCTTCTAGGTGGTCTGGCTGCAGATTCAGAAGAGCCTATGGAAATGGATATGCAGGAAAGACTAAGGAATACCTGGTTGACTATTCAGCAAAAGTTACCCAAGACCGACTTCAACTATAATTTTTGGTTAAATAATGTACCTCGCCGCTCAACCTATCCTGCATGTCGAGCTGTCATCACAAGTAGAAAAATGGACCCAGCATTAGAAGAGCAGATGATACTTTCTATTCAACAGGCATATTACATGGAAGCAAGAAATCCATCTGATAATTCGACACTGGTTGAAATAGCAGGTGAAATTGGCCTGGATAGATCTATTTTTCAAAACCTGTTGAATAGTGAGTCTATTAACAACAGTCTATTGGATGAGATTGAGCAATCAAGATTGATGGGGATAAACAGTTTTCCTGCTCTTGTACTGAAAATTGAGGATGGTTATTGGCCGATCGCCGTCGACTATCATGATGAGAATAGTATGTTAGATATTATTCAGCAACTATTTACCTGATATCTAGTGTACCTCGTCATAGATTCTGTACCACTCAGAGCCGCCCCAATACGTCAGATCAAGGCGTGGCTCGCAGAGAATGCCAGGACCTTTACAAGAGCCACAACGCAGAGCAGGCGTATTGGGCCGGCCCCCTCCGGGCGAGCCTGGAAGGGGTTATCCGCGGCGTTTTGCCTCTTGGCAAGGGAGGGGCCATTCCCTTCGAGGCATGCCTTGCACCCCAAGGGCACTTCCTTCGGAGCGCGGCTACCCCCTTCCAGACTCGCTGAATGGTACAGAATCTATGACGAGGTACAGTAGCAAGCATGTTAAACTTAGACGAGAGCCTTCAAACTATTTGATTAACCTGAAGAATAGACATTTAATCACATCATACCGATTTAAGGCATGGATTGCCGATAATCGCCAGCTGTTGTGAATCCTGCAATACTTGAATATAAAAGCAATGAATTATGTTGACTGATAAAAATATAGATAGACTACGCAAAGATATTTCATTTACTGCCGATCTCAATGGAGAAAAACTATTAATTCACTCCACCTGGGGCATTTTCTCACCCAAGGATATTGATGAAGGTACCCAGCTATTGATCAATAACTTACATATAGAGCCAGAGTTTGACTGCATGGATCTGGGTTGTGGTTATGGCCCAATAGGACTTTACATGGCAAGACGTGCGGCACAAGGCAGAACTTTGATGGTTGATAAAGACTTTATGGCTATCGAGTACAGTAATGCCAATGCCGCTAGAAATAATATATCCAATGCTAAAGCTATGTTAAGCAACGCATTTGACCATATTGACTCTTCATTACGTTTTAACGTAATTGCCTCAAATATACCTGCAAAAGTAGGAAAAGAGATGTTGAGCATAATTCTCTATGATGCCAAACAGAGACTCAAACCTGGGGGTAAACTCTATGTAGTTACCATCAATGGTTTACGACAATATATGAAACGTAATTTGAATGAGATTTTTGGTAATTATAAAAAACTAAAACAGGGAAAGACCTATACTGTAGCCATGGCTGAAAAACACTAACACAAGCCTCTGTTTATTTTCAGTTTAATTATTAAACAGGTGATTCAACATGTCGTCATAAGTCGAAATGTACCTCGCCTGCCTGCATCGAGGTTTCAAAATGCCGCTGCAGTCCCAATCTACAGGCAAGCGCACTTCTGCCACTCGAAAAATCAGTATGTTAGGGCCCAACTCCATCAGACAACTGCTTTAAGACATGTGAAACAGCAACCAACCCAAAACTGGCTGTTACGGTCATAGCAGAGCCATATCCACCGCAGTTTAGTGAGCCATCAAGTCCATCTGTCCTTGTAAGGCATACTTCACCTTCACTATTTGGATATTTTTGTTGTTCGACTGAATATACACATGGCACACCAAATCGACGTTTCAAATTAGAAGGGAATCCGAACTCTTTTCTCAATAATTTACGAGTCTTAGACAAAAGAGGATCCTGTTCACTTCGACTCAAATCAGAAATACCTATTTTTGTAGGATCTATCTGCCCACCAGCACCACCTAATGTTATCAAAGGTATCTTTTCTCTTTTACAGTAATCTATTATTGCGGCTTTGGTTCTGTAGTTATCAATACAATCCAGTACATAGTCAAAGTTATCGAGTAGTAAATCAGATAGATTCTCTGCTTCAACATACTCCTCAACTGCAGTGATTTGACAATCTTGATTTATTTGTTTGATTCGCTGAGACAACACTAAGACTTTAGCTTGGCCAAACTCCTTCTCAAGCGCAGGCAATTGACGGTTGACATTAGATTCAGCCACATGATCTAAATCGTATAGGGTCAATTTACCAATACCACTACGAGCAAGAGCTTCGACTGCCCACGACCCCACCCCACCAACGCCTATAACTGCAACATGTGATTTTAGAAATCTTTCAAGGCCACTTTGACCGTAGAGACGTGCAATACCTCCAAACCGTCTTTGATAATCCATATTTTACTCTGCCAAAGCCATTCTTGGATATTGATTGAAATGTATAAATTTAATGAATAATTTTACCGTAATCAGTAGCTATGAGCATTACTCTTTTTTCGAATCAATAATTTGGTTGAGATATCATGAGCTTTCTTGTTTTACTAATTCATTAAGTTGCTGAATAAATTGCTGATGCATCTGCCGTAACTCATCAATCCTACTCTTTACACTATCTTGATGCTCACTGACTGACAGATTATAGAGTTCCTGACCTAACAGATGTATACGTTCATGGCACTCTCTTATGTTTGAATACTTTTTAAGGTGTCCATATTGAAAATATCCATTTCCATAAAACCAACGACCGAATGAACAACTATGACTGTCTAAAAGAAGCCTTTGTGATGTTGAAGGTGGTTTTGAAAGAATATCAACAGCATTTTCAATCCACTGCTCGTGGCTGTTTATGGCCTCTTCTATATCCGAGTTACTGGCTTTTTCAAGTCTTTTTTTCAAATATTGCCATTCATCATCACTATCCCAAGCATTTAACCACCCAGGTATATTCTCAGCAGGCATTGGTCTTGCGATACCATACCCCTGCCCTAATTGACATCCAAGTCTTAGCAATGCAGCACCATGTTCAATACTTTCAACACCTTCAGCAATAACCGGATGATGATAGGCTTGCGCCAGTCTAACTACACTATCAACAATTGCCAAATCCTGTGGATCCTCGAGCATATCGCGGACGAATGAGCGATCTATTTTGAGCGTATTTACTGGGAGTCTATGAAAATAGGTCAAAGATGAATAACCTGTTCCAAAATCATCTAAAGTTATCTGCAAGCCTAAATCCTGACAGCTTACCAGTGATTTAATTATACGGTTTAAATCTTGAATAGAGGTAGTTTCAAGTATTTCCAGTTCAAGTTTTTGAGGCTTTACTGCACTATATTTTGCAAGTGCAGTTTTTATATGATTGATAAATTCTGTGTGCTGTAGGTGATGAGGGCTGATATTTATACTTACAGATAGATCAATACCAGCCAATTGCCACTCTAATATTTGCGCAAGTGCAGTACCTAAAACCCACTGACCAAGTTCGATTTCCAGCTCAGTATTTGTCAGATTATGTAGAAAAGCACCTGGCGCAACCAATCCTTCATCTGGGTGAATCCATCGAATCAATGCCTCTACACCTATCACCTGTCCACTATACATATTTACTTTTGGCTGATAGTAAAGTGTAAATTCCTCATTGGTAAAAGCTTTCTCTAGACGCTGATAATTTTCTCGATATGCCTTAACTTGCCTGTCCTGTTCCGGATCAAAGAGATGAAAGCAATTTTTACCTCTCTCCTTTGCGATATACATTGCCTGATCTGCATGCCGTAGTAGTAAATCTGCATCTGAATTATCTGAAGGAAAGAGTGTATAGCCTATACTTGCCGAGACCTCAACCTCAACACTATCCACTTGAATCGGTAATGCGATATTTTCCATTACTCTCTGCAAAATTACTTCACATGCGACTAAATTTGTAAGCTCGGTAAGAATCAGTACAAATTCATCACCACCAATCCTTGATACAGTGTCTCCAGCACGAACGGTCATTTGTAATCTTTGCCCGATCTCTATTAAGACCTGATCCCCAGTATCATGACCATAGGTATCATTAATCGGCTTAAATCCATCAAGATCCAGATAGCAAACTGCAACCTGCATATCGTTACGCTTCGCTCTTACGATAGCTTGATTCAAACGATCTGCCTTTAGTAATCGGTTCGGTAGACCAGTTAAAGCATCATAATGTGCAATTTTATCTAGTTCAGCTTCCGCTTTTTTTCGATCGGTAATATCGTGTATTATTGAGTAGAGTACCTGCCTTCCTCCCCACTCTATTGGTCCAGAATGGACTTCGACATCGCGAACTGTGCCATCAACCAATGTATGTTTAAAATAAAAGTGGCTTCGTTCTTCTCGATCTGCCAATTTCATCTCATGAGCAATCTCAATCTCGCTCAAGGTATTAATATCGCTAATATTCATTCCCAACAATTGATCACCGCTGTAACCATAATATGACTCAGCAGCTTGATTCGCGGCAAGAATTTTACCGGTTACTGGATCGATGGTAAGCATCACAGCTTTACTTTTTTCAAATAGCATTCTGAAACGTTCTTCACTATTGCGAAGTGCTTCAGTAAGTTCTTTTTCCCGCTCCAGAGCATGAATCAACTCTTTATTGCTATCCTTCAATGTAAGATTTGCACTTGCAAGTTCCTGTGTTCTTATATCAATCTTTTTTTCCAGTTCTTGGCCAGAATTTTTAAGTGCTTTGATCTGTGCCTTGAGTATTTCTCCCATCTTGTGTAGTGATATTGATAGTCTACCAATTTCATCTCTACCGTCTACTTCTGATATCTTTTCAAATTTACCTTTTGCTATTGATTCAGCATAATCAGAAAGGCGCGATACAGGCTCAATAATCGATCTACGAAGAAACAGATTAAGAAGAAGTGCTATTGAGAGAAAAGTAATAACAACATTAACAAGAATCTGAGTAATTGCACCCTTAACCTTATCGTCAACAATCGAGGTAAGAAAGCCTAGCCGAACTGCACCTACATAACTACCATTCTGTCCAAATAGTGGTATAGCCACATCATAATAATGCTCACCATCAAAACGATTGTATACCTGCCAAATAGGCTTTCTAACACTCAGGATTCTTGTTGTTACCGGGTCATTAAAATGTCTGCCGATTAAATCTGAATTGCTATGAAAAAGAGCCATTCCGCCTTCATCTACTACTGTTGCATAAGCAATATGACTATTTTTATCCACCACCTCTGCCAGTTTTCTATCCATGCCAGACAATGAATCCAAGGGTAGCCCCAGAGAAAGCATCTCAGTCAAAAGACTCTCTATGCTATGCCCGATACCAAAACTACCTGTTAAAAGTGCATCAGTATATTTACTACGAAAACTTAATATATTGAGCATGGAACTTATCAGTAATGATATGGCTAATACACCAATCGTGATGAGTAATATTTTTCTGTTCAGCCCCATATTTCAACAGCCACTATGATTTCTATTTACTTGGAGGAGACCTATTTTATAAGAGGTTCTAATCAACCCACTATCCTCAATAGCTCTATTATCAGCACTCAAATAATGATAAGAAAACACCACTAGAGATCGAATCAGGTATCTCATTGAACTATATTTTTTCCAGAGAGTTGCAAAATGCCAACTGGTACGCTTATTCCAAAACGTTTTGCCTTAGTCAAATCAACTGCATATCCATAACGCGCTGGCCATTTGGGTTCAATTTTCTGAACTTTATAATCTTCAAACAGATCACGGATCATCACCGCCACTTGCCGGCCGATGCTCTCGAGACAGGGAAACACGACAGCAGTTGCCCCCCAGCGTGACACCACATCGCTTTTAACCAAACCAATCAATGGTTTATCCGCGAAGGATTCAACTGTTTTCGCGAAATACTCGCGTGCGCCTAACTGATCGTTCGGTTTCAGAAAGGCATCCACTTTATCATTCAATTCCTTGATAAGCGGTATAGCTAACTCTGCCATTTGTTGATCACCATTTTTTCCAGTTACCAATGGAACAGCCCGAAATAAAACCTCAACATCATCAAATGCAGGATCTTTCTCCAATAATTCCCTGATCCATCGATTGTAACTTTGCGATTGAGGCATATCGGCATAGATTAAGCCAAATGTATGAGCGTCAGGCATCAATTGGCGCAGGAATAAAAACCTTGATCTAACCGGTACTGGATAACTGACTCCAGTAAAATTAGCTTTCGGAGATTGGTCGAAATCATCAATTACACCAATACCGACGGGATCAGTTGGCGCTCCAAAAACTACGGGGATTTCACTATTCCACACTACATGCTTTGCAGAAATTGTTGCAACGGTTCCGCCGACATAGATCACATCGTATTTAGTGGACAACTCCTTTCTGAGTATCGCCTCTCCTAGCACCACATCGTTTTCTGCAATACCGTATGTGATATGTAGATTCTCTCCCTCTCGATAACCATGGTCAGACAGTGATTCGATCAGCGATATTCGAACATCTTGATAGGGACTACCACTTTGAGAGTCGAGGATAAGTAACCGATAGACACGCCCAGGCTCTGGAAAACAGTGTGCTAGTATCGGAAGACACATTCCGATAAGCGCTATAATTTGAAGGATAATAATTTTTTTAGTCGTATACATCTACCATCACCAACGGTAGATGACCAAGCATCTAAGATGCCAAACGAATCTGGCACATTCACAGAGGATCATCGCTGTTAACTCCAAATATCTCAATCTTAGAAACAGATAGCCATTTCAAGTTTTGCTGGTGTCCTACACCACAAACCAATTTCGATGAGATAAAGATTAACTTAAGGAGCCTCTGTATATGTTTAGTTCGAGTATGAAGCAGTATGAAAGGTTTTGCAGCACTATGAAATGCATGATTTACAAACTACAACCATGCTTTAAAAAACACCGGGGCAAAATCTTTCGCATGCTACAAAGCAAATCACGAAAATCAGAGGTTCCTTAAAGATACGCTGGCTTTCCTGATCCTCTGGAACGCCTACAGGCTGTGCAGATGTTATTTCTACACATTTCAACTTAACAATAGCGTAAATTATACGCTACAAAGAGAACTTTTCACCTGAGATCTCGTTTCCGACTGACCCTGGTTCGATATAAAGTACACTTTAGTCGTTTAATTCTTTTTTTAGAATTCGAAAAATAAATTTGCTGTAGTAATCTTGCCTGTTACATCTTGTTACAACGGGTTACACCCCTGAGAGGATCTTCTCATCCCCATACCTCACAATATCTCCTGTAAGACGATGGATGAATCGTTAGTCAGCTATGACAATGGGCGCCTCTAATACTTGCTTATGCCCTCTGTGTGACCTGAAACGTGTAACTGCAAGTCGTGATCCTTGAGAAGGGTTGTTCCATTATCAAGGATCACAACACAGTAGCTCTATGCTTCAGGCCGCGCCCTGCGCGGCTTTACGACCCGTCCAGACTCTGCATTGCGCTTTTTCGACAAGCAATAAGCATGGCTTTAAAAGCATGCCTTGATTCTGAACGCGTCTTAAAACCAGAGGGCACAAGCAATTAGTAGAGGTGCCCATATGCAAATCAGGAGACCATTATGAGTAAGAGTGTCATCATCTTTATATGCATATTTGCACTACTGTTGGTTAGCGGCGTCGCAATTGCACGCTATAAAGGACTCTGTAACAGCCCTGAAGGCCGGATAGACTGGATGGCAAGCCGACTTGATAGTCACCTTCAGCTGAATGAGTCACAAAAAAGCCAGCTAGACCTACTAAAAGCTGAAGTTGTTACCATTGCAGAGACATTACGCAGTGACCGATCTGTATATACCAGTGAGGCAACTGAACTTCTCAGCTCACCTGTTCTGGATCGGCAGCGGGCACATACGTTATTGATGCAAAAGCAGGCTCAACTCGCCAGTGTCAGTAGTGACTTAATTGAGGCCTTTGCCGATTTCAGCGATAATCTGGAGCAGCACCAGCGTGATAAGTTGCAGGCTATGATTAACAAACACAGGCAGCATCGTCACTGTGGCTTTGATTGCAAGAGGCTCAATACTGAGAGTCAGGAGTAAACCGAGTGTAGTGGTCAAGTATTATTGGCCACAGTTTTATGTGCATCCCAGAAAGCTGCTTCTGCACAACTGGGAGCTACTCCATCATTATGAGA
>JBEVWG010000067.1:0-43630 GCA_040506705.1 Candidatus Thiodiazotropha sp. 6PLUC1
AGGCGCTCAAGAAGCAGTACTTGGAGCAAGAAACCGCCTAACTACGAAGCTACCGCCAAACAAAGAGCGAAAGATTATTGACACTACCTTCTCATCTGGCCTGCATACTGAGACTATTATTAATCCATCAGCAGCAAACTTTAGTCCAATTCTAACTGCTGACTTACTTTTTACCTGCAAATAATCAAACTTTTAATATTCAAGCTCAACTAGCTGCCTGGGCTTCTCCAATAGGAGTGAATGGATTTATAACCTCAAATTATGCAATTTCTGCATATATCTCATTTACTTATATATTTGATTCAGGAGTTTTCTTGTCAATTAATCCCGTCCCAATCCCTGCTGCACTATGGCTTTAACTATCGGAAGAATAGGTCGTAGGAATGGCCCCCAACCCATCATTAAACTTATGGCGCTTATGTTCTGGCTAGGTGTTTGAGAGTTGTGTTGTCAGTCAATGCCATGAGGGGCATTCTCTGCATGTAAGGTGCTATTGTTGTTTAAATTTATCCTTAAGCTGTTTTTGCACTATTATCCGCTACTGGGTGGCTGGACATAAAAAAAGCCCGTTGTTGTACGGGCTTTTAGTTTAAAAAGTTTTTTTATGCTGAAATGGTGGGGCGGGCTCACTCGAAAAATGAAACCAAGTATTTGTTAAATATACAAAAATAAAGTTATTAAATAGCAAGTTACCGTCAATGTTACCGTCACTTTGAGTTCTAGCTTGAAAGCATATCCCTTTAAAGCCTAGTATTAAGTGCATTGCAACTAAATCACTAAAAGTATGTTGATTGTAGTAGTGTCTTTACAAATGTGATTTCAATATAACCAGCTGATTATATAAGATAAATAGATTTTGTTATGGGTGAAAAAGCCAAACAGGTTGCTGCATTTAGGCGAGCACAGCAACAGAAGAATATGAGAAAGGAAAATCAGACACAAACTCTTCGACAAAACGATTCTACGAAGAGTCCAGATGCTCCAACAGGCAAAGGACGAGAATAAGCTGAAAGTGTTTAATTGTAGAAATCTAGTGCAATATTCCAGGAGTTTGAGATTAACAATCAAGCTTGAAATTCCACCAATGAATGTCAATACTATTCATCACTGTTTTTTGTCTAGTGCTCGGGGTGGATTCCCGACTAGCATCATGAATCCATGATCCCGCAAGACAAGACGATTGTTGGATTTGTCAGGTTGTGATTGCGCAGCAACCTAAAGCAGCATGTGATTGCTAAATGGCCCTGTGCGTTCGCAGACGTTTGTCCGGTCCAAAAACCAAGCGTGCTGGCGAATGGGGTAAATGTGCCGGACATTTACGGTGGGGTTCGCTCCCATCCGAGACCTTGTTTATATAACACCATGTGATGAGACTTCTTTTATAGTATGAGTTGACGATTTTACCTCCGTTAGACCGCAATTACTGGTTCTGTAACTGGTAACAGTGCTTTATTGCTGAAAAGCAGCAATTGTGAGTGCTGGATTCTGTTGTGGCACGTGAAATATCGCGTATTGATAACGGAGAGATTTGTGAAAACTGCATATAGAAAGTCACTCAGGGACTATATGACAAAGGCACAGCTTAAATCGATGGAAAACCTGCCTACTTACCATTCTAATTGCTTAAAAAAGACTGGTTTAGCGCGCCCGGGAAAAACTGCTCGGGATAGGGCAAGAAAGGGTACTACAACTACCTAACCAAGGACATCGGGGGGGTAGGCATTGGGCTGAGTATGTCTATCCCCCCCTGATGAATACCGATGCCCAACGGTTAGACAAAAATGACTAATGATGGATCTAGGTCAAGCTCTACGGTTAGTAAAAATTAGTAAAAATATCCTAAGCTCACAAGTTTTGTGTACGGACTTTTGTATACTCGATAATCAAAGGATTACAGTTTTCTCTACTACATCAAATTCAATTCGGAGAATTCCATTTGCACCTAGCGAGTTGCCAATTATCAATGCTGCTAACTCCCTAGGAGAATGGCTGATTGCCCAAAAAGGCCTGAATGAAATACAGTGTTCTATCATAAGAAAACTGCAATATTATCTAGAAAAACAGATATTTGCAGAAAACGGTGAATCGTTAGAGTTTGGATTCAACGCCGAAAGGGATGATTTGAATCGCACTTGGTTTGTTTGTTTATCAGACAAGACCCTTGAGATTTTCAGTAACTATAATCCCGTCCCAAACTATATGGAACAAGATGGCGGTAACCCATTTGGGCCAGTTTTTTGGCATATGGTTGAACAAGAAGACTGGTTTCTGTGGGATAATAATAAACTTCATGAAAAACCGTACAACGTCTCACGATGGATAGAGGAAGTTTCTAACCCTGAAAAGTATCACCTTGAAGGGTTTATACTGATACCGGAAGTCGAAAAGTAGGTAGAGACTTCTAGAATTTGATTGATGATAACCGAGCCATATACCAATGAATCTGCATAACTGGATCAGCAAAGCCAAGGAACACTGGAAGGAGTTTCAGCCGACCAGGTACCAGGAACTGAAGGAGTCAGGGCAACTGGAGCAGGCACTTCAGCAAGCGGCCGAACAGACACATCTGGAGATGAGCGAACTGGAGGAGGCTGGGTACCAGAACCACGAAGCGTGGGAGATGGTGAGGGAGCGGTATCTGTTTCTACCGGAGGAACCGGGCCTGGAGGACGAGGAAGAGTACAGCGAGGGAGTAAGACTGTATCAGGAGGGCGTGGCGATCATGAATCAACTGTTACAGGATCAGGAGGAGTAACCCCAGCACAGGATAGTGCAGAAACTTCATAAGAGTGTAGAGCTGCCCAGTGTGAGGAAGTGGCTATTTTCTGAAGAATTCGACTCGATCTTTAATGGGATCTCCGGCAGTCGGAAAGATAGACCGGAGATTGTTGCTCTTGACGACTAAACTAGACTTCTTGCGCCGATTAAAAAGTTGGCGAAAGAACCGGGCGCACGCTTCAAAGATTCGCATGGTGTTTCCTTCTTGGGCTAAGCCTATGTTATACGGTCCATGATGGAGAGCGGGGAAGACGTTGAGCGCTTGCTGTTCCATGAGACCTATGCACATTATGGCTTGGGCAAGCTGTTTGGTGAAGTGCTTGAGATGAAGCTAAATCGTATATGTCGTGAAATGGTGGTGCCAAAGATCTGATCAAGTAGAGTGACCTACCCGACTCTAAAATTATGACCTGCTCAAGCACGCCATGCGGTGCAAAAGGGAGTAATCGATAAAAGTTTGACTAAAAATGTTCGGTTTTATTTGAATTACCCTTCTGACCAGGCGCGTAAGCCACGATAATGGAAGCTGGTCAGGGAAATCTGCGGTTGGCCATCATTCAGTATTGGTGATATCACCTTGATGCCGGTAAAAAGAACCGATCAGGATGAAAGCTCTGAGGGTATTCTTGATGAGATGCTCAATGTATTTTGCGATAATGGTTTGATGGGTTGCGCTGCAAGAGTGCTATCTTGTAAGCGTATTAGCATTCCATGATTGCTCATTGTTGAGACTTTGTCAGAAGCAGCGGAATATAGGTAGTAAATAGGAACAGGATATGTCAACGTCAACAGAAGCTCAAAAATCAGCTGGTACGACTTCAAGCCAGTACGAATTGCGCAAGAAGATGCGCCGGGAAGCACAGGAGGCGCCACTGACCAAGGACGGAAAGAAGTTTCTGAAGAAGGCCCAAACTAAGATGTAGAAATCTAGACTTGATCTGACATCTATCGAAATTGGATCCGATGTACTATGACAGTGTAGATAGAGGATGCCCAGGGCCAATTTCGCAAAAGCAGACCTAATGCAAACCCTGTTGAACCGGCAGGAAACGGCCAAAAGCAGAAATGCGTCTAGACTGGAATTACTCGCCTAAATAGCCACATAGCGGACTATTTAGATGAACAATAGTGGCATGTCATTAGAACCATGCCTGGTAGTCTTTTTTGGCTCGATTTGGCCTGATTACTCCATAATTTGCCACAAAAATGCAAATATCGACACTGTCAAGACTTTCTAAAATGTATAACGAGACAGCAGGAAGCTAAGTCATTGTAATTCTGTCAATTAAAGTGTTATGTAGAGGTCTTGCTATAAATGTATAAAGAAACAAAGGGTCTCGTTAATAAAACTGTTAGGCCTCAAAAACCATGAAATGGAGAATCTTTGTAGCATGTGCGTTCTTATTGCTGGCTATATTTGGAGCTGGTTTCTATCCGGAATTCATGGCACTTGATAAGTGCCTTGATACGGGGGGAAGCTATGATTACGAAAATTGCCGATGTGACTACAAAACGACTCATGAATATAAGAAAGAACATTCATGCAAATTTAAAGGTGAATCTATGGAATGGCTAAAAATAATAAGTGTAGTTGGTGCGTTTTTGATTATTGGTGTCGGACTCTATTATGTGTTTGAGCGTCTTAAGGCAAAAAATCAAGGCTTCGGTCCAAATTCATTGCGTGCTATAGGCATAGTAATTTTTGTTCCGGTACTTTTAATCTTAGCTGTGGTTACTGAATTTAAAACAGAAACGTTGGCTGCGTTACTGGGGGCAGTGGCTGGTTATGTACTATCAAATTCAAAGCCAAATGATGAGTAGTGGCCTAACAATCAGCTCCACAGGATTCGCTCGCTCTCCTGTGAGCTGGGGCGTTATGCCTTTAATGTCCCATGAATAATTACTACGTTTACGTATATATTGATCCAAGAAATTATGAGGAGTTTTACTATGGGAAGGGCAAAGGTTCTCGAAAGGATGCTCACCTGACCGAAAATTCAGATAGCGAAAAATCTCGAAGAATCAGAGATATTAAGAAAGAAGGTCTTGAACCCATAATTCGAGTGATTGCGAGAAACTTATCCGAGCATGATGCGCTATTGGTAGAAAAGACGCTACTATGGAAATTGGGTAAGCAATTAACAAATATTTCTTCAGGCCATTATGCTGACAACTTTAGACCGCATGACTCTTTACATAAGAAGCTTGGAGGTTTTGATTTTCAAAATGGGTTTTATTATTACAATGTCGGAGAGGGAATCCATAGGAATTGGGAAGATTACGTCAAGTATAGATTTATCTCTGCTGGCCAAGCCCCAAGATTTAGAGACGCCATGCTAGGGTTGCAAAAAGGTGATCTTATTGCTGCTTATTTAAAAGGACATGGTTTTGTTGGTATTGGTCAAATTGTTCAATGTGCATTGCCGGTAAGAGATGTCTTGGTTGGCAATGTTCCATTACTTCAAAAAGAGCTCGCATCTCCAAATATCGCAGACAATTCAAACGACCCTGAAAAATCAGAATATGTCGCATTAGTAAACTGGATTAAAGTTGTTTCGCGTAAGGAGGCTAAATGGAAATCAAAGAGCGGGTTGTTCACATCGCAGCTTGTTCGAGCTTCATTGGATGGTCAGCCGAAAACAGTAAAATACTTAGAGTCGGAGTTTTCAATCAATGTTACAGATTTCTTGGCATAACAAAGCCAGTCAGAAGGACAGCCAAATCGCTGTGGGAGGTTCGAAACCTCCCCCTGCTGGTGGCGTTATGCGCAATAAGTATGAAGCCTGATCAAGGAATATACGTAGTGATGGCCGATAACGGCGTTGGAGAGTTTCTTTGGTACAAAGACAACGACGCTCCTATTCCCTTGTGCGGTGCCAATGTCTATTCACTTATGGATAGATCCGATCCAGACCCAATCATGTCGAGTGCTCTGTTCTCTGATTTTTGCGAATGGTGCGAAGAATATTTGCGCAATACGCTATTAATAGAAGTACCGATTAATTTTAATTGGGTGGCATTCAATGAACAAGGAATGGCATTAGCCAAGCGGCTGAAATCTGAATGGGGTGATGAAATTGTTGTTCGCTATGTTCGTCCCCCTGAAGATCCAGGTCGAAAAAGAATGGAATTCACAGAGTTTAAGTGAGTGTCGCAAATAACAAATGGCGTTAGTTGTCCGATACTTTGCTCCTCACTGCGACGCCAGGCTTCGCAGAATACCCTAAAGCGTGGGCGTTAGGGTCAATAAAGGAAAGAGATGAGAATTGAGTTAGGGAATACAGAATGGATTGGACTCCTCGCAGAGTTTTCTACTTTTGAAATCTGAACTGATATTCGAAATAGCTCGCATTATTCATCTAAATACAGACTACCCTTATGGTAGATCTAAGAAGGTACCCGCTATACGGGTTAATTCAACTGGATTATTGACCCGCGATACGGGTTAATCAGTGAGTATTCCCTCTTAATAACACTGTAAGAAAGATCATTTTACACCGTTATACGTGTTAATGATAATGGAAAACGGGTCAGTACTTCTATTTTCGCTTAGGGCGCTGCCAGGCATTTTTATTCATTTTCCATTCATTTGAAGGAACCCTGGTTTCCGGAATATCAAGTTTCCCACCACACTCATCAATTGCCAACCATGTCACAGCATACAATGAAGGTAGGTGTCGGCCACCTTGTCTTGTCAGTTTGATGAAGCCGTAATAGAGCAATTCTTGCAAAGAGAGATGAAGTGAATCTCTCGACTTCCATCCCCGCTCTTTCAGGATGCTCCAGGTTGCTGTGAGGTCACCATTATTACGTGTTCCACCTGACCTAAACCGAAGTTGAGAAACCATATCTATCAGCAGTTTTACGGCCTTTGCGGACAATCGTGTGAAGTTTGGATGGTCTAGCACCGAGCAGGGAAATGGCACGAAAATTCCACTTTCGCGCCTCCCTTTTGCTTTTTTCCTATCCATTGCCATTGGCGTGAACGCTATTCAGGAGAGTCAGGGCCTCAGCATGATCTGCAACAGAACCATGTTTAACCATCACGTTTGCAAGATGTCCTGGATCATCCCACTTCTGACATTCTTGCCAATAGGGCTCTATATATTCGTCGAGGATTATCATGAGGCCACACTCCTCTTTGGTGACCCTCAACCGATATGTCTGTCCAAGAAACACAATTATCTGATTTCTTTTGCTCACAGGTCTGCCTCACCATGCTGGTGAGACTTACGGCTGGCCTCGATTTGCTGGTTCAGCCATTGGTTGATCTCAACCTCAATCCAACCGACAGCTCGGCCTCCACCGAGAGAGATAGGCTTAGGAAACTTACCCTCGGAGATGCGTAGATAGATGGTGGAACGGGAAAGACCAGTACGTGCCTTTACGGCAGGAAGTCTAAGTATTGTGTTGAACATTACGGATCACCTTTGTGTGTTACAGGATTTACCGCAATATTGATCGATACGATCGTGAAATGCTGAAATTATGCTTGATTGGCGCTAATTATGTTTAATTGTGCGCAATTGTGTATTAGTTTTCAGTATACCTCTTCCAGCGTAAACTAAATGATCGTTTCCCTAATCCCTTATCACCCATAAAAACTGCATCTTCACCATGATGTTTGCCTGATTCGATTTCATATGAAAGAAGTGGGGAGCTTTTTAGTGTTCTCCAAAGCTCAGCTTCAGTAGGACAGCGGTTGTAGTTTTTCAAAAACATAGCAACAGCATCACTTATGGCTAAAAACCAATCATCCTTAATTTTGGGAGGATAGGGCAGGCACTCAAAGTGCATTTTCTTGTTATGTACATCTGTTTTGTCTTTATTTTCTTGATTTGAGGCGCGATGTTTCAATACATACTCATCAATGAAGATATTGAATTCTTCTTGTTTTAGTTTTGATCGGTTGAGTAATCCACAACGAGCTTCCTTTGATTTAAGATCAATCATTGAATGAATTTCTGATATAAAACCCTTTTCAATAATGCCAATACGACCAGCCTGCCTATCGACTATTTTCTTGAACCGTTCTGGATCGATATGGCTAACAAGCGATTGGTAGTCACTTTTTACATCAGTAAAGTCTGCCAAGATCTCTTTAATTTCATTTCCGTTTGTTAGCTGAATATTTGAAAACTCCAATGTTGAACGCATTACTTCCCATACAGTTTCAGGCCATTCACCAGCCATGTTTTCAGCGTGGGAAGTAAGTTCCAGATATGCCTCTAAAGCGGCCCGTGCGAATGCCCGACTAAATTGTTCAGGAGGGAGGGTTGTCGAGGCATTGACACTCATCATGGCGTAGGCCGTATGAGCTCTACTGACCCATTTCTTCTCTTGAATATGCTGGTGATGGCGTAGCTTACGAACAATGAGCTCTCGGACCTCATTTGGAATCATCTCAACAGTTTCGTAGGTTTGTCCCTGATTTGGCATGAAGGATCACCTCACCAACCGAGATTGCCAATAGTAAGCGCTGGATATAGAGTAAGGGATTGAATAAGAAAAGTTTTATGTGTCATAGATACTTGTTAATCTGGCTGAGTATATTCCTCTTTTGGATTATATGGGATGTTGCAGTACATTACTGAACCTTTATTCGAATAACCAAGGGATCTATGGCCATCGCTAAGACCACCACGCTGACCTTTCGCATCGAACCGGAACTGAAAGAGGCGCTGCGCACGGCGGCGGACCGGGAGCATCGTTCCATCGCCAACATGGTGGCGGTGCTGATCATGGATCACGGTGAACGCAACGGAATTCCCATCGCGGAGCCAGCTGCAAAGGCCAGGACGAAAAAGAAGTAAACATGAAACACACAGCAATCAGCAGGGGGCCATCTACGGCCGTCATAGGAATGAAGGATCAGCGCCGTTGAACACGCAAACACACGAAGAACTAAAAGGAAAAATCTGGGAAATCGCGAACCGGCTCCCCGGGGGCCATACCGGCCGCCCCAGTATCGCCTGGTGATGCTCCCCATGATCGTGTTGCGTCGGCTCGATTGCGTCCTGGAACCCACCAAGGATGCCGTTCTCAAGCAGCTTGAGAAGCTGGAGGCTCAGCAGATGCCCGAGGGGGCTATGCATCGCCTGCTGGGCAAGGCAGCCGATCCGACGCGCAAGCATCCGCTCTACAACACCAGCCCCTACACCTTTGAACGGCTGCTGGGTGACGCTGAGAACATCGCGCCGAATCTGGTCGCCTACATCAACGGCTTCTCGCCGACCGCGAGCAGCATCTTCGAGCGCTTCAAGTTCGCTGATCAGATCGAAAAGCTCGACGCCAGCAACCGCCTGTTCACCATCGTCAAGGCGATGGCGGATGTCGATCTACATCCGGACCGCATCGACAATCTGCAGATGGGCTACCTGTTCGAGCACCTGATCATGCGGTTCAACGAACAGGCCAACGAAGAGGCAGGGGATCACTTCACCCCGCGCGAGGTCATCCGCCTGATGGCCAACCTCATCTACACCGGCGAACAGGATGTCTACAAACCCGGCATTTACCGCACCATCTACGACCCGGCCTGCGGCACCGGCGGCATGCTCTCCGAATCCGAGAAGCTGATCCTCTCCCAGAACGAGCGCGCCGAGCTGGCCTTGTATGGCCAGGAGTACAACGACGAGTCCTGGGCCATCTGCTGCTCGGATATGCTGATCAAGGATGAGGAGACCGGCAATATCGTTCTGGGCGACACCCTCGGTGACGGCAAGACCCGCGACGGCTTCGAGGGCGAACGCTTCCATTACTTGATGGCCAATCCACCCTTCGGCGTGGAGTGGAAGGATCAGAAGTCCACCGTCGAAACCGAACACAAGACCATGGGCTTTGCTGCTCGCTTCGGTGCCGGGCTCCCCGCCATCAATGACGGCTCGTTGCTGTTCCTGCAGCACATGATTTCCAAGATGCACCCCTACGCCGAGGGGGATGAAGACCAGTCCGGCTCGAAGATCGCCATCGTCTTCAATGGCTCGCCGCTGTTCTCCGGCGATGCAGGCTCCGGGCCGTCCAACATTCGCCGCTGGATCATTGAGAATGACTGGCTCGACACCATTGTCGCGCTGCCTGACCAGCTCTTCTACAACACCGGCATCTTTACCTATGTCTGGCTGGTGACCAACCGCAAGCCCGCAGAACGGCGCGGTAAGGTGCAGCTCATCGATGGCACCCGTTTCTTCCAGAAGATGAAGAAGAGCCTCAATAACAAGCGTAACGAGATCAGCGACGAACAGATCGCCGACCTGACCCGCGTCTACGGCAATTACCAGGATGGCGAGACCGCCGAGGTGCAGATCAACGGAGAGGCCGAGACCCGCGTCATCTCCCGCATCTTCGAGAATCGCGAGTTCGGCTTCCTCAAGGTCACGGTCGAGCGCCCGTTACGGATGAACTTCGAGGCAACCCCAGAGCAGATAGCGAACCTCGACGAGCAGAAGGCCTTCGCCAATCTGGCGACCTCGAAAAAGCGCAAAGATGCCGCTGCTGCCGAACGCGAGATTGCAGCGGGCCAGGAACAGCAAGCCGCCATCCGCGACCTGCTGGCAACGCTCGAAGGCAATGGCCGATATATGGACCGTGCAGTATTCGAGGCCGATCTGATGACAGCCGCGAAGGATGCCGACCTGAAGATCCCCGCACCCATCAAGAAAGCGATTTTCACTGCCCTGGGTGAGCGCGACCCAGAGGCCGAGATCTGCCGTGACAGCAAGGGCAGACCGGAGCCCGACAGCGAGTTGCGGGATACCGAGAATATCCTGTTACCGGAAGGCACGGCGCTGCCCCTGCCAATGGAGTTCGGCCCCGACAAGCCCAACGACCGGCTGGTCGAGGCCTTCCGCGACGAGATCGAGGCCTACATGGCGCGGGAAGTGCTACCCCATGTGCCCGATGCCTGGGTGGATTACGACAAGACCAAGGTCGGCTACGAGATTCCGATCAACCGGCATTTCTATGTCTACAAGCCGCCACGCCCGCTGGATGAGATTGAGGCTGATATTGCTGGGCTCGAAGGGGAGATTGCCGGGCTGTTGAAGGGGCTGGTGGCATGAGACCCAACTCAGGTGGACTTCGCTATTTCGGACGAATCAGGAACGGCACGACCCCAGCTAGCGGTGAGGCCGAGTATTGGGGGGGCGACGTACTTTGGGCAACACCTGAAGACCTCGGAAAACTTGCAGGCGATAGCATCTCGCAGACTAAACGCCAAGTTACGGAGAAAGCGGTACAAGAGAACAACCTTTCGGTGTTGCCCGTTGGGTCAGTGATAATTTCGACACGCGCACCGATCGGACATATGGCCATCAACGATAAGCCGATGGCGTTTAACCAAGGATGCCGAGGGATAATCCCAGGTGATCGTGTTCACGGGCCGTTTCTCTATTATCTCCTGAAGTATCGCGCTGCTGAACTCAATGCTATGGCGAATGGGACCACATTTGTGGAGCTTTCACGAGACGAACTTGCCGCAGTGCCTGTTGAGTTTCCCTCACTTGACACCCAGCAACGTATTACACAGTTTTTGGATGAGAAAACAGCACAGATCGACGGGATGATCGAGAAGAAGCGCGCGCTGCTGGACCGGCTGGCCGAAAAGCGTCAGGCCCTCATCACCCGCGCCGTCACCAAGGGCCTCAACCCCGATGCCCCCATGAAACCCTCCGGTATCGACTGGCTTGGGGAGATGCCTGCGCATTGGGAGGTGAAACGCCTTTCTTTCGTTGCCGGAGTTATCGACTGTAAACATCGAACCCCTGAATACATAGATGACGGCGTTCCTCTTGTGAGTACTACAGAGATTAAGCCTTTCACAATCGATTATTCAACGAAGCGTATGGTAAGCGAGGAAGAGTTATCTCTTATGTCTGAGGGCGGACGCGACCTAAGACTTGGTGACATTGTCTACAGCCGAAATGCATCAGTAGGATCTGCTGCATTAATTAGAGATGATCGGAGACTCTGCCTTGGCCAAGATCTTTGCATCATTAGGTCGAAAAGTGTTCACCCCGAATATTTGGAGCATTTCTTAAACTCGGGTGGATGTCTGGAACAACTTAATCGTGAACTGGTTGGTGCGACATTCAAGCGTGTAAACGTCGATGTCATCAAAAAGTATTTTGCTCTTATTCCACCGTTGGGCGAACAGCAGGTAATTGTGTCCTGGCTGAATGAACGATTGGATGATGAATTTGGGAATGCAGACCGAGTAAATCGCAGTCTTGAATTGCTACAAGAGTATCGCTCCGCACTCATCACCGCCGCCGTAACCGGCCAAATCAGCGGATTGCAATGACGTTCCCAGCTACAATACCCGTAGAGGTAATACCATGACCCGCGTCGCTGTCAGCCCCAAACTCGTTCAATGGGCGCGCGAGCGCGCCCATCTGGATGAGGCGGTGCTTGCGGCCCGCTTTCCCAAGCTCCCCGAATGGGAGCGGGGTGAGGTACAGCCCACTTTCAAGCAGTTGGAAGCCTTTGCCAACGCGACTCACGTGCCCTTCGGCTACCTCTTCCTGCCCGAGCCGCCAGAAATCCCGATGCCGATTCCGGATTTTCGTACCCTTTGGAACCGCGAGGTCAGCGCGGTCAGCCCGGACCTGCTGGATACCATCTACAGCATGCAGCGCCGACAGGCTTGGTTGCGTGAAGACCGTCTGGAGGGTGATGCCGCGCCGCTGGCCTTTGTCGGCAGCGCGAACCTGACTGATGATGCGGCGGCTGTCGGTCGGGAGATGCGCCGCTTGACGGGGTTGGGGGATGGATGGGCCAGCACGGTGCGTACCTGGCAGGAGGCGGTAAACGCACTTCGACTCGCCATCGAAGATCTGGGCATCATAGCCGTGATTAACGGCATCGTCGGCAACAACACCCGACGCAAACTGGATGTCGGGGAATTCCGTGGCTTTGCGCTCTGTGACGAGCAGGCCCCCCTGGTCTTTGTCAACGGTGCCGACGCTAAGTCGGCGCAGATGTTTACCCTGGCTCATGAGCTTGCTCATACCTGGTTGGGAGCATCCGGCTCGGGGCTTTCCGGTTTTACCGGGATCTTCCCGGAAGGCGGGGATGTCGAGGTTTTTTGCGACCGGGCTGCGGCGGAGTTTCTGGTACCGGAGGTGGAGTTGCGGGCGCAGTGGCCGGAGGTTCGGCGCGAAGCATCGCCGTTCGAGCTGCTGGCGCGTCGCTTCAAGGTCAGCCCGATCGTGATCGGTCGCCGGGCGATGGACCTGCTACTGGTCGAGCGACAGGCCTTTTTCGAGTTCTATGAGGCCTACACGCAGCAGGAGCGCCGTCAGAAACAGAGCGGAAGCGATGGCGGCAATTTTTATAATACCCAGAACACGCGTGTTGGAAAGCTGTTCGCGACACGGGTGATTCGCGCCGCCAAGGAGGGGCGGATCGGCTTCAAGCAGGCCTATGACCTGACCGGCCTGAAGGGTGGCACTTTTCAAGAGTACGCACAGCGACTCGGCATGGAGCTGCCCTGACCTATGTATGTGATCGACTCGGATGTCTTCATCAGTGCCAAGAATGCCTACTACGCATTCGATATTTGCCCGGGGTTCTGGGATAGCGTTATTGACCACTACCAAGCTGGTCGGGTGTGCAGCATCGATCACATTCGACAGGAACTTCTGGCTGGCAATGAGAAAGAAGATCTAGTGCAGTGGGTAAAGAGCACAGTACCACCCGATTTCTTCGCGAACAGTCAGGAAGCGGATGTAATTGCGAGCTACGGGCAGATCATGCTCTGGGTACAGCGGAGCACACAGTATACCGATGCTGCAAAGGCCAAGTTTGCGACCGAGGCCGATGGTTGGCTGGTGGCCCATGGGATGGTGCATGGAATCGAGGTTGTCACCAACGAGCAGCCAAGGCCCGAAGCTCGAAGCCGAATCCTGCTACCCGATGTCTGCGACCAGTTCGGGGTGCAATACCATAATACCTTCGAGATGCTCAGTGCGTTGGGCGCTCGATATTACTACCAGAGGTAAGCGGATGTCAGGTCATACCGAGACGGACTTTGAGGCCGCGATCGAGTTCGAGCTGACCCGGTCCGGTGGTTTCGAGAAACGAAGCCCAACGGCCTATGATGAGGCATTGGCGCTGTTTCCTGAAGACGTCACGGGTTTCCTGCAGGAGAGCCAGGCGACCAAGTGGACGGCACTGGAGGGACTGCTCGGGCCGAAGACGGCTGCGACCGTACTGGACAGTTTGTCGAAAGAGTTGGCACTCAAAGGCACGCTCCATGTGCTGCGTCATGGTTTTAAATGTTACGGAAAGACCTTCCGCATGGCCTATTTCCGGCCGAATACGCAGATGAATCCGGAGGCAGCAGAGAGCTACGCCAAGAACCGGCTAACCATTACCCGCCAGGTCGCCTTTACCTCGGTGATGAAGAAGCCCGGGGGCGGCAATCGCCGCTGCATCATCGATGTCACCCTGGCTGTGAATGGTATCCCCGTGGTTACTGCCGAGCTCAAGAATCCGCTTACTGGTCAGCGGGCATCCGATGCAATGCACCAGTATAAGGCGGATCGGGATGGGCGAGATCTGCTCTTCGTTTTCAAGGGGCGTGCGCTGGTCCACTTCGCGGTGGACCCGGATGAGGTGTGGATGACGACTCATCTTAAGGGTAAGGAGACCCGTTTCCTACCCTTTAATCGGGGCGACAATCATGGGGCTGGTAACCCACTCGTGGAGGGTAACTGGAAGACCCACTACCTCTGGGATGAGGTGTTGCAGGCCGATAGCCTGCTGGAGATCCTGCAACGTTTCATGCACCTAGAAGTGAAGGAAAAGCAGATCAAGACTGATAAGGGTGTGCGCACGGTGCGTAAGGAGACGATGATCTTCCCGCGCTACCATCAGCTTGATGCAGTGCGTTCCCTGGTCGCCCACGCGAAGGCCCATGGTTCGGGCCGCAACTATCTGATCCAGCACTCAGCGGGCTCCGGAAAATCGAACTCTATCGCCTGGCTGGCACACCGGCTGGCGAGCCTGCATAGCGCAGAGGACGAGAAGGTATTTCACTCGGTTATCGTGGTCACCGACCGGCGCGTGCTCGATCAGCAGTTGCAGGCGACTATCTATCAGTTTGAGCACAAAACCGGGGTGGTGGAGAAGATCGACGAAGATACCCAGCAGCTCGCTCGCGCACTGTCGCAGGGTACGCCCATTGTCATCACCACCATTCAGAAATTCCCCTTTATCTCCCACGCACTCTCGACCCTGGAGAAGAAGGGCAGTGGCGTGACGATTGACACGGCGGACAAGCGCTTTGCCGTCATCGTCGATGAGGCGCACTCGTCCCAGAGTGGTGAGACCGCGACCACGCTTAAGGGGATGCTGAATAAGGAAGGCATCGAAGCGGCTATCGCCGCGCAGCTCTCCGAGGAGGAGGATAGCGACCTGTCGGATGAGGCCAAGGCGGAGGTGCTGCGCGATGCTTTGCGGCGCGCCCGGCAATCGAATCTGAGCTTCTTTGCCTTTACCGCTACCCCAAAGTTCAAGACAAAGGCCCTGTTCGACGAACCTGGACCATCTGGCGAGTCTCCCTTCCATGAATACAGCATGCGTCAGGCCATCGAGGAAGGCTTTATCATGGACGTGCTCGCCAACTACACCACCTACAAACGCTTCTTTGGTCTGGTCAAGCAGGTCGAGGATGATCCCGATGTACCGCGTAAAAAAGCGGCCAAGGCCCTGTCGCGCTACCTGGAGCTGCACCCGGTCAATATCGAGCAGGTGGTTTCGGTCATTGTTGAGCATTTCCGGCTCTACGTGATGCATGAGCTTGGTGGGCGGGCCAAGGCGATGGTGGTCACGGGGTCGCGTCTGGCGGCGGTGAAATACAAGCTCGACTTTGACAAGTACATCAAGGATCAGGGTTATTCCGGCATACGCTCGCTGGTCGCCTTCTCCGGATCGGTCGAAGACCCGGATGACCCCGGTTCTTCGTATACCGAAGTGGCGATGAACGAAGGGCTGTCCGAGGGCGAACTCCCAGAGGCTTTCGAACGTGACGACTACCGGGTGCTGCTGGTGGCTGAGAAGTATCAGACCGGCTTCGATCAGCCCCTGTTGCAGACGATGTATGTGGTGAAGCGTTTGGCCGGTGTGCAGGCGGTGCAGACCCTCTCGCGGCTCAACCGTATCGCACCCGGCAAGTCGCGCACCTTTGTGCTCGATTTCGCCAATGAAGAAGATGACATCTTCCAGGCGTTCAAGCCCTACTACGAGACGACGCCCGTCGGTGAGAACGCCGATCCGCAGCGTCTCTCGGAGCTGCAACACCGACTATTGGAGTGGGCGATCTTTAGCCCGGATGATGTAACCATCTTTGCGGAGGTGTGGTATCGAGGCAAGCGTGACCACTCTGCAAGCGATCATCGGGTGATGAATGCCGTGCTGGATACTGTTGTACATCGATTTTGCGAGCTGGACGAGGACGAGCGCGAAGAGTTTCGCGGCCAGTTGACCGGCTATCGCAATCTTTATTCTTTCTTGTCACAGATTATTCCCTATCAGGACAGTGATCTGGAGAAGCTCTATACCTTCGTTCGTAACCTGATCCTAAAGCTGCCACCGCCTGGCGATGGTCAGAAGTTTGAGCTGGATGACGAGGTGGCGCTGCAATACTTCCGCGTACAGCAGATGACCGATGGCTCTATTGATCTGGGTGATGGAGAAGCCTATCCCCTCAAAGGTCCCACCGATATCGGAACTGCAGGTGTAAAGGATGAAGCCGTGGCGCTTTCGTCATTGGTCGAGAAACTTAATGAGCGCTTTGGAACCGACTTTACTGAGGCTGATCAGCTTTTCTTTGATCAGATACGCGCCTCGGCGGAAAATGATGAGAGCATAACCGAAGCAGCCCGTGCCAATAACTTCGCAAACTTCGCCGCCTATTTTGATCGCATGCTGGATGAGCTGTTCATTGCTCGTATGGAGGGCAATGAGGATATTTTCTCAAGGGTGATGTCGGATGCCAATTTCCGATCGGCAGCGCACGAGCACCTTGCACAGGAGATTTTTAGGCGGGTGCGAGAGCAAGAGTAAGAACTAGAACTATCACGTTTTAGGTTGCCATCTGTCCACTTATATATAGCATCCAGATGGCATCACTGTGGTTTATTTCATGCGTTTTTGTTTATTGGGATGATCTCCGCTCCGGTTTTTAGGTTATCAAGATAATCCGCCCACCACTGCATCATCTTGATCCTTTCTGGCATATGCTCAGCGTAATTATATGCAGCCCTAACAGAGTTCCTCTCTGCATGTGCAAGCTGGCGTTCAATCGCATCTCGATGCCATCCTTGCTCATTTAGAATCGTTGAGGCCATTGAGCGGAACCCATGTCCTGTCATCTCTTCTTTTGTGTAGCCCAGCCGTCGTAATGCCGCGTTCACGGTGTTTTCTGACATCGGTCGTCGGTTCGTGCGAACCCCTGGAAAAACATATTTTCCTCGGCCTGTGAGTGGCTTGATTTCATTCAGAACCGCAAGAGCTTGTGTAGAGAGCGGGACAATATGCAGCGTTCTCATTTTCATTTTCTCGGGGGGTATGCGCCACTCAGCTTTCTCTAGGTTTATTTCCGACCACTCTGCATGTCTAAGCTCGCCAGGGCGAACAAATGTTAGTGATGCAAGTTGAAGGGCGCAGCGTGTTACTAGTGAGCCTTCATATCCCTCTATCACTCTAAGTAGTTCTCCTATCTTCTTGGGTTCAGTAATGCTTGCATGATGTCTTTGTCGTGTAGGGGGTAGGGCACCTTTCAAATCAGCAGAAGGATCACGTTGAGCTCTTCCGGTGGCGACTGCATAACGAAATATCTGACCGCAGCTTTGATGAATACGGTGAGCAGTTTCCAATGCACCACGGTTTTCGATTCGGCGTAGGATGGTTAATAATTCAGGTGCACTAATCTCTCTAATGGGTCGATTGCCAATCCAAGGGAAAACGTCTTTTTCAAGCCTCTGAATGATCCTGGAAGAGTGAGTTTTAGACCAGGTCGGCTCACGTTTTCCCCACCACTCACGAGCAACTGCCTCGAAGCCATCGGCATCCGACTTAGAGGCCTTGGTTGCCTTACGAGTCTCACCTGGGTCGATACCGTCAGCTAACTGTGTTTTGGCCTCAGCTCTTCTGTCGCGGGCAGACTTTAAAGTGACGTCTGGATAAACCCCCATGGAGAGGGTCTTCCGTTTGCCGTTAAATCGATAATCCAACCGCCACCATTTGCCACCTTTGGTCGTGACCAGCAGGTAGAGGCCACCACCGTCGGCGAGTTTGTAATTTTTCTCTTTTGGTTTGGCGTTGCGGATAGCGCTGTCGGTCAGTGGCATGACGGTAACTCCTGTGACGGTAAGTAGAGTTACCGTCATACTTACCGTCATTTGGGGGTAGCTGTTACCGGAATATACTAGACGGTAACAGACGAGCAGGCAATAAAAAGCCAGCATTTACGCTGGCTTATGGATCTTGTTGGATTTCTTTGAATCGGGAAATGGTGGAGGCGGGCGGATTCGAACCGCCGTCCGCGAGTCCTCTGCCAAAAGTTCTACATGCTTAGTCCAGCCTATTATATTTAGCCGATTACCACCCGACGGACAGGGCGCGCAATAAGCGATTCCGGTAAGGTTTTAACGAATCTACCCCGGACGAGCTTCAACGCGATCTTGTGAGATATGACGCCTGAAAAGCTGGACGCACAAGCACGGCTCCAGTCAGACGGCACCCTACCGGGTATTAAGCGGCGAGTGCGTAGTTGTCGTCGTTGGCAACTATAAGTTTGCAGATAGTTTTGCGAGGTATTCTGCACCTCGGCATGCACTTCAGGTTTTGCAACCCCCGTCGAAGCCTACGTCGCCCCCGTAACGGTTAGTGAGTCAGACATTATATGCCAGGCAGTGGTTCCTGACCAATGAAAATATGCTTAGTGTCGCTGAGCTGTGAAAATGGGATCAGCTGTGCTTAAAGAGGCGCTCTTTTTCTCTTTTCCAGTCACGGTCTTTATCTGTCGCTCTTTTGTCATGGAGCTTCTTGCCTTTGGCGATGCCTATTTCCAGTTTCGCCATGCCTTTCTTCCAGTAGAGCGCGGTTGGTACCAGTGTGTAGCCTTTGCGCTCCACAAGCCCGATTAATTTATTCAGCTCACTGCGATGCAACAGGAGTTTACGGGTGCGTGTTGGATCAGGGTGGATGTGGGTGGAGGCGGTGCTCAGAGGAACGATATGGGCACCAAATAGAAAGGCCTCGCCATCCTTGATAGTGACGTAACTCTCTTTGATTTGAACCCGTGCTTCCCGTAGGCTTTTGACCTCCCAGCCTTGTAGAGCCAGACCTGCCTCATATCGATCTTCAATGAAAAAATCGTGGGTTGCTTTCTTGTTCAGCGCTATAGTAGGGCGCCCCTGACCTTTCTTCTTTGCTTTGCTTGCCATCGGGCTATTCTAATGCTGTATTAGACTACTAGCTAGAGCTGGCTTGTGAAATGCCCTCGAAATCAGGAAAATCATCAGCATTTAAATTCCTAACCTCACGTGGCAATATTCAGTTAAGCTTTGGGGGTGCTCATTCAGGGGCTGTTAAAGGGCAAGATTATATGACTGAAAGACAATCCATTCATGGTCAGTGGTCGTCACGGCTGGTATTCATTCTGGCAGCTACCGGATCAGCAGTTGGTTTGGGTAACGTCTGGAAGTTTCCCTATATCACCGGTGAAAATGGCGGTGGTGCATTTGTTATCGTGTATCTGTTATGTATCGCATTGGTAGGTATACCTATCATGATGGCCGAGATCATGCTCGGAAGAAGAGGCAGACAGAGTCCGATCAACACAATGGCAGCTCTGAGTCGGGAGGAGGGTGCCAATAAAGCCTGGGCACTGGTTGGTTGGAGTGGTGTTTTAGCCGGTTTTTTCATCCTCTCCTACTACAGTGTCATTGCGGGATGGGCGTTGGCTTATGTGGTACGTGCCGGTGCTGGGGTTTTCAATGGCATGGATGCGGTTGCTATCGAGGGACTGTTCAATGGATTGGTGGGTAGTCCAGAACGACTCTTGGCCTGGCATACCCTGTTCATGCTGATGAGTATGTTTGTGGTTGCGAAAGGGGTGAAGTCGGGTCTTGAAAGGGCCGTCACCTATCTGATGCCAGCACTATTTGTACTACTCATTGTGTTGGTCGGATATGCAATGAATACTGGCTTTTTTGTTCAGGGTGTTGAGTTTCTTTTTACCCCGGATTTCAATAAGTTAATTTATACTTGTCAGGTTGTTGATGGGCTTGAACAGTGTAAGTTCAGTGGCAGTCCGCTATTGGTTGCGATGGGGCATGCATTCTTTACCTTGAGCTTGGGTATGGGGGCAATCATGGTCTATGGCTCTTATATGCCGAAAAAGTCCTCAATTGCGGGATCGGCAGTATTAATCGCATTATTGGATACAGCGGTTGCGCTATTAGCCGGTATGGCTATCTTCCCCATTGTTTTTGCAAATGGTCTCGAGCCAGGAGCAGGTCCCGGTCTGATTTTTCAGACTCTACCGATCGCCTTTGGGGCTATGCCTGGGGGGCAAATTTTTGGCACGCTGTTTTTTATTCTGCTGGTTTTTGCTGCCTGGAGTTCTTCGATCTCTCTTATCGAACCTGCAGTAGCGTGGTTGGTTGAGAACCGCAGTATGACGCGAGTTCGTGCTTCAATCTGGATTGGTATGACAACTTGGGTTATCGGTCTGGGTACTGTCTTCTCATTTAATATCGGATCGGAGTTGAAACTCTTCGGTATGACCTTTTTTGATCTGCTCGACTATTTGACGGCCAACATTATGTTGCCCCTGGGTGGTTTGCTGATCGCGGTGTTCAGTGGTTGGTTGATGAAAAAATCATCCAGTCAGGATGAATTTCAGATGGACCCTGGACGATACAAACTGTGGTGGACACTGATCCGTTATGTATCGCCATTAGCTGTAGTGGTGGTTTTTTTGAATGCTATTGGAATATTTTAAAAGTGCCGGTTGTTAAAAAGAGTGCGCTGGTTACACACTCAGCCCATGAAATGTTTCAGTTGGTTTGTGATTTCGAGGACTACCCGCATTTTTTACCCTGGTGCAGCGCTAGTCGATTGATTTCCCGTACACCTGAAGAGATATGTGGTGAACTCGAAGTGTCACGGGTAGGTATCAAACAGCGGTTTTCAACCTGCAATAAACTGGTTACAGATGAAAGAATGGATATCCAATTGAGGGATGGACCATTCAAAAAATTACACGGGAGCTGGCATTTTATTGCGCTTAAGCAAGATGCTTGCAAGGTTGAATTAGTATTGGAATTTGAATTCGCTGGCCGATTGATTGATGCTGCTTTTGGTCGGGTCTTCAGTCAAATCGCCAATACGCTGGTAGATGCTTTTTGCCAACGTGCAGACGAGATTTATAGGAAAGCAGGACAATGAAATATGAAGTTGCCTATGGCAAGTTGGACGAGCAGGTATTACTGGTGGTCGAGTCCAGTGAACCCTTGACAGTTCAACAGGCGATAGAACAGTCAGCCGTTCTTGAGCGGTTTCCGGAGATTGACCTTAAAGTCAATAAAACAGGTGTTTTCGGTAAGGCGGCCAAACTTGAAAGTCTGTTGACCGAAGGAGACAGGGTAGAGATATACCGACCATTAATTGCTGATCCCAAGGAGGCCAGGAAGAAACGGGCTGCAGAGGGTAAGACGATGCGTAAAGGGGGGGCTTGAACGATTGCTGTTCGTTCCTGCATGAATTAAATCCAGAAAACTGCAGCTGGATTATTTTCCTGAGCGGGTTAACCGTGGGCTCTGGAAATTAATGAATTTACTACACTGCCCACTAGTCTGGCTCACCGAATCCTAGTGAATACCAAAGTCTCTCCAGAATACCAAAATCCCCGTCATAATCGGGTACGCTGGCTACAAGTTCACGCTTTTCCTGATTTGATTCCACATTTTCAGCGGGTTTGATGTCACCACCAAAGCGAGTCAGGTAATCACCCTCGAAATAGGCGCTAAAACGTTTGATCTCAACTGCTTCGTTGCGGCGTTTTATTGAGAGCATATAGTCCCACCGCTCACCGTGAAAGACATCCCTCAGCATCGGTGTACCTAAAGCGAACCGTACTTGACGTTGAGACATGCCGGGCTCAAGCAGAGCAACCATTTCCGGGGTAACAATGTTGCCCTGTTCAATATCAGGTGAGTGAACCAGGGATATCTCCTCCCAGGAGGTACACCCATTGAGTCCAGGCAAAAGAGTTAAAATGAAGATGAGAATCTTTTTCATTACGAGTACAATCTGTTTCCAGTCGTCATAATAACGCATTCCATATCCAAGAGACACTTGTTGGAGAAAAGAAGGGATGGATAATCAAGATATCCGAAAAGCCGGTCTCAAAGTGACCCTGCCCAGGGTCAAGATACTGGAGTTGCTGGAAAGTAGTGCTCAGCGTCATGTAAGTGCTGAGGATGTCTACAAGTTACTCCTTGAGAAGGGTGAAGAGATTGGTCTGGCCACCGTCTATCGGGTTCTCACCCAGTTTGAAGCAGCTGGTCTGGTTACCCGACATAACTTTGAGGGTGGCCATGCGGTGTTCGAATTGGAACGTGGCAGTCACCATGACCACCTGGTATGTGTGGTGTGTGGCAAGGTGGAAGAGTTTGTCGATACAACCATTGAAAAGCGGCAACGGGAAATTGCCAGTGAGCATGGCTTTGAAATCGTCGATCACTCCCTTATTATTTATGGCCATTGCGGTAACCCAAAGTGCCAGGTGGGTTAATATTAGTGGGCTGCGAGTGAGACCATCTCCTGTGCGTGAGCCAGTGTCTGCTCTGTAATCTTTACGCCTCCCAACATGCGGGCAATCTCCTGAATGCGCGCTTCATCATCCAGTCTGGCAATATCGGTACGGGTCATCTTTTTCTGCGTTGTCTTCTGGACTTGGAAATGGTGCATGGCCTGTGCCGCTACTTGTGGCAAGTGGGTAACACATAGAATCTGTCGGTCAGAAGCCAGTTTACGAAGCATTTGCCCAACAATTTCTGCAACACTGCCACCGATGCCTACATCCACTTCATCGAATACGAGGGTGGGTGTGGCACTGTATTGGATGGTCGCTACCTGAATTGCAAGACTGATGCGGGATAGTTCGCCACCGGAAGCAACTTTACTCAACGAGTCGAGTGGTAACCCTGGATTAGCAGATACTTGAAAGTCGATTTGCTCAAGGCCCTGGGGACCAGTTTGTGTTGAATCCAAAGGGGTTAAGGAGACCGTGAACCGACCACCAGGCATGCCCAGTGTCTGCATCGCTTCGGTAATCTCCTTACTCAGCCGTTTTGCAGATGATTGACGCTTCAAAGAGAGTTTTTCAGCCAATTTGAGGTATGTATCTCTCTGCTCCTCAACTTGATTCGATAGATCAGCGAGGGTTTCGTCCGCTCGCTCAAGTGTTGCTATCTCAGTCTCGATTTGCTGGAGTTTTTCAGGCAGTTGATCTATTTTGACCCGGTATTTTCTTGAAGTATCGTGCAGTGTGCTCAGACGCTCCTCAAGCTGCTGTAGACCGGCTGGATCCAAAGCTATGTCTGTCAGATAGTTACGTAAATAAGCCAGGGCCTCATCGAGCTGTATTAGGGCGCTGTCAAACATCTCTCTGGGGTCTGCCAGTGCTGCATCCAGCTGCGCCATCTGGTTGATATTGTCCAGTGAATGGGAGAGTTTGCTGCGTAGTGAGTGATTTTCGCTATCAAGTGAAGAGATAATCTCACTGCAACTGCTTCTGAGCTGTTCCAGGTGACTCAGTCGTGAATGTTCCTGCTCTATCGTTGTGAGCTCTTCTGCAGTAATACCCAGGCTGGTCAGTTCCTGTGCCTGGTAACGGAGCAGATCAAGGCGAGAGGCCCGCTCTTCGGCAGCAGCGGTTAAAGTGACCAGCTCTTTATGCGCTTTCTGGTAGCGCTTGTGCTGTTGTGCCAGCTTGGTGCTCAGCTCGGTGTGGCCGCCGTAGGCGTCCAGCAGGCTTCTTTGGTGATTCGGTTTGAGCAGGGATTGATGGGCGTGCTGGCCATGAATTTCGACTAATAATCCACCTAAATCCTGAAGTTGCTGTAAAGGTACGCTACGACCATTGATAAAGGAGCGTGATCGCCCCTCTCTGTTGAGGCTGCGTCGTAAAATACACTCATCCTCTTCATCCAGGTCATGCTGCTTCAGCCATTCACTGGCCTGCTGAAGTTTGCTGATATCAAACTGAGCGGTAACCTCTGCTCTGTCGGAACCTGCCCTGATCATACCGTTGTCAGCCCGCTCACCGAGGGCTAGTCCAAGTGCATCGATGAGTATCGATTTGCCAGCGCCGGTCTCCCCGGTCAATGCAGTAAGTGCATCCAGCAGCTCCAGCTCCATGGATGAGACGATGGCCAGATTGTGGACCTGTAATTGAATCAGCATCTATTTTTTTTCGGATTTTCAGCCCATCCGAGCTTCGCTCTCAGGATACTGTAGTAGTCGTAGCCTTTGGGATGTATCAGTCTGACCATCTGTTCCGACTTGCGAATCCGGATTACCTCTCCCGGCATGGCCGGTATGGTGGCTTGTCCATCACAGGTGATCTGAACATCCTCCGCGTGGGCCGGATCAAGACGTATCTCTATCAAGCTGTCACCATCCACAACAATGGGCCGGTTACTTAAGGTATGAGGACAGATCGGTACCAGAACGATAGCGTTCAACGAGGGGTGGAGCAGTGGACCGCCACCTGAGAGTGCGTACGCAGTCGACCCGGTCGGGGTTGAGACAATCAAACCATCAGACCTCTGATCATTGACCAGTTGATCGTCAACATAGGTCTGAAATTCAATCATCCTTGCGATATTCCATTTATGTAAAACGACGTCGTTGAATGCCAGAATATTCTGGTTATCTGACGACTCATCTCCCATCCCGACCTCAAGCAGGAAACGACACTCCTGCTCATATTGACCGTTCAGTATCTCGGTCAACTGCTGGGTCATCTCATCTGGTGAAATATCGACCAGGAAACCCAGTCTTCCCAGATTTATCCCCAGAAGTGGGATATTCTGTTTCGATAATACCCGGGCTGCATGTAGTAGTGTGCCGTCACCTCCGACAACAATGACAAGATCACTGTGCTTTGGGAGATCGATCTCCGGTACACTGGATACCGGTTTATTGTTAAGCATCCGACAGGTAGCCTCCTCAATGACCACCTCATGTTGCTGCTCGATGAGATAGTCGTAGAGACGCAGTAGGGTCTGCTTGACTAGCGGGTCGCCATGTTTACCAATCAGTCCGATTTGTTGAAACCGTTTATGCATACTCTGGTATATGGCTCGTAGGTTATGTCATTGAAGGAGTGCTTAAAATGCACCATTACTCAACGTTAGCATGCTGTCAAGGTCAATCCAAGTGGGACATTCAATGTAGTAGAAGGCTTGACTATATCGATTTGAATTGCTAATTTTTTGATTAGTTGGCACTCGACCGGAATGAGTGCTAATAATCACCCGGAGACTCCCTTGTCAGAGAAAAAATCGGTCAATGAAACCGCGGTCAGTGAGCGCGCGCAGCATTTTCTCAAAGCGTTGATTGAACGATATATCAAAGAAGGTCAGCCTATAGGTTCCCGCACCTTGGCGAAAGACACTGGTCTGGATCTCAGTCCAGCGACCGTGCGTAATGTCTTGGCTGACCTGGAGGATCTGGGGCTGGTCTCTTCACCCCACACATCTGCTGGTCGTATTCCTACAATTACCGGCTACCGGATGTTCATAGACTCACTGCTTACCATACAGGATTTGAGAAAGAGTGAGGTGGAGAAGATACGTTCTGAGCTGATTATGGGTGGGGAAGAGAACAAAGTGCTACTGGCCTCAGCCTCACGTCTTCTCTCAGGCGTCACTCATATGGCAGGTGTGGTGACCCTGCCAAGAAGGGAAAAGACCACTTTCCGTCAAATTGAGTTCCTGCCCCTGTCTGATCACCGGGTTTTGGGGATTCTGGTGACAGATGCTGGAGAGGTACACAATCGCATACTTCACACCCACCGGGATTTTGAGCGAGTGGAACTGGAACAGGCAGCCAATTTCCTGACAAATTCTTTTGCCGGGCGTGATATGGACCTGGTGCGCCATACCCTCTTGCAGGATCTGAACGAGGCTCGGGATCATTTTGATCAGATGATGACTCAGGCGCTGAAAATGGCAGGAGAAGTGGTCAATGCCAGTGAGTCTGAAGAGGACTGTATGATTGCCGGACAGACCAATCTGATGGAGTTTGCAGAGCTATCCGGATTGGATCAGCTGCGTAAACTGTTTGATGCATTTACAGAAAAGCATGAGATTCTGCATCTTTTGGATCAATTTCAGAATGCGGATGGGGTGCAGATCTTCATCGGGGAAGAGTCAGGTTATCAGTTGCTCAACGGCTGCTCAGTGGTAACTGCCCCATATCAGGTGAATGAAGAGATGGTTGGAATGTTGGGGGTTATCGGACCAACCCGTATGAACTATGAGCGGGTTATTCCTGTAGTCGATATTACGGCAAAAATTCTTAGTGCAGCCTTGAAAAAAAATTAATCATCCCAATTTGTCAGAGAATAACCCGATATAGCGGGGTGTTATACGTTCTATTTTTATAGTTGAGGTCAAACCAAGTGATAGATAAGGATCAACCGCAAGATTCAGCAGAAAGTGTGGATGAACCCCAGGCTTCTCAGGCTGAGGATGCTGCTGAAAATGAGGTGATTGAAGAGGCTTCTGTGTCCGGTCAGGATCATGGTGAGCTGATGAAGTTGCTGGAAGATGCTAGGGCAAAAGCTGATGACCACTGGGATCAGTTGATGCGCACCCGTGCTGAAGTCGACAATATACGCAAAAGAACTCAGCGGGATCTCGAAAATGCCCACAAATACGCCTTGGACAAGATCTCGCAGGACATGCTGCAGGTCTGGGATAGCCTGGAATTAGGCAATCAGGCAGCTCTGGATGAGAGCGCCGATGTGAATACAATTCGTGAAGGTACTGAGCTGACCCTGAAGTTACTGGTGGATGTGATGAACCGTCACGGGATCGAACAGGTCAATCCTGAGGGAGCGGTCTTTAATCCTGAGTTCCACCAGGCGATGTCGATGCAGGAACGTGATGATGTGGAGCCCAATACTGTGGTTGCCGTAGTGCAGAAGGGTTATCTGCTGAATGGACGATTGTTGAGACCTGCGATGGTGATGGTTTCCAAGGCCTCATCCAGCACATCAATAGACGAACAGGCTTGAAAGCCGGCGACATGACCCCACATTAGGGACAGTCAGTAAGAAATTTTATTATTTAGTAAAGAATTCGGAGAGTTAATCATCATGGGCAAGATCATCGGTATCGACCTGGGAACCACCAACTCCTGTGTGGCGGTTATGGAGGGTAGTTCCACCAAAGTGATTGAAAACAGTGAAGGTGATCGTACTACACCATCAATTATCGCCTACGCTAATGATGGCGAGATCCTGGTTGGCCAATCCGCCAAACGCCAGGCTGTCACCAATCCCCAAAATACTCTATTTGCTATCAAGCGTCTGATTGGCCGCATGTTTAAAGATGATGTGGTGCAGCGGGATGCTGACATGGTGCCTTACAAAATCGTTGGCGCAGACAATGGCGATGCCTGGGTCGAGGTCAATGGTAAGAAGATGGCGCCACCGGAGATTGCTGCAAAGATTCTGCAGAAGATGAAGAAAACTGCTGAGGATTATCTTGGTGAGACCGTTTCAGAGGCGGTCATCACTGTTCCTGCATACTTTAACGATTCCCAGCGCCAGGCCACCAAAGATGCGGGACGCATCGCCGGTCTGGACGTAAAGCGTATTATCAATGAGCCTACTGCTGCTGCGTTGGCATACGGTATGGATAAAAAACGTGGTGACCAGACCCTGGCAGTGTACGACCTGGGTGGTGGTACATTTGATATCTCGATTATCGAAATCGCCGAAATTGATGGTGAACATCAGTTTGAGGTGCTCTCTACCAACGGTGATACTTTCCTGGGTGGTGAGGATTTCGATCTGCGTATCATCGATCACCTGGTTGAGGAGTTCAAAAAAGAGCAGGGTTTTGATCTGCGTAATGACCCCTTGGCTCTGCAGCGTCTGAAAGAGGGTGCTGAGAAGGCTAAGATCGAACTTTCTTCCAGCCAGCAGACCGATATCAATCTGCCTTACATAACAGCAGATGCAAGTGGTCCTAAACATCTCAACCTGAAACTGACCCGCGCCAAGTTGGAGTCGCTGGTTGACGATCTGGTAAGTCGTACCATCGAGCCTTGTAAGCTGGCGATGAAAGATGCGGGTATCTCTGCATCGAAGATCGATGAGATTATTCTGGTCGGTGGGCAGAGCCGTATGCCTAAAGTACAGGATGCGGTGAAAGAGTTCTTTGGTAAGGATCCGCGCAAGGATGTGAATCCTGACGAAGCCGTGGCGATTGGTGCTGCTATTCAGGGCGGTGTTCTGGGTGGTGAAGTCAAGGATGTCCTGTTGCTTGATGTTACCCCGCTCTCCCTGGGTATCGAGACCCTGGGTGGCGTGATGACCAAGCTGATCGAGAAAAACACCACTATTCCAACCAGTGCTTCACAGGTTTTCTCCACAGCTGATGATAGTCAGACTGCGGTGACCGTCCATGTACTGCAGGGTGAACGTGACCAGGCAGCTGCGAATAAATCCCTGGGTCGCTTTGACCTTAGCGATATTCCGCCGGCTCCTCGTGGCGTACCTCAAATTGAGGTCAGTTTCGACATCGATGCCAATGGTATCCTTAACGTTTCTGCCAAAGACAAGGCAACAGGCAAGGAACAGTCGATCGTGATCAAGGCCTCATCCGGGCTGAGTGATGATGAGATTGACCGTATGGTAAATGATGCCGAGGCCCATGCCGACGAAGATCGCAAGTTCCAGGAGTTGGTGGGCGTACGCAATCAGGCGGATTCGATGATCCATGCCACTAAGAAGTCGATGGAAGAGTTGGGCGAGGATAAACTCGAAGCCGGCGAAAAAGAGTCTATCGAAAGTGCTATCAAGGATCTTGAAGCGGTGATGAGTAGCGATGACAAAGAGGTTATCGAAGAAAAAACCAAAGTATTAGCGGAAGCTTCAGGCAAAATGGCCGAGCGTTTGTATGCTCAAAAGGGTGCCGATGCCGGTGAAGGTGTTGCCCCAGAGGCGGAAGCGGAGAACACCGCGAGTGCTACTGATGATGATGTGGTCGATGCCGAGTTCGAAGAGGTTAAAGACAACAAAAACTAGTCTGTCACTGTTGCCAGCAGACCGTACGCCGGCTTGTCCGGTGTGCGGTTTTTGGCGTTATACGGATCAGCATGAAAAAAGGGTGAGATCGCAGTTGAATCAGAATTCATGCGATCACTATTTCATTGAATATAGATGTTATTTAGATAGAACCTACCATGGCGAAAAAAGATTATTACGAAGTTTTAGGCGTTAACAAGAACGCCAGTGAGGCCGATATCAAAAAGGCCTATCGCCGATTGGCTATGAAATATCATCCTGATCGAAATACCGGTGATGCTTCAGAAAAGACTGAAAAGAGCTTCAAAGAGGCCAAGGAGGCCTACGAAATATTGTCAGATGCGCAGAAGCGTGCTGCCTATGATCAGTTTGGACACGCTGGCGTGGATCAGACCATGGGTGGTGGTTTCAGTGGTGGTGATGCCAGTTTCTCGGATATCTTCGGTGATGTATTCGGTGATATTTTTGGTGGTGCACGTGGGGGCGGTGGCTCCCGGGTTCACCGTGGTGCCGATCTACGCTATAACCTGCAGCTCTCCCTGGAGGATGCAGTAGCGGGAACGACGGTCAAAATCCGTGTCCCAACCCTGGTGAAGTGCGATACCTGTGATGGCAGCGGAGCCAAGAAAGGCAGTTCACCCAAGACCTGTGAAACCTGTGCAGGGCATGGTCAGGTCAGAATGCAGCAGGGATTTTTCTCAGTTCAGCAAACTTGTCCCCGCTGTCATGGCAAGGGGACGATGATCGATAATCCCTGCCCTAAATGTCACGGTGAAGGTCGCATTCAAGAACAGAAGACCCTCTCAGTAAAAGTACCACCTGGTGTGGATTCAGGTGATCGCATTCGTCTGGCGGGAGAGGGTGAGGCTGGTGAGAGCGGTGGCCCGCCGGGAGATCTCTACGTGCAGGTGGCAGTCAAGCCGCACACCATCTTCAGTCGGGAAGATAACCATCTGTTCTGCGAAGTTCCAATCAGTTTCGTGATCGCAGCCCTCGGTGGTGAACTGGAAGTGCCGACTTTGGATGGAAAAGTCATTCTGAAAATTCCAGCCGGTACTCAAACAGGACGCCTGTTTCGTATGCGAGGGAAAGGTGTCAAACCAGTACGTGGTGGGCCTGTTGGAGATTTAATGTGTCGTGTGCTGGTTGAAACACCAGTGAAACTTACGACCGAACAGGAAGAGCTGTTGAAGCGATTCGATGAAACTATGAAACATGGTGGGGGGAAACACAGCCCCCATTCCACGAGTTGGGTAGATGGGGTGAAGAAATTCTTCGAGAACATGGGTTTCTAAGGTTTTTTACTCTTCAGAACCCTCTTTCAGTGGGATTTTTAATATAAAAAACGGATAACGGCTCCGGACGAGGGGTAAGCAGATGACAAGAATTGCAGTGGTTGGTGCCGGAGGCCGGATGGGGAGAACCCTGGTTCAGGCGGTTCATGAAGCTGAGGGCTTAACTCTGGGGGCTGCCACTGAGCGATCTGAGTCAGGTCTGGTTGGCCGGGATGCTGGAGAACTGGCGGGACTCAGCAGACTCGATTTGGCCATCTCATCTAGCTTGGATGAAGTCTTGGACAATTTTGATGTGGTTATCGACTTTACATCCCCCGCAGCAACGCTGAACCATCTACAGATCTGTCGCCAGGCAGGAAAACGTATGGTTATCGGAACCACCGGTCTAAGTGATGATGACAAAAAGGTGCTGCAAGAGGCATCTGATGAGATTGGCATAGTATTCGCTCCGAATATGAGTGTGGGTGTCAATCTCTGCTTTAAACTGTTGCAGCTGGCTTCTAAGGTTATGGGTGATGAAGCGGATATAGAGATTATCGAAGCTCACCATCGTCATAAAGTCGATGCCCCATCAGGTACAGCTTTGCGCATGGGTGAGGTAATTGCTGAAACCCTTGGGCGGGATCTACAAAGCTGTGCTGTATATGGTCGTGAGGGCAATACAGGAGCACGGGATAGGAAAACGATAGGATTTGAAACCATTCGTGCCGGTGATGTTGTTGGTGAGCATAGCGTCTGGTTTGCAATGGAAGGAGAACGGGTGGAGATCGCCCACAAGGCCTCGAGTCGAATGAATTTTGCCGGCGGGGCCGTCCGTGCTTGCAAATGGATCAGCAGCAAGCCAAATGGGCTTTTTGATATGCAGGATGTATTAAGTTTGCGGTAAACCAAATCCTTGAATTTTTACCCCACAGCTCAATATGGCGATAACAGATTTCATGAGTGCTACATACAGATACTCTGCCATTGCTTTGATTGCCCTGGTTATCTGGGGATGCAGCGATAAACCAGTCTCTCCTGAAGCACAGCTCCGCCAGACAATCAGCGAAGCTGAGTCATCTATCAAAGCTCGAGATTTATCTGCAACCATGGCATTCATTGATGCTGGCTATCAGGATCAGAATGGGTTTGAGCTTCGGCAGTTGAGGGCAATGCTGGCTGGCTATTTTTTACGTCATAAATCGATTTTTATGTTAACCAAAATCGAAAATCTCGAAATAGTAGACGAGGATAAAGCTAAAGTGCTGCTGTTTGCCGGTTTGGCCGGCTCTCCTCAAGAGAACGCCCCCTCCTTGGCCGCGTGGCGGGGTGACCTGATACGCCTCGAGCTCAAATTTATACAACAGGATGACGATTGGCTGTTAACTCAGGCTGATTGGCGCCGCGCAGGCCCGGAGGATTTTATTCACTGATCTTGGCCCGGAATCTGCTTGTTATCTGTCGACAGGAGACCACACTGACAGGTAACGCCATGGCACAAATACCTCTTATGCCCCAAATGACTGGTGGAAATTCATCTACTGCAATAACCAGTGAAAGCGAGTCAGAGCTATTCAGCCTCTCTGCAGAGGGTATGGTTATCGGTATTCCCTTCGATCGAGCATTACAGGAACTGCTCACCCCTCAGGATAGTGAAGGGGGGGTGCAACTGTTTGCTATGCAGATGCCGGTCGATGTGGAAAACCAGCCGCTGCCTATGCCTATGCTCACTCAGGATGGCAAGTTGTTGCCGCTGCCACAGCAGGCAGACGGCAAGCCATTGCCGCAAATCAGTGAACAACCTCTATTGACAATACAGGCAACTGAATTACCAGCGCCTGTCTCAGCAACACTTACTCAGAAGGTCCAAACAGAAGTTGCGGCACCAAAATTCGCCAATTTAGTTAATTATATCAACACTGAAAAACCTGTTGATCTGCTCCCCCTGATTTCTGCTGAGAGTAGCGATAGAGCTTCGCCAGAAGTCTCCCGAGGGAGTGATTCAGTATCTCCATTTTCCCTCAATGCATTATCTCAATCAGCCTCTTCTTCAGCTGTCAGTCGACCCGCCATTGCATTACCGCTGAATACCCCTGTGGGGCAACCAGGTTGGGACCAGGCTGTTGGTGAACGTGTCCAGTGGATGGTCAGCCAGAATGTACAGCAGGCTGAGATAAAGCTAACCCCCCCCAATCTTGGCCCGTTGGAGATCAGAATTTCGGTACATAATGATCAAACCAATGTCACATTCATCGCTGCACAGGCACCAACACGTGAAGCTTTGGAGTCTTCAATACCCCGTTTGCGTGAGATGTTCGGTGAGATAAATCTGAACTTGGCAAACGTGGATGTAGGTCAGCATCAGACTGGTGAGCCGGGCCGTGATGGTAGTGCGGAGGCTCAAGCTAGTGGTGTTGGGATTGACAGTGAGAGTTCAATGGAAGGCTGGTCATCTGATTCGAATTCCACACGGATTCAATCAGGCAATGGTTTGTTGGATACTTACGCTTGAATTGATCTTACTAACCAGGCCATAGATATTAATACACTCAGCCGTCGAGTGTTTGCTCACGGCTAGGCATCAAAACGCCGCTGTAGCCCTGAGTCTATTAATATCTATGGCCTGGTTAGTATATCACTACAGTTCAAGGGCCTCATTCTGAGGCCCATATTTAGAAAAACTCCCTGCAGCAGCCCATTTTTACCATTTGTTTATTCATTACGCTTAATGAAAGCTATTCAGAGGGTCATGAAAATGACCTATTTAGGTGCTGGATCAAAGGAATCTTGCCATAATTGCCTGGTTAATATTACTAACCAAGGTACCCTTGGTGCTTCTTAAAACATAAACTGTTGTCAAAATTTAATTTGTTTGGATGAAATATCCTGCACATTAAGCGAAAATGGGTAAAGTGATAGATATGCGGAATGGCAGATGCGATTCATAAAACTATTTATAGTGATTTTTATTATGATGTTCGGTGCTGTATTTGCCGTGCTCAATTCAGATTCTGTGCCTGTGAATTACTATTTTGGCAGCCGGGATCTTCCTCTCTCTCTGGTGTTGACCCTGGTGCTTGGGGCTGGAGTGATATTGGGCCTCATCTCCAGTATGGGGCGGATCGTCGGGCTTAAACGTGAAATACAGAGCCTCAAACGGCGTAGTGAGATGGTAAGCAAAGAGGTGAATAATCTCCGTGCATTGCCATTGAAAGAGTAACCTGTGTAGTGTTCATGGAACTGACTTTACTAATCTCAGCCTCAGGCATCTTCAATCGACACCTGTTTCTGACTGCCGATCGAGCGGGATTTGAACATCAGGGAGCTGTTGATGTATGAGGTGCTGTTACTACTACTGCCGGTTGCGGCCGCCTCTGGGTGGTATGCTGCAAGGCGTGGTATGGCAGTTAAAAGTCAGAAGAAGCCAGCGGAGATATCGCCTGTCTACTTCAAGGGCCTCAACTATCTGTTGAATGAGCAGCCAGACAAGGCTATCGATCTTTTCATAAAGCTGCTTGACGTTGATAGCGACACAGTAGAGACACATTTAGCCCTGGGTAACCTTTTTCGGCGCAGAGGAGAGGTTGAGCGGGCAATACGAATTCACCAGAATCTCATTGCACGACCAAGTCTGAGCAGAGAACAGCGAGCCCAGGCCCTGCTCGAACTGGGACAGGATTATATGCGTGCCGGTCTATTTGATCGGGCGGAAAACCTATTCATCGAATTGACTGAGCTGAAGCTCTACAATGAGCAGGCAAATGTCTTCCTTCTGGAGATCTACCAGCAAGAGAAGGATTGGAAACGTTGCCTTGAAGTAGCTGAAAAAATAACAGTCTCTCACTATCCAGCATTACCAAACTCGATTGCCCATTTCTACTGCGAACTGGCTGAACAACAGTTGCGTCAGCAGAACATGGCTGCGGCAGAGGGCTATCTCAAACGTGCCCAGCAGATGAAGCGCAGCAATGTCAGAGTATTAATGCTTCAGGCTGAGATAGAATATTCCAGGGGTGATTGTCGCTCGGTCATTCGATTGTTGAGACAGGTCGAAGGGAGTGATCCAGCCTATCTTTCCGATACCCTGCCGCGCCTGGTTGAGTGCTATAGGAAACTGAGCCAGCAGCAGGAGATGTATGACTACCTGCAACAGCTTTATCAGCGGCACCACTGTACTGAAGCGATGTTGATTCTTACAGATATGATTGCAGATACGGATGGGGAAGATGCAGCCGTTGAGGCTGTCCTCGACCATTTGGCCGAGACCCCTGATCTGAAGGGTTTGGAGCGTCTGGTCAGACTGAGTCTGCAGCGTAGTGAAGAGAGTCCAAGGGAGACATTGGATGTGTTATTGAGTTCCGTCTCTAAACTACTTGACCAAGTGCCTGCGTATCAGTGCGAACACTGCGGTTTCACTGCGAAAAAAATTCACTGGCACTGCCCCAGTTGTAAGACCTGGGGCGCGATTAAGCCACTTCAATGTTTGGGTAGAAACATCAAAGGTTGATGCTGCCCGGCTACTCAACAGAATACTAACCCTGGTTAAGGAGTATTAACCATGAATGAAACAGGCTCTAGGGTCATTGTCGCGCTAGATTTTCCGCAACAGCAACAGGCCTTGGATCTGGTTGAACGCCTCGATCCATCACTTTGCAGGCTTAAGGTAGGCAAAGAGATGTTTACCCGATTGGGCCCTCCATTTGTCGAGCAGCTGAGAAAAAAGGGATATGATATTTTCCTGGATCTAAAATTTCATGATATCCCAAATACGGTAGCTGCAGCATGCGATGCCGCTGCTGATTTGGGGATATGGATGATGAATCTGCATGCATCTGGAGGACGAAGAATGATGGTGGCTGCCAGAGAACGCCTGGAGAGCCGTTCCAACAGACCTTTACTGGTTGCAGTAACCATTCTGACCAGCCTTGGCGCAGAGGATATCCACGAAATTGGTTTTACTGGTGAAGCTGCTGAGCATGTTGTGCGATTGGCAAAACTGACCGATGAAGCAGGGCTTGACGGCGTTGTCTGTTCGCCAAGAGAAGCGAGTGAGCTACGTCGTCATATAAACCAGGATTTTCTGCTGGTTACACCAGGGGTTCGACCCAGCAGTGCGGCTAAAGATGATCAGCGACGTGTGATGACCCCTGCTGAGGCGATTGGTGCAGGTTCAAGCTATCTGGTCGTGGGACGTCCAATCACAGCGGCAGAAGATCCGATTCAAGCACTGAAATCAATTAATGCAGAGGTTGCGCAGAGCCTATAGAGAGTAGAGCTGATGCAGATAATCGGGTGTCATCTCAGAAACATCCATTGACAGTCTAAATCTGGCCCCATAGTCTTGTGCATCCATATTCTTATGTTCAGTTGAAACAGTTAGAAAATACAGGAGTTGTAATGGTTAAAAAGATTCGTAAAGCGGTATTCCCTGTTGCTGGTTTGGGGACACGCTTTCTGCCGGCAACGAAGGCAAATCCAAAAGAGATGCTGCCGATTGTGGACAAACCTTTGATTCAATATGCAGCAGAGGAAGCTGAAGAGGCAGGGGTTACCTCACTGGTTTTTGTGACTGGACGAAACAAGCGCTCAATTCCTGACCATTTCGATAAGGCCTATGAGTTGGAGAGTGAACTCAAAGAGGCGGGTAAAACGGCATTGCTGGAAAAGGTTCAGAATGTCTTACCACCCGATGTCAGCTGTATCTATTTGCGCCAATCAGAGGCGTTGGGACTTGGGCATGCTGTGCTCTGCGCAGAGCAGGTGGTTGCTGACGAACCCTTTGCAGTTATTCTTGCTGACGACCTTATTCAGGGGGATAACGGCATCGGCGCCATCGAGCAGATGGCAGAGATATACGAACGCTATCAATGCAGTGTCATCCTGGTTGAAGAGGTGCCTTTTGACGAGACCGGTAAATATGGCATCGTAGAGGTAGAGGATGATGATGGAGAGACCGCTACTATCACCTCTATCGTTGAAAAACCAAAGCCGGAAGATGCGCCATCCAATCTGGGAGTGGTAGGGCGTTATATTCTAACGCCACGAATTTTCTCATTGATCAAAGAGACTGGTCGTGGTGCCGGTGGTGAGATTCAGCTGACTGATGCGATTGCTGAGTTGATTAAATATGAAAAAGTCAGAGCTTACCGGGTGAAAGGGAAGCGCTATGATTGCGGCAGCAAGCTTGGTTATCTCGAAGCGACAGTCGAATTAGGATTGGCCCATGAGGAGTTGGGCGAAGGTTTTAAGAGCTATATCAAGGATCTAGCAGAAAATCTGTAATACGGATTGATATCAAAAAGGCCGCACTGTTGCGGCCTTTTTGGATTGGTACTCCCTAGGGGACTCGAACCCCTGTTACCGGCGTGAGAGGCCAGCGTCCTAACCACTAGACGAAGGGAGCAGCTTCTTACGAAAGGCGGTATTATACTGACTTGGTTGCCAGGCTCAATGACCTGGCGAAAATATCTTTGGTGAATCGACCCTTGAAACATGCTGCCAATTGGCTAAAAAAGACCTTTTCCAGATTGGTTAATGGCTCAGCCCAAACCTCTGGGCTGGATAATGGTGATCCTGCGTCAGTGTTATTGATACCCAGAGATGAGCATAATATTTCCCGCGCAAATATCAGTAAAAATGCGGTTAAGGTACTTTATCGTCTGAGTAAATCCGGTTATGAGGCCTATCTTGTCGGTGGTGGCGTTCGGGATCTGCTACTTGGCCGGGAGCCGAAAGATTTCGATGTGGCGACTAATGCTTTGCCGGAAGAGGTTAAGGAGGTCTTCAGTAACTGCCGCTTGATCGGCCGGCGTTTTCGTCTGGCTCATGTCCATTTTGGAAGGGAAATCATAGAAGTCGCCACATTTCGCAGTAACCTCAAAGACTCCGACGATGGTGGAGACCGTCGTATGGAAAATGGCAGGATATTGCGGGATAACGTCTATGGCACACTGGAAGAGGATGCGCAAAGGCGTGATTTGACCATTAATGCGCTTTACTACAGTGTGGATAACTTCTCTGTCGTCGATTTCGCAAACGGCATGTCAGATCTTCAGCAAGGGATTATCAGGCTGTTGGGCGATGTGGAGAGTCGCTATCGGGAGGATCCTGTAAGACTATTGAGAGTGATCAGGTTCGCTGCCAAGCTTGGATTTGTGATTGAGCCACAAACCGAAGCGCCGATTATCAAACTCGCACCACTACTCAAGGATGTCCCCTCTTCGAGGCTCTATGAAGAGGTTTTGAAGCTGTTTCTGGGTGGTGCTGCCCTGGAAAGTTTTGAAAAGTTAAGACACTACGAGTTGTTTGGACAGCTTTTCCCAGCTACTGAAGAGGCTCTGTCCCACGAAGACCACGAGTTTCCGATCACCTTCGTCAGTCGAGGTATGGCGAATACCGATGAGCGATTAAGGCAGAACAAATCTGTCACACCGGCATTTCTTTTTGCCGTGTTGTTGTGGGAGCCGGTCAGGCTTAGGGCTGAAAGATTTCAGGCACAAGGGGCACATCCTGTGGAGGCGCTACAGAATGCTGCTTCTGATGTACTTTCTGAACAGTCACAGCATGTCTCGATTCCTAAACGTTTCAGCTATCCAATGCGCGATATCTGGCAACTTCAGGTTCGCTTTACGCAGCGTCAGGGTAATCGTCCTCAACGCTTGATGACCCATCCAAAATTCAGAGCTGCATATGACTTTCTGTTGTTGCGTGCAGAGTCTGGAGAGGTTGAACGAGAGTTGTCTGACTGGTGGACTCTCTATCAGGATGCAAATAGTCAGCAAAAGCTCTCTATGACAGAACAGGGAAACAGAGGCCGAGGTAAGCGGCGAAGAAGACGTCGTAAAAAGCCACAAACTATCGATGAGTAGTTGCTAAATGGTGGTTGCTTATATTGGCTTGGGTAGCAATCTGGATCTCCCAAGAAGACAGGTAGAACGTGCGCTTGCAGAACTTGCCAGGCTGGATGGCGCTCATCTGGATGGCCACTCATCCCTCTATCGCAGTCAACCGGTTGGTCCACAGGATCAACCCGACTTCATCAATGCGGTCGCCCGGTTATCAACCACTTTAGAGGCTGAAATCCTATTGGATGCTCTACAGGCATTGGAACAGAGTCATCATAGAATCAGAGGGGAAAGATGGGGCCCTCGCAGTCTCGACCTGGATCTACTTTTATATGGCGACCAGATTATCAAAACTCACCGCTTGAAAGTGCCTCATCCGGAAATTGCCAGGCGTAGTTTTGTCCTCTTGCCACTTAAGGAGATCGCACCAGAAGATCTCTCTATACCCGGTGTGGGCACACTCCAGGATATTAAAATTGAAGAAGGGGAGGGAGAAGTTGAGCGACTCACCTGAGATGCCTCAATTTCTTGTTGTGGAGGGGCCGATTGGCGTGGGTAAGACCAGTCTGGTTCGTCGTCTGGCTGAACATTTCCAGAGTGAAACGCTTTTGGAAGGGGCAGAAGAGAACCCATTTCTACAGCGTTATTACGAAAACCCTCGTGAAGCAGCACTGCCGGCACAACTTTTTTTCCTGTTTCAGCGCAGTCGCCAATGGAATGGGCTTGTTCAGAACGATATGTTTCGACAACGCTTGATTGCAGATTTTATGCTTGAGAAGGATCGTTTGTTTGCGCAGATCAATCTGGACAGAGATGAGTTGGCACTCTATGAACAGGTCTATCAGCATCTGACTCTGCAAGCGCCACCACCTGATTTGGTGGTCTATTTGCAAGCACCGGTGGATACCCTGATGAAAAGGATAAAAAAACGCGCCAGACCTCAGGAGAAAACCATAGATGCGGACTACCTGAAGCGACTCTGCGATGCCTATACAGACTTTTTCTACTATTATGACCAATCCCCTTTATTGATAATTAATGCGGAGGAAATCAATCCCTTGGAGAGGCAGAAGGATTTTGATTTACTGGTTCGTCACATCAGTAGCGAGGGCGCTGACAGACGCTACCTGAATCCAACGCTATCTCTCTGAACGAGTAAAACCAAATGAGTAGAAAAAATATCACAATCAGAAGCTTACTGGATATGAAATCAAAGGGTGAGAAGATCTGCACACTCACCAGCTATGATGCCAGTTTTACCCGGCTTATTGAGTCAGCTGGCATTGAGGTAATTCTAGTGGGTGACTCTCTGGGTATGGTGATTCAAGGTCAGGAGAGCACTTTGCCCGTGACCCTCGAAGAGATGATATACCATACACGTAATGTGGCACGCGCCAGGCAAAGTGCTCTGCTGATCGCAGACATGCCGTTCATGAGCTACCGCTCCCCCGAATTGGCGCTGGAGTCAGCAGGTCTGTTGATGAAAGAGGGGGGGGCTCAGATGGTTAAACTGGAGGGGGGCGCTGTCCATTTAGAGACAATCAATCAGCTCTCCAGCCAAGGTATTCCTGTCTGTGGTCATTTGGGACTACTGCCTCAATCTGTACATAAACTTGGTGGTTATCGTGTTCAGGGACGCGGAGAGCAGGAGGCAGAGCGAATTCTGGATGATGCCATGGCTCTGCAGAAAGCCGGTATTGATCTGTTGGTGCTGGAGTGTGTGCCTGACAAGCTGGCAGCTAGGATCAGTCAGACATTGGCTGTGCCGGTTATCGGTATCGGTGCCGGGGTGGACTGCGATGGACAGGTATTGGTGCTGTATGACATGTTGGGAATCAACCCTCAACCTCCAAAGTTCGTTGAGAACTTCCTCCACTCTGGAAGAGATATCGAAGAGGCGATCAGGGCCTACGCAACTGCAGTCAAACAGGGTAGCTTTCCATCCAAAGAGCATAGTTTTACATGAATGACGATGTTTTAACTCTTTCCGAAATTAAAACCCTTCGCGATAGGGTTCGCGTATGGCGAAACAGCGGGGAGAAGATCGGTTTTGTGCCGACTATGGGTAATCTGCATGAAGGCCACCTGGCCCTTGTGAGGGAGGCGAAGAAGTGGTCACAACGCATTGTTGTCAGTATTTTTGTCAACCCTATGCAGTTTGGTGCTGGTGAAGACTTTGAAGACTACCCCCGTACCCTGGAGGCAGACCGACAGAAATTATCAGAAGCGGGTGTCGATCTTCTGTTTGCTCCGACAGCAGAAACAATCTATCCGGCGGGAAAAGAGGAGCAGACTCGGGTAGAAGTGCCAGGCATCTCCGATATCCTTTGTGGGGCTAGCCGTCCTGGCCATTTTGTTGGCGTGGCGACAGTGGTATGCAAACTTTTCAATATGGTGCAGCCAGATGTTGCTCTTTTTGGTGAAAAAGATTTCCAACAACTGATGGTAATTCGCCAGATGGTGGCTGATCTCGCTATGCCTGTGGAAATTGTAGGATTGAAAACGGTCAGGGAAGAGGATGGATTGGCGAAAAGTTCGCGTAATGGATACCTGACAGCTCAAGAGCGGGCGTCGGCGCCTAAGTTATTTGAGACGTTACAGCAAACAGCTCATGCGCTTTCGAATGGTGAGCGTGATTTTAAGCAACTCGAAACCGAGGCGCAGGAAATGCTGCTCTCCGCTGGATTCAGACCCGATTATTATGCCATTCGCAGCGCTGACCGGTTGGCACATCCCAGTCAAGATGACTCACGACTGGTTGTACTGGCTGCAGCATATCTGGGTAAAACAAGGTTGATAGATAATCTCATCTCTGAGTAAATGCTGGATTGTGATAAAATCGCAAAATACCTAGTAACATTATGTTTTTATAGTAAAAATTAGATCGTTTTGGTTAACTTGTTTAAGCTCGGATTCTGGGATCTAGCTTGAAAAACGAGTAACTGCAACCATATTGATAAATGGTAAAATTGGAAATAATAAAGAGACGATATTTGACTCGCATCGGCCAATTGCTGCATAGCAGCATTTTTTGATTGATAGCTGAGACGTTTTCACGGATAATTAACTGTAAATTTCAGTCTAAACTAGGGATCTATGGCCCGTTTAGGCAGGCAAGATAGTAATTTTCATCAATTTAAGGTCATGAATCCATGCAGCTGACAGTACTCAAGTGCAAGCTACACAGGGCATGTGTCACCCACTCCGAGGTGGATTATGAAGGCTCCTGTGCCATTGACGCCGAGCTTATGAAGCTGGCCGGTATTCATGAATATGAGCAGATTCAAATCTATAACGTGACCAATGGTGAGCGCTTTACCACTTATGCCATTCTGGCTGAGTCGGGTTCCCGTGTGATTTCGGTAAACGGTGCTGCAGCACATAAGGCTGAGCCAGGTGATCGCATTATTATTTGTGCCTATGCCGGACTGGATGAAGAGCAGATGCAGGGATTCAAGCCTGACCTCGTCTATTTGAACGAGGAGAACAAAGTTATTCGCACAGGTGACTCTATTCCTATCCAGGCTGCGTAATAGCGCTGTAAGTAGGCCTATAGACGAATGGCACTTACTTAAGGGGATTTGTTACGTAGAACGAGAATTTTCTGAGGTAACCAAGCTATTTTGGTGGGGCAGGGCCCCACCCTACGCCCTGAATTGAACAGTAGGGTGGGGCCCTGCCCCACCAAAACGGCTTAAGTAAGTGCCATTCGGCCTATAGACCATTTTGCTGGTTACTGACGGGGGAGTTAGAGTCCAGGGTCATCTATTGCTGTACGGTAGAGGTCAAGATAGTGTTGCGCACTGGCTTCCCAGCTCAAATCCTGTTCCATCCCGTTCATAGCTAAAATGTCCCAGTCACTGCCTGAGCGGCGATAGAAGTCGATTGCATTCTCAAAGGCCCCCCAAAGGCTGCTAGCGTCAGCATTATCAAATACAAAACCAGTGGCAGTGCCAGTTGCCAGTGTAGTTTGTGTCACGTTGATCACACTGTCGGCCAGTCCTCCAGTGCGCCGTACTATAGGTACTGTACCGTATCTCAGGCTGTACATCTGGTTTAACCCGCAGGGTTCGAAGCGGGATGGCATCAAGAAAGCGTCGCATCCTGCCTCAATACGATGAGAGAGGCCTTCATTGTAGCCAATGGTCACTCCAACACGGCTGTGATAGCGATTGCTGATCTTCTCAAGTGCAGTTTGTAGTCCCTTATCACCTGAGCCCAGCATGACCAACTGAGCTCCTGAATCCATTATGCCTGGCAATATCTGCAGGATTAGGTCGACGCCCTTCTGATCGACCAGACGACCAATATAGCCAAAGAGTGGAATATGTTCGTCTTCCGGCAGGCCGAACTCACTCTGCAGTGCCAGTTTATTTCTCTGTTTTCTCAGAAAACTGTCGGTTGAATAGGTCGTATCGATGTGGGGGTCGGACTGTGGATCCCATTCGTGGTAATCGATGCCATTGAGAATGCCACTGAAATGACTCTCCCTGTGCTGTAATAATCCCTCCAATCCATAGCCGAATTCTGCAGTTTTAATCTCTTCAGCGTAGGTTGGGCTGACTGTATTAACCCGGTCAGATAGAGCGATGCCCCCTTTGATGAAAGAGAGTTGATCGTGGAACTCAAGTGCGTGATGGGTCCATAGAGAGTCGTCCAGACCCAATCGCAGGAAAGTGGCTTTATCAAATAGACCCTGGTAAGCCAGGTTATGGATTGTAAACAGTGTGGCTGGTCTGTTTGCATGTGGAGTCAGCAGTGGTGCGATCAACCCCGTCTGCCAATCATTGGCATGAACCAGGTCAGGCTTCCAATCGAGTTTGGCATTGTCTAGAGCCACAGCAGCGGCAACGCGACAAAAAAGTGCGAATCGATCAGCATTGTCAGGCCAGCTGTAACCTTCCGGGGTGAGGTATGGATTGCCCTGACGATTAAACCAGTGGGGGGCGTCGACAATATAGATTGGAACCTGATGCAAGCCACAACGACCATAAAGCAGGCTGGCCTGGTCATCTCCCAGCTTCAAATCTGCAACCTTATTAATACCATCCGCTTTTTCAATTACCTCTGGATAGCCGGGTACAATCAGGCGACAGTCCATGCCAATATGGTTAAGTGCCGCAGGCAGGCTGCCGGCTACATCTGCCAGACCACCAGTCTTGATCAGAGGTACCACTTCGCTGCTGGCATAGAGGATTTTCATTATTCTTCGCTATCCAAAAATATTACTGCTTAAAAGTGCAATGTAATCACTTTTTCAATTCATTTCGCAACCATATTATCTCCTTGGCAGCCGAATAAGGCCAAATTTAGGTCGGCACGCTTCGGCTGAGAGTAAACTATTTGGTCGCCTGGTTATTACGATGCCATGTATTGGGTATTCATTACCAACA
>JBEVWG010000032.1:0-43473 GCA_040506705.1 Candidatus Thiodiazotropha sp. 6PLUC1
TTCTCTTCTTGCAGGCTTCTGATCTTATCCTCATAGGTGTCGATTAAAATCGGATTATCAGCCTCTACAATGCGGTCTAGGAATTGATTGACCTTCCGATCAATCAGCGCGAGTTGCTGTTTCAGCGCCTTTGTTTGGTCTTTGGCTTGGCCTTGGCGATCCTTCCAATGCTGATCGAAAATGTCTAAGGCCATATAGAATGTTTTCGGTGAAGGTTTTAGCGTTTTTACAATCTCAAGGAATTCTTCTTCCATTTGTGCTTTGCGAATGGACTTGCCGTATTCGGCGCAGCTCTTATTCGAACATAAATAATACGGGTATTTGGTGTTACGCCCCTTTGACCAGCACGAGGTTAAAGGCCGATCACAGCAGCCACATGTCACAAAGCCGCGCAACGGAAAGTCGTCTTTGATATTCGCCTTCATCGGGGCTTTGGCGCGTCCGTCCAAGCGTTCTTGTATCCTCTGAAAGTCTTCATAACTAATCAGTGGCTCATGCTTGGCAGGATGCAGCGATATACCCCATTGCGGCACGTCGATATAACCTGAATAGAGAACGCGGCGCAAAAGGTCAGATACGCGCTGCACGTTCACTTTACCGTTTCGCATTCTCGGGAACTCTGCATGGAGATCAAAGAAGCGCGTCAGTTCTGCGATGCTCTCAAAGCGGCCTGAGGCAAAGCCAAGCAAGCCCTCTTGAATGATGGAGGCTATCGGCTCATCACGCACCAGCATTTTACCGTGACCACTGACGCGCTCGTACTTATACCCCGTTGGCGGGTAAAACACCCAATAGCCATTGAGCACCCTTGCGCGCATGCGGTTCTTTACTTGCTCTGTGTTCTTTTGGCGGTGGTGCTGCGAAACACTGGCGAGAAGATTTTCAACGAGCTTGCTATCGGAATCCTCACCAAACTCGATGGACGGGCTTTCGAGCTTTCCGCCCGCATCACCTATAGCAGTGCGAAGCTGTATATGCGCTTCAAGGTCACGCGCAAGGCGGCTGATATCATCGATGATGACAACGGGGTTTTCGTGTTTGTGCTTTTTAAGAAATTTGAGCATGGCTTGCATACCCGGGCGATTGATGAGACTTCCTGATACGCCCTCATCGCGGAAGACTTCTATCACTTGATATTGCTTGTGGTCGGCATATTCGCGGCAACGTGTTTCTTGTGATCCGAGGCCATCACCTTTCTTGACCTGTTTAACCGAGGATACGCGGGCATAAATAACGGCGGTTTGTTTATGGCTCTTCATGGGCGGACTCCTTGCTGCGGCGGTGGATCGGTTTTCTTTTGTATTGGATGGGAGGATTCTAGCCGCTTCATTGAATCCTGTCTATCGGCGTTTGAGGATTTATCACGCGCATGCTGGACGGGATGTTTACAAAACGCACGATCAACAAAGTTTTCCATGATGTGCCAAAGATCAAAGATGTATTGAATTTTCTGCTCGCGGGTCATATCCCAATCGTCAATCATCGCGAGGTATTTTTCTATGTCGGGTTTCATGATATCTGCTCCTGTTCGTGTGTGTGGCGACAGGATCAACAATATCATCGCATGTGCATGCGTACGGGCGAAGCCCCACAGCCAGAGGGATGAAACGGGAGAGCGCAGCATCTCCCTTTCCAAGCGTATTGTATTACAATACACAGCTTGCCTTTCGTCTTAAGTCTGGTCTTTGTTACTAAAAACTGCTCAATTCAGTTTTGATAGAATTTTTATAAGTGCTAAGATTTTGTCTAAGAAGAGGCGTGTAATCCATGACATCATCTGAAAACAAACAAAAAGAATGTCTTTCGAAGTCGTTTTTTGAACGGCTTGGTTTTTTACTAGGATGCTCTTTAATTGTTTTATTTTTTTCTGAATATTTTTTCTTTAATGAAGGTGTAACAGAACATCTTCATGCCACACTACGATCACCGAAGTTACTGTTACTTAACCTCATTGAAATGAGCATTTTCTATCTTCTGGCCGTAGCGCCAGCCATTTTGGTTTTATATTATACGCGCGTGTCTTCTATCTGGGGGGTATTTCTAGTCGGAGCTATAATAGGATATTTTATTGAAGGGCTGGTTGTTCCAGTGATTTACATGGAACTGCCAATCTCTATTATTTGGACAGCTTTATCATGGCATCCAATCATAGATGTAATCTTCGGTTTATGGATATTGCAGTATTGCTTAAGAGAAAAGAGCTTTTCTATTAATTGCATTATATGTTCTGTAATAGGAATTATATGGGGAATTTGGTCAACATGGCCTATTGGACATCTATCAGATGCAACTGGCGAAATTTTGACTTTTGTTCCAGCTGCAGAATTTACAGCCTTTTTATTTGTAACCACAGGTATTTTGTTTGTCGGTAACATTTTAGTTTCTTCGGGGGCTGATAAGCCGTTTGCACCTACTCGTTTGGATTATTCGATTTTTGTGATTACGTCACTCTGCCTCTTTATATTAATGGCTCTGCAAGTTTCAGTTTTGATCTTAATATTTATTATCGCAGTCAGCCTGTTCTACATGCCTTTGCATTATGCAAACAAAAAATGCGGCAGAGATAAAAGCATAGTCCTGCATAGCTTTGAGAAGGCTCCGCCTTTTCCCAATCAACTTACAATATGGGCAATGCCTGTTACAGCATCTATAACTTACTGGGTTATGTCTGAACAGAATTGGCATGTCGAGTCTTGGATACTAACTCTGCCGCTTATGATTTTGGGTTTCGCTCTAGCTGTTATATCACCTTTCAAAATGCTACGATCATAATGATGCTTTAATAGCATCTGCTGATGCGTTAAGACCGCCCGCAAGCTGTGTGTTGTACTACAACACGCTTGGAAAGAGAGACGCTGCGCTCTCCCGTTTCATCCCTCTCGCGGATGGTTTTAGGCATGGGAACACAATCCGTTCTACCATGCAAAACCATCAAAACGTATCACCGTTTTATCCCTCGCAGGACTTGGAGAATTTCCTCTCCACCTGCGCCGAACCATGCATGAACATATGGATGTTCAATCGCCATTTAGGGGAGCACATCCGCTACCCCTAAAAACCCCATGATAATTTCATCAAGACCAATCGTACGCCGATTGGATGCGCTTAACAAAAATATATTGCCAGATTTTTTTCGTTCTGTTACCTTAAGACAACTTTTTAGGAGTTTAACCGATGAGAAATATACATACACATAAATAACAGCCGTTCGGCAGATTGTGTTCGAACGCCATCAAGATAAACGCGTTCGGTATATTTCATACCTTTCCAAAATCTAATGTCCGGTTGTTAAAAGCTTTTCGAGCAGGCGTTTTGCTGTTCGTTTGGCTTAATTTGCTTTGGCGTACTTTTTGAAGCGCCCGAAGCAAAAACTCAATTGCTTTTGAAAATTGAAGAGAAAAACAATGGACAATTTATTGAATACACCGAAACCAATCATTCGTGTGATTGCTTCGGACAAAAATTGGATTGAGGGTAACGCAGTCCAACAACTTGAAAAAACAGCAGAACTTAACGGCATTAAAATGGCCGTTGGTTTGCCAGATTTACATGCAGGAAAAGGATACCCTGTTGGTGCGGCATTCGTGTCGCAAAATTGGATTTATCCTGCTTTGGTCGGAAATGATATTGGCTGTGGCATGGGGCTATGGCAGACGGATATGAAACTATCCAAAATGAAACCCGAAAAATGGGCATCGCGTCTTGATTTGGACGATTCTTGGGATGGAGATGCAAAGGCATGGCTGGAACGTTATGGCTTGCCATCATCCTTGCTTGAACGTTCGCTTGGCACAATAGGCGGCGGCAACCATTTTGCCGAGTTACAGCGTGTTGAACGTATAGAGAATGCGAATGTATTTGAAAATCTGGGATTGGATAAAAACAAACTGCATTTACTTGTGCACTCCGGCTCTCGCGGCTTAGGGGAAATGGCGCTGCGTCACCATGTTGAGAATTTCGGTCATAACGGTTTGAAAACCGACAGTAACGAAGCAAAAGACTATATCCGCAAACATAATCAGGCGGTTTTATGGGCACAGGCAAACCGTGCGCTTATTGCGTACCGATTTACAGATGCTTTACGCAGCGAATGTGAAAAGGTCTTTGATATGCCTCATAATACCGCTTTACCAAAAAAATTAGACGGGCAGACATACTGGCTTCATCGTAAAGGTGCGTCTCCTTCTGATTGTGGTGTTTTGGTTATACCGGGATCACGCGGTAGCTTTAGTTATTTGGTCAAGCCTATTGGTGATCAAACGAACAATGCTTATTCGCTCGCACATGGTGCAGGTCGTAAATGGGTTCGTTCTGATGCTAAAGAACGTCTGGCTGGTAAATACAAAGTCGATGATTTCCAAAAAACAGATTTGGGAAGTTACGTCATTTGTGAAGATAAAGACCTTATTTATGAGGAAGCTCCGCAAGCTTACAAGAATATCGATATTGTTATTCAAGACATGCAACAAGCAGGCTTGATTGAGATCATCGCTCTTCTTCGTCCTGTTATCACCTACAAAACACGGAGGAAGAAATGAGCAAGCATACAACAAATGCAATATGGCTTCATGTAACTGCCGGACAAGGGCCGGATGAGTGTGCACTTGCTGTTGCAAAATTCATCCGTCATTTACAAAAAAAGGCCAAGGCGCAGGTTCTTGCGTTGGATATTGCAGATAGTGTTGAAGGCGACAAAAAAGGAACTGTGACATCTGCTTTGATAAAAATATCAGGGCAGAATGCAGAACAATTCCTTATGCCTTATATGGGGACAATAAAATGGGTTTGTGAAAGCCCATATAGGCCGCGTTATAAGCGCAAGAACTGGTTTATTGGTGTTGAACGTATTACCCCTGTTAAGGACACAGAAATCACAATAAACCCCGAAGATGTAACATGGAAAACCATGCGGGCATCCGGCCCGGGCGGGCAACATGTCAACACGACAGATAGCGCCGTTCAAGCAACGCATAAGCCTAGTGGATTGCAGGTCATAGCCAGTGATGCGCGTTCACAGCATGCAAACAAAAAAATCGCCTTAGCTAAGCTGGAGATGATTTTGCGAACACGACAGGAGGAAAAAACCGCTGAGAGTAAAAAAAATAATCGTGATCAACACCACGCCCTTGAGCGCGGAAACGCGGTTAAAACCTTTACAGGAAAGGAGTTTACAGAGCGATGAAACGCAGAATGAAAAACTCCGATTTTCAGGGTAAGGCAATTACGCCATCCATGAAAAAGCATTTTAAGGCATTGGATATAAAAACCGAGCGGAAATATTTCGCATGGTGTAATGCCAGAAATTTCAATGCCGACTTGAATAAAGATAAAGGTGCTAGAGACTTAGAATATGAACGTTTTCTGGGTGAGCAAAAAGCTTTAAAGGATAACGCCCGCATTCATCACAATGCGGATGCGTTCCTCCATGCGGTTTGCATGGGAGAAGTTGCCCCAAAAGCGATCATCAGACCAGAATGGCAGAAAATTGCATCATTAATTTCAAAAACTCCGAATGACAGGCCATATCGAACAGGACTTTCACAATTTTTGATTTTGATGAACAAGAAAATGAAATGCACCTTTGAGAAAGCAGAGATCCGAGGTAAGCAATTTTTCTACATACGTGCATTTATCAATATCTACAATTATCGCTGTTATTGGATACGCGATCTTGAGAATTGGACACCAAACACACACAATATGCATGGCCAGTTTTGTGCTTTGATCAGCCATTTGTTTGAAGAATATCCGGCGCCGGAATTTATGCGTTCTGCATGGTTTCGAATGGATGAGGTGGCCGATAACTACCGTGACTGGTATTTAACGGTGGTTTCAGGGAAAAATATCCGTAGCGCAGAGTTGCCTTTCCCATTCACCAAAAAGCTTGCACATCACTTTATGCATGCGCCTGCTTTTTGTTCAATTGAACAGGCCATTAAATGGGGAGAAATTCATGCGCTTGGTGGTGATGAAAATCTGGCCAAGGCCGTTATTGCCTCGCGTATTGGTGAGGCTATGAGCCATAAAAAATTCTGGGATAGTGTGTTTCAGTTTTTTGTTGAAAACCCAATGCTTGATCGAGCGCATATAGCACCCATTATAGATTTTTTATATGCACAAAAATTTGAAGTGCGTGAATGCATTACCGCACCTGGCGTTGTGGAGCATATACACCCGCCACAGCCCAATTTATCTATGAAAGGAAGAACAGCGGAATCACTATTAAGACAAGTGGAGCGTTGGCATGGCAATCTTGCAAAATCCAACGATGCTCAAAAATACTTCTTCAAAAAATCGGGCATTCCTGAATTTAGGCAAAAAACCGGAGAAGAAAAACAGGATATTCGGATTATTCGTGAATTGCTTTCGGGTGCAGAGCTCATCAAAGAAGGTCGTGAAATGCGACATTGTGTTGCGTCTTATGCACGCAGGTGCTCATTGGGGCACTGCTCAATTTGGGCGATGGAATATGTTTCTGCCAAAGGGAGTATTGAAAAGCATCAGACTATTGAAATCACAAAAGACAAGCATATCGTGCAAAGCCGAGGCAAAAGCAACCGCCTGCCTACGCCATCAGAATTCAATATTATAAAGAAATGGGCACAAACGGCAGGGCTAACAATTGCTTCATATGTTTCGAGCCGATAGGAGAAAAAATCATGAGAAAACCAACAAGACGGAACAGAAACATAGGAACGAAAAAAAGCGGCTATTCTCAGGATAACAATATGGTTATTCCTCAAAGAAAAGATGATTTGGCTTTTTGGGAACAATTAAATAATCCCGTTATTATTCCCATTAAGGCGCATGATCATGAAATCGCAATATTTGTAGAACCTGTACGTGATGGATACATTCATGCTTGCACGCCTCAAGACATCATAAAGATTTTGGAACTGCTTCCACCTGATGATGTTGAAGAAGTCGAAATCATAGTCTTAAGGCAGCCTAAAAAGAAGGAGGAAATTCTTTCGCCGGTATGGGGGCGTTATCTTTATTATGTTGATTTCGACAAATACAATGGTTCTGCTATTTGTATTGAAGCAATCAAACCTCACACGATTGTAAAATGGGGATCAAGCCTAAGTCCGTTCGAACAAAAAGAATTAAAGCTGTTAGAGCAAGACGGCGACCGCATAGAACAAGTTAAGCGCGGATGGAACATACACACAACGCCCGAAAGCGTTAGGAACCGGCAACTATACAGAACGCTCCCTCATGAATTTGGGCATGCCGTTGATTATGCACGAAACTGTCTGGAACCTTGTGTCGATGCAAAAACTGAGGAAGAAGATGAATATATATCCAAAGTCTTCGATTCAAAACCAACATTGGAGAAAGAAGAATTCGCTAATCGCTATGCTAAAGCATTCTATGAAAAACATTTTCGTTTAGGTAACATTCCTTTTAACAGAGTTTTGAATGAAGACTTTCTAGAAAAACACAATCTTGATATTCGTTGGTTTCAGGAAAGCTAGTAAAAGTCGTTTTACTTATTTAAGCACTCCTTCCCAAAGCGCCAAAGCCTCAAATAATCGGTTCGAGGTGTCACCTGATACCTCCACTACGACGGGGGTGTAGCTCAGTCAGGTAGAGCACGCTGTTTCACCGACCCTTGTCGCCCACCTATTTGACACCCCCAAGTGACTGGGGAATTCGAGAGCAGTTTCGCGGCGAATGCCGATGGCGCTACTTGGTTGACGCACCTTGCTTGCAAGGTCCCGCAAGGGGTCCGGGTTCAAATCCCGGTCCGGCCTCGGCCGGGTGGCGGAAAATATCGCGTCATCAAACCTGGTCGCCGCACTTATACAAGGGTGTCGTACAATCCTATCTTGGGTCTGAAGACACCCATTCATTGGAGCAAGAAAAATGTCTACTGAAAACTACGACGTTATGCAGGCCGAGCAGGGGCATCCGGTTAAGATGTGGACCCAGGGGGTACCTGTGGATGAGAAGGCTAAGGGGCAGCTGTTGAATGCCTCTCAGCTACCATTTATTCATAAATGGATCGCAGTTATGCCTGATGTACATGTGGGTAAGGGGGCGACCATTGGATCAGTGATTCCCACCAGGGGTGCGATCATCCCGGCGGCAGTCGGCGTCGATATCGGTTGCGGTATGATGGCGGTTCGCACCAGCCTAGGATCCGGAGATCTGCCGGATAACCTGGCGCCGCTGCGTAGCGCCATTGAGCAGGCAGTACCCCATGGTCGAAGCAAGGGACGTGGAAATCGCGATAAAGGCGCCTGGGGAACGCCACCGGCCCATGTCGATGAGGTATGGACAGAGTTAGTGGAACCCTTCGGGCGCATTGTGGAAAAATATCCTCGCCTGAAAAAGACCAATAATTATGTCCATCTAGGGACTCTGGGAACCGGTAATCATTTCATCGAGGTCTGCCTGGATGAGAGTGAGGCGGTCTGGATTATGCTCCACTCGGGATCACGCGGTGTCGGCAACGCCATCGGTAACCTGTTCATCGAGCAGGCGAAAGAGGATATGCGTACCTGGCATATCACCCCGCCTGACCGAGATCTGGCATATCTGCCGGAAGGGACCGATCACTTTAACGACTATGTCGAGGCGGTGGGTTGGGCGCAGCATTTCGCACGCCGCAACCGGGAATTGATGATGGCGGCGTCCATCGGTGCTCTGCGCCAGATCATCAGTAAACCCTTCGATGCCGATAGCATGGCGGTTAACTGTCACCACAACTATGTGCAGCAGGAATCGCACTATGGTGAACAGGTGTGGGTAACCCGCAAGGGTGCAGTCCGTGCTGGGGCAGGGGAGCTGGGTATCATTCCGGGTAGCATGGGCGCACGTTCTTATATTGTACGCGGAAAGGGTAATCCGGAGAGTTTCTGTTCCTGCTCCCACGGTGCAGGTAGAGTCTACTCCCGAACCGAGGCCAAGCGTCGCTTCACACTGGAGGATCAGAAGAAGGCGACCGAAGGTGTAGAGTGCCGTAAGGATAGCGCCGTGATCGACGAGATCCCTATGGCCTACAAAGACATCGATGCTGTGATCCATGCCCAGCGGGATCTGGTGGAAGTGGTGCATACCCTTCGTCAGGTGGTTTGTGTTAAAGGATAGAAACGTCTCGAACAGAATGGATAGAGATTGAAATGAGTAGTGCATCCAACTTGATTACCATCGATGGTTCGCGTGGAGAAGGGGGTGGCCAGGTACTGCGTACCGCATTGACGCTGTCGCTGATTACCGGCCGCCCACTTCGTATAGAGAATATCCGCGCCAAACGGCGAAAGCCCGGCCTGATGCGCCAGCATCTCACAGCTGTGCATGCCGCTGCGGCTATCGGTGAGGCGGATGTTGAAGGCGCAGGCGCGGGTTCGCAGTCACTGCTGTTTCAGCCTAAAACCATCAAGGGTGGTGACTATCGTTTCGCCATAGGTACGGCGGGCAGCTGTACTTTAGTGTTACAGACTGTCTTGCCTGCACTGATGTCGGCCCGAGTCGAGGCGAAACTAAGTCTAAGCGGCGGCACCCATAATCCACTGGCGCCACCCGCCGACTTTCTGCAACGTGCCTATCTTCCTCTGTTGCGGCGAATGGGGGTCGATATCGATATGAGTCTGTCACGTTACGGCTTTTACCCCGCGGGTGGAGGTGAGGTGGAGCTCAGGCTAGAGGCTGGGGATAAATTGCAGCCACTAAACCTACTGGAGCGTGGTGAGTTGCGACAGGCTAGCACTGAGGCGCTGATCGCCGCACTGCCTGTCAGTATTGCCGAGCGCGAATTGGAGACCGTCCGCCGCACCATGGGTTGGGATCCATCACAGCTTCAACTGCGCGGCCTCAACAATAGTCAGGGACCTGGCAATGCCCTAGTGGCGACTATTGAACATGAATATGTCACCGAGGTCTTCACCGCCTTTGGCGAGAAAGGTGTCAGTGCCGAGAAGGTGGCAGGTAAGCTCTGTCGCCAGATAAAGACGTATCTTGAAGGAGTAGCGCCAGTTGGTCCCCATCTTGCCGATCAATTGTTGCTACCGCTAGCAATCGCGGGTGGTGTATTTAATACAGTAAAACTAACGCAACATACACTGACCAATATGGAGACCATCAATGCCTTTTTGCCCGGCTGTCTTGATATGGAAGAGATAGCCGATGGAATGGTGCGGATATTTCGAAGTAATAAATGAGGCACAGCTCAATTGGCACGTCTCAGTTCGACCAGAAGTGGCTGTTCAGTTAATCTGACAGAGTGTCAGTGAATATCTCTCTACAGAAAATTACGAATTTATAAATAGCAGACAAAAACGATCAATGACAAACTTGTTGCAGCACAAATTATTAGTGATATGCCTGTGTGTTGTTTGTTCAGATGTTGAGGTTTTGTATTTGAGGTTTGTCGAATAATTTTACATTCCGAGTGAATTTGTAGGGTTAAGTTTCTATCTATCTATTTAATTTAATAACATAAAGTAAATTGTTGCATGGAATATGCATATGTAATTGTTGATGAAGCACAAATTTCGAATTAACAGCTAAGATCTAAAAACACAAGCATACGTCTACTTTTGGTGGCTTCTCCATTAGTACCAGTCAATAAGCGATAACTACTTCTCTTCACCGCTAGAGTGAGAAGATTAATTACGCTAACAAATCGATAAATGCAAGGGAGTGAATATGTGCATCTTCAAGTTTAATATTAAATTACAATATGCATTAAGCCTTATTATATGGTTCTCTGTCATATCAGGTGGGTGTAGTAATGGAATGCCCTCTGTATCTAATGCAAAAGACTATATGTTAAAACTGATTGAAACAGAATCTGCTGGCAGAATATCGTTAAATGACTTTACTAAAATTAATGCATTAGAGAAGAAAGTACTTGGAAATATTTATCATGTTGTTGTGTATGAAGCGATAATTGAATTTACACAGGACAGTAGGTGGATTGCTGCCAGCATGGGTGAGATTCGGGACTTTAAAGCGAAAGCAACAGATGCACGCCAAGGACAATCAGGATGGGCTGGTTATAACGCAGGCCTCATGAATCCGGGCAGGAATGTTACGAAAGGATCAATATTCAAGGTGTCAGGTGAAATTTTCTATGAAAAAACAGAAAGTGGCTGGAGACCTGCTGGCCAATCGATATCAAGTAAAGTGAAACTCACTGAAGGGAATGCGGGTGCTCAAAAAATTCAAAGCGCACCACAACTAAAATATTCGCAGAAAAATAATTCTACTGCACGGGCAGATAGAAGAGTTCAAACAATACAAGAAAGGCTTCAATTATTAGGGTACATGCCAGTTGAGACCACCGGCTACGTAGATAACCACACGAAAAGTGCAATAAACTCATTCGAGTCAAAAGTAGGCATCGCTAATGATGGCCGGGTGTCAAAGAGTTTATTTGACGCATTATTTGAGTCAGAAAAGAAACGGCTACAGGCTAGCATATCGCTAAAAATTCCAAATTATTTCTCGGGCAAACCACTGAGGCGGTATTACCAGGTTCATCCTAATTCAACCAATGATTACTTAAAAGGAATAGAGAGAAGCGATAATAATAAGGTATTCGCATTTGGTTATGAAGGAAATTCCGTAGGAGGCTATTTTATATCGTTTGATTCATATATAGATGCACTTTCAAAGTACACTCAATCCATGCCAAGACTCAATTTGAAGAATATTGAATATACAACAAATCTAGAACCGCATTTCATTATGAAAAGTTCATCTAAAGCGAATACAGTATATTTAGTAATCGATAAATATGTTTTCAATATAACTTCCAATAAAATACAGAACGCTGTTGACTTTGCAAGGGAAATTATAGAAAGCAATAACCTAAGGCCACCTCAATAGCTAAGGTGGAATTTTTAGATATATTTCATGGATCGCGGGTTTATGTGTGTGCTGATTAATATAGAGTATTCATAATGTGTAATTCTACTATTGCTGTATTAAAGTCGCTCTTTGTATTAACCTTTATTATCGCGTCTTCAGCAATTGCTGAAGATGTAAAAGTTCAATCGATATTTGGAATTAAATTTGGCGAGAGATTTGATCAAGCTACAGTTATAAATGCATCTGGTCGAGGGGATATATTGGAAGTCATTCCTATGGTCCCAAATAAGCACTACGATAAGTATCAGGTATCGTTAGGTCGCCACAGTAAATATGTACAATATGTGAAAGCAATGACTGCAGGACTAAAGCGAAGTAAGAAAGAAGCTAGAGATGAAGCATATGAAATAATGCAAGTTTATCGATCTAAATATCCATATCTACAACCCTTCAAACTGAAGAAAGGACATGCAATATTTGCCCTGGAAGGCAACGATGGAAAGTTTGTTGAGTTTCAATATTCAGAAACTTATAGGATTCTTATAATCAAGGATAAAAATGCAATTGATTATGAAATGGAGCTAGTTCGAAAGAAATTAGAAGAACAGAATACTCCAAAGCCGTCTAAATCTAGAGTAATTTACGATAGTGGTTTTTGATACGATCGAACTGAAATGATGACTTTCGAAGCATTTGAATGTAGTTAATTATTTTCAACAATCCTTAAATTATCCGCACGTCGATCTAAATTCAGTAATTCTAAATATGGTTACTTCTATAACCAGAATGCTCGCTTCGGTCGCAAATCAGTCATGTCACACTTCGACTATATGCGGAAGTTTTATCAATCTACACAACACAGGAAAATCTACTGTACGCTTAAATCGCTTCAGGCCGACCTGGACGAATGGCTCGAATACTACAATAATGGATAATGGAAATTATCTTTCACACATTTGAGACGGCGGTGGTTCATGTGGTTAAGTTGGAATTGATCGAAATCTTCGTCTTGCAAATGAAAAGGCTCAGGACGTATCGATCAAAAATCTGACACGAAAGAAAACCTACCATAGCGGCCAAATTTAAGGAGCTAGATAATAAAGATAAGGATAGAGTAATAATTATAAACCTCCGTTTTTTACGATTTCGATTGTTAGTATCGAATTCGGTAACTTCTAATCTGCGACCAAAGCAGGTCATTGGTCCGATGGGATTGGGATGTTTGGTCCTAGCCAGAAGCGGACACAAGGAGCCTGCCGATATTTACACCCTGATCTGGAGCGAATAGAAATGCTTTCCCTAATTTGATCTTGATCAACATCAGCTGGTGAATTTCATCGGATTGCTTGCAATCGTAATACAATTGCCTAAATTAGGATAGGGGATTTGTCAGATCCAACGCGGTATGCACGCAGACTTAGATACACCTCCGGACATAAGGAACGTGACGTAATGGCAGGCTTACTCTTCACCCAATATTACCTTAAAGCTGGTGGCCGATGAAATCCATCGGCTCGAGTATAACATGCGTGATCCCGTCACTGTCGTAAGGCCGCAATGTCGGTATTCGGGTTGCTGGCAAGTCCCCACCAGGCGCGCGAAATCGTCATCAGAGCGAGGATTGGGGCCATCTCCACTAGCCGCCAGCAGGTGCTCAATCTTCTATGTGGCGACGGCGATTGTAGCGTGGTGTGCGGGCGCAAAGCAGATCACTACGGATCATGCAAGAGCAAGTGCTATTTGTGCTTAAAACCTGCAAAATCAGCCTCATGGCTTTCGGAGGTTTATCCCTATGCACGGCCGGAGGAACGCAATGTCACCAATGCGTATGAATTTACGATCAAGCCTGACGGCCTTCTTGCTGTGCCTTCTATCGACGATGGTTCACGCCCAATGGGACGTAGAGGGGCGCTTACTACAATGGAAGGCGTCAGCGCCGAGCTCATGGATCGGCGGCAACAGCTCGCAGATAGCTACGGTGAAGGGACAACTACGGTCGCAGGGAAGTAGTTTGATAAAGTTAATGGATGAACTTTGGTACAAGTCAAGAACCGTTGATGCCTATCTCACGAGTATGGACGTAAGTGGCGTGAAAACCGGTATAGCCAGCCGGATAGTTTTTGACGTCGCGAATCGCGAGTTCTCCAGCGAGTACTTCACTAGCGAAACATGGGAAGCGTTGGCAAGTACTCCGCTCGACGGTTACCCGCAAAGCTCCTCTACCGAGTTTCTCGGCGCCAACGCGCCATCAATCGGGGGAAAACCATCAAACTGCGCCACGTTTGTGACAACGATGCCGAGCCAGAGATTCGCCTACGATGTTCTGTGTTTTGTGCACATTGGTCAAGGCAAGACGCATATGATCAAATTCCGCACAGACGGCTCGAAGTGGGATGAGCATCTTAACGAGCTCAATAGTATATTGGGAACGCTGAGGTACTACTAACCTAATCATAGAGACTAAGAACTGATATAAAGGATAAGGTAGGTGGGAAAAACCAAATGAACTCTCAGATGACATCGTTTTTATTCACGATACTGCTCGGTTTCATTTCGGCGTGTATCGGATTGATTCTTTATCGATTTGGTGAAGCCGTTATCAAGTACAAAGGCGCAAGATTTGGTGGCGCCGTCGCGATCGCGGGCGTCTCGTTCTACTTGATGGCGGAATTCTATTTTCGCGGCCTCTCCGTCGAAGACCTTGTGCGCGAGGAGGCACTCGAAGAATTGCAAGAATCTATTTATGAGTATGACACATGTATAGCGCACGAAGATGGTAAGGAGTATATGGCATGCAGATTTCAGGCAGATGCAGTACGCGATGCAGCCAAACGATTGCTGCCGTAATTTTAATCTCAGTAATGTGGATAGCGGAAGTGTCGGCACAGAGCATCGACTCGATGGCCGATGATGAAACGCTGGTTGCGCACCGTGCGTACTTCGTCGGTACGAGCGATGAAATCAGGGAAATGGCCAAAAAGCAGTCTTACGGCCACACCTCAGTGCCGTACGAGAACCACTCTGAGCTTGTCGAGGTACGAAAACCTCCGCCTGCCTGTGGTCCTAACATACAAAGCGCATTTGCCGACTTCTGCGTTTCACGTCTGAACGTCGGCCTAGCGCCATGTCAAACTAACAAGACGCGGGTGTTCTGTAGTACCGGTTATCTTCAACCTGAATCAGAAAGGGTCTACTGGCGGCTCAAATATCGACACCATGCAGAGCAGCTTTCGCTCGAGCTTGATGTCTTGAAAAGGCACAGCAGTGGACGTTTACAGCCGACGATAGTTACAGGTGACCTTCTGCAAGAGCTCTATGAGCTACTTATTATCACAACACGATGCGACATCAATCTCTAATACTTGTCGCGTGCCTGGTTGTGTCTCATGCACCTTTTTCACTGGCTCAAGAGATATCAATGCAGGCTGGACTCGATCCAATCGAGGTGTACGTCAATAGCCATCACGGCCTTGATATTGCTTCGAAGGAGGAGAGTCGACTTGCGTATGATGCCTGGAGTACCGCAAAGGCAGGAAACCAAATCGGACTTGGCTCATGCGGTGAACCCAACATGCAGGAAACCAAGGTATTTGTTCTGGAATTCTCGGGTATACCGGAAGAGGTTTGTGGGGATGGTTGGTTTGCTAAGACTTGTATCGCGAGTCGCAATAATTGCGTCAGCAGCCCCTATGGGATCATCTGTGATAGCGACTACCTGATGCCAATGTACGTGCTACAACAGACGGTGCTATCGGTAAATGGCAACCAAGGTTCTACTCAGCAGGCACACCCTAAAAATGTGATGTTACAACTCGCTCGAATAAACCTATTGGTGAAACGCAACATGCCATATAGTGAACAGGCAAACGAGATTCTTGATAACTTCCCATGGGCTGCTGGTGGTCCAGAGGACGATTATGACCGAATAATCGTTGAACTTGCTACAACCGGTGCTGTGATCTTTCATGAATTAGCGCATGTTGAGCAAGTCACTTGCTCTCAAGGACATACTGATCCCCGATTCATAGAAATACGCAAACTACTCGAAATGATATCCTGTCGACTACTGGCGCCGATAGAGGTGAGCGCCGATATGAGGGGAATGGATGCGGGTGCTGTAGGAGCGAGAATGGTGTTGCAGGACGACGATGATCCAAATGCCGCCTACGAACTATTTGTAAGGGCTACAATCGCTCGTCTTGAGTATGAGGCAGTAGTGCTACCACATCCGGATTATGCGGTTGACGTGTACACGAATGAGCCGAAGGATCCATCGAAACTCGAACGTTATTATTTTGATGCAGGTACGAATGTACCAGTGTTCGCAGGCGCAGGGCACATACCGCCTGAACTAAGACCAGTCGCTTCTATTCGGTTGCTTAGGAATCGTGGATTTCTTACGAAAGACGGTATCGATACTGCATTCGAGATATCGTTGCGATTGCGAGCGTTTCTTACTGGAGTGCTTTGGAAACGATGTCATGGAAAACAGAACATCGCACCTGAGGCGATACGTGATGTCATCAATATGCTTGCATTTGATAGGGGGCCATTATGATAAGGATGTTGTTAGTGGTAAGTATCGCTTTAATCTTCCTGGCTACAGGCTCCACGCACGGACAGACGTACCAACAAGCAGTTCAACAATCACCCAGCGCTTCGGCAATAGACCTTGGATCCAGCATGGCACTGTTGCTCAGCGCATCGATTGGCGGCACGGAAAGCGAAGTAATGCAGATGTACACAATAGCGCGAGAACATGCATCGGCGCTCAGTTTAACTTTGCCTTTACCTCCTACGGGGCCTCTTGAAGATCGAATGGCCGAAGGGCTACTGTTCAGCATAGATACCGCAAGAAATATTAACCAAGCTCTAGTGCGTGAGCATGGTGAACGAGTTGCGGCTTCATTCATGCTCAGTTTCTCGGCGTTGACGGCAAACACATTCAGTGTTAATGAGAATCTGCGAGAGACTATGGTGAACAACGCAGTACAGGCAGCGCACGTTCTCAATCTTCCTATAGAATTCGTTCAAGGTGTGATTCAATCAATAGAGTCCAGCGACGACGATTCGGGCTTCCAAATCTACAGGATGATGAACGACCTGAAAGGAAGACAGTAGGAATATCATGGGGCGGCACTCATCACGTGTTGCCATTTCTTGTTGGAGCCTCGACAGCGGCGTAGACAGTTCGCTGTGTCACTGAGAAACTTCACTAGGACAGCGTCGACGGCTTCGTGAACCGAGGCACTTCGAAGCAATTCCATATACAGTCAAACAAATTATATTAACAATAATTTCAATTGGTTGTCGGATTTGTCTACAGTTGTTATTTAAATCATACACGTGGTTTTATGTCATAGAATTAGAATGAAATATAAGACATTGGAAGAGATCAACTCGCTAGGGAACTCAAAATTCATCTGATCCAATGTCCAAGCTCCTTTCTCAATCTAATTGGCTGCTCGTCAGACCATGGACACCACTCCATGGTGACGGCTCAATCTGAGCCGTTTCGCTTCGTGATATCCCTTATCGTGGGATAGCCAGCAGGATCGGGAGGAGGAGACAAACTCCCTCCTGCTGCTGGGGTTACCACGCCACCATCAGCTGGGCACCGCTAATTCGCTATTGCTTTTAAGATCGACTGGATTGGAGGCCTTTCGCTTTTTTAGCGAGCTCACCAAGATTGTGGTGAAGGATATCGACTTTAATCTGGATGGATCCGTAGGCTTTGCATTCAGAGCAGGCAGAAAATATATTGACAATCTCCTGAGAGAGAATCTGAATGCTATGGAGGTCTACAGAAAGCACCCGAGCTTGCGGAAAGTCTTTCGCTTGTCGAGAGAATTCACCGAGGTTATGGTGAAGGATATCGACCTTTCTCTGGATGGTCTCTAAGGCTTCGCCTTCAGAAAACAAATCGACAATATCCTGAGAAAGCATCGGAAGGCTCTCCATCATGTGGAGTAGCATGTCAGGATCACTGATTCGCGGAGCTTCACAGGTACGTGGAGCTATATTTGATGGTTGCTGCTCACACAGCACTACATTAGGATGTGTACTAGCCATATTGACCTCCTATTCAGGTCTTTGTGGTCAGGTCCTTGTCGGCGTTGGCGCGCCGGCGGGGACCGTCAATTTACACTAAGAAGTTTGTTTCATATTTCTGTCTTTTATCTCAAATATCAACAATTTCATTGCGCGATAAGGCATTGGTCGATACTTCTTTGCGCCTGGCTTTACTCGCCACGCCTTGACTGTATCAATAGCATATCCCGTCATTTCCGAGATCTGCTCATTAGTGAGCTTATATATCTTAATTTTTCGCTTAAGCTCTTCATTATTCTGGCTCACTATAATACCCTGGTGCTTTCCTATAGAGGGTACATAGTACCCACTCTACGGACTGGAGTATAGGGTACATTGTACCCCTTTGCAAGGGCTGTGTTTTAGGATATCAATAAAAAACCCAGTTCCTAATAATTAGGAACCGGGCTTTATGACACTAGGCATCTCTGGCTAGCGGTGGGATGATACCTAAATCCATAAACTCAAAGTACTCGAGTTCAGATATTTCTGAGTATCGATCGTGGCAATCGCCTGCATCACATAGATTCACAGGTTCACCTGATAAAAGTTTAACTACTTGGACGGCAGGGCGTCCGCAATAATCACATTTTTCGATAGTTTCAGACATTTTGACTCTCCTGAGATGATCTGGAGAGCCCCCCGTTGGGAGAACTCCCCCATCTGGGGTGTAGACTGAAGAATAGGTTAGGGGGTGGTACGTTGTGTCCAGTTACCATCCTCTAATGCTTGAGTCGCTTCATCTGGCAAAGTGAAGTACTCCTCGCTTTCGCGTGAACAAGGGATATCATCTTCGCCGACTGTACCGATGTAGTACCCGGCAGTTGATCGCAATACCTGTAACGGTAGACGAAGCCCTGTGTACCTTCGTGCAAGTCGTCCTATTGGCTTTCTAACGGTTACTGTTTCAGACATGATAGATTTCTCCATATGATAGGATTTTCGATAAATCATTGAAAAATAGTTTTGCTCCAGCTAAGCTCGATGCTATGAATAAAGACCAAACATTTGATGAGGCCTGCCGGGCAGTCTCAGAAAAGCTCCAAAACATGGAGGGTGGGGACACTATAGAAAAGCGAACCCTCATGGCGATCATTGAAGATCGCGATGAGGACGCTAATAGACTCCTGAACATTGTTGAGCGAAGAAATGCGCTCAATCTTCGCTCTGTTGAGTGTTAAGGCGAGCAAGAATCTCCTCCTCAACTTTTCTCAAAAGAAAGCGTGCATCCTTAAGAACATCAGGATCCCGCGCATTATCAATAAATCGAGCCAATAGCTCTTGCTTCTGAGCTAATTCCTTGTCTCTCGCTTTTTCAAGAAAGCGATAGAATTGCTGCATGTCGAATAATCCGGACATTGTATTTCTCCAAACAATTTTGAATTGAATAGGAGAAACTTTCCTGGCTGGGAGAGGTTTCTCCCAGATTGGGTAAGATTAATGGATCGGTCACCAAGTGGTGATGCCGGCAATTGCGCGATCCAGGTGCCGGTCAGAGGGATGCAACTTTAACCAAGTTGCCAGGGATAATTGAGTAATTTTATCTCTGTTTCCGCGATTGCGTCAAACAACTAAGAATCTCTGAGAAGCAAATAACGCCCCCCATGATGATGAGGGGCGTTATATCAAGAGGGCATTTGCGCTGCCCATACTTCTCTTGGTACCAAATCTCTTGCCTCAGAGATTAAACGATCAACAGTATCCACTGCGTCATCATTACTCATAACGGAACCAAGTACTTCGAAATCATCCGTATTATCAAGCTTGGCGATATTTTTTACAAAACACTCCAATTGTGTATAACGTGTATATTGATCATCATTCAGGCAAGGCTTGTTTACGCAGACAAGGCCAGAATACATCGTCTCACAAAGCTCATCGATATCGGACTCGCTTAGTGGATCCACATCGGCAAAGTGTGGGTACTGTTTGATAATATTATCTATGCTAGATTCTTCCATCTCACGCTGTAGATGACGAAGGCTAGCAAGTATTGTTGTCAGCTGACGATAATTAAAATTTTTCATTAGATTCTCCTGGATGTTAGTGTGCCCCAGGAAATCCATAGCCCTGCCGGGGATATGGATCCCCGGGTGGGTGGGTTTTAAGATGAATCAACTTCTCATCAGAGAAGTACCAGCTATTACATGATTCATGAGCTGTTCAGGCGCTGCTGATTTGCAGCAGTCATAAATTACCTTTCCCAAAGTCCTCTAATTATGGATAGAAGGGACTTTGGGAAAGACCTGTCAAAAGACAGGTCAAATGTAGACATTAGCCTATTCGTTTAACTTCTTTAACTTTCAACTTACCATGCCAGCACAAACGATCTGCAGCTGTCTTAAGAGCATTTTCGATGGCTTTCTGTTCATCATCACCATCATCTAGTTCAACTGTTTCAGTACCGGTATAGTAACCAGTCATATTCGGTCCTGTAGACCATTCTATTTCCAGTCTCATGCGACACTCCCTTGAGTGAGAATAATATTAATCAATTCTTCGTCACTCACAGAATCAATGCATTCAGCTAGTTCGTAATATTGCTCAGCACTGCATAGGTCACGAACCAACAATACCAATTCGTCCCGGTATACTGCCACATAACGTATTTCGTTGGTTTCAGTGTCACGCCAAGCATTACCGGAAAATTCATCACCATGTTCAATCCTTTTGTCATGTTGAGGTTCACGCTTATATTTCATTGGTCATGCCCTCCAGGCATAATCAGTCTTGCAGCGGACACGCCGCTGAAGACTGGTTCAATATATATTTATGCCGCTGATCTGACGCGCTCAGCATTATTAATTGCCTGCTCAAAAACCTCTATGGGAATTTCATTATCCTCAAATCGATCTCTAACGCGCTCGAGCTCCGGACTGATTATTTTGTTCGCTCGGATATTAGCGACATCAAAACGCACCTGTAGAGGATCCCAGTGCATACCGCAGACCTGGTTTCTTGCGATGCCCTCTAGGTAGATTGCGAATTGCTCAAGGTCTTCTAAGGCACTAATTGGTGCAAAGTGATTCATACCGCCAACAAAGTCCTTACGACCCTTACAAGATCGCATCATTATGGCTGCATCATCTCCCATGCATGTCTTTTCAACTTGCAGGTATAAGTTAGACGTATGAAGAGTTATCTCTCCGCTCACTGCAATACCCGCTTTGTTTGAACGAAGGTCGTAGTCAGCCGAGGTCAACCCCATCAGCTTGGCAAGTTTTCGCAAAACCTTTTTAGCTTCGCTGTGAAAGGCATTCTTTAGATCTGGATCGCAATAAGACAGATTTTGAGAGTAAATCTCGATCAGTTTATTGGCAGGATTTTTCATGCGTTTCTCCTTGAAATGATAAGGAGAGACACAATTCCCCAATGGGGAGGTATGTCTCCCCTTGGGGTAAAATATGTTGAAGAATTAACCCCGCCGATAGGCGAGGTTAATTGAGTAGTGATAAGGTCACTTCTGGATGGCGCGCAGTGTTTGCCGCGTCTTCGCGTGCTATATATGCAACGCCATCGTATGGAAATAACGGATTACTTGTTAGTGCGACGTTGTTTGTGTTTTATCCAAACAACTAGAAAGCCCAATAACAAAATAACCCATATTGGTGAGGTAGCAACGATGAAATTAGTGCTAATTCCCATTGTCCTCCTCCTTAGTTAGGCCAAATGCCCAGGCGACAGTACCTGTCAGAATGAGGATAAGACCCTCGAGACTCGACATTGAATCGCCTCCTACGATGACACCGGCATAGCCAGCACCGACCAAGACCATACCCGCCTTTCGGAAATCTTCCTTCAGAGCAGTGGTATTGATCCTGGATACCCAGGAAATGACCGCGCTAAACAGCTTGTTTGATACGCGATTCTTCATGATAGTTCCTCCTTCGATTGAGCCGTCACAGGAGGAACCTTACCCATCGGGGAGGTTTCCCCGGTTGGGCAGATTGATAGAAATGGATCGACAACCCGCAGGCCGTGCTGGCAATACTCACGATCCAAGTGCCAGTCAGTTCAGCTGAAACCCAGCTGACAGGTATGAAACTTAATCTTAATTCTAGACCTTCTGTTCTGTCAATATGGCACAGTCTAGCAGGGCGCCAGTAACTAACTGAAAAACAATACCAAAGGAGCCCCTAAAGGCTCCTTTGGTAACAAGATCAAGCTGCAAGAAGCTGCTTGGCTAACTCAACCTCGATACTATCACCATCCTGGTTCAAGATGTCTAGGCCAGAGTCCGGCATATCCCCTGAGGTCGATTGACTGACAGCTATTTTACTTGCCATCAGCGATAGACAAGCAATTTGAGCCGTTTCCTCATAACCCAGATAGGAGACTTCAACATCTTCTTCCTGTCCAATACGCCAGGAGCGCCTGGCGGCTTGTTGCAAGGTGTAGACGTTGTATCCAGTCTGCATGAAGACGATGCTCGGAAAGTCCAGCAAATCCAGGCCGGTTTTTACGAGTTCAGGGTTACAGACGACAACATCAATCCCTCGGTCCACCTGGTCAAGGATCCAGTCCTCTCGCTTAGACGTATCAACCGACGCACGAAGTACTGCTGTTTTGAGTCCTGCACTTTGGAGTAAGGCCTTCAGCCGAGCAGTGGTATCCCTACGTCCGGTATACGTCGTGTAGACAAGCACACGTCGACCTCTAGCCTTATTGTCCCTGCAGATCTTCAGCAAATCTTCCTCTGCGGGCATCAGCTCATTTTCCTCAAACATCGAAGGTGCATAGTAAAGTAGGTCTCGAGTTCGTGGATGTTTGACCGCTTCCTGTCTGAAACATGTACTAGGCCAGGCCAATAAAGTATTGAGAACGACACCCATCAGAGTGTTGTCACCCTTGCGCAGAGCCTCTTTCAACTCTGATGTCAACTTCTGCTCCATAGCGCTATACTTTTCAGCTTGGTCATCTGTCATTGCAACATTGACATAAAACTCATCGTAGGCGGGTAGAACATTACCGCCGATATCCTTGAGTTTAAGAAACACCGTGAAGGGAAGTACATATCGTGCGATCCCCTTCGGCCCAAACCCCGGGCCTTTTGCAGTTCTAACAGATACACGCTTGCCTTTAGCGGTTTTGTGACTATCTCCCTCAGACTCTGTATAGATGTCCTTAAGAATGCCATATTCACGCATGAACGACATCGAGGCCGTACCAAGACTTCCACGATTGTTATAGACAAAACCATCCTCGATCATTCTTTGTGGCATAATACGCCACAATAAATAAAAGAGGTCATCGGCATATCCGCCCATCAATGTCCCAGTTAACAAAAGCACCTTTTTGACTTTGTTAGCCAGTACGCCCATTGCCTGTCCCTGTGCACTAGAATCAGCTTTGTACTCGTGCCCTTCATCTACGATGATGTTGGAGAAATATCCATTCGGTAGATACCGTTTGATAAACTCCGTTGGTTGATAACCGCCTTGACCAAATCCAAACTCTAGATTAGCCATTGCGCGTTCCATACGCCTTGCCTGTTTATCTGAGAATACGAGCTCTCCCTCATCGTCCATTAAATTTATAAAGGAATAGACATTATCAGCCAACATGCCATGTAACAATTCTTCTCCAAAGGTCGAAACCAGCTTACCTGCTGTTTTCGGTCCAATCGTAGGAATCTGACACATGGCTTCCAAAACGAGGTCACGTCTCGTTTTTTGTCGCTTCATCGGTCTCATCAAAGTCCACAACGGTTCACCACATACCTTCCCATCGACTTCACCACAACATTGATAACGCCTGTTATCTGGGAAGTCAGTGGGGCTTACAGGTCGCGGATTACCATCTTGGTCTTCGATGGTCACTACCGTGCCACATTTAGGACAGGCACAAACTGCCTTTTTATTGACGAAACTACGTGATCGATCACCATCCTCAGGCATCATCCGTGTATATTGCATTTTTACAGAATAGGCTGGTCTCCAATGAAAGCCCATTCGCATCCGAACACGTCCCAAAATAAAAAACTCTGGTCCGTCATGCTCATTGATTCCTAAGGATTCTCTGATGAGTAGTAGTTTAGCCAATGTGTCCGGACCATTGAGGATCCAAACACGGGCATTATCAATTGTTTCTTGAATTTCTCTCCTCCATTTGAATACGAGATGCGGAGGAGACAGAACGATTGATCGAGAGTATCCTTCGGACTCGAGGATCGCCGCAGTGGCGATGGCCATAATAGTCTTTCCGGTACCCATCTCTGCGTTTAAGATGGCAGCGGGTTCATTTTGATCGATGAGAAGACTACTGATAGCCTGTACTGCATCTCTCTGGGCAGGGAAGGGGTCCCTTATCAAGTTGTCCATTACCTGTTCTCTCTTGAGATCCGGTTGGCCATCATAGATAGGGGGGTTTTGCTGTTGGACAGCCTCAAGCAGCCCATCTCCAAAATCCTGAATAAACTCTGTAAGCGGTATAATATCCGCCGACATTTCTTCAGATACTTCTTCATTTATTTCAGCGGTTGCTGACATGTTGTGGTCTCCTGTAAATATCAGGGGAACACCAGCCCAATTGGGGTAGTGTCCCCAATTGGGTTAAAGATAGGAATCAATCTCGATGAGATGCCAAGCATTGCATGATTCATGACTTGGTCTTGGGCTACTTTCTGGCTAGTAGCGAGCACAGTATCTGTCTTTGTTAAGAACACTTTAAAGCACCCTTAACAAATGCCTCTCATTGAGAGACCTTTCCAATCTATGATCAGATGGATATATCCTTCCGGGAGACTTCCCTATCGGGAGGTCTCCCGATAGGGTAAGTTGAAAATAATCAAGACTAGAATCAAGGTTGTGGACTATCAGAGATCAATTTACAAATATGAAACTCTGTTTGTCCTGTTCTTACCTCTTTCCCAGTTGGTTGTACTATGCCCGCTTCTGTTAGACACTCTAAGAGACCCTCATTATCACCATGATCACTTATGAGTACTTCATCCGTAGCGGGTTGGAATAATGAGATGTTCACTGATGCTTCAGTGATTACTTCTCCTAATTCATTGACAAGGACAACTCCCTTTCGGCTGTTGCTGTAGCACCTGATATCGACATTGCAATCAGTTCCATTGAAATGCACATTCAATTATTCTCTCCTTTACGTTAATTAGAGCAGAGAGAAATCCCAACAGGGATACTCTTTCTGCAGGGGCGATTTTAATCCGGAGGATTAAATAGAATTGGGTAATGTGAGCTCACCTTCGTTGATCATATTAGTGATCAATGGCTCCAGCTCATCATCTAGCTCAATTAATGTACCGGCTACACCGACACCATTAGTTAACGGTTTGATCCACTGTTTTTTATGGCATCGATTGAGAAATACCTCTCGCCATTCATCAAGCATGGGCATTGGACAGACCATTTTAAACAGCGGCCATTCATCTATGTCTGTTTGATCATCAGCATGTAACATCAATCCACGATGATTGACCAAGTCCGGCAATATCGCTAGTTTCGTGTAGATCCATAACTGAGTCAGTTTACCAAAGATGGTTTGGCTCACTCCTAATGATATTTTATCAAGATCATCAACATTTGGAACACTAACTAAGTATTTAGTGTAGTTTCCAATTATATTAAACTCTCGAATCCCATTTTCACTTCGGGGAAGCTGAAGACGGGCAATAAGTTCTTGTAGGGCTGTATCTCTGCCCCATACAGACAAAAATAGGAGATTGCCTGAATCATCTGCCAGATAAGCATCTGCATAGACATCGGCGATCGCTGATATTTTAAACAATGTAGTCATGAGGGCTACTCCTTAGAGACTAAGAGTGGAAATTCCTCATGGGTAACCCCAAGGGGGTTATCCCCATGGGGTTTGATATTGGACTGGGACGATATCGTCCTACTGGCATTTCACAGTCCATGGCCAGATAGGGTGCCTGATAACCTCAAGCGGGGGTTGAAAACATCTTACCCAAGAGTTCAAGTGAGCTCTTGGGTAAGATCCCGTGAAACGGGATCTCATCTGATAAGCATCTTTACTTAATAGTCAAGCATTTACCAAACGTTTCGCTTCCTTCAGTGAAATCAAGTGCTCGTATTGTAGGTACAAACCGATCTGTCTGAATTCTGCGAGTACGGGTTAAGTCTCCTTTACTGTTAAATTCTTGCTCTTCAGTAGTCTTTTTGCTCTTAAAGGTATCTCCTTTAATCACATATTTACGACCATCCTTTGATTCTACACAACCAGATACCTGGCCGGCAGCAAGTGCTAATGCGAGATGCCAATCAGAGAGCTTGCGTACAGGCCTTCTATGGTTGGTAGACTCATACCTAAACACCAACCCCATCTGGTCCCACAAAGACCTCGTATTGTCAATTACATTTGTTAATTGACGAAGATCAATACGCGCAGCATAAAATTTAGGTTCACTTGAACTGGCTGGAACCTCATATGCCTCATGTGGCCATATTTGCGGGAATTCATCTGGAAGAGTGTCCATTTTTCCTACCGCTAGCAATCTATCTCTGATCTCGGTATCTATTTGACCAGAGCGTTGCTTTATCCCTAAAACAACAATTTGCTTGAACTGTTGTTCTGGTGTAGCAAAGACTCTCACAGTGTGAAAATGTCTGGCAATGAGTGAAGACAGTTCTTTATCAAGACTGTAGTGCGGAACGATTAAGGCCATAACACCACCATACTGTAACAGACCATTCGTCATGCGATAGAACACCTTTTCGAGACGATCTGTTTTCTCTCCGAAACCTCTTCGATTAGCTATCGTATCTCCGTAAGGAGGGTTCAGCCAGAGAAATCCATATGATCTTGCACCCATTATGCAATCATGAATATCTGCGTGGATACAGTAATCAAGAAGTTCTTTTGCCTCCCAAGCACGTTCTTCGTCATATTCAATGCCGTAAGCAACACATCGTTCAGGTCCCAATACATGCTTAGTCTCTGCCAATGCCGTACCTTCTCCTGAGCATGGATCTAGTATCCTCATTATTCCATGTTCACATGGAGCGATAGAGTTTAAGATACGTAATGTGGTTTCACTATCTGTTGGATAGTACCCATTCTTTGCGTAATTATGTGCGACACGCTGGAACATCAATCCCATTGTTTTCTCCTATTTGTTAAAGCAGGAGAAACCCCGGCAGGGATTTCCCCTGACGGGTTAATGTAAAAAAGGTTATAGGAGTCCTTGTTCCGCGAACGAAACCGTGGACTCATGTGAAACGATCAAGTGATCAAGCACTTGTACATCGATCAGTGCCAAGGCATCCTTCAATCGCTCGGTAATACGCTTGTCCGCAACTGATGGCTCGGTAATCCCTGATGGATGGTTGTGGACAAATACAACAGCCGCGGCGTTCCGCTTCAACACAGTATTAACGACTTCTCTGGGGTAGACACTCGCACCATCGATGGTGCCGCGAAATATTTCCTCGACATCGATCAGCCTGTGCCGGTTATCCAACAGGACCACAGAGAACATTTCATACTCCAGGTCTCCATAACGTAATTGGAGATATTCCCGCATCTGAACCGGTGAAGTAATTGGATCACCCTTCGGATGACGGTTGGCCAGCACAGACAACGCCAGCCCTAGCAGGGAATCCTGCTCCGCTGGACTGATGTCAGACACGGACAGGCCTTCGAAACGGTTATGGTCCAACAAGGTCAGTTGAACGATCTTGGAGGTTGCAGACATAAATTGCTCCTGTTAAGTACAGGGGCGAAAACCCGCAAGGGGCTTTGGCCCCTTGTGGGTTGAAATGGCGGTAGGATCAATCGTTATCGAGATCCATACCGATGAGTTGATCAAGGTACTCGCGGTCCTCGTCGGTCATAGGTTCCAGGTCATCGATAGAGCGACCCCGGATGTCCAGGCCGCATCGGTGACAACAGGTGAGCATCGAAGGCGAGATATAAACCACATTGCCATAGTCATGGCCACGAACGGCGCAGACCAGGCGTGCGAAGAGACGTTTCATAGAACCTCCTTGTCATTAATGAATCTTGTTCCAGATTTGCGTCTTCGGCTCGTACTTGTACCCGACTGATTTCAGGTAACCGGTCTGAGCGCGAAGCATCGAGCGTCCCACCGTGGGATCGAGCTTGACCTCTTCACCAACAGGCCAGATCTTTCCGAAGAGTTGCTTCAACTCCTCATGAGAGAAGTCGTCCGGCGCCTTCCCATCAAGATTTAACGGAGCCTTCGATCGTGGCTTGGGTTCATCATCGACAGGATCCGGAATAGCGTCAGGAATGGTCTCCTGAAGGCATTCGTCGGCATTGTCGAGCGTGAGGTCTTCGAGATAGGCGACTGGCTCGATGATCTTGCCAACCCCGAAAGGCCGAACCCGCACATCCGTATCCCGGATGACGAACTTGCCTTCATAGGTACCGGCATCGTACTGATCAAGACCGTCGTATCGCACCACAAAGTCTCCTATTTCGCTATATAGCGTTGCGACACTGAACTGGCCATTACGACCATGAATAACATTGACGGCCATGCGGCCTTGCACAGTTATCATTATGAATCTCCTGCTTGAGTAATTGGATTAACCCAATAGGAGAACACCCATACGGATGTGCTTCCGCATGGGTTGAGAGTAGGGATGGATTGAGGCCTATTAAATAGACCTGGTGAACATCTAACAATCCGAGGTTCACGCATGTTATCCACTTCAGTGGATGGAAAGAGGGTATACGATAATTACTTATCGAATACCCTCTCTCTAGAATAGAGAGAGGGTTAGGGGCACGTTAATGCTCTAGATAGCACTCTACTGGCACATCCTCTTCCGTACGCTCGTTTTTTGAGCGCATTGAATTAGAGACATGCCTGAAAAGTGTGACGATCTTTTCTTCGTTTTCCGGGACCTTCGCAGGCTCTGGAAGTACGGAAAGAAATTCTTCAATAAAACTCAAGCTACCGACAGTTGAAACGTTTCGTTTCATCCGTTCTACAACTTCTGATGCAGAAGGTATGTGTTTTGTAAGGTCAGTGGGGTTGGTTGCTTCGCGCATGGTGTTCTCCTGTTAAATGGCCTCCGGAGGCTCACCTAACGACCCTAGTGGAGGCCGATAGGTGAGCCTCCGTGAGGTCAGAAAACCCATATCTAAGAAACCAACCCCGTTATCTGGGAAGATTTCCCAGATGGGGTGATTATTGAATCAAATCTCACGAATGAGACCCAGTTATCACATGATTCAAGAACTGGTTTGGTGCTACTTTTGGCCGTAGCGGTGCACAATCAATACAAATATAGTAGTCAGTTTAGTTAATCCCAGCAACTTTTTTCATAACTTCATAACGATCGTTCGCCTGGATCACTAACTCAGAAACTGGCAGATTTGAAAATTCTGGCAACGGCTCTTCATTCTGAATTGCATTTGCTATGCTGTTTGCTACGCCTATCCCTGACCCAAAATCTTCGTATGCCTTAAATTCATTATGATGTTCGTAGGCTGCATCTGCTATATCGGTTGGAAATCGCCAATAGTCAAGCAATAGCCCACCTGCGATATCATGACTATAGTCAAATAGTTCTCTCTCGGCATCTAGCAGGTCTATGTTTTCTTTTAGGTGTTTATTCACAGCCATTGAATACTTATGTGCATCAACTTTTAGCATCATCAGACGTCCAATATCATGAATAAGACCGCCTAAAAACCATCGGCCTGGATCCGGCAAGTGGTGATAATTAGCGATAGATTCTGCGATTGAAGCGACCATTAGATTATGTTTCCAATGATTCATCATCAGTCCTAATTTACCTGGCACAGTGAAAAAGACAGATGAAACCTCAGTAGCTGTAATAATGTGTATCGTCGTCGTTAAACCCATTCTTACGATTGCGTCGCGTACATCTGTTATCTTGTTAGCCGGGCTGGAGAATGCTGCATTTGATGCTCTCAGTGTCCTAACAGCCAATCCTGCGTCAGTTTTAATAATATCTGCAAGATCTTCTAGCCTCATGGTTGGCGAGTAAAGAACTTCAAATACCTTTGTCAGCAATGGAGATGGTGAGGAGATATTTGCATTCCTGATCCAGCTCGGTGCAGCACTCAAGGTAGTTTCCTGCATTTTATTTCCATTATTAAGTAGTGTTTCCATCGTCTGGCATCTCACTTATTGACATCCAACATCCTTTAAAGTGACCAACAGAGGTACCTTTTAGAGGATCGACAGCCATATTTCGACTCTCTATTTGTCGTTCCACTTCAAGGATATTGCGACCGGTCTCTGTAAATGCTTGAGGATTTTCACCAACATACACCAAACCTGAGGGGCCGATGAGTTGAACATGAAAGTTTTTCAGTTTTTCAGACATAAGATAGCTCGTAACATCGATGTCATTTAGGCAGACTTCCAATCAAAATGCCTACATTTTGGGAATTTCGAACAACCAAAAAACTCCTTGCCGGCATTCTCTCCATTTTTAACCGTACGTATTACCATTTGCCCTTGGCCGCATGTAGGGCAATGCTCATCTGTTGATTTGTGTGCATTGTATGGTTGAATTTGAGTACTGATAGCCGATCCCTGCCTCTAAATGGAGAGTTGATAAAATGAAGCCCGTAACTTGTAGCAGCAAGTTACCGGTTCAGTAGCCCGATGATGCACAGGTCTATAAGACCGTTAACAAGCGGGGGCACTGAACCGACCCGATTTATCTCGAACAGTCGAATGGGCTTCAAGCCCGAATTTAGCAAGGGTGAGTACAAATGACAAACCTTAGAAAGAGAAAATCCCGTGTGAATGTCGGTGTCGATGTAGGCAAATGGATGCTAGATATTCATATATACGAAAAAGATCTCCACTGGCAGGAAGAGAATTCGCCTGAAGGTATCAAACGAATCCTAAAGCGCCTGGCCCACTACCGGGTACATCGCCTGGTTATGGAGGCCACAGGCCGCTACCAACTGGCCCTGGCAACTGCCGCCTACCAAAAGTCTCTACCCGTCTGTATCGTCAAGCCCATGTCGGTTCGTCGCTATGCCGGTGCCATTGAGCAACTGGCCAAAACCGACAAGATTGATGCCCGGGTGATTGCCGAATTCGCTGCTGTCATCCAGCCTGATCCAACCCCAAAGGTCAGCCGTAACCTTCAGATAATAAAAGACTTAATAACCCGCCGTAGACAAGTTATGGAAATACGTACCCAAGAGCTCAACCGGCTGCAGATTATGGGCAAGACCTTTGAAGCCTCCTGCCGCCGAATACTACGGACACTGGATGCTGAAATTCAGCGAATCGAGAAGAAGCTTACAGGGGTCATCGAAAAACAGGCTGAATGGTCCGAACGGAAATCGATCTTAATGTCAGCCCCAGGTGTCGGTGAAACGCTGGCCTATACTCTGCTAGCCGATTTACCAGAGATGGGGTCGATGAGCAACAAGCAGGTAGCCGCCCTAGTCGGAGTAGCGCCGATCAATCGAGATAGTGGGAAATCACGAGGTAAGCGGCGAATCAAAGGCGGTCGAGCGGGTGTTCGCACAACACTTTATATGGCCACCTTGAGCGCTACCCAATGCAATCCAATAATCCGCGCTTTCTACAGACAGCTGGTGGCGCAGGGTAAACATAAAAAAGTTGCATTAACGGCCTGCATGCGAAAGTTTATTACTATGTTGAATGCCATGGTAAGAGATCAAGTTACTTGGGCTTATTGATCTTTTTATTAGTCGGGTTGACGCCACAGTCGCTTGTTAAGGCTGGATACTGAATGTTCTACAGGCTTTCCCTTGCGATCAGCCATTGTCACATCACATTCTGGGTAATTACTACATCCCCAAAAATATGAACGCTTGCCTTTTCTTCGCTGCATGTATCCTTTTCCGCACTTACATGGATGCGATTTATCAAGTTCACCTGGCTTTCCTTTAACGTTTGGTGCGGTATAGCCACAATCAGGATATCCGCTACACCCCCAGAATTTGTTCTTGATCAGACGTAATGTCTTACCGCACCTGGGGCAGGTATGTTGAACTTCATTTTGATTGCCAAGTTCTGCCAATGCCCCTAGTTCACCAGTTAACACACGATATGCATTAGACACCACATCGAAATAGTCCATGTGACCAGCAGCTACTTGATCTAATAGTGTTTCTATCTGACTCGTATATTTAAGTTCCAAAAAACTAAATCGGTTAACCAAAGTCCTGACAATAAGGATTCCAAGATCTGTAGCGTTCAATTTTCTCTTGTTAACGATGACATATCCACGATGTACGATATTGTCAATGATGGAAGCATAGGTAGATGGCCTTCCAACACCCTCGGCTTCTAGTTTTTTAATCAAAGAAGCTTCGGTATATCTTGCTGGCGGCTTTGTCTGTTTATCTTCAACAGCACCATCAATTGCATAGAGTTGTTGATTTTGTGTCAGCCTTGGTAATTGCTGGTCGTTATCCTTCACAGATTCATCTGCTGCATCACGTACACTAAGTAACCGCCACCCTGAATAGATAAGCTGTTCACCTTTTGCTAGAAAGTGCATGATATGACCGTCGATCTGATCATTAGAAGAAAGAGAAAGCTTTGTCACATCAATCTCTGCATTCTTCATCTGGCACGCAACGGCACGTTGCCAAATCAATTTATAAAGTTGTTGTAGATCTTGTGGTATATCCTGACTCTTATCAGGATGCTTAGGAATAGAAGTAGGTCGTATTGCCTCATGGCCTTCTTGGGCATTGGCTTTAGACTTCCAAGTATTTATCTGGCTAGATATGTGATCTATGTACCCGTTATTTTGTAACCACTCACGTACCTCTGTTGCACCATCATCAGAGAGATTCGGGTTATCGGTGCGGTGGTAGGTTATCAGACCCGCCTCAAATAGCTTTTGAGCGTTTTGCATACATTGTTTCGGGGACATTCCTAGAGACACCGATGCTGCCTGTTGCAGAGTAGAGGTGATAAATGGTGGAGGAGGGCGATTCGATCTTTTAGAGCGGTCAATGGATGTTACGATAACATTTCTGATATCTGCTACATGCTGGGCAAATGCCCGGTTTGTCCAATACTTTTCCACTTCAGGAAGTAGATCACCTGGCATCCACTTGGCCTTCCATCTGATGTTATCTGTATCGAAATGCAGATACACCTCGACGTAGTCTTTTGGTCTGAAATTCAATATCTCCAGTTCACGATCTGCGACGATTCTGAGAGCGACAGATTGAACACGTCCTGCTGTTAACCAAGCGCCGTTTCCGCAAGCCCGACTCAACTCAGGTGACACGCTATACCCCACCAGTCTGTCAAGCACTCTGCGGCCTTCTTGAGCTCGAACCAATGATATGTCGATTTCTGATGGATTATTGACAGATTCAGTCACAGATGATTTCGTGATGGCATTAAAAGTTACTCGGTAAGGCTTTTTTAAATTGAGCGCTTGCTGCAGGTGCCAAGCAATTGCTTCACCTTCACGATCAGGGTCAGTCGCCAACCAGACTTGACCGACGGTCTTTGTGAGTTTTTTCAAACTACCAAGAACCTCTTTACCCTTTTTGCTAGGAACATAGTCTGGTTTAAATGTTTCAAAATCCACGCCCATTTCTTTTTGAGGAAGATCTCTAACGTGCCCCATTGATGCTTTCACAATCCAGTCAGGCCCTAAGATAGACTGAATTTTTTTACATTTATTCGGTGATTCAACAATCATTAGATGTTTCATTGATGCCTCATTGCCGTTATGCACTCTCGTGAGAGACAAATCGAGCGCGTTGATCTTTCATCAGTATTTCTTCTGCAAGGTCACCGTATTTCTCTATTACAGACCTAGCCGCTGCGTTATTTGCGGCGATGTCATCCCGGGTCGCGCCGCCGAACCTATAACGGGTTGAGACGTGAAAAATGTGTCTTAATTTCGTCCGTGTTTTGACCACGTAACGATGCCAGTCAGACTGAACCAACAAACCTATCTGCTTTGCGGAGTAGGCCAAGGTAACAAGCTTGTCGTATTGACTCAGACAGCGTACGGCGATGTAGCCATAGGGTGTGCCAAACTCTAGCGGTATTGTGATGGGGTCTTCTGATTCATGAAAGTCGATCACCATGCCTTCCATACCATCCAGTAATTCTTGTAGATGCTTAACTTTATTTTTTAAGTCTTTTTCAAAGTCATCAAATAAATTTTCAATCTTTATCAGTACGGCTTCAGCATAGGGATCGTCACGCTGACAAAGCATGGTGAGATTATTGGCATTGGTTGCAAATAGGGTTAAGCCGACGATCTGATTGATTCCAGATTCCTTATCGCCTCTCCGGCCATAAAATAGATCATGGGCAGACCTGGTGTGGATAACGACAGATCCTTTTGTCTTAAGCCTGCCAGGCGAAACTCTTTTGCTCTGTTTTTCAGCGCCATCATTAACAGAAGAAGAACCATGATTTGCATTATCGTTTGCATCAGCTGTTGTGGCATCCGCGATCTCTTGCACAATATCAAGAGATTCTGAATCTAAATCTCCAGCTTCCTCTAAAATCTCTTGCTTTGCATTCTGTTCCATATTCAGACCTCAATTGCATCCATCAATATTTCAAACAAAATTAATTCGGTCCCATAGCGGAACCAAATCACTAATAAAAACGAGAATGAAATAAGAATCTGCCAGGCAGGCAGACGGTGCAGGATGCAAACTCCCGTCCCTTGGGACGTTCAGGTCAGTACGGAGCGGAGGACCTAAATATTGTTAAAATAAAGCATAAGCGTCATCATTTTGTCAACTGTAATGACGATATGTCACAATGACAAAAACATTTATCGTCTGCAAAGATTTGCCCCAGAGCGCATACTACGAAAGGGAAAGGATCGATCAAAGGATTTGAAGGGTAGGGGTTGTTAATGGAACAGGACTTACCCGAAAGGGCCGCCGCGATCACAAAAGTGAGCGATCGCGGCGATGAAAAGGCAAAGGGAGCTCCAGCACTGTCGCAGGCCTCCAGCAAATGGCCTTGTCGTCGCTGAGGCAACAACCCAAGAGAACGGCAATCATGAATGTTTGGCGCAAAATAAAAGGTGTTTTGAGACCGGAAAAGCAGAATAGGGGGCTGCTTCAGGCACAAACTGCGGACGCTCTTCTAAAACGCTATCAACCACAGATGAGAAGGATAAGGCAGCTCACAAGTGTTCCCGATCGTCACTACAACAAGCTGTACCTGGACCTGGTTCAACGTCTGGCGGATCTCCTACAATTATTACCTGCCTCAGAAGCCCATCACCACGCACATGCTGGTGGCTTGCTCCAGCACTCCCTGGAGACCGCAGAAGCGGCTCTGCGGATCCGCCAAAGTTATCTTTTGCCTCAGGGCGGCATCCCCGAACAACAATCGATGAAGGCCGATATCTATACCTACGCTGTGTTTACAGCGGCCTTGCTCCACGATATCGGAAAGCCGCTTGCCGACCAGCTTATACGCATTCACCACTCTGATGGCCGCTTGGAAGATTGGCAACCCTTGGGAGGCCCTATACCCGCGGGAACACTGTATAGCATTACTTTCCGACGTGACCGCAAGTACCGGATCCATGAAAAGTTACCATTACTACTGGTCCAATGGATTATCCCGATTGAAGGACAGGTCTGGCTCAACACTGACCTTCAAGTATTGGAGCAGTGGACCGATGCCTTGTCGGGATCCAGCATCGATGACGCCAATGCGATCAGCGAGATCATCAAGAAAGCCGATCAATATTCTGTCGCAAATAACCTAACGGGCGGGCATGCTGTATCAATAGCCCAGCAGCCGGCGGTACCGCTGCATCAGCGTATTGCCGTAGAACTACGACGATTGATTGAAGAGGAATGGAAGCGCAATGAACCCGGAGGCGTTGCATTCCACACGCAGTCATCCGATACCATCTGGCTGGTCAGCAAGCGCAGTTTGGACGAACTCAGATCCAGTTTGATTGGACAAGGACAGACTGGCATCCCGCCGAATCCTCGTATCATGGACGAACTGATTCAATACGATTACCTGAATGCCTCCAGTGATGGCAAGGCCTCAAGAAAAATCACCATCAACATCGGTGATTGGGAACAATCTCTAACATGCATTGGGATACGCGCCTCGAAGCTATGGGGAGCTGGGTCAGGACCAACAACAGACATTGATGTTCGCATAACACTGGAAGATGGCAATAGTGAAGGGCCGTCATCAGCCATTCAGCATGTCGATAATACCCAGCCCATCTCTCAAAATATGGAGCAGGCGTCACCAGCATCAGTCGACAACCAGCAAGCGGTTACTGCTGCAGTCTCTGCAACGGTTGAGACAGCATCCTATCAGGAGGTCGATGATGATGTGCCTCCTGATCCCAGGGTGGATTCTCATCCAGCGCCCGCAGCGCTTGAAAAGGAACCTGAGCCAGAAGCGGTGCCGGATGAGAATATTGCAGAGACATTCTCTACCTGGCTGACAAATGGCATAAAAGCCGGAAAGCTGGAGATCAACAACGCAAAGGCCATGGTCCATTCAGTACCGGAAGGCCTCCTGATCGTCAGTCCCAGGATATTCCGAGTATTCGCACAATCAGTCGGCGCCGACTACAAGAAGGTCCAAAGTAAATTCCAGCGGTTGAAGATCAACAAGAAAACGAAGGAAGGACAGAATATCTGGACCTACGACATTAAGGGCGATCGTAAGCGCTCGAAAGTTAAGGGGATGATAATTATGAACCCTGAGAAGGATTTGGGTCTGGCTTCACTGCCAGACCCAAATACGCATCTGGTCATTGCGCAGAAAATATTTCTTGACAATTAGGCGGGGAAATACCAATAATTTTTGCATGACCGATTAAGAAAGCCGCTACCCCACATAACAGGAAGTTACATTGGATAGCGGCTTTGGGTGTTGGCTCGGTGGTCTAGATCGAGCCAAACATGTCTCCGACTTTGGAGAAAGCGGTTTAACAGGATTAAAGGAAGCTAACCACTTTCTAATGCACAGGAAGGGTTTAAACACTTTCTGCAGAGGAAGGCTAGATGCTCACCACAGAGGAAGGCTAAACGCTAACTGCACTGGAAGCATACTACATCAAGACGCTATTTGCACAAATCATAAGACAGTAGTTTATGTGCATAATGTATATTATGTTAAATGATATATTGACAAGTATTCATTAATTAGTTACCGATGGACGCCCTAGTATCTTTGTAGTGTTTCCTTGATACTAGCGATTTTCTCAAATGCCCCACCAGCACCATGATAAGTTTCTGCATGAAGGTTGAACAACTGGCCACATGATGCACATGAAAAATAGTTGTTTACGATATCTCCCCAGTGCCCTCCTTTTGCTAATTGCTCAAATGGTTCACCTGATTGGCCAGCACCCGCATACTTTAAAACTCCATTATTTACCGCCTCATCTACCTTCTTTATAACTCGCTTAAGATCAGACGGTAGTTTTATAGGAGTTCCAGATATAAGTCTTATGCATCGATCGCAGCTCATGATTCTCCTTGTACAAAAAGTTAAAGCTGTGCGGTGCAAATCATGACTTATAACAGCTTTATTAACGAGACCCCGTGTCTCGTTATTCATTTATAGCAAGACCTCTATATAACACTTTAATTGACTGAATTTCAATGACTTAGAATCATGGCGTCTCGTTATACATTTTCAGCAAGTCGTGACAGTGGCAAACTATGGATTTCGGTGGAAAATCATGGGGTCAGCCAACTCAATCCCGTAAGCCACGCCTACTTGATCAGGTACGAGTCGCCTGTCGACAGAAAAATTTCAGTCACAGAACTTGAAAAGACTTATGTCTACTGGATACGCCAGTTCATCCTGTTCAATGGGAAGCGCCATCCCAATGAGATGGGCAAGCAAGAAATCGAGAATTACCTCAATCACCTGGCTTCCCGACGAAACGTCTCTGCCAGTACCCAATCAGGCGCCCTCAATGCGATAGTTTTCCTGTATCGCACTGTTTTGAAACAGGAATTACCTGAGTTAGACAATCTCAGACGGATCAAACGCTACAAATCCATTCCTGTGGTGATGTCAACGCAAGAAGTATCGGCCGCCTTCTCACGGATGAGCGGTACTACGCGCCTGGTGGTAGAACTCATCTATGGAACAGGAATGAGAATCCATGAGTGTATGTCCCTCCGGGTCAAAGACATCGATTTCGACCTTCGATCGATCACGGTTCGAGCCGCTAAGGGCAACAAAGATCGCGCTACGTTGCTCCCAGCGGCCCTGATACCGGTACTGCGAAGTCACCTCACAAAAGTGGTGCAACTGCACAAATCTGACATACTGAGCGGAAATGGCTATGCGCCGATGCCAAACGCCCTGTACAGAAAGTATCCATTATCCTCGCCAGAACCCCTCCCCTATATGGCGTCTTTGGGTAATAACTTGAATTGTTGAAAGTATTTTTAGTTCTGGCAAACGCGTCAGGGTTTCAGCTTCTTGCTGACGAAGGGGGAAGTCATGGCGCGCACCAAGGCACTGTAATTGAGCTGAAAAGTTACTTCTGTGCCGACGGACAGATCGCCTCGTACGGACTCTAAGATGAGATGGTCACTGCTGGCCCCAAGGATGCGGGTCCCGTCTGACGATTGCAGACCATCTGGATCGATATCCTGTATGCCGACGGCCAGGATGCTTTGCATGATATGGCCACGATCTGCAGCAATAGGCTTCTCACCAAATGCGGTTTGTGCAATTTCACCCGATGGCTGTGAGGGCTTGATCTTCGACTCGATGACTTCGGCGATCAGCGTGATAGCGTCGGTGTGAAGCCCGTTAATGGGTATGCGATTGAGCGGTTCGCAACCGAGCAGGATCGATTCTCCCAGACGGAGATTGTTGATTCGCCCGGTATCTGAGTGACTGAACGCCCACTCAATATTGGCAGAGTTCCCGCCCGATACGATCTCTACCGTTTGGCCGAATTTCAACTCGATAGTCTCTGCAAGTTCTGATAACAACGACATGTTGCTGGCGTCGGGCGAGACGCCACTACGACACGCGAGATTAGTGCCGATACCTTTGAAAGCGATGTTTGGCAAGCTTAGTGTCTCGGCTACGCAATCGATCAGGTCAGCGGGCAGGATGCCTTCTCGGAGATCACCCAACTCGACCATGAGTAAAACTCCGTGGGTACGGTCTGCCTTTTGTGCTTCAAGCGAGAGTTTCCTGATGACCTCCATTTCAGTGTTGAGACTTATGTCGGCGTGTTTGACGACCCGTCTCACCTGGCTAAGCATAGGAGAGCGAATCAGCGTCATTGATACGGATGGTAGTGTCTGACGCATCGCTTCTATATTTTCGATGCGGGAGTCGCCAAGGGAACTGATACCCGCTTTTAACAGCACTGCCGCAATCTCAGGTGAGCCTAGTGTCGCCTTGGTGACACCGGTGACAGAGATACCAAGACCTGCCAGTCGTTGAACCAGTATGTGAGCGTTGTGGTAGATCTTGGCAAGGTCGATCTCCAACCGTGGTGCGGGTTTCATGCGGCGGAAGGGAGCTTCTCCTTGAGTTCAGGGAATGCCGAAACAACCATCTCCACCAGTCGATCAGGTGACCGGGTCAGTGCATCTGTGGCAGGGATACCAAGTTCAACCTCATACTGTGAGATCGCCTCGTTGACCTCGCTGTCACTCATGTTCTCGTGATTGATCGTCAACCCGATGACCTTGGTATCGGCGAAGACCTGAAGGAGATTGATTTCAGTGGCCGGTGTCGGCATTTCCATGTCTTCAAAATCACAGCGTTTTTTTCGACCTGGTGCGTGCTGTAAAATAATCCCGCTAGGGCAGCTGCCACGAAGTATGAAGGATGTAGATGAGAAAGCCGGATGGCTTAGCGCCCCCTGCCCTTCGATGATAATGACATCTGGTTCGTCAAATTCGAACGCTTCAACGATGGTCGCTTCCAACTCTCCGGCACAGAATTGTGAGGGAATTGCATCAAGTGCAATGCCGAAACGAGCCCCCTGGATCAAACCGGTCTGGCCTGTCCCAATCATCACGGCCTTCACTCCACAGTCATTGAGAGCCTGGGTCAGAATAACGGCAGTTGTTCGCTTGCCTATAGCACAGTCGGTACCAAGCACAGCGATACGCGGACAGGTGACCTTGGCGATAGCACCGCTGAACATGCGCAATTCCTTTTTGTCCCGGGGTTTTCGTATATCTAGGATCTCTACCTGATTCGCTTCACAAGCCGCTTTGAATACCGGATCGTCGTTGAGAAATTCATGCAAGCCATTGACGATGTTCATACCATGACTCATCGCCTCGAGAATCAGGCTGCGCTCGTGAATCGATAGCATGCCGCTGGAGGGAGCCATTCCGAAGATGAAGTAATCTGGCACTGTACCTGCCTGTGTCAGTGCGCTGGCCAGGTCACGGCAGATGGGAATGGCGTTGGGCTTGTCGTCAAGCACCATGCCGGCGTCGAGGCCGGTTTTTTCACTATCGATGACCGAAAGTATCTTATACCGTTCCGATCGCCGAACGAGCCCGTTGGCCGTTTTGCCGTCGATAGCACCAAAATTGGCTTCGCAGTAGACGATGGCAGTTGAGCCCAGCTGCATGACGTCACTGATTCGAGGTAGACTGGACTTTACCGTGTCGTTACGGGCGGTAGGGACAGAATAGGAAATAGGCGCGCTTGATCGCGCGTACAACGGGACGGTGAACATTGTAACACCTCAGGTGAGGCTCAGAGGAGGCGACAGGATAGTGCGACCGGAATTGGCCGTATGTCAACGAGTAGTCCCGACTAAGGTTGGGTTGCTGTGGAAATTACCCACTAGGCTTGATAGCTGCGCAGATTATAGCACAATACTTTCTGCCTCGGAGGAGGACGATAAAAAACGGCAGGAAATCAATACTGACGGAAAAAACTCCGCATTTTAATTAATTCAATGAGTTAGGCATCGCTCCCTTTACATTCTTACTTGGACGTCCAATTTGGCGTATATCCAATGCCCCTTTTTTGAAATCGCCTGTTGCTCTCGATACAGCAGCCAGGCACAAGCTTGTGATATTTAACCGAAATTTAAGAAGGCACCATTTAGACGTACACTTTCTTGTGTTATCTACGTCCACATAAAGCATTTATCATGAGTACCGTTACAGCGGAAAGAACCCTCTGGGCTTTATTGGCAGGAGCTGGAATGAAGTGACTATCACGTATGTACAGGTCACCAACAGTGCCATTCATACCTTGGGTTGGATCAAAGAGTCGTCCGCCGGTCAGTCGAGTTATCATTTCTTCATTTCCTTTTGGTATTTAAAGGTTACTCATCATCGATACCGGCTAAGGTAGACACTTCCTGTTCATGGCAAACGCCACGCTTGGGGGATGGACGTCGCCGCCCTCCTCTTCTACGACGCACATCGTAGTTACCACACAAATATCGATCTTTTTTTTATTGCTATAAACGTTATGTTATTACATAACATTTACTAATAGTCGAGTTTTTATGCTTACCCTGTATAACGTCGTGCCAAGCAAATTGAACTTTACATTTTAAGTTATTGTAATACTTACTTTTCTAGAGAGATTCGACGCCCTCTTCCCAAAGTGGTTTGCCGAGCAGAGCGAGGGCTGATGTCACCAGGGTGCAATCCGGCTACAGCGATCCTAGCCGCTGTGCCCTCAGTGTCCAATACAACGATAGGGAAATATGGCTATGAAAGAGAACGAATTGGCGAACCACACGCAGCCTCTTGGATCCTGTGACAGTGAAATCCCCATAGACGACGACTACATGGGATCGCGCCAGTTGGCCTATTTCAAACAGAAGCTTCTGGACTGGCAATCAACCTTACAATACGAGGTTGACGCGACCCTAGAGGGGCTGCATCACGACAGCCACCATGAGGTCGGCGATGAAGCGGACAGAGCCTCTCGCGAAGCGGCACAAACACTGGAGTTGCGCACACGAGACCGCTACCGCAAACTGCTGGGCAAGATCGACGCCGCCCTCGAGCGCATCGATAACGGTACCTATGGTTGGTGTGAAGATACCGGTGAGCCAATCGGCTTGGCACGACTTGAGGCACGCCCTGTTACGACGCTCTCTGTGGAAGCTCAGGAGCGACGCGAGATGCGCGAGCGGCAAATGGGTAAGAACCGCAACAGAAACTGAACCCGTTCTCTAACCGATGAGTGTAAAGCCGTACGACAGAATCGGCGTAGAGGGCATCGAATCAGCTAAAACCTTAGTGCCTCATCGTCGACGCGCCTGAATTACCATAGAAGTTACAGTCTGGACAATTAACTAAGCCTTTGTTCTAACATGTTCTTCTTTTGTATTTGACCCTTATCTTCCCGGTGCGTATTCAGGACATGCATCATTTATAGTACTTCTCATTAGCTATAGATAAAAACTAGGCGTTCGGAAGATTGTGATATATCAGCGCATTAACTCTTATTATTCAGTCAGTTATTATAGATATTTACTAGCAATAATGAGGCAATAATTCATCCACAGTGAGGCCTCTACCTTGACAACTATATGATATATTCTTATATATATGAATATATCATATGCACGCTGGAGGTACAGTAATGGCCCAAGCAAAGACACAGACATTGAGTCTTGGTGATTATTGGAACAGTTTTATTGAAAGCCATGTTGGAAACAATCGACGTTACGCTACAGCTAGCGAGCTGGTGCGGGACTCGTTAAGACTTCTTGAAGAGCAGCAAGCTAATTCTAAACTGGAAAACTTGCGCCAAGCCCTGATAGAGGGTGAAGAAAGTGGTGATGCTGGTGAGCTGGATATGAGCACTATCCGGCAGGAAGCAAAGAAAGAAGCAGGCTTAACTTAGCCTATGCATAAAATTCATCAGCAGATAAAAGCACGCAGAGACCTTAAAAATATCTGGCTTTACAGCTATGAAAATTTTGGCATTGATCAGGCAGACAAATACTTTGATGATTTAGAATCTGCTATGGAAACCATACAGGATAACCCACTGATTGGCGTTTCCTGTGACTATATCAGATCAGGTTATCGCCAGTATAAAGTCAACGAACACTATATCTTCTATCGCATTACCAAGAAGACTATCCATATAGTTCGAGTGCTACACGACACCATGCAAACCAGGAATCATTTATAGGCTAACTACCATTAATAACAAACGGGATAGGGAGTAACCCCCTATCCCGCTTGTTTGCCCGGAAATCCACATTTTTGTCACAAAATTCCGAACGCCTATAGATAAAAAGGAGGTTTTGTTTAGGATTCCCCTTATTTGACTAGCCGCAAATCAACTAAACAATGAGCCGTAACGTAGCCTTAAATTAGCCGTTATTAATAAAATATCCATCTGCACACCTCTATTCTTCTGTAAGCAAGCAATTTTTCCAAAGGATAGAATAAATGAAAAATAATCATATACATCCAAACGTGACATCGTCTTGTTTAATCTGGCTATTGATAGCAAGCTCCGAAAAAAAACAGGGTCAGAGAGGAATGGCACTTACTTAAGCCGTTTTGGTGGGGCATGGCCCCACCCTACCGTTCAATTCAGGGCGTAGGGTGGGGCCATGCCCCACCAAAATAGCTTGGTTACCTCAGAAAATTCTCGTTCTACGT
>JBEVWG010000030.1:0-43192 GCA_040506705.1 Candidatus Thiodiazotropha sp. 6PLUC1
CTCTCATAATGATGGAGTAGCTCCCAGTTGTGCAGAAGCAGCTTTCTGGGATGCACATAAAACTGTGGCCAATAATACTTGACCACTACAGTATCGCAATAATTCACAATTCGAGTTGCCAACAATACCGGTAGATCAGATTTTTACCTGCGGTCTCTTCTATAGCAATACGAATCAAGTTAGTAGTAGTACATATATTTTCGATTTTAGAGACGATGGGACGCTTACACTCAATTTCGGATTGAATAATCATCAGACGGTTACCGGTAATGGCCATTATACTGCGCGGCCATGGGGTGGGCTGACATACTTTGATGCCCATGCAACATATGTTATTACGGGGGTTGGAACCTTTCAGTCACAGTTCAACTTGAGTAATATCCAACAGACCAACACGCTAGGTATGATTCGGTATTTCGATGCCTCTGGGGAAGTAATCGAGAATGGTTCATCCAATCCAATTGAAATGTTCTGTCAGGCGGCCGGCCACCGATATAATGCCACAAGTAACTATCTTCGCTTCGTCTGTCCCGATCAAGTCACTGAAGCAGGTGTCTATGAAAATAGATTCGAGTTTAACTCTTTGGTACCGGGTCAGGCATTTCGCCAACGGAATTTCTATCCTCACGGGTCTAGCAGCGCCATCATTGAGCATAGCGAGGTTGGAATCTATTTTCGTACCGGCAACGACATACAGCTAGATTTTACTGTTAACCCGGTCCTGCGATCCGTTGGTGTCTATAGTGAATTCAGTGATTTCAATGAATTGAATGCACATATCGTAACAAACGGTAATCAGTTGCAAATGGTTGTTGACGAATTTCCAGTGGGTGAAAATGTCTGTATCCAGCAATGATCAGTGGTAGTTTTATTAACGAGATCGCGAAAACGGTAAGTGACACTATTCTCTGTAGTTACAGAATGCACAGTAGCTACCAATGAAATGAGTTTCTATAACTTGAGTGTAACAGATAGAAGGATATTTATACGCCAGGATTCAGTGAAACTCAGCTATCATTCACCTTTTCAGGTTAACGCTAATTTCATTCAGATGGTTTTGTTATGTTATTGAAATATAGTATGTTTTCAGTGATATCATATGCAGGCATTCAGTGTGTGAAGCCCTAATGGTAAGCAAATACACTGGGGGGGGATTTAGTTTCCTGATATGTTCAGTCATAAGTAGTGCCTCATAAACTAACCCAGGAAGATTTTCCGCAAAAAAACTCGAAATATGGATTTCCGTGTTTAGGTCATTTGCAAATAGCTACGGTTATTTTTCTTAAGTGAGCGTCGTTGGTAGAGAGTCATTTTCTACCAGTCCTAGCCTGCACACTAAGCGATGCTGTTGCATGCACTGAGATTGCTGAAAATAAGTGACATCCACCTCAACGTGGTATCCAATTGAATAGAATACGATGTTTAACCATCAGCCAGATCAGCGCAATTGCTGAAGCATGCACCATGGTACCCAATAAAAAGTTACCCTCAAGAGGAATCGGTAGATTGCTTACCAGCAGAATCACATATATATGTATCGTAAACACATACAGAGAGGCCTGGCCCAAAGGGATCAGTAGCCAGCCCAGAGCTTTGTCAAAGATCGACCAGTAACGGGATAATAGGATATACATGGTGATAAACAGTGCGGCATTGTTCAACAGGCGCCCCGGTCCAAGGAGAGTTTTGTCGAACCAAAAGCCGTGCAGATAGAGGTAAGTATCGGAGGGAATCAGTGACAAGGTCGGCCAGGGCCAGAAAAGAGGATCTGGCGCATTGAAGGCCAAGAGGATAAATCCCAGGCAAACTATTGCTGCCAGTCGTCCCATCCAGCTAGATTTTTCCGCTACCAGCCAACCCAGTACCTGTTCACGATAAAAGCCGACAATCACTCCATTGAAGAACAGTAACTGCCATGTTAAGAGTGGAAATCCCAATTCGAATCGTGCGGGAGTGAGGTGAAGGAATAAGAATAAATTGGCTATATATAGACCCCAGGATATCAATAGGAGTCTAACGACATAGCCTTTAATCAAGGCCAGGATTGCCAATGGCGCCAGACTTAACAACACAACATAGAGTCCGATGATCTGGAACTGATGGGGGCCAATTTTCAGCATCAATGTTTTCCATAACCATGTCCACCACGGGGTCGGTAATACTGGATAGAGATCATAAGCCTCGGTTCGTACTGCTGGCACCCACCAATGACTTACATCGTGCACATCGATAAAAGACAGCAGACCTAAGAGGGGGATGCTCAGGATAACGAAAATATTTACACGGTATAGTTTGAACGCACGTCGCCAAAGATATTTGGATGTTGGAAGCAGTCCCTCGGTCTTTGCACGATTTCCATAGACTATTCCCACAACAATGCCTGAGAGTAGCACAAAGCCTTCTGCGCTAGAGATGATGCCAAGGCGCTCCCAAGCCAGTAAAGAAAACAGCGAGTAGTACTCCAAGTGCACTATCACCACATAAATCATGATCAGGCCACGCATGAAGTCCAGACGAAGATCTCTTTTGTTGAGAGCTGGATATGCCCAGCGGTTGTTTCTTTCCATATTGATATTATTTTTATGAGAGATGTCTTTCTCAGATAATCCTTGGTCAAGTGAATGCTGTAACGCATCGCATATGCCAGCATGCAGATTGCCACCTACTTTATCATCCCGCTCTGTGATCCGACCAGATAAGCGGAAAGAATACACTCTTAACAATACATGAGTTCACTGAGCTTGAAAGGAACTGATCCTGGGTTCAAAGAAACAATCAAGCGGCATGCTGATTTCTATTTTTTTTGTTTTTGCTCCATGTAGTGAATAAATGAACGCTCCTCATGGTCTGGGCGTATTTGAAGATAAACTACCAACACAACGACCACTACTCCAACCCCCACTAAGCTCAATGTACCGAGATAGCTGAACTGATAACCTAAAGCCTCGAAATAAAATCGGTCTCCTTGACCGGCAATAATTCGTTTGACCAACATACCGACAAAGCCAGACAAACCCAATAAGAAAAGAAGCAAGCCAGCTATAAAACGCTTTCTCGGAAATTTTGGATCAGAATACTTCAAAATAGCGCTCCAATTTATTCATTTTCGAATGCAAATTTATCATTCTTATCAATTTTATTGTTCACTTAACCAAGTGCGTGGACTCTTTCCAAAATGGTGTGTAAATGAGCGGCTGAATGAAGATTGACTATTGAATCCTAAATCCAGTGCAACTCTCCCTATGGATTGACCATTTGTCAGTGATTGAGTCGCCAGACTCATACGCCACTGATTCAGATATGCAAGTGGAGTCTGTCCAACCACCAAATGAAAGGTCTTAGCAAACTGGGTCCTGGACATTAAGGCAATCTTGGACAACATATCCAAATTCCAACTCTTAGATGGATCATCATGCATTGCCATAAGCGCTAAGCAGAGTTTTTGATGGGCCAATCCAGCCAAGGCACCATCGGTAATAGAGCTCTCTTCAATCTGCAACCGAATCAATTGAATTATGAGGATTTCACACAAGCGATCCACTATGGCACTTTGCCCGCAACCTGGCTGCAGGGCCTCATAAAACAGTAAATTAATAGTCGATGTGAGTAGTTGAGAACCTTCTCCCGTGTGTAGCACCATATCGGGAAGACTCAGGACTATAGGGTTGTACTCTGCGCTGGAAAACTTCACTGTGGCACAAATCACTTCCACCGAACTGTTGGGGTCAGTGCAAATTGTATGATCAATAGCCTTTGGGTAAAAGGCGACACTTGGTGAGGCCAGAACTTCTGATATATCTGCATGAGTGACCTGCAGCTCTCCTCCCCTGCAAAGGTGCAGGTGGCCGACACCCTCTTTCGGAAAGTGATGATTGCCACACAGACTTCCAGAATAAAAGGTACTCGCCTTGAGGCTAAACTGGGCCAGTAGCCCGGAGAGTCGATCTTCCATGCAGCTCCATAATTTGGTACGAAATGACAAGTATAATGCACTTAATGTGACATATAATTCAAGTATTATCTCTAAAATAGCAGTCACTATTAATACTCATCCCACAAAAGGGGAAGGAAACAGAGATGACTGAAAGCTATTTGTTTAAAGAACTACTACCCGTTCAAAGTGATAGTGCAACACCTGCTCAAGCCAAACTGCTGGCTCAAGCTAAGGCAGCAGTTGGTTTCATCCCAAATATGTACCGTGGCATGGTAAACCTACCGGGTTATCTCGACACTTATCTCCATGGATATAGACTTTTTCGTGAACAAGGAGGGTTTTCTCCCGCTGAGCAAGAGGTAGTTTTTCTTGCCGTCAGCAAACAGAATGGTTGTAACTACTGTACTGCTGCACATAGCACTCTAGCAGCAAGCTACTCAGGAGTGCCGATGGATGTTTTAGAGTCCATTCGATCAGACAGTCCTATACAAGATGGCAAAATGGCTGCGCTTTATGCCATGACGGTTGAAATCACAAACACCCGGGGACACCCTTCACCTGCAACAGTGAAGGCATTTTTCGAGGCGGGTTATAGTGAGAAAGAAATTCTGGCCATTACTTTAGCTGTCTCGGTAAAAATATTAAGTAATTACAGTAACCACTACTTTGACACGCCTGTTGACGAAGTATTTTCCGCCTACAGAGTCAAGTAGCTGTTTACAGAAGTGACACATGCATACCTAAAGATTTGGGCCAATCACTGTTAAAGGGGGGGCGAGTCGACTCGAGAATGGACTGAGCTGCTAGAGAAATGCACTTGTTTTGTTTCGAGGAGGCTCACGCTATAGGAGCTATCGACTCCGACCCCTTCAGGTTACAGGCTGATCTCTTGCATATCGTCAAGCCATCCGGCCTTTTCATCCAACTGCATGATTTTTATTTGGCTCCCTTCATGGGGCTTTTCTGGTCTGGAGTGGATGTGTTTTAAAATCAACTTGTCGTCGACTCTACCGCATATCTCGATTTTTCCGATGTCATGGCCCATGATGAACTTGAATCGCTTTGCGTAACCATCCAGTCGCTCTCTGGCCTTGTCGACAATATCCACGCCCCTTCTCAATGGTACTTGGAAATGGTGCCTGACACGGGAAACCGGCATACATTGGTAGAGGTAGTATGGATTAACACCAATCTTAACCAGACCGTTCATCAGGGATTCGATATCGTCGACACTATCGTTGACCCCTTCCAGAAATACCGCTTGATTATTAACTGTAACGCCTGTTTCACGTATTCTGAGCACGGCTTCTTTCGCTATATCTGTAATTTCACTTACATGATTAAAGTGAGTAGGCAAATAGAGGGACTTCTGCCTGTTGAATTCCCTGAAAGTATCAAGTAACTCGTCGTCGAAGAACCGCATCGGGTAGACCACGGGTGTTCTGGTGCCGATCCGAACGTAATTGAGATGATCTATATCCACTAGACTCTCAAGAATTTTCTTGATTCTGCTGGTGTTGATCAACAGAGGATCCCCACCCGAGATTACGACGTTTGTTATCTCCTTGTGCTCCCTGATGTATTCTGCGGCACGTTGAAAATTCTCTACTGTTTTGTCATTGGGCAGTCCAACAATCGCTTTTCTAAAGCAGTGTCGGCAATACATCGAGCAGTAGTCAGTGGCTACAACAAGTGCAGAGTAGGGATACTTGTGTAGGATACCGTTACCCTTGTTGTGTTTTTCATCACCATACGGATCCTGGGTTGTTTCTCCCATCGATCCGGCAACCACCAGCTCCTCTTCACTGGGAAGTGCCATCTTTCTGATCGCATCCCCTTTATCAGTTTCATCAATGAGGCTTAAGTAGTATCGCGGGATGTTCATAGGGTGATTATCAACCACCTCTTTTAACGTCTTCTCCTCTTCATCAGATAATTCAATATACTGTTTCAGGGAGTCGATAGAATTTATGTTGTTCTTTAGCTCTTTCTGCCAATCGATTGCAGTCCAGTCTATGTTCTTCAGTTCGTTGAGTTTGCTCATTGAGTTCAGCTGTAACCTAGAGGGCCTGTGACATCAATACACAACCCGGATTGGGTTACACTTGCAATCTTGATTCTCACCAAAGAAAACGTAGTGTTGAGTCTGATGGCGACTAATTGGATTAGCTGTCGAAGGCTTATGGAAGGGATTTATCTGTAAAATATTCCTGCAGATACAGACAAAATTTGGTTGGATTGTTAATCAGTGTACTAAATTTTAGCTTATCAAGCAAAACGTGTACTTTGTTAGTCTGTAATAAATTTAAAAGGCAAACTAAAATACAATGTTTTATAAGATATTATTTAATACCTCCGGGGTCGGAGTCGAATCTAGAGTGGAGTGACTTGCTAGAGAAATGCACTTGTGTTGTTTTGAGGTGACTCAGGCTATGGAAGCTCTCGACTCCGACCCTTGCCAGGCGACTCCTTCAGTAGCTTGTGGTGATGCCAAACGAGATTAACATCGGCAACTGGTAGATTGGATCTTTGTCAGTGTAGTCAGCACTGTATTCATAACCACTGACATTCTTCTGACCATAGGCGTTGATTAACTCAACATAGGCAGTTGTTTTCTCGCTGAAGCTGCGGCTCAATCTCAGGTCTAATCGGTGATAGTTCGGCATGCGCTCCGAATTGATATCGCCATAGACTGCAATATAGCGACCATCTCTATCAGGATCTTCGGTTGCACCAGTGATCGGGGTGTAGGGTGCACCAGAGTGATACCACCACTTTGCGCCGACTTCCCACTTATCGTTGATATGGTAATTACCGACCAGGGTAACTGCTACGGGCTGATCGTACTCGAAGGGAAAGCTTTCATCTGTTGCGGTATTGGTACGCTCTGCTTTGGATAGGGCCAATGAAAGCCAGCCTGACCAACGATCTGTGCGCATCTTGCGTAGGAATAACTCGACACCGGCAGCTTTACCCTCTCCAGAGTTATTATATCGAGTGATTGGATCACTGCTGACCAGATTCTCCATCACCTTGTAGTAGACTTCTGATTTCCACTCCCAGCCATTCATGCCAATATGTTCGATACCTGCCACGTAGTGTGTGGCGTCAAAATGAGTCAGTTGAGGATTACCAAAGACCTTTTCCACTTGGTTAAGAGCTGGCATTTGATGATAGCGCCCGTAACCAACACTGTAAGTCCAGTCTGATGGCAGGGAGTATTCGATATGTAAACGTGGTTCGAGAAAACTCTCATCGAGATAGTCTTCATGTTGTCCTGAAAGGCCTGCTGTAAGTGCGAGTTGTTGAGTGGGATACCAATTCTCTTCGATGTAGAGTTGTTCAGAGGTAACTTCTATCTGAGCTTCGCTACTGAGTTGGTCAGACTCGGTGTAACTGCAATCGACATCGAACTCAGTGCACCCTGTATCACGGAACTTTATGTCGTAATCTGCGCGTAATCGGGTCACCTGTCCGCCAAGGGCGAGAAGGTGGTCGGTGCCTAAGGGTTGGGTCCATCGCCCTTTGGCGTATATTGTATCTGTTTCCAGATCCCAATCGCCTACTGATGCAGCTTGAGCAGTGATCTCACTATTCATGTGGCCGATAGCAAGTGTTGGAGTGTTGCTTCCGGGAGTGCCCTCCCAAACCAATCCCTGGCTGTGGTAGGCGATGTCATTGCTGTGAGTGCCAACCAGTACTGGTTCGTTTTGAGCTGCTTTGCTATCGGAAGCTAGTTTAACCTCCATTTCATCACTTGCTCCAGTAGCCTGGAGTCTGATGCGACTGCCATTTTGCAGCTGCCAGAGATATTTTCCCTGATAGTCTGTGTAGCGGGGAAATTGTACGAATTCGATACCATCCTCGTTATCTTCCACCACATCTTCTAGTAGCAGATCCATATAGCTCATACGTCCCGCCAGATAGAATGAGTGACCTTCACTGATTGGACCTTCAAGCAACACACCGGCCTGGAGCATGCTGACGTCAAAGGTAGAGGTAAAGCTATCGTTGTTCGGATCACGCAGGCGGGTATCGATCACTGCACCAGTTCCGCCGACATATTCGGCACCGTAGGCAGCCGGGTAGTAATCAAAGCTCTCTACCAGTTGTGGGTTGAATACACTTACAGTGCCGCCGGCGTGGAACAGATAACCTGAGGGAAGGAAATCAACAAAATAGCTATTATCCTCGGGGCGGGAACCACGGATCGCTGGGTCGGCGCTGGTGTCGTCATTGACGATCACTCCCGGCAGTGCCTGCATGGCGCGCATTGGATCGCTGCCAGCACCAGGTATCTTTTCCAGGGTTTTGCTATCAATGTGGTAACCGAGGGGAGGTGCTGACTCGAGACTTGATGGTTCCTGGTCTGGTGTTACGGTCATTTGTTCCAGGTGTTCCGTCTCCTCAGCGCTAGCAACCCTGACCAAGCCAGTCAGGATGAGTAGCAGGCAACCTGGCGAGATAAATCCATTGATGATTCTACTAACCATTTTTCCTCCATGAAGAAGTAATAATAAGGGTGCCTCTATTAACTGCCAATGACAAATAGAGTATTCGCCTTCGTCAGTTTCCTGCTCCATCTGAAATTCCATACTTGCAGTAACGCTCTAACCCTATGTGTGAATAGTATCTGTGTAAAGACGTATTACTCAATACGACTTGTGTAACAAATTGTATTTAGGGGTAGGCTGATTAAAAAAGAGTAATGTTAAGCACTGCATGTTCAGGTCAGTACAATGCTATTGGAACGGAGCAGTCAACTTTTTTAGCTTAAATGATGCTGTTTATTTAATGCCTGCAGGATGGCTGGATAGTTAAATTGTACAGCGAGACGGCTCAGCGTTTGTTGCAGTGTTTTGTCATACGACTCAACCTGTTGGATGGCTGCGTAAATACGCCCAGGTTCAAGGTTGAGCAGTGCCTCCCTGAGTTCTTTAAGCAATGCCTCGGGCAAGACTTTTATCATCTCCGGTGTTAGTGTCAAGCTCTGCTGTTGTGGTTCTGGCTTGTCTGCATAGAGATACTTCACGCCCAAGTGTCTTGATAGACAATCGTATATTTCGATCGCTCGATAGGGTTTGCTCACATAATCGTCCATACCGGCAGCAACTATCTCCCTGCGCTGATCAGCAAAAGCGGAGGCGGTCACCGCGACGATCTTTACCTCCCTGCCATTGGGTAGCTGACGAATACGCCGCGTCGCTTGAGTACCGTCCATTACCGGCATCCGTTGATCCATCCAGATGAAATGAGGATGCCAGCTAAGAAACAGCTCCACCCCTTGTGCGCCGTTGTCGGCTGTCCTGACCTGGAAACCCACAGACTCCATTAGCCTGACAAGCAGTGACTGATTTTCAAGCTGGTCTTCCACAATCAGGATGCGGTATTCGAGTTGACCTGGTGCCAACCGTTCCGCGTTGCCCATCTCTGTAGATGTCATTTTGACGATATCGCTCTGCTTTGCTTCGATAAGGGGTAAATTAACCCTGAATAGTGAGCCTTTACCTGGTGTGCTCTCAAGCGCAATGCTACCCCCCACCATCTGTACAAACTGGTGGGTGATGGTGAGACCGAGACCGGTGCCACTATTGCTATTATGGGGATGGAGTTGGACGAATGGTTCGAAAATGTGCTGCTGCTCTTCAGGTGTTATGCCTGCACCGGTATCCTCAACCTCTATCAACAGTTTGGCGGCGTTGTCGTTCTCTGTCGCCAGGCGCAGGGTCACTTCTCCGTGTTGGGTGTATTTGATGGCGTTACTCAGCAGGTTAATCAATATCTGGCGTAGTCGGGCTTCATCACCGACGATGTAGTGCGGGAATTCCGATGACTGGTCAATGTGCAGTTTCAATTGTTTCTCTTGGGCACGTATATGCATCAGGTCGGTAATATCGCGTACCATTGATTCCAGGTCGAATGGTAGATTATCGGGTTTTGCCTCTCCTGCTTCGATCTTCGCCACATCAAGGATATCGTTTATCAGGTGCAGCAGGTGTTCGCTGCTGCGGTTGATAATGTCGAGGTAATGTATTTGGCTCTCTGCAAGTTGCGGGTCCTTCTGCATGAGGCTGGAGAATCCGAGGATGGCGTTCAATGGAGTACGCAGTTCGTGGCTCATGTTGGCGAGAAAAATACTTTTCGCTTGATTGGCCTTTTCGGCATTTTGTTTTGCCATGACCAGTTCAACAGTACGTTGCTCGACCTCGTCTTCCAGCTTATCTTTATAGCGGCGCAACGCCTCTTCAGCTTGCTTCAGGTCGGTGATATCCATCAGATTCCCGACAACACTTACAACCCTCTCTTCTTCATAGATAGGTTGAGCTGTTGTGCGAATCCATAAACGCCTCCCCTTTATGGTGGTGAATGGAAATTCAAGGTCGTAGGGTTCACCTTTCTCATAGGCGTTTTGAAACGCCTTCAGTATGACTGGCCTGTCTTTTGGGTCATAGCAGTCAAGACCCAACTTCAAATGATCTGTACTGGGATCATTGGGTAATTCATGGATAGAGTAGAGTTCATCGGTCCAGAAAAATACCTTAGTTTTGACGTCGTACTCCCAACCACCGACCTTGCTCAGGCGCTGAGTGGCATTCAGCAGTGCTTCACTCTTTCGCAGCGCCTCATCCACCCGCATACGTTCTGTAATCTCTGCCTGCAGGCGTTGATTTGTATTCACCAACTCTTCTGTACGCTCGCTGATTTTACACTCCAGTTGTTCGGTGAGCTCCCGCAGTTGCAACTGGTTTTCCACTCGAGCAAGCACTTCCTCCAGATGAAAGGGCTTGGCTATGTAGTCAGCCCCCCCTGCTTGAAACGCCTTGACCTTATCGCTCTCCCCTTCCAGGACACTGATAAAAATGATCGGGATGTTACGCGTCCTATCATCCTGTTTGAGCAGTCGGCACACCTCAAAACCATCCATTCCGGGCATCTTAATGTCCAGTAGGATAAGATCGGGCAAGGTGGTTTGCAGAAATCGTAAAGCGAGCTTGCCATCGGAGGTTGGGTGCACAACATAGCCTCGATCTTTGAGAATGCCCATCAACAGTTGAAGATTGGCCGTGCTGTCATCCACAACAAGGATTGTGCCTGACTGAGAAAAGTTGGTTTTTCTATTCATAGCTGTCTGATTTTTTTAGGTTGAATCAATAACCTTCCGGAGTATAGTGTTCAGCCGTCTCTGGACGTTCGATCAAGTCGCACACCACATCCTCGAAGAATGGATCCACTCCTTTGTGCATTTCGATAGAGCAACACGACTCCGAAAGTGCCAGTCAGTCGTTATACAGGCTCCCATGTTCCCCGTCTTCATATGGCATCTCGCTCTCTATTTTTGTCATCAGCAGCCTCGATTAACTCGAGAATACGACCATATTGCAGCTCTTTGGCAACAACAGCCAATGCATCAGCAAGGCTTGGGTCATACTCTCGTATTGCCGCTATCGAATGTTGCAGTGCTACGGCATCAAGGCTGACAAGAGCCTCTTCCAGGTCGTTGCGTAACCCGGCAGATATCCCCGCCAGAGCTGCTGCGGTCAGCAGTTGTGCAACCTCCTCTGCGGGATGGGTATCCTGCTCGTAGATAAAGCGGGTACCGAGGTGTTTCGTCAAGGCATCGAATATATCGGTATCTTTATAAGGTTTGCGAAGAAAATCATCGCAGCCCGCCGTGAGGATTTTACGCCGCTCTTCTTCCAGCGCATGGGCGGTGAGGGCAACTATCCTGGTATGCGCACCTTGCTTGGTCGCCTTGATCCGGCGGGTCGCCTCCAGCCCGTCCATGATCGGCATGCGTATATCCATGAAGATCAGGTCGGGGTGCCACTTGGTGAAGTGCTCCACCGCCTCCTCACCGTTGACCGCTTCCTGCAGATCGAAACCGAGAGGTCCGAGCAGTTTGTGCAGCAGCAGACGGTTCTCCCGCTGGTCTTCGACGATCAGCAGACGCTGGCGGGGCTGTCCATCTTCGATACCAATGACCCGGCCGTGTTTGGGCTCCAGGGTTCCGGCCTCGGGGGCAACTATTGTCACTGGAATATCAAAGTAGAAGATCGAACCTGTTCTCCATTCACTGCTGATACCGATTGTGCCGCCCATCAGTTCGACATACTGTTTGCCAATGGCGAGTCCCAGGCCGGTTCCAGCCTCGGAGGGTGCTCGATCCTCCAGTTGTTCAAAGGGAGAAAATATCCGCTCCCTATCCTCCTCGCGGATGCCGGAACCGGTATCCTCAACCTCGAAGCGTAAGCGTATTGGCTCAGAGTCACTCGTTTCAGCAACCATGGCGCGCAGTGTGACGCTGCCGCTTGATGTGTACTTGATGGCATTTTCAATAAGGTTGAGCAGCACCTGCTGCAGTTTGCCGCCGTCGGCATTGAGATGTCGGGGGAGGTCAGGGGAGTGATCAACAGCGAAGCTCAATCCTTTATCATGGGCTCGCACGTCCATCAGCGATTTTATCTCCTGCAGTAAACGAACCAGGTCGATATGTGACCCCTCCAGTTCCACCCGGCCCGATTCGATCTTGGAAATATCCAGCACGTTGTTGATCAGGTTCAGCAGGTGCTCTCCGCTGCGGGTAATGATGTTCAGATTCTCTATCTGGTTGAGGGTGGCATCTGCGGAATTCTTCATCACCTGGGAGAAGCCGAGCACCGCATTCAGCGGTGTGCGCAACTCATGACTCATGTTTGCCAGGAAGACGCTCTTGGCCTGGTTGGCTCGTTCGGCCTTCTCCTTGGCGACTTGCAATTGGGATGTACGTTCTGATACACGCTGTTCAAGCGAATCATATAGGGATCGCAACTGCTGAGTCATCTTATTGAAATTTTGTGCCAGGACATCTAACTCGTTGTGTTGCATTCCAATATCTACTGTCCGTGTCAAATCACCGGTGGCTACTTGACTGGCCACCTCTGCAACATTACGAATGGGACGTGCAATCTGCCGGGCCAAAAACCAGAGCGATACTTCACCGATCAAGATCATGATCAGGGAAATTCCCAGTAATCTCCACATCAAAGCATTTGCTGGAGCAGTAATGATCTGCAGTGGCACGCGAACTACAGCTGCCCATTGGTTGGCGACATTCCCAAAATGAATGGGGACAATTGCTATCAGGTGGTCCTTTGTAAACAGAGTGTTCTCTTTCGCTGTTGTTATAGTATTTTCAAATGCCCTGTTCGTTTCTCTGTCACTCAATTCTGAGATCAGTTTCTCTCTCAGTTGAGGTTGACCGGTCGCCGCGATGATGTTTCCGTTGTTTCCGATCAGAAGCAGTTTCCCTGTTTTATTGTAGATATTCACTTTATCTGCAACACCTTGCATAAAGCCGACGGGAAGGTCTATTCCCATCACTCCGTAAAAAACTTGGTCGACAACAATAGGAGCCACGATGGTGACCATCAGCGTATCTTTTCCCGCCACCGGGTATGCGTATAAATCCGAGATATACTCCTGCTGCGTTATTTTGGGTACCTGGTACCAGTCACCCTCATCGGTAGTAGGCGCTTCCACCATAATTTTTCCAACTCCGCGGTGAAAATAGGGCTGAAATCGTCCACTCTTACCATACGCCTGTGTATTGGTATGACGGGAGTCCTGGCCGTCAAAGGCATCTGGCTCCCATAGGGTCCATACCCCGAGATACTGCGGGTTCTCGATTAATACCTGGATCATCATGGCATTGACCTGATCACGGCTGATATTCAATTTATTCGCTGGTGTTTTTACCGCCATTAATGCCTGAGCGAGGGTACGAGTGGCATCAAGAGTTGTTTCAATCTCCGACTTAACGATACCTGCCTGGACACGGGCTTCAGAGAGTGCGCGCTCATTCGCAGTCTGGATCGATGATGATCGGGCGATGACGACAGCATAGCCCACGATAGCGATGCCGCTTACCAGCAGACAAATGCCTGTCCATAAGGCTATTTTCGATTGAATGGTAGTAATGTTGAAGAATCTCATAGAGCTAATCTTCCAGCTTTCCAAAGTTTCTTATACGCATCGTTGCCGGGCTCCTCTATCCAGTTGAAATATTCAAGCGAAGAGGCAATGTTCTCGCCGGCATCGTGTGAGATCTCGCGTTGCTGATTTCCTGAGCCATAGTTAGTGGAAACCATGCCGATCTCTTTCTTAAGACCTGCGGCAGAAAATTGCTCAAGAAACCAGTTTTGATTAGGGCCGACCGGGAGTGCAAAAACGAAATCGGGATTTGCAGTCTCTATCCTCTGGATCGTTGGAGAGTAGTCTGTCTGCGACAAGGGCAATAACTCCTCTCCCAAAACCATACCGCCATACTTTTTAATCGCACAGACGGTGGTGGCCCAGATAAAGCCCTGACGATCCTGCAGAAGATGATAGACCGAATTGTCTGAGAGGCCGTCACCTATGGTCAGATGGCGGAAGACGATCTCGTTCTGTTGCGGCTGAGTTAGCGGGCTGCCATGAGTCGACAGTTCATTACCACTCTGAGCGCTGCTATTGGCTAGAAGGATGAACAGGCTAAACAGCCCGATAACCATTAGCGGGAGTGGTTGGTAAGTTGGGGCAATATGTTTCACATTAGCCTCAATCCCGCCGTGCAGACTCTGCTGGCGGAATAATAACGTGGGTGGCTATCACATACGTCGATGGCATCTGAATCCACCTCTAAACGCATCAGAACTAGCTATGGCGTACCACGCTATCTCCCTGCTCTGTGCACATAGGCTCGATCAGACGCCACATACCTTCCATCAGCAATCTAAGCTGTTGTACGTCACCTTCATTATAGTCCTCCTCTTTGTTTCCAACGCCGGCAACCAAGACGATTTTATCGTCAACGATCACGGGTAGATTCATGTGGCGGATCAGCTTCACATGTCCTTCCGGTGTGCCCTTCTTCCAAGGGTTTGGTGCGATGTAGTCGTTGGTGATAATCGGGCGGCGTTGGCGTATGGCTTCGCCCCACAGCCCCGAGCCTTCTAAAGGAAATATCTGCGGTGTGCCTTCAACATCGCACCCTGCCATGGCCTCCGGGGACCAGTATTTGACGTTAAGGGTGGTTTCGTCATCATTCATCAATCCAAGATAGCCCAGCTTGCTGTGGGTCAATCGGACCGCCGCCTCGTAGGTGAAACGCATAAGTTCATCCTGACTGGCATCACTCATCTGGTAGAGCTGCAGCAGGGTCTCCATCCGTTCTGCGTTGAGCTTGAGCATCTCTTCCGCTTTTCTCTGGGCAGTAATGTCGACTATGATGCCATCCAGGTAGAGTAGCTTTCCATCGGAGCCGAAGACGCCCAGGCCCTGGTCATGCACCCAACGCTGAGTGCCATCTGCCGCCATCAGGCGGAAGTCCACCTGGTAACGATCTTTGTTTGTTAGTGCAGTTGTTACTGCATTGGTAACTCTTTTTTGGTCGTCTGCATGAATGATGCTGGCGAAGGAGCGTACCTGGTTGTGCAGTAACTCTTCGCTTGCATACCCGGAGATCTGTGTGATGGCTGCGCTGACGAATTCCATGGTCCAGTATTCGTCATTGGCGCAGCGGTAGATGGCGCCCGGGCTGTTGAAGACGATGTTTCCCAATCGCAGTCTGCTTTCGCGCAACGCCTCTTCTACCTCTTGGCGCCGATTGATCTCCTCCTCAAGGTGTTTGTTGGCAATCCGCAGTTTTAAAGTGCGAGCGCTGACCTCCTGCTCCAATCCTTTGGTGAGTTCTTGCAGACGTAGATGGACACCAACTCGGGCAAGCAGCTCTTCAGGCTGGAACGGTTTGGTGATGTAGTCCACGCCGCCTGCCAGAAAGCCCTTCACTTTATCACTTTCATCTTCCAGGGCGCTGAGGAAAATAATCGGGATCTGTCGCGTATTGTCATCAGCTTTTAGTCGTCGGCAAACCTCATAGCCGTCCAATCCTGGCATCTTGATGTCCAGCAGGATGAGATCGGGCAGTCTCGAATTGACAAATTCCATTGCCAGTTCACCGTTGATGGCGGGTAACCCTTCTCGGTCAATAGCTCGATCAACAGCTGAAGATTGCCGGCGTTGTCATCAACAACCAATATCTTGTTGTAATCTGAAGGGTTCATGGTTTATTTACAGGATTATTTTCGAATGAGTTTGTTGTCATGTTTTGCCTGGTACCCGCTATGCTTGTTGCTTGAAAATTCAAGATTCCATGCCTGCTGTACCGGTTGATCATGTTCAGCACCATACCCTTCATTTCTGGCATATTGAGACGATCACGCAAGCCAAGCGGTCGTACAGAACTGGTAAGCCTCCTCGATCTCACCGGCCTCATCCTCCAGGTAAGTCGATAACATCCCGATCATGATCGAGCTGCTTTCTCACTGCCACCGGCAGTCTGAGAATCGGGGCTGTTTTTACCAGAACAGGACGAATATCAGGCGAGCGAACGTGGTAGATTAAAAAAATCTCTGTCTCGCTGATAAGAGATAGATCCTTATATCCCAGGGTTGCGAGAACTTCGGATCTTAGATGTGGAATACCTTGCATCTAACCCTTCTCAACCTGGCTTCTGAGGTGACTTTGTGATTTTGCTGGGCGTAAGTAGCCAACCAATACCCAACTATACTGCTATGTATTCAGGTGTTAATAGAGTCTCTTACTAAACTTATAGACCTGTTTGCAAAAATTGGAACAACTTATTATTCGCAGAATGTTATTTTCTGTTAACCATAGATTTTATTTATAGTTGGATCTTATTGTATCCTACAGCGCTCAACGCGCCAAAAGTGGCAGAAAGCAGAAATCGGCAGGTTCGAAAGGAATCGGAATGAAAAAAAACTGTATCTTCTTTTTAATGATATTTTCAATTTTCTCTCTGAAGGCTGAAGGATTAAATCAAGAATTTGATTTAGCTGAAGCAGAAGAAGCAGAGGAAAGCTCATCAGTCATGCCAAAATATGGCAATTGGTGTGGCTTGAATCACCCTTCAAATCCTGAAAAGGCTGAAGAGCCTATCGATACGTTAGATGCAATATGTAAAAGACACGATTTATGTTATCTGGATAAAGGCCATATGTCCTGTGAATGCGACGGTGAATTCAATAGAGACGTCGTCACAAACCTAAGCAGGTTTACAGGGCCTGAGAAAATTCTGGCTCATACATTCAGGATCTACTTCAGGGGGTCTCCTTGTTATGGCAATCAAAAGGATAAGATAGCGCCGACTAGAGTACTTTCCAGTATCGCTAAGAAAGCAGACATAAGAACCAAAGAAATAATAAGAGAGTTGGAAACCATAAGTCGGTAAGTTAAATGGCTGCTGTTACTCTACTCACCTACTCCTGAAACGTGAGTAAATTCCCCTCCACCACGAAGGGAGGAGGGGAGTAAACGATGAATCGGCTGCACTATATGCACTGATCATATTTGACACGCTGATGATTTTTGCTTTTTTCTCAGTCTCTCATACTGTGCCAGGTAATGGTTTTCAGAACTCAGAAACCAAGAAAGATCAACTCGCATTCAACTCTTCTCACCACTGATAATCCAATACAGATTAACTGCAAGAAATATTCGAAGGATATATTCTAAAGTTTTACAATATATTTTGAGAGCCATCTATATAAGGTTATTTCTCAAAACAGATTCAAAGTCTGGTTAGTGTGGTGAAGTTAACTTTATGCCTGCCCGAGGAATTTCAGGGTTAAGCACTGGGAGATGAGGTGCGTTCATTTGTCGACGACAGTGGCTGAATAGTAATCTACACTTAAGGGCATTAGCAATTAATAGAGGTGCCCTCAAACCTGGAAAAGTAGTTGTCGCTCTATTCTGATAGTAAATTACTGGTTGTGATGAGACGCTACCAACTTCTTTCTCTAGGTTAAACGAGTGTGCTGAAGTAGAATATCGACATGTCATCTAAGAAATCTAATAGTAGTGTCGAGAAATACCATTTTCTACTCTATATAGATTCATCGAAGCCAAAATCTAACTCTACTGCTGACAGACTAGCCAAAATCTGCTGCGATAATCTAATTGAAGCCTATACCTTGGAACTCGTCGATCTTCAGGATAACCCGGTACAATTCGAGCAACAAAATATCATTGCGGTACCAACATTGGTGATTGAGACACCGGAGCACTCTCGGCACCGATTTGTTGGTGACCTTTCCCAATCTGAAATATTCATCATCGCCATAGGTTTTGCTCAGGAAGCAAGTAAAATGAGCAAACAGGCGTCAGATATGCGCAATAAGATAGAACCACTACGCTAAGCTTGGTGGCAATAGTAGAAATAACGGGAGGACTGATGAATAACAACAAGGTAACCACCGGGCTTAAAGGCTTCGATGCCATATTAAAGGGAGGCTATCCGGCGGCCAGTCCGACCCTGCTGAAAGGTGGGCCAGGTACCGGAAAAACAGTATTCAGTTTGAGCTTTGCAAATGCCCAGCTGCAAAAGGGCAACCCGGCGATAATCGTAACCTGTGAAGAATCCCCCGAACGCTTGGTCGGCTATATGGACGAGTTCGGCATGGCAGGTACAGATCATCATGCCTCAGGCAAGCTGATAATCCTCGATTTTCGCCCCAACCTGAGCGAAACGGTGGTAGGTGAGTATGACCTTTCACCGATTCTATTGCGCATAAGCCATGCCATTGAACGCAGTGATTCAGAGATACTGGTTATCGATTCACTGCAAAACCTGTTATTGGGGCTTGGGGTAAATGAGCCACGGAAAGAGATATTGGAGCTTTTTGATTGGATTCGCGAGAAAGGGGTCTCTACTCTGGTCACCATGTCAGCCTCCCAGGAGATCAAACAAAGCCTGTTAGAAGAGTATGCGGTGGATTGTGTAATCCATTTGAACCAGACACTCGACAACCAGCTGATGACTCGATATTTGCGGGTGGTGAAAATGCGGGGCTCGGCACACGGTTCCAACAACTACCCTTTCAGCCTTACACAGAGTGGTGTTTCTCTGCTGCCGATCACGGCAACTCATCTAAAAAAAGATATGAAATTTGACCGGGTCAGTACCGGTAATCAGCGAATTGATAACATGTTGGGAGGAGAGGGCTATTTCAAAGGGGCCGGCCTGATGATCAGTGGACGTTCTGGCAGTGGTAAGACCATTTTGGCCAGCACATTCCTGAATCAAGTCTTAAAAAATGGTGAGAAGGCGATATATGTCTCCTTCGAAGAATCGGAGAGTGATCTAAAGCGCAATCTGCAATCAGTGGGGATCGATTTCTCTACCCACAGCGATGCGGGAAAGTTGATAATCCATACTGGCCGAGCCATCGAGATGGGATTGGAGGATCATCTGATTACCATTATCAATCTGGTTGAAAAGGAGTCACCGGAGTTGCTGGTGCTTGACCCGGTCTCCGCGTTGATCGATATGGGATCATCACGCATGGTAAAGATGCTGATGATCCGCTTTATCTCCTATATTGAGGGACTGGGCACGACACTGGTACTGACCGAGCTTCTACCCGATGCATCTGACGACTACAGTGAACTGGCCATATCCAGCCTGGTGGATACCTGGTTCAGATTGCGTCAGGTAGAGAGTAATGGTGAGCTTAACCGCCTGATCAACGTAGTTAAATCACGGGGCTGCAAAACTTCCAATCAGGTAAAGGAGTTCACTATTGGAGAGAGCGGTATTGTGCTGGAAGATCCCTATATCGGTGAAGGTGAACTGGTTATCGGTAGCGCAAAGATATCGCGTATCAAACAGGATCAGCAGGAGGTAGAACGAAAGCGGCATGAACTCGAGCAGGTTGAGCGGGCATTATCGACAATGCAAGCAGCCTATGACTCAAAACAGAAGGCATTGGAAGCTGAGTTCGATTCGCAGAAGCGCGATTTGATGCATCAGTTAGATGAGTTACAGCGCCAGGCCAACCAGGTGGTTGATCAGCGGAAAACCATGAGAGGATTAAGGGACTGAATATGACAAAGCAGATCGTTAGGCTCTATATCGTCGGATTTACCCCCATCGCACAGCGTGCTATAGAAAATCTCAAACTGCTATGTCAGCAACCGGAATTCAGTAATGCCTACGATACTGAGGTGATCAATCTGCTCGATAATCCATCCTTGGTTGAGGAGGAGAAGATTCTAGCAACACCAGTATTGATCAAGAAGCTACCGCAACCGATGAGACGGATTATCGGTGACCTTTCAGATAAGGAGAAGATTCTGGTTGGATTGGATATATGTTCTAACCAGTGACTCCTGCTATCTCAGTTCCATCCCTTCAGTGACGCGTTGGCTGCATGTGGAGCTGCCAGTGATAAAGTTGGTTCTCGTCACTATGTTCTCAATCAGTCGGGTAAGGAGTACTATGGTTCTACCTGGATCGACTAACCGCTGCAAAATGCGCCCCCCAAGGATGTAGAGAAGTTGAAAAGCCAAACCCAATCACCATTGGGAAGGATCGGGCAAGTCGATTATTTTTTGGGCTGATAGGTCGTATGCATGACTTTGAAACAGACTGTTTAGTATCTTGCCGTAACTGCATTTGAATTGTGATGCGCTAGGGCCTGTTAACACTAATCGAATCGGCCCTGTTTAAGGAGACAAAGTGATTTTATTCCCGAGGCTAGAATGTTGGAATACCACTTCCAAAGTGGCAACTATTGCAGCAGATGTTGACAAAACACGCGTGCTTTGCCGGATCTCGTTGGAGATTTTAAAAGAACAATTCGGCCCCTCAGATTTGAAACCTATGCAGTTTGTAGCTCAGCATCGAGTCGATATTCAAAATGCGGCTAGAACACTGATAGAAAACGGGGTTTATGAAGAGGATGGTTCCATTCTTATTCGTGCATGTGACTTTCCGGTAGCTTTGCCAGCAAACGGGATCAACCGGGTAGATCCATAATTTGCTATAAATTCCCGTTACAATAATCACCTGGTAATAGTAGCTAAGATTGAGGCAACCAAATAACCATCGGTCAGAATAGTTATTATGGCTGCCTCATGCCATAGATATCAGTCCACTAAAACTAGTTATCTGCGTTTAGCTTTTTCATGCAGTTATCATAATCGATATCGGTAGTGTAATTATTACTGAATCCCGATAAATTATAGGATAAACAAAGGTAGTTTTGGGCATTGAATATATAATATCCATCATCAGTGCCCGCAGAAGCGTAACTGAACCTTAGATTATGACCAAGCGTTCCATTAGCTAGTGTCGTTTCTCCGAGATCTGTGTAAGTTATTGGCGAATTAAATTCCATAAAGGTTGATGAGGTGGAAGGATTTCCAGAACAATCGTTACTCTCATAGGGAAGGGTTGCATAGAGTACTTTATTGTCCTCGGTGAATTTTAAGATGATGTTATGAGTTCCGCCGGTGTCAGAGGCATAGCACAGTGTTTGTAACCACCACATGCCCAGCAAATCACTGTTTTGAGGATTGGGATTGGGATTGGGATTTGGATTAGGGTCTTGACCATTTGCATCACTGTGGACGGTCAGGCAGTTATTGTAGTCTATCGGTGCAGAGGGAATGATCTCATACGAAAAATCTGCCGTGTTGATTGAAAAATTACTTGTAAAACAGAGGTTGTCTTGACTGGTAATCGTGTAGTAACCATCAACAGTGACGTTATTGAAAGCGATTGTAATCAAGTAGCCATTTGCGCCATCTTGTAGCGTTTCACTCGCCCCTTTTGTGTAGGTTGTCATGAGGCTGGACGGTAAGAAAGTTTCATCTTTACGTGTTGTGCAGCTGGTGTCTTGAAAGTCTTGGTAGCCTTGTAGAACCTCACCATTAGCCTTAAATTCATACAGTGATTTAAAATAGACGCCAGAACTATCCTGGATACAATTTGAAGACATCCAAATTTTAGAACTGAGATCACTAACACTGTTGTCTTCAGTGGAATCGTCGACATCAGTGGTATCCTCGACATCAGTATTATTTGAGTTGTCAATATCATCATCACCGCCACCTCCTCCACAACCTTGAAGAGCGAATATAAGTGCAAGTGGCAGTAGAAATGATAAGCGAAGCAGTGTCCCTTTGTTCATAAATATCCCTATAAAATTACTTTAACAATTTAAGAGTTGATAATAGATTTCTTCCGTCGCGGTATCATATAGTCGAATTTCGAAAAGGGATATAAGCAATAACCCTAGTATTTTATTCGTTTCCTTAGCAGGTACTTTCTATATGGTGTTCAGTATTACAATCGCAGTCTATACTGTGCCTAGGGTTCCTCTGAACGAATCACGAACTCGCATCTTGGGGCGCCGTCTGCCTTTTACTGTTCAATTTCGTCGCAATAGTCGGCGGATAGGTGTAATTGAACCTCGGATTGACAGGTTCTGATCACTAATCCCTTCAGTTCAGGCTTTATCAGAGGTCCCCTTCTACCGCATACTTTATGAGGACTCAGATTCGTGACAGCAGAAAATATAATGAGCTTTCGGCTCAGAAAGCTCAGTCCGACAGATAAGGTGTGCGATGCCCTGCAGATAATGCATACCCATCAGATACGTAATCTCCCTGTGGTGGATGACGAAGGCCAGTTTATCGGCCTGTTCGGCATCCGCCGGATCATCTCACTGTTGCTACCGAAAGCGGCTCAGATTGACCACGGCCTGAAAGACTTGAGTTTTATGCCTGATGAGGTGGAAGAGTTATACAAGCGGCTGGGTGATATCGGGCAAAAACCTGTTACTGATTATCTTGAGAAAAAGAAAAAGCTGGTGTTTTGTAAACCATCTGCGACCTTTCCCGAGGTACTGGAACTATTGGATCAAAATATGGATACCAGCTTGCCAGTGATTATTGTGAAAGGTAAAAATAGAAAGTTGGTTGGAATGATATCTTCTTGGGATGTACTGGATAAATTGGTCATGAACATGGTCTCAGGGAGTCAGGATGGAGAACTGCAACATATATGTGGAGATTCTGAGAAAGCAGAAGCAGAAGAGAACGTCGATAAAAGTTCCGAGAGTGAGACATAGTCGCTGATGCATGATTTAGAAAACGTTTCCCAGGTTGTTTTTGGATGGGACCCGTTGTGGGTCTCAACCATAATCTTTATCGTCACCTATGCCGTCATTGTGACCGAGCAGATCAATCGTGCGATTGTTGCAGGGCTTGGTGCAGGACTGATGATTAGCCTTGGTGTATTGAATCAACAGCAGGCGATTGCTGGTGTGGACTTTAATACCCTGGGGCTTTTAACCGGCATGATGGTGATTGTGGCGATTACCCGGCGTTGTGGGGTTTTTCAGTTTGTCGCGGTCTGGTCGGCGAAGAAAGTGGAGGCGAGTCCCTGGGGTATCATGCTGATGTTGTCCGTGGTAACGGCATTTTTTTCAGCAATCCTCGACAATGTGACCACCGTCCTGCTGATTGCGCCGGTTACCCTGCTGATCACCGAAGAGTTGGATGTTAATCCCTATCCCTATTTGTTTGCCGAAATCTTCGCTTCCAATATCGGTGGAACGGCAACACTGATTGGTGACCCACCGAACATCATGATCGGTTCTGCTGTCGGCCTTAGCTTCAATGATTTTCTACTGAACCTTGGTCCTATTTCATTGTTGATTCTGGTTGTGATGCTGGTTCTATTTTACTTTCTCTGGGGGAAGGGTCTGCAGGCAACGGATGAGGCGCGCCATCGGATAATGCAGTTCAGAGAACGCGATGCCATTACAGATAGTCGCCTGCTGAAACAGTCACTGGTCGTATTATCCCTGGTCGTTACCGGTTTTGTATTTGCGCATCCACTACAGCTTGAACCTGCGACCATAGCTATGTTTGGTGCTGGTATGCTGATGTTTTTGGTGAATATTGGTAAAAAGGCAGAGGAGCAGACTGAAGATGTGCACCACTCATTTGGCGAAGTGGAATGGGTGACCATATTCTTCTTTATCGGTCTATTTATCGTAGTCAGCGGAATTGAGCATGCTGGTTTGCTGGGTATGCTGGCAAATTATGTTATTAGTCTGACTGGTGGCGACATGGCAGTGACAGCGATCTCGATTATCTGGGTGTCTGCCGTCGCCTCAGCCGTGGTCGATAATATCCCCTTTGTGGCGACCATGATCCCGATGATCGAATCGATGGCGTCAACCTTTGGTGGTGCTGAGAATCTTATGCCGTTGTGGTGGTCACTGGCCCTTGGGGCATGCCTGGGTGGCAATGGCTCTTTGATTGGTGCCAGTGCGAATCTGATTGTGGCTGGTTTTGCTGAACGGGCAGGTCATAGAATCCGCTTTTTGCCTTTCATGGCGATGGCTTTCCCATTGATGTTGCTGAGCGTTGCAATAGCAAGTATCTATCTCTATATTCGATATCTTTGATGCTGTCAGCCAATACGCTACGGCTGAGTGTCATAACACTTATGGTCTGATTAGTATTATGCTGGTAAGTGATGTCATGATTCAAACCAAGGTTGTCAAAAGTGGAATGCTCGTGCGCGATGTATTTGCGGAGTGTGGCCGTGCACATGTTCAGGCATTGCCGTTCATTGATAGTAAAGGAGCGATCAGCGGTCGGGTGACGTTGAAGAATATTATGGAATTTTCATGTCTGCCGGAACATATGGTGGATATGGCACCACTTCTGGGTAGTTTTCTCTCCTGTGTGAATAATGCGGAGGAGAAGGTTAAGGAGGTGCTTTGTTCTTCAGTCGATAAGTATGTTCGTGATGCCGGCCGGTTTATCAATTCCGAAGCCCCTGCTATCAAGGCACTGGCATTTATGGAGAAGAACGATACCAGTTATCTCTTCGTTGTGGATGCAGGCCAATATATGGGTATTGTCACCATACAAGGTATCGCAGCACGGATGTCGGAGATGGCGGAGTGTCCACTGCCTGGCGCAAAGTCTGAGTAGTTTTTTATTGCTGACGAACTTTTGGCAGGCACATACTTCGGCTGAACATGGCTATTAAGGTGCAGGGTTAAAAACTTATAAGCCGGTTACTCGCTTTGTCCGTCGGATATCTACTCTTCTCGATTCTATAGTAGGCTTTGAGCAGATCCGGCTCCAATCCGATTCGCTCGCGGATCTGTGCGACTGGCATATCCATGTACTGATCATAATTTACCGCAGAAAGCGGTTGGCAATCCGAAATAAAGCCAAGTCTGGTGGCGTCCTTGAAGACCTCAATCTCTTCCTCGTTGAATTTATACGGCCCAGGGTAGAGATACTTTGCTGCGAGGGAAAAGAGTCGCTCCTCTGTGGAGCTGACTCGATTGGTACTGCCCATGGTAAAACCAATCACGAAAGCCTCATCCTTGGGTAGCATTCCCCGACCAAGTAACACATGGATGCAATCATGGGTTTCAAGATCAACAGCGCCATTGAAAAGATCGATACCCGGAATATCGAATTTAGGATTCTCTACCAATTGGATAATCAAAGGAATATCGTCCTGACCCGCCTTGAGATGGGATGATTCCTTCAATATCTGGCGTAATGTCTTACTCTCTTCACTGAGCGGTACTATCCAATCGCGCCAGCTTACTTCACTGTTTTTTACTTCGTTCATTACTCTCTCTCAACTCCTCTTCGGTCAGTGTCTGGTAGGCGTTGGGATGGGTCAAATTGAATGCCTTGGCATGTTGAAGATATTCCGGGTTGAACCCCTCTTCTCTCACTTGTTGTATCAGATCACCAAACTCAGTGCTATGTTTAACCGCAGTACTGCTCATGTAGCGGGGTAGTGCATGATCGGCAACCACCTTGGAACCGCGATTGATCTCCTGGCCATCACCACGATCGTCTCGATAGTATTGGGACAGTACCAGTAGACGGGTACCTAGAAAGGCTGCCTCTTCCAGATCATGGGTGATGAAAAAGATGGTCATCTGTTGTTCTTCCCAGAGCTCGATTAGAAACAGCTGCAGATCCTCACGGGTATCGGGGTCGAGCGCACCGAAGGGTTCATCCATCAGTAACAGTTTGGGCTTCATAATCAATGATTGTGCTATGGCGACCCGCTGTTGCATACCACCAGAGAGTTCATGGGGATACTTATGACCGTGGGCCTCTAGTCGTACTCGCTTCAGGTAGCTGCGGGCTTCCTCCTCAATCTGTTTGTTACTCAACTTGTCGGAGCCGGCCCGTCCGCCCAGACGCAAGCCCAGCGTGACGTTGTCGAGCACACTTAGATGGGGAAAGAGAGAGTATCGTTGGAAGACGATGCCACGCTTCTCATCGGGGGTGCTGATCGATTCTCCGTCAAGCAGAACCCGGCCCTCGCTCTGTTGCTCCTCACCCACCAGAATGCGCAGTAGAGTCGATTTACCGCAGCCGCTGGGACCGACGAGGGTACAAAGCTCACCCTGATCCACCGACAGGTCAATATTGTCTAGCACCAACTTGTTGCCGTAGCGCTTGTAGAGATCCTCGATAATAAGATAGCGATTGCTGGTGTTCATGATCTTAGAATTAATTCTCCTCCCCTACATGCCAAGGGAAGAAGCGTCGTTCGGCCATGCGTAACAACCAATCAAAGAGGAAACCGAGGAAGGTAATCCAGAGCACGTAGGGCAGAATGACGTCCATCGCCAGATAGCGACGCACCAAAAAGACCCGGTAACCCAGCCCCTCATCCGCGGCGATGGCTTCTGCGGCGATGAGAAAGAGCCAGGCCGCACCGAGCGAGAGGCGCACTGCGATCAGCAGTCTGGGCATCACCTGGGGCAGCATAATCCGATAGGCGATCTCCAGCTGGGAGGCACCCAGTGTCAACGCTTTGGTGATCTGCTCCCGAGGAATCTGCCTCACCGCCAAACGAATATCCCGGCTGATGAGCGGAAAGGTACCGATAAAGATCAGCATCACCTTGGCCAACTCATCGACACCAAAACTGATAAAGAGGACAGGCAGTATCGCCAGCGGCGGAATCATGGAGATGAATGTGAGAAAAGGGTTGAAACCACGGTCCAAACCAGGGAAAAGCCCCATATTGAGGCCAAGTAGCAAACCGGTCACCGCCGACATAGAGAGGCCGATAAGCAGCCTTTTCAAACTGGCTAGAGTATCCGCAACCATCAGGTATTTACCGTTTCGCTTATTCTCCTGGAAGGCCATGCGCTCTACTGCGTTGGTCATCTGACTGATACTCGGTAACAGCTTGTCGCTGGGATTCTCCCGGTGACGTATTTCAGATGCGGTAAGGTATACCCCGAGCATCAGAGCAAAAGGTAAAATCGCAAGCAGCCACTTCAGCCAACCTGTAGGCTTTGCATGGATCCCGAAAAGGTTGCTCATGTTGTTTCCAAGCCCATTATTATCTCCGCTACTGCTGAACCTTCATCCACTTGCTGCTAAAGCGCAGTTTGATATTGCCGCCATCACCCAGCAGTTTACCATCATCGAACTGGATGCCGACAAAATCGGGCGATTCGGCAGTGTCGCCATAAAGCCCCTTGGCGAAGGAGAATTGGCGGACATGTTCCATGGTCTCCATGGGTTTGCTGGAAGCGACAAAGGCGACTGCATCGGCTGGCTTGTAGAACATGGCAGTAGTTGCCAGCTGGGCTTTGAATTCGGCCAAAGTGGCACCTGAGGCTGTGGCCATATATTCCATGGCCTGTTCAGCGGCAGCATCCTTCCCGGTAATCACAGCCAGGGTCTCGTACCAAGCACCACTCAGTGCCAACTTAAGACTATCTGGTGCATTGCTGCGCACTACCATCAGGTCGATGATCTCACCTGGAATATTGGAAGAGTCGAATACCAGTTTCGCCCCCTCAGCGTTGCGCGCCTGCATCAGTGGTGGATTCCAAGTTACAGCAGCACCGTTCTTATCGGAGACAAACAGTGCGGCGATGTCGGCATCACTGGTATTGACCAGCTTGACATCACGCTCGGAGAGGCCGTTCATGTCGAGTGCTCTGGCCAGTAAATAGTGAGAGACAGACAGCTCGACCAGATTGACGGTACGACCCTTGAGATCAGCCACTGTATTGCCACCCTTTATCACAATCCCGTCGTTGCCGTTGGAGAAGTCACCGACCACCACCGCTTCGCTGTCGATACCACCCACTGCCGGGATGGTCAGCGCATCCATATTGGTCATGGCGCAGGCGTCAAATTTACCGGCAGTATAGAGATTGATCGACTCGATATAGTCATTCACCAGCGTCAGCTCGATATCGATGTCATATTTATCAGCCCACTTTTTCAGAATGCCGGCATGATTGGCATAACCCCATGGTTCCCAACCGGTGTAGTGGGACCAGGCGACTCGAAAACTCTCCTTGGCTTGCAGCGAGTAGGGCGCCAGCACCATCAGGGCCAGCAACAGGGGCAGTACTCGTTTAATCATCTTCATCTCCTATTCAATGATTTCCAGTGGGAAGTCACCCATGGTCTCTTCCGCATTTTCGATCTTCCGGATCTGCTCCTCGGACTCTTTCGACAGCTTATCCATTTCGAGAATATTGGCGGCCATCTCAGGCAGTGCTTTCTGCCGGTAGCTACTGATATCATCCAGGGCGGTTTTGATATCGGCGAAGGCCTGTTTCAGAACTTCCACCTTGATTTGAGAACTGGAGGCCTGCTTTTGAATCTGTGCCCCTTGTGTCTTCAAGCGTTCCGCCGTTGAGGCTATAAGATTCTCGGTGGTGGTGTTGATCGCCTCCACCTTCTCCAGCACGATACGCTGATTGGCCAATGCCATGGCCAGGGTCGCCCCGACCTGCAGCGCGCTGACCGTGGTATTGAGCGCCCGATTCACACCCCGCATCAGCTCCTTGTTGTTGCGGATGATCATCTCGGTAGTTAGGAAACCCTGCTGATTTACCAACAACTGCTGTTGCAGGTCCTGGGTACGCTGACGCAGGGGGAAGAGCACCTCTTCGGAGAAAAACCTATGTCGTGGATCGTCCTGCAGGATTTCGGTATCAAGTCTGTTCTGCAGTTGTCGGTCGATCAGCTGAGCCAGTTGAATGGTGCGATCCAGCTTGTGGGTCAGCTCGCGCATGGCCTGCTGATCGGCAGTCAGCGTCACATTGTCCCGTTTGAGCTGCTCCCGTCCTGCTTCCAGTGAGTTAATAATGGCATCTATGGTGGTAGTAGCACTCTCGAAGCGGGAAAAGTAGCGTTTGACTGGGGTACCCACACCTGGGATGTAACCCAACACGCGGGTCACCCAGCCTGCCTCGAGGTTGATCTGGGCTGGGTCGAGATCCTCGACCTGCATTTTCAGATCGATCAGCGAACTGGCAACCGTACTGCCCTCTTCGCTGTCCTTCATCATTTTCGACAAGGGCTGCTTAAGCATGGCGCTGCGCCGAGCGGCCTCTCTCTGCAGATTCATGCCGATAGTTTCAACTGCCGCCTTCACCTGCTCCTGACCAGCATTGTCGTTGAGATCGGTGGAGATGATACGTGCCACCACATCCTCCGCCTGGGCCTCGAGTTTGCTGTCCACGTCGCTGCCTGTATCCTGCGGTACGGCAAATGGATCCTTGAGATCCAACTCCGTCTTTAGTCGTTCCTTATCTGCGAAGACCAATTCGTTGTCCTGTCCGCTCATGGATTAACTTCCTCCTCAGCATAGTCGCGCTGATTGTAACACGCCCCCATTGCGGGCAATTTAAATGTCTGTGCTGGATATGCCCGACAGATCATTCAGCTATCGGTTTCATAATCGCCACTGCGGAGCGCCAGCTCTTCAAGTTCCAACATCGCCTCTTCTATATCCATAGTGGCCCGCCGGTCACCCAGATTGAGGGGAGCGATTGCTGCCATCACTTCATCCAGCTTGGTCATCGCCGTCTCATTCTGCGCCAACAGGGAAGCAATCTGCTCGTTCTGTTGCAACATCAGCGCCTGACGCTGGGAGAGTGCCTCCATCTCCTGCTTCTCGGCGGCATCGACCTCTCCGTCGCGAACGATCTTATCGACCCGTCGCTGGATATGCGAAAGATTAATTGCGTTCAGACCCCGCCGGATATGGGCGACAATGTTCAAGTTGTCGAGCCCCCCCAAATAGAGCTGTTCAGCCATGCCCAAGTAGCGTCCAAAGGTTAGCTCAGACGGTTCCAGCTTGCGTCGTAGCAGAGTGTCAAAGGTCTCGTATTTTTGCTTGAGGCGCTTAAGTTGTTCATACCCGTCGGTTTCACCGACCTCTTTCAGTTCCGCCTCCAGGGAGGCAAGGGAGGCGTGGGTTCGTCGCTCCAGTATCTCATGTAGTTTGCTGACATAATCGTTGGCATGATGTTCCCGGCGCAGGGTATTGTCTAGAATCCAGGCAAAGAGTCCGACACCGCCTCCAATCAGGGCAGGTAATAAGGGTGTACCCAGCAGCAGGGCCGAGAGACCACCCAATAAGCCTGCCGCCAGTGGGTAGAGCACATAGGGCTTCTGCGCTGTGGTAGTGACTACCTGGCGGGTGATGGCGCGGCGGGAGAAGTCGGGCAGGGAGCGGCTGTTTTTTTGCGCTTTCTTAAACTCTCCCGGCATCAGCGGCCTCCGCTCAACAGGGAAACCTCAACCCGTGGCAGACGGTAGGAATAGGCTCGGTTCGACTCTCCCGGTTGCCTGGGCAGGGGTTTAGATGCCCCATAGCCGATCGCTCGCAAGCGGTCATCGTCGATACTATAGGTTACCTTTAGATAACGGGTGACTGCCTCGGCCCTGGAGAGTGAGAGCTTGAGATTCTGTTGCGGCTCTCCAGCCAGGCCAGTATGACCCTCGACCAGGATGCGAAAGCTGGGATAACGGCGTAACCGCTCCACGATCAGGTCGATGGTTCGTTTCCCCTCCAGATCGAGCAGCCCGGTGCCACGCCGAAAGCTGATAGGCTCCACCTTGAGGGTACCCACCCGGCGCATCGCCGCCCAGGCCTCATCGCTGAGCGGTTTGAAATCGCTGCTGAGGGAGTTTTCCCGGGAAACGCTGGCGCCGTTGGGGTAGGTCTGCTGATAGAGATACTGAATGAACTGCTTGCTGGTCAACCGGTAGGGATCGTCTCCTGGCACCGGCGAATGGTCAAAATCCCCATTCTCCACCAATACCTGGGCAGCTGCCTGAATCGCCTCGATAAGACCGTCATTACCGAATGTCTGACGTTGCAGCACATCAAACCAGAGGGTGCCATTCTCAGCCAACCCGGCCCAGGCCACCCCCTCCAACATGGGATCGACCTGATTCCTCTTCAGATCCGTCTCGTCAAGGATATCCTGAATCAATGTGCCCCGGCTGGCACTATAGCTCTCAAGTGTTTTGAACCAGGCATCCAGCAGGGCCTGAACCGCGTCCGCGTCCTGAGAGACCTGACGCCGACCGGCGATCAGGATGTCGACGATCAGTTTATCGGTATCCTCTGTACCGACCAACTTAACCATGCCCCTCTTGGCCAGTGCTCTGGAGACATCAGGCTCCCAGAGTACGGCTGCATCAACCTTATTATTGAGTAGCTGATCCAGGGCGGCGGCGGAACCGTCGCTTGGGGACTGCCACTTGTCATTGCCACGGTTGTAAAGACCGAGATCGAAATGGGCGTTCACGGACTTCAGCAGATGCTCACTCGGAGAAGCCGGAGTGAAAGCAATCTTCAAACCTTTGCTTTGGGTGAGGGCGTTGAGGTCGGCGATCCGCTCGCTGCGGGCGATGATGGCATCACCCCCCTTGGACTCGTCAATGACGGCGACGATGACCCCCGGGTAACCTCTGTTGGAGCCGTTCAACAGCCAGGAGTCGACTGTGGCGACAGCAAAATCAAGTTTGCCATCCGCCAACTTGTCAAATCGTTCAGCGTAGTTCGCCGCATCATCGATACACTGCAGGGTATAGCCGTGGCTGCGTAGATTGCGCCTCATCTCTGGTGAACAGAGGGGAAAATAGCCGATCCAGTTGTCGACACCGATACGCAATACCCCACGGGTGGCGGCGGCATCTGAGGTGGAGCGCTGTTGCAAGGCGGTCCAGTAGGGCAGCAACAGCCGCAGTGCCCCAATGACCACTACGCCCACAACCAGTAGGCCAAGAAAGATCTTGAGGTGTTTGTTCATGCCCGCTCTATGCCTCCGTTACCCAGCCGACAGGCCGCTCATTCAAAACTGGAGACAGTGAAAGCTGGGGACTCCGCCAACACGTCCTGCAGACCCTGTCGCAGGGCCTGCACGTTGTCTGCTGCCTGATAGGAGAGATAGCGGGGCTGGTTGAGCACATGCTGCCTGCCGATGCAAAAGCCGATGGTGTGCACATCGACAGGTGATTCGGTGAGGATCCTCTTAATGATCTTGTCTGGATACTCCCCTTCGCTGGCCTCGCCGTCGGTAATCACCACCAGGTGATACTCTCCGTAGCCAAGCTGTATCGAAGCCTGTCGGTTTAGGGCCTCATATCCGCGGGTGATCGCCGTCGCCAGAGGCGTGTTGCCACCAACCACCATACGCCGAGAGAGACCACCGATTGCCATGGGATTCTGTCTGCCGATGGGTAGCAACTCAGTGAAGCGCCCACCGTCAAAGGACATTACACCCAGATTCGCCTGCTGCGGCAGTCCCTCGGCAAAAGCCGACAAGGCGTCTATGGCCGCACTCAATCGGGAGGCATGGCCGGTGGCGCAGACATCACTCTTCATACTGCCTGAGTCATCAAGGATGACATAGTAATTTTTTGCAAGCTTGTCCTGCTGATCCTGTACGCTGGTGTCGGCCAGTTTGGGCCAGTCATCTCGCACTGCGTTGAGTCCGTAGGAGTTCAGTTCGACTTTGTCGAGACCGCTAGGGACTGGCGCCTGATTTGCCACGGTATTTGTTGGGCTGTTCTCTTCAGAAAAATAGATGTAAGCCAGTACGGCAGCGGCAACAATCAGAGTGCCGCCCCAGTTTCCCTTTTTCTTTGTTGCCATTGATATTGTCCCTTGGCTAGCGGATTAGAGTGGATTGAAGACCGAGGATTCCGCCTCGACCTGGAGGATGCGAAACTCAACACGCATGTTGTCGCGCCACTCCTTCTCTGTCTTCGGTGGGCAGGGATCCTGACCACAGACGCCATTCCTGGGTTTGGAGATGCCGTGACCCACCACCGCAAACTGACTTGGGTCGAGGGTGATACCCTTCTGCCCCGCATAGTGAGTGATATTGTCGCGTACCGCCATGGCGCGTGAGAGGCTTAGGTTCTTCGCCGCCTGCTTGACCCTGCCGAGTACGATGGAGGACTCACCAGACTTTTTCTTGCGCAGATAACCCAGGGGATCGCTGTTGCCCTCCACTGTGATCAGGGCGCCGCCATAGGTGGCGGAAAACTGAATCACCTTATCGAAGGCACTCTGATAGAGGTCGACTGCGAAGGTATTCTGATTCGGCTCAAAGAAAATCTCGAAGGAGAAGAGCTCACCCTCCTGCAGTGTTCCCTGCTGCTGCTTGCGGGCGATCACTGAGGTCACCTGGGAGCTATCGAAACGGGGTGACTCACTGCGATCAGTAAACCGCAGTTTCTGTTTAAAAAGGTTGTAGTCCCATCCCGCCTGAGCAAGATTCACACGCCCGTTCAACAGGCCCAAGCCTATCAGGCTGGTCTGAATCTCAGAGGAGAGCTGTTCCAGGGAACGGGGATAGTTGGGGTTGGCGAAGAAATCCGTATTACCCTTCCACTCCACAAACTGACAGTCACCATAGAGACCCTCTGCATCGGCCAGAGCCAGCGAGCTGTCGAGCAGTAACTCGGCGGATGTGGTGAAGGTCTTCTTGTAGCCGCTACTGCCTTTACTGGCAGCCAATTCACGCAGCTCTTCGGCCCCCTGCATCAGTCCGCCGACAAAGGCCTCCACCTGTTTACGGTGCTGTTTGAAATAGTCACTACGTACCACATAGACGTCAGAGATCACCCGGTTAGCGGTTCGTGTGGAGAGCAGAATCCGGGCGCCACGCACAGATCCTTCCGCACCGGTACCGACGGTACCTCCCGAGGTCAGCAGCATGGCATCCGGCGTGATGGCGAAGGCTGCGTCCACTTCTCCTGTCTGCATCGCTGCCATCGGGGTGTTGTCGGTGCCGGTCAGATCGGGATACCACTTCAGTTTGACATCCTTCAGGCTCAATCCAGCATCAGCCAACAGCCGGCTCATGTAGTAGACATGGGGGCCGTAGGCCTGCACACCGATGGTCTTACCCTTGAGGTCAGCGGCGGTGCGGATCTTACTGTTGACCGCCAGAGCATCGCCGCCAGCGGACCAGGTTAGCTGATAGACCACTACTGGCTTGGTGCGGGGATCGGCTGCAAGCAGTTCACTGGCCATATTGATCATGCCCAAGGTGCCGCGCAGATAGGGAGACTCACCTCGCATATAGGACTTGACCTGGTTGGCGAAGACATCCTCTCGAACCAGTTCGAAACTAAGCCCGGCCTTGGCAAAGATACTACCTTGGCGAGTCTTGCGAGCATCGCCGTTTGCCAGAATGGTGGCAATATCGCCCCCCCAAGTGATTAGAGGCAGTTTGATGGTCGATCCTGCCCGGATGTCACCTACAGGAGTCCCTGCAAGTTGCTTTTTCATCGCCTCGAATCTGACCGTTTGCGGTGCAGCGAGCAGCGGCAGGCTCAGCATGAGCGAGAGACAGGTCATTAGCGCAAGCATTTTCTTCATTATCGAATCCCTGAAGTGACGCAACAAGATGGCCTGCAATCCGTCTCTATTTCGGTTCAAGGTTGAACCAACGCAGAGGAGCGGATAGATTGGCCGGACTGAACTGGCATTGTAATGATCTAAACCAACGCAGACAAACCTCGACCCAAATGAGCGACTTACAGGACATAGAACTGATTATCAGTTCCGGAACATCTCTACTCTTCATTGAAACCGACGACGAAAAGCAGGTTGAAGCCCTGTTCGAACGTCTCGCCACCCGGCTGGGACGACAGCTTTGGCGTTGGTCCGTCGCGAGCGGCCTGAAGAACTTGCATAACAATCAGACCAGTCATCTCGCCATACGGGAACCTTCCAAGGTTCTTGGAGAGGTGGCAGGCCGCACAGTGAGCGCTATCTACCTGTTGATGGATATTCATCACTGGCTCGACGATCCTCTGACTCTGCGACAGCTCAAAGAGATCGCTCTCGGCAACCCCAACCAAGCCCTTGTTCTGGTCAGTCATGCCGCCGAGATACCCGACGAGTTACGTTCCCTTGCCGCCAAATTCCAGCTCTCTCTGCCTGGCCGGGAAGCCCTGGAAGAGCTTCTGCAGGAAGAGAGCCAGGCCTGGGGCCGACAAAACAAGCGCAGCGTCAAGGCGCGGCAGGAAGTGGTCGACACCCTACTGGGCAACCTCACCGGGCTCACCCTCAATGATGCGAGGCAGCTGATTCGCAACGCTATCTACGACGATGGCATGCTCACCGAGCAGGATCTGGACACACTGGCGAAGACAAAATACCGGCTACTCGATGGCGAAGGGGTGCTCTCCCTGGAGCTCGACACCGCTAAATTCAACCATGTGGCCGGTCTGCATAACATGAAACGCTGGCTCGAGCAGCGGCGGGGTGTTTTCCTCGCGGAGCAGCCTCCGGTGGGACTCGATCCCCCCAAGGGAGTGCTGCTACTGGGGGTGCAGGGAGGTGGCAAGAGCCTGGCAGCCAAGTCGGTCGCCGGCAGCTGGGGCGTACCCTTGCTGCGTCTCGATTTCGGCACCCTTTACAACAAGTACTATGGTGAGACCGAGCGCAATCTACGCGACTCCCTGCGGACAGCCGAGTCGATGTCACCCTGTGTGATGTGGATCGACGAGATCGAAAAAGGTATCTCGGGTGACGGTGACAGCGGCCCCTCCAAGCGCGTGCTCGGCACCCTGCTCACCTGGATGGCAGAGCGAAAATCCCGGGTCTTCCTGGTCGCCACGGCCAACGATATTGAGATGCTGCCGCCGGAGCTGCTGCGCAAAGGACGTTTCGATGAGATCTTCTTTGTCGATCTGCCGGACGCAGCGGTGCGCGAGGAGATCTTTCGCATCCATCTGGATATACGTGGACAGGACCCTGCCGCCATTGATCTTACTCTGCTACAGGCTGCCAGCGAGGGGTTCGCCGGGGCTGAGATTGAACAGGCGGTGGTGGCCGCCCTCTACGCCTCACACGCCACCAAGGAGCCGCTAGATACAGATCTTATTCTGCAAGAGATCAAACAGACCAAGCCTCTCTCGATATTGATGGCGGAGAAGATCGCCTATCTGAGAAGCTGGGCGGCAAACCGCACCGTGCCAGCCTAGAGACATGAAACGTTCAACTGATTTTTATCAGGTTCAAGATTTGCATGAATTCAGATATGAATATGTATGGTGGTCTGTCGCTTAAAACTACCTGATCATGGGGATGGTTCAGGGAAAACAGAATCTCTAATCAATGCTCTCTTCCTGTTGTGACTCACTGAATGTTAAAGCCCTGAAGGGCGCGACCTGTAGCACGCATCTGCTGCGTTGTGATGCTTGAGAATGGAACAAACATTCTGTTTCAGGTCACGCAGAGGTTCCCTTAACTTGTGATTAGTGTCTAACCATGTTGGACAATGACAAGATATCATATTGGATGCTAATGAATAGCAACTGCAAATAGATTTGCGGTTTAGGGAACTCTTTAACATATTTGTTCGTACATGATCATTTATAGATTTCCTTGGTAACTACTATTATCAGGCTGGAACATTGCAATGGAAATTCTACCTAAGAGGATCTATGAGACTCTAAAAGATAAAGGCGTTTCATCAATATGGCATGCAGATAGTGTTGAGAATACATGCCTTTTCCTTAAGCATCGCTGCTTGATGTCACGTGACTATATCGAAAAACTTGATTCACAAAGGACGATGCTGAAGCCAAGTCATAGCAGTAATAGTTATAGCGATAGGAATGATATATTTGCTGATTCCTTGGATATACACAAAAGTGCTAACAAAGCACATAGTCACGGTCCTGTGTTATTCGAGCTTGATATAGAAATCATCAAAAACACATTTACAGGAAAGGTCTGGGTTACAAAAAGCAATCCTATGGAATGGGACAATAGTACTCACCATGAGAATAGATGGTTTGTCTCTGCCAATGACTTGGAGAGTAATTTTTCATACGGGAGCTTTGATCATATGGTGGTTTTTCGCCATTGCGCTGGAAAATTACCACTTCTTAGCTATCTGAACAGGGTTGTAATCGATGATCCGAAGCTGCAAACAGATCAACACCAGGTAGATTATTTCAGTATGGCTTACGGTGCGATAAAGCTTTCCATGAGAGAAGGTGGCTTTGATGTTCCAGTTGAAAGGAGAGCATGTAACAAAGGCTGCGATTGTTTAAATAACTATAAAGGCGGGGTTGTGCGCCTGGATGGAATGTTTAATCTTTAAGTGGCCCCGGTTATTTATATGGGCACAAGCAGTTAATAGAGGTGCCCATATGTCGGTTTTTTATCGGGTGCCCTTTACATCATGCACCATACTTCTTCAGACGATAGGCTATCTGCGGTCGGGTAAGGCCGAGCATGCGACCAGCGGAAGCAAGATTACCCCTCGCCCGATCAACTGCCCTGTCGAGTAAACTGTTTTCCAGCAATGCCAGAGGTATGTTCTGGTCTAACAGTTGATCCAGCATTTGATCAAGGGGCAGGCCAGCTGTCTGTGGGGTAGGGGAGTCTGTGGTCTGTCTGCTTTCTGCTGTGATTGCTGAAGAGGAGTCGATGTTGATGCCTGGAAATAGGTTTGGAAGATCGATATGAGTGTCGTTGGTGGCAATGATCACGCCACGCTCTATGATGTTCTCCAGCTCACGGATATTACCTGGCCAGTTATAGTTCCTGAGGGAGTGTAGTGCCCGCTCGGTAATGCCAGGGATGCGCTTACCATGCAGCGCCGTGTACTTCTCCAGGAAACGGTTGACCAGGGCTGGTATATCCTCATCGCGCTCCCGTAAAGCGGGGATCAGAATAGGGAAGATGTTAAGGCGATAGTAGAGGTCTGCGCGGAACTTACCTTCGTCCACGGCCTGTTGGAGTTCGACATTGGTGGCCGCTATCAGTCTCACATTCACTTTTCGGGTTCGGCTGTCGCCGATGCGCTCAAACTCCCCCTCCTGCAGTACCCGCAGCAATTTGACCTGGGCGGCGGGGGAGAGTTCTCCCACCTCGTCGAGAAAAAGTGTGCCGCCGTGGGCTCGCTCGAAGCGTCCTGGTCTTGAGTGTTGAGCGCCGGTATAGGCTCCCTTTTCGACACCAAAGAGCTCAGACTCGATCAGCGACTCTGGAATTGCTGCGCAGTTGATGGCGATGAAGTTGCGTTCTGCGCGGGAACTGATGCCGTGTAGTGCGCGGGCGAACATCTCCTTGCCGACACCAGTCTCACCAAGCAGCAATACCGTAACATTGCTCTCCCCGGCCTTCTTCAGCATTTCGCAGGTCTTCAGAAAGGCTGGAGCACTGCCTACCATGTCTCCGGGGGCTGTCTCCTCATCCAGCGAGTAGCGGAGATGTGCCACCTCCTCCTGCAGCTTCAGTAGTTGATCTGCAATATGGTCGGGATTGAAGTATTTGAGATCTCCTTCCACGTCGCCATCCCAGTCGTCGATCGGTTTGCCCACGTTGCGGCAATGACGATCTCCCATGCCGCAGCACTCAGGTTCGCGGTAGAGGATGAAGCGACCGACAATCTCACTGGTGTAGCCAGTGGCGTAGCCGACCTGGGTCCAGCAGACCGATTCGGTATGTACGCCAAACTGTTCGATGTGTACATCCGCCTCGTAGGAGTTCTCCCAGATCAGGTCGCCGAAATATTTACCATTGGTGATGTCGATGTCGATTTTGATCGGAGAGACTTTGACGATACCCTCCAGCATATGGAGCTTGGGGCCCATCAGCATCAGCTCTTCGTCGGAGGCGTTTGGCATCATTTTGCGCGCGAGTTTGGCATCGCGAACCCCGGAAGCATAACCCAACCGTGTGAGTAGTCCCCGTGCCCGTTCGATGCCCAGAGTCTCAATTAACTCTTTACGCAGGGAGCCCATGGCGCCAACGTGGAGCATGATCATGCGTTGGTCACTCAGTAGTATGCGACCCTCCTCCAGGGAGAGGTTCAGTTCAGAGGGGAGATCGAATTGGGAGCTCAGGTCGATTTTGATGGTCATAGGGTCGCCTCGGGCCTAGGAGATTTTCCAAACTGATTATTTGGTGAGATAAAGATATCACGATATCGTTAGAAAGTTATCATATGATCACAATATCTTCTTTTGTTTCAGTATAGTCATAAAATAACAGTATAAAATAACGATTGAAAATATAAATATCGATATTAATTGCAATAACAACATTATATAAGGGTTATCCCTTAAAATAGTTATCATTTGATAACATATAGCGTTCAAAACACCACTTTTTCATTGACCTTTGTTGCTGGTCACCCTTTCAGTCCTGCACGCTCAGCCATCCTCTCTATCCCGTCTGGCACAGATTCTGCTCTAAGCCATTCAAGGTCTGCTCACTCACCGAACGGGTGGTAAGTGGCTGGAAATACCGACTATGTATACAACATTCAACGAAAGGGGGTGCGATGCAACACCGGATCATCATCGAAAATTCTACCGAAACCTATCCCTGCTCAGAGAGCCAGACCCTGTTGCAGGGGATGGAGAAACTGGGCCGACGAGGCATACCCGCCGGTTGTCGGGGTGGTGGATGCGGTGTCTGCAGAGTCCAGGTGAACTCAGGAACATTTCTAAAGCGAAAGATGAGTCGCAGTGTAATCAGCGAGGCTGACGAATCGAATCAGATTGTGCTGGCTTGCCGCTGCATTCCCACCAGTAATCTGTCGATCACTGTGGTGGGAAAAATGGAGAAGTCCCTGAGACCGGATTTAGCAATCGATCCCGAAGATGAAGTGTGTATTAGCAGTGTCGGCTGATGGCCTTGAGACAGGCTCAATAACTATACGATTTTCACAAAAGCAGAGAGGATTTCAATATGGCATTTAAAGGCGTACTCCGTCCTGGACTGATACAGATTCGCGTACTGGATATGGACGAAGCGATCAATCATTACCAGAATATTTTGGGACTCAACATCGTCAGCAAAGAGGCTGATGGCCGGATCTGTCTCAAAGGCTGGGACGAATTTGATCACCATAGCGTGGTGCTGCGTCAGGCTGAGAGCGCCGGACTGGACTATGTTGCTTTCAAAGTCGACAGTGATGATTATCTGAAGCAGATTGAACCCAAAATTGTTGCCTGGGGTCTCGAGGTGGATCATGTACCTGCAGGCGAGCAGCCGGGATTCGGACCACGTATCGGCTTCACGTTACCGACTGGACATCGCATCGAGCTCTATCATCAGGTTGAATTGTCTGATGATCATCCCGGTATCAACAACCCGGACATCTATCCCCGTCGTCCTGAGGGTATGGGTGCCAGCCGTTTCGATCATCTGCTCTGTTACGGCCCCAACATCGGCAAAGCGCGGGAGTTCTTCTGTGACGTGCTCGACTTCTATCAGCCTGAGAAGGTCGATATGCCTGAGGGCGATGACTCTCTGGCTATCTGGCTCACTGCCAGCAACAAGGCACACGACATTGCATTTGTAGAGCACGAGGAGGCTGGCAAGCTGCACCATGTTGCCTTTCTGCTACAGGATTGGAATGAAGTGGGCGCTGCTGCTGATATCATCTCCATCAACGACGTCTCCCTCGATATTGGGCCGACCCGTCACGGTATCACCCGCGGTCAGACCATCTACTTCTTCGATCCCTCTGGCAATCGTAATGAGGTCTATTGTGGTGGCTACACTGCCTATCCTGATCATCCGGTGCGAACCTGGGACTTTGATCAAGTCGGCAAGGGTATCTTCTATTATGAGCGCACTCTCAATGACCGCTTCCTTACAGTTCTAACCTAAAGCGCTACAGTCATTGGGCTGCAGATCAAATGGCCGGCGGCTGTCAAAATGGTAGCCGCCTGCTTTTTGTCAGTGTTAACAGGCCCTAGTATGAGACGGTAGAGTCTCAACCGTAAACGTAAACAGTGATCCTTATTCAATAATCATTTAAAGAGGTCAACCCATGCCATTGATTCAGGCAACTATCATGGAAGGTCGAACACAGGAGCAAAAGGAGGCCTTCTATCAGGGTATCACCCAGGTCGTGGTGGATACGCTCAAGGTCAAACCGGAGCAGGTCCGGGTCATAATCCAGGAGGTGCCGAAAACCCACTGGGCCATCGCTGGAATTTCAGTGGCTGAGCGAGATGCTAAGCCCTAGACTCCTTATCCTATGCGCTTTTTAATCCTTGGTGCCGGCGGCATCGGCGCCTACTATGGCGCACGTCTTCTGACTGCCGGTCACGAAGTGGTGTTCGTTGCCAGAGGAGATCATCTGACGGCGCTTCGTGGTAATGGCCTGTCGGTGAGCCACCCGGAGTTCAACTTCGACGGGGCGGTGGATGCAATCGACCAGCGTGCCCTGCTCGAAGATTGTCAGGCCAACGATTTTGATCTGCTCATACTGACTGTTAAAGCAGGCGCAACAGAAGCAGTGATGGCTGAGCTCGAGCCCTGGCTCGCCAGTGCCGACACAGCGGTGTTGTCACTACAGAACGGCGTAGATAACGAGATCATCATAGCCTCCCATATTGGCAGTGAGCGGACAGTGGGTGGACTCGCAGTACGCATTGGCGGCCATATCGTCACGCCTGGTGTCGTCGAAGCCACCGGAGTGGCGCAAGTGGTGATGGGGGCGTGGAAGCAAGCGGAGGATCATCCGCGCTTGCAAAAGGATTTGGAAAAAGTGGCCGATTGTTTTAACCAGGCCGATATCCCAACCACTCTGAGCGAATCGATACAGAAGGCGTTATGGCGGAAGCTATTGATCAACAACGGGGTCAATCCACTGAGTGCCCTGACAGGCCTCGACACACGAAGTCTGACAGCCCATCCTGTACTGACCCGTACCGTCTATCAGTTGATGGAGGAGGTGGCAACTGCCGCATCCGCTGATGGTGTTTATCTGACGAAGTCTGATATCGACGAGATGTATCAGCTGATCTGTCAGTTTGATGCCATCAAGACCTCCATGCTGGTAGATCGGGAGAAGGGAAGGCCGTTAGAGTTGGATGCCATCAGCGGTGTGGTCGTGGCTCGTTGCCTAAAGCTGGGGAGAGAGGCGCCGATGACCGCATTGATCTACACACTGTTGGAGAATCAGTTGACAGCCGATAGGGAAAGTTGAAGGGTGCAGTGACCCTTGCATCGGTGAATCACAATCATCTCAGGTCGGTCTGCTTGTTGTTGAGTGAGCAAAGAGATTGCCGCTGATTGCATATCTCTACCGCTATCAATGGTTCCCTCGCCAAACGATGCTGTAAAACCATCTCTTGCTCCCTTTTTCAGCCTAACTTCATCAGCGTCTATCAGTCGCTCATGCACGATGAAGGGTTTGACCAGGATTCACAACTCCCTGAAGGATAGGTCTGTTGGGGAATACCTGCTTCGTATTCGGCCACACCTTCCAGCTGGGCAAGTTTGGCACGGATCTCATCACCAACGAAGCGTTGAGGTATAGAGGGCGTACGATGCTCTCTGTGCTCTTTTTCATCTATCCATTTTGCGGCAATATCGAATGCCTCGACAAAATCAGGTTGTCTATCCAGGGCATGTTTGAAATAGGCTGTGCCAAAATCGGTAAACTCACTCTTGGCACCGCAACCGAATGATTTTCTGTCCTTGGCTGCGGCTGTAATGATCAGTGTCTGAGGTGTGCGCAAGGGTTCGATGAATCCCCCGGAGTAGCAGCTTGATACCACTATTACACGCCAACGAATGCCTGCATCATCCAGAGCCTGACGTACCTGTGTGGGGGTCAAGTCGTCGAGCGGAACAGGGCCAAAACTGACTGAAAATTTATGCTGTTTACTGCCGTGTGAGGTCATGAAAAGAAACAGCACATCCTCGTCAGGGTCAATGATCTTGCCTACCACATTTAAGCTGTCGGCCAGATTGTGACGGTTTGCCAGGGGGTAGCGATCCAGGGTGTCTATATTGTTTACCAGCACCATCGATCGTCAGGAGGTGTCAAAGCGTCGATCGAAAAGATCACGTACATACTCGACCTCATTGAGAAAGACCTTCTCCAGGCCATATCCTCCCACTACCATTAAGTAGAGATCGGGGTTTCCTGGCCGTTGCGGCATCAAATCATTCAACGCGCTATCAACCAGCGAGTATTGATTATAGAAAAGATCCTCAACACTATTAACCCGGCGACTAAGTATGTTGTCTTCAGGGTTTCAAGCCTGCCCTTGATCAAGGCGCGGCTCGCAGGCAATGGTTGTTCCCTTGTC
>JBEVWG010000094.1:0-38329 GCA_040506705.1 Candidatus Thiodiazotropha sp. 6PLUC1
TGAGGTTATGTTGCGCCTGCGAATCTGCAAACATACATTAAAAACCGCACTTCAATCTAAAGACCCGGTCATTCTTCATATTTTTTGATCACATCGATCCAATTATTAAGACGTGTTGGTATTGCAATCTTGAATCTGAGGGGCCTAAATCAAACCTATTTGGAGTGGGTGTCTAGTTAGTGCTAAAGATCACGGCTGGAGGTGACACCGCGAGAGTACCCGAATAATATTATTTTTAATAGAATGGCTGGATCGTAGGCTGGACGACCGACGGTATCATTATTGAACTTTGGATAAAACGCTGAAAGGTCAAGCTTGGTATCGATCAGGTGATGAACTGCGTATTCAAAGGTGCCTGGAACTAATTGGTCTTGGTAGTTGATTACAATCATACTGTTTTGGTTGTAATCGTAAGGAATGAATTTTGCCATTGACTAACTCCTTTTCCTTTGACTCTATTTTATCATTCCTTGGGTGAAAATGTGGGTTTTTCTACAGCTTCAACGCCAGCATATGCGGCTCGCGTGTAGCGGAGCGGAACGCGAGTCCGAGCCAGCGCTTTTTGCCGGCGACATAATGCACTTGTTAGAGCTATTTTTAATCACAATAATCATAAAATATACAATACTTTTTATTTCTACCCTTTAAGAAAAACCACATATCGTAACTATCATTGTCCGGCTTCAATAGATCGACGACACACTCGATTTCGGAAAGATCCACACGATGAGCAATAGCCTTATCTAAAATTGATGATTTAAAAACCTTCCGGAATTCAGGAAACCCCACCTCATGTGGTTGAATACAATTAACGTACTCATGAAATACTTCTTCATCACCAGATATTAAATCTGGATATTCATATCTGATCGAATAGCCGATAAATGACAAGTCGTCATCTTTAAAAGAAGCCTCTGTAATTATAAGATTGTTCGCGTACTCAATATGCTTATGAACCGTAATATCGACTATTCTTGGTGGATTATTGGCACAGCTATCAATAGATTTTAGGATATCGTGTTTATCCATAGTATTTAGCTCTAACATATATTCTAAGGCACATTGCCTTATAACCTGACTAATCACCCACTTCAACGTGACTCCTTCCCGCTATCATGCAATAAATGCTGGATAGCAGGCCATTTGCACCGTTATAAACGGGAATAGTGCCTTATATCTACAATCGAAGGGAGGAAAAGCTTGTGCGCGCCAACCTCCCTGTCTTCTCTATTTTTATACTAAAAATCATAATTTTACCAGTGTGTATGCTCTTTGAAGCACACAATTGAATTCTATGACCTGTTAAATTCAAGCAAACTGCCTTCTATCCAAATCTCTAAATTTGACATCACATGTGAACTAAAATACTATTTCAAAAAAAAGCGAACATAAAGAGAACAAAACATGAATGAGAACTGTCAAAAATCACCTTTCTTACAACAAGTTATAAATAAAATAAGGGTGCGGCACTACAGCAGAAGAACAGAGGATACTTATCTTCATTGGATCAAACGTTATATCTACTACCACAATAAACGTCACCCTAAGGACATGCGTGAATCTGAGGTTTCTCAATTTCTTACGCATTTAGCTGTTAATGGCAATGTTGCCGCAAGCACTCAGAATGTGGCGTTGAATGCACTGGTCTTTATGTATCGCCATGTTTTAGAGCAGCCTTTGAATGAGATCAATGGTATCGTTCGCGCCAAAAGGCCCAAGCGGCTGCCGGTTGTTTTAACTCGTGCGGAAGTAGCACAAATATTGAATAGACTGCAGGGTCAAAATTGGTTGATTGCCTGTTTGCAGTATGGTTCTGGTCTTAGATTGATCGAGAGTGTCAGGCTAAGAGTTCAGGATATTCGAACGGTACAAGAGCAGTTGGGGCATAAGGATCTACGTACAACACAGATCTATACTCATGTTCTCAATCGGGGTGGGTCTGCTGTGCGTAGTCCACTGGGTGAGGTTTTAACGAACCGCTAGATTTTTCAGTCGACTAAATACTCATTCCAAGAACTTCGTCAGTTAAGCTGGCGAATAAAACGCTTGCTGATAGGCACACGAGTAGGTTTATATCCTGTTCTGATCCCTCAACACCTTAACCTGAAACAATGCATTCCGCTCCTCTTCTTCCAACGCATTCTCGATAAACTTAATCGTCTCTTTATATTGGGGAATGATGTTGTAACGCAGGGCATTTACCCGCTTCTGTGCTTTTCTCTGCTCTGCAATCAATCGGTTCAGACTCATTGAGACTTCTCCCATTTTTGCCAGTAGCAGGGAGGCCTCAGCAAAGTATCTTCGGGTGTCATCGAAGCTGGGATCTGTACCCAGCAGCCCAACCGGGTTTAGTGGTTTTACTTTACCGGTAACCGATGGGAACTCTACACCCAGGTTGCGTCTGGGGAGTATCTTCAGTTCCAGAACTTGTTGAATGCTCAGTGCAGTCTGGTTGATGGCGCGGCTGCCCATACGCATCTGTAGCAGGCTTAGCCAGTGGTAGGCCTGTTTGATTGCCTGGTGTGATTGATCCCGTACTTTTCGGTATTCACTGATGCGCTGGTAGACCAGTCTGGTCAACAGCTCTCTTTTTCTTTCAAGCAGGTTGTGGCCTTGATCCAAAAAGTTGAGCTGCCGTTTGAGTTGCAGCAGGGTGTTTTTGGTCGGTGCGGCCTTGATGCGTTTTCCAGTCATACGCTCTGCCGATGGTATTTAGCGATTTCGGTTTCGTTGACCCGGGTCAGTGCCTGGGCTGGGAAGGTTGAGAGTAGATCCCAGGCCAGGTTCAGGGTCTCTTCTATGCTGCGATCTTCATCTTCTCTCTGACGCACGAAGCGACTCTCGAAGGCATCGGCAAACTCAAGATAGCGCCGGTCTCTGGTGGAGAGTTCGTCTGCACCGATGATGGAGGCGAGGTTCCTGGTCTCCAGGGCTCTGGCGTAGAGGGCGTAGAGCTGGTTGGAGACGTGGGGGTGATCCTCGCGGGTAAAGTCTTTGCCGATACCGTCCTTCATCAGTCGGGAGAGGGAGGGTGAGATGTGTACCGGGGGGTAGATGCCCTGGTTGTTCAGTTCCCGGCTGAGTACGATCTGGCCCTCGGTGATATACCCGGTGAGGTCGGGAATCGGGTGGGTTATATCGTCACTGGGCATGCTCAATACCGGCACCAGGGTGATGGAGCCATGTCGGTCTTTGATGCGACCGGAGCGCTCGTAAATCTCTGCCAGATCGGAGTAGAGATAGCCGGGGTAGCCCTTTCTTGCGGGTACGTCGCCCTTGGCTGTGGCTACTTCGCGCAGGGCTTCTGCGTAGTGGGTCATGTCGGTCATTACCACCAGTACGTGGCGATCGAGGTCGAAGGCCAGGTATTCGGCGGCAGTCAGTGCCATCCGGGGTAGCGTGAGGCGTTCCACTGGTGGATCATCGGCCATGTTGACGAACATGACTACATTACCTAATACGCCTGAGGAGGCGAACTCCTCCTGAAAGAAACGGGCATCGGCGTATGAGACTCCCATTGCGGCGAAAACTACGGAGAAGCGGCTGTCGTCATCGGGCAGTTTTGCCTGGCGTACGATCTGTGCTGCAAGTCGGTTGTGGGGCAGGCCGGAGGCGGAGAAGATGGGTAGCTTCTGACCCCTTACCAGGGAGTTGAGACCGTCGATGGTTGAGATGCCGGTCTGGATGAACTCTCTTGGATAGGTGCGGGCTGCCGGGTTGAAGGCGGCGGCGCTGATGCTGCGGCGCAGACTGGAGACGATCGGGGGACGGAAATCCCTGGGTTCTCCGAGTCCGTTGAAGATGCGGCCGAGTATCTCGGGGGAGAGGGCGATCTCAACGGGTTCGTCGAGGAAGCGCACCCAGGTGCTCTCCAGGTCGATCTCTGAGGTGCCCTCGAAGACCTGAATCAATACCTCTTCGTCTGAGGTTCGGATCACCTGGCCGTTGCGGGTGTTGCCCTGCTTGTCGCGGATACGAACCCGGTCACCGAAGGCGATATCGGGTACGTTGGCTACGGTTAACAGGCCGCCACGGGCGGAGGAGGCGGTTCGGTACTCCTTTGCACTCATGCTGTCTGTTCTCCTCTTTGCGCGTATTCGGAATGGATCTCTTTGAAGTCGTTCAGAGCTTCATCCCGGAAGGCTTTTAGCTGGTCGATCTGGGAGGAGTCGTAGAGCTCTTTGCAACGACGCAGTCGAGCCAGCACCGACATGTCCGAGAGCTCCTGCACTGGTACGCCGAGTTCGATCAGTTCGGCCCCGGCGTCATATACCGCCAGGATCAGGTCAAGCAGCATGAACTGTTTCTCCGGTGATGAGAATGTATCTACCGGATCGAGAGCGCTCTGTTGCAGCACCCCCTCCTTGATGAGACCTGCACCCTCCAGTACCCATCGCTGGGCTGAGGAGAGGGCTTCGGGGCCAACCAGGTTGACGATGCGTGATAGCTCAGCATCCCGCGCCAGCATTCCCAGGGCCTGGGCTCTGCGTTTCTCCCAGTTGCGATCGATGTTCTCATGCCACCATACGGCTGCGGTGCCCACATCGGCTGAGAAGCTGTCGACCCAGTCTATAGCGGGATAGTGACGCGCATCCGCCAGCTCTTTGGAGAGAGCCCAGAAGGTCTGAATGATCTCTTTGGTGTGGCTGGTGACCGGCTCTGAGAAGTCGCCGCCTGGGGGGGAAACGGCTCCGATTAATGTCACCGAGCCTTTGCCGCTGTCCATGGTCTCCACCCGTCCGGCACGTTCATAGAATGCTGCGAGACGAGAGGCCAGGTATGCCGGGTAGCCCTCTTCCACGGGCATCTGGCCGAGGCGACCGGAGACCTCCCGCAGGGCTTCGGCCCAGCGACTGGTTGAGTCGGCGAGCATGACCACGTCGAAACCTTGATCGCGATAGTATTCGGCGATGGTGATGCCGACATAGATGGAGGCTTCACGGGCCACCACCGGCATGTTGGAGGTGTTTGCAATCAGCAGGGTGCGATCCATCAGTGGGCGGCCGGTGTAGGGGTCTTTCAACTTGGGAAAGCTGTCGAGTACATCCACCAGTTCATTGCCGCGTTCACCACAACCCACATAGATTACGATGTCGGCGTTGGCCCAGCGGGCGACCTGGTGCTGGACTACGGTTTTGCCTGCACCGAAGGGGCCGGGTACTGCGCATTTACTCCCCTTCAACAGCGGGAAGAAGGTGTCGAGAATACGTTGTCCGGTGATCAGGGGCTCAATGCCGTTGTCCCTGCTTTGGTAGGGGCGAGGACGACGTACAGGCCAGCGATGGTATAGCTTGAGATGGTGGATCTGGCCGCTATAGTCGCGCACCTGCCCGATGCTCTCTTCAAGGTGGTATTTGCCTTCGGGGGCGAGCTCGATCAGCTCCCCATCAATATTGGGGGGCACCAGAATTCGGTGCTCGACAGTTTCACTCTCCTGAACTCTGCCGAGTACGGCGCCACCGATGATGGGCATGTTGGGTTCCAGGTTTTCGGAGGGGACAAAGTGCCACTCTTTTTCCCGATCCAGGGGTAGGGGGCTGAGTCCTCTGGGGATCTGATCCCCAGCCTTGAGAAACATCGCTTCCAGGGGGCGCTGCACCCCGTCAAAGATACCGCCGATAAGGCCTGGGCCGAGTTCCACAGAGAGTGGATGTCCCAATCCTTCTACTGGCTCGCCTGGGCGAACCATTTCGGTGGATTCGTAGATCTGTGCCAGGGCTTCTTCACCCTCCAGCGAGATCACCTCACCATAGAGACCGAGGCTGCCGATACGCACTTGTTCGCCATTTTGTACCCCGGGTAATTTTATCGTGACAATGGGGCCGTTTATCTCTTTGATGATGCCTTTTTTGTTGATTGTATTGTTCATGTTTAGAGTGCCTGTCCGTCACCGATGGGGGGCAGAAGCCGTTCGACCAAGGCCTGATGGACCTTGCGTTCAAGGCGAGAGAGGCGACCCTCGAAGGTATGGTCGATCTGTACCCGTCTATCCTGGGTGGTGACCAGGCAGCCGCCAATGGTATTGACTGTATCGTCTTGCAGCAGGAAGGTTTTTCTCGATGCAAGATCAGCAGTAAGTTGTGACCATTTCGGTTTCAGCCGATTTAGATCGTCCTGGTTGACCATGACTTCCACTTGATCAGAATCGATCTGTTCAGCTGCCTGCTGCAGTAGGGCTTGCAGCAGTTTGAAGTAGCGCTCCTCATCCTTGCTGTAGTCGCTCATCTGCTGTTTCAGTCGGTCGATGACCACCTGTACCAGGTTCCAGCGCATATGATCCATCTTGCTCTGCAGTTTCAGTTCATCTGCCTGAACCTTACGCAGGTAGGCGCGATCTGCCTGGGATTTTGCCAGCAGGGTCTCTTTCTCTTCCCGCAAATGGAGTTTGTCGCTGGCTTCGCTGAGAATATTCTTACGTCCTGCTTCGGCACGGCTATGACACTCGTTGGCCATTTGCTGAGCACGATCCAGGATTGCTTTTTCAAGGGCTTCAACCTGATTCACATGGGATCTCCTGGTTAACCGCCGGTCAGTTGTTTCAAGGTTTCGTCCAGATCCGATTGGAAATGCTCCGGGTCGTGCAGCGAGGGTATCTCGGAAAGTACGATCCGCCCACCTTCGTTGCGAATCTGTTCAAGCAATTTGGAATCGAGTTGATTCACCGACTGCTCGATGATTAGTAGTGCCCGTTGTTTCTTTTGCAGCAGAGTGGAGAGGAGTTTTTCCAGCTGCGCACTGTCGGGATCTGTCAGGGTTTCGAATCCAATCAGACGAAAGCCGTCGGTCAGCGCATGGCCGCCAACAAATATATTTCTGACGTTGTGGGTTGTGGTCTCTGTCATGGTCTCTTAGATCTTATCGAGCAACAGGATACTCATCACCAGACCATAGATGGCGATACCTTCAGCCAGGCCGAGATAGATCAGGGTTCTGCCGAATATCTCCGGTTTCTCTGCCAGCACTGCCAGTGAGGCGGCGCCAATGGGACCTACCGCGATACCCGCACCGATGGTACTCAGGGCGGTTGGGATACCGACACCGATGATGCCTAGGCCCAGTCCGATGGAGATCTCTCCACTCGCCTCAACTGCCGGCTCCACTGCCGCCATGACATCCTGGGCACCGATAAAGATCAATGCCGCCTGAGCGCAGACAAAGACCACCAGGTTGACACCGATGGTTGGCTTGAACCAGGGTTTGGATACCTTTGCCGGCTGCATCTCCATGATGATGCCGGTGGCGATCAGGCCAACGATGCCGAGAGTCATTACTGCGATAAGCCAGTACATAGTGTGCTCCTCTTTCTATTTGCAGTTCAGTCGTTTGTTATAGCGTCAGTGGTTTAAATGCCTTGCCATCTCCAGCATAAAAGCGGGAGAAGCCTTCATAAAATTCCAAACGCAGTACCTGGATGGCGACGATCAGTCCCTCCAGCACCAGGATGAATACATTGCCCAATATTATGGTGATCCAGTGGCCGGTTTCGCCCATCATGCCGGCCAGGGTAAAGACAGCAATGGCCAGTGCAACATGGTTCAAACTGAATGCGGCAACACGCAGGAAGGAGAGTGTGTTGGAAGCGTAACCGGTGATGGTTTCAAAGGTTTCGATGAAAGCGACCAGTAGACGCTCACCGATTGAGGCCTCCTGTTCAAGCAGTTTGTGGGCAAATATACCGATCAGGCTGAGAATCGTCAGAGCCGCCCATAGACCACCCACTTGACCATCCGCATAGAGGCTGTATCCGGTGCCTAACAGGCCGCTATAGAGCAGTAGTGATAGCAGGCCATTATCGCCAAACAGGGCACCGAGCCGATCTCCCTGTACCAGATGGTTGAGGATGTTGAGCAGGTTGGATATTGCAATAAAACCTATACCCCACAGCAGAGCCACAGTGAGCATGTAGAGGGGATCGCTGAGTGGTGCTATCCACAGGGGATGAAACAGATGCTCAAAACCGAAGATACTGCCGTAGAGTACCCCGAACACCATCGATGAGAGGCCTGCGGCAATACCAAATGGGGTAAAACTACCCAGCTTGCGACGCATGAAAAGTGACACGCCGAGTATCACTGCCCCGTGTCCAATGTCACCGAACATCATGCCAAACATCAGGATGTAGGTCAGGGCGAACAGGTGGGTGGGGTTGACCTCACCATAGCGGGGTACGCCATACTGCATGACCAGGGATGAAAAGGGTTTGAGCAGCCGGCTGTGGCGCATCACTGAAGGCACCAGTGGACGCTCTTCAGGAAAGGGGTCGCGACTCTCCAGTACAAAGGCATTGGACAACTTGTTTTGCAGTGCTCGCTCCACCTGGCCCATGTCTTCCGCTGGAACCCAGCCTTGCAGTCGCGACAGCTTGCCACTCTGTCGTGCAGCCTCTCCGAGGGCGACATAGGGGGCTGCCAGATGGAGGGTCTGGGCTGCCTGCTTTAGTCCATCCTGGGCGTCTGCACGCCATGCGCTGATCTCAGTCTTGAGTTGCTGTGAGGCCTGCTCCACAGCTTCACGCCGTTGCGCCAGACGACTCTTGGCCGTTTCCGGTTCGGTATGTAGCTCAGGGGGGATCTCCAAGGGACGGAATCCAGCGCTGTCGAGTACAGATTTAAGCTTCGAATTCTGCTCTCTCTTAGCGCCTACGATTAACACGTAGCTCTCTTTCTCACTCTCCATGAAGGGAAAGAGCAGATAGCCATCCAGTCCCAATGCATCCTTGAGCTGGTTCATCCGGGCAGTCGCGATCATGCCAATACTGGTTTCGAGAAAGGGTTGTTCCCTCTGGAGTTGTCCTAGGTCGATGGTCAGATTACTGAAGTTGGCGAGACTGGTTTCAAGCTGGTCTATAGTTCGAGACTCTTCGGTTTGCTGACGTTGCCGCTCTTCAAACTCGGAACAGGTCTCCCAGGCCTCTCCAAGCCACTGGTTTGCTTGGGTGAGTTGTTCCTCGGTAATGGGTACCACTTCCTCTGAAGAAGGGGATGGAGAGCAGTCCACTAAGGTGGAGATCTTGTCCAGGCGACTCTTTGCCTGGTTGAACTGTTCACGAAAACTCTGCCCAGGAACCTTCGGCAAGGCCGTCTCTTCATAGGCACGGTTGTCGGGGCTGAAACTGTTGAGGCCCGCGAGGATTACTGAGGCGCCAGGCAGATCTTCAGTGAGCAGCTTGATGCTGATCTGTTTCATGGACAGGGGGCTGAACATCAGCAATTCCCCCTTGATCGATTGCACAGGAGATGTTGTGACTTCATGCCACCTCCTCAGAGTGCATTCCGCTTTGACCCTGCCCACTTACCGCTTCATTAACCAGGCTGGGTTCCATCTCCAGTAACTTGCTTTGAGTGATGGCGTAGAGACGCCAGATATCCATATCACGGATGATCAGATAGCAGAGCGCTGAGACTACGGCATCACGGCTGTTGAGCATTAGCTGGCGTAGCTGGTCAGAGACCCATTGATCGAGTCTTTGACGTGCGTCGGTAATATGGACACTGCCAGCAAGCAAGCTGTGAAAAGGTTCGGGAAGTTGGCTGATGACAGTATCCAGCCCATCTACGTTAGCCAGGGTCATCAGGTCGTCCCGCTGTATCTGCCCCCCATAGGGAATCAGTAGATAGTAAGCTTCGCTGGGTGCGAAGTGGTAGACCAGACGATAGCGCAATAACCAGAGTATATTCTGTCGGTCGACCATGCAGCCTATGGCCTTTTTCAGCCCACGTTTGTCACTGCAGTCAGTGATATTAGCCTGGGCCAGCATGCCGGTGTAGTAGAGACGGTCTATTGCAGCCCCAAGGGAGAAGTTTTCATGTTGCTCCTCATAGACATTGCGCGCCTGACGGGCAATCTGAGAATAGGGCCCCCGTTCGAGCTGGCGTAGCATCTCCTGCACATTCTCAGCCTGTAGCAGGGCTTCGTGGGGCAGGCGGATGTTCTCTGGCAGGGCATAGAGATTATGTCGAATCTCCTGCATGTCGAGGTTATTCAATTTGCCTTGAATCAGGGTCTTGAGGTTATAGAGTTCGTATTTTCTGGGCCAGTAGAGAATCAGACCCCGGGAGCGGCCGCTCAGTGGGCGTAACAATATTTTGAGTTCATTCATCAGACGTTGCAGTAGCGCCTGTTCTACAAGACCACTTTTCTGCCGTGTATCGATCTCCTGTTCGAAGATCGGTAACAGATCGAGGCGTTCGCCCAATTGATGCAGGGACATCTGCTTCAGGATCTCGATATCTTCATGAGAAAAGAGTCGGGCAGCTAACACACCAACCCGGGTTTTGAGATAGGCCTGATCCCGTTGTGAGTTCATTGGTCAGGCTCAGTCCTCATCAGCTTTGGGATCGATCAGCACTGCGAAGGCCGCCTCTAGTGCATCATCTTCCCTAACCTGGGCATATTCACGCAGCTGGGCGTGTCGTTCGTCAAAGCGCTTTTTTAATTCAGCAATGGTCTGCTCAGCTCGACTTTCGGCCTTTTCCATAAAACTGGCGTGCAGTTCGGGAATTCGGGATTCAAAATGTTCTTCTTTTGTTTTCGCATCCTTCAAGGCTTCTTGAATGACGCGTTCACGTTGCTCTTCTGCCTTGGAGTGAATCTGTTGTGCCCTGTTTTCGGCGTCAAGTAATCGCTGCAGTGACTCTTCCATTAACCCCTTTACCTCCCGGCTTATTGTTTAACTCAATCGTTATTCAGAGGTTGTGAGATGGATACGCATTTTGGCGTTTCCGAAGCACATAGATAGTGTAGTCAATTTGGCAGTTGTATGTGGACTATTAAAGTAAAAGCTTGTTTGAGCTAGATCATGAATCTTATCGATTTGTTTTTTTTTAAAGTGTCTATTGTCAAGTTGGTGACTGAATTCCAATGGTTCTTAAATGGTGGGGCATGGCCCCACCCCACGCCTATACGGGTAGGGTGGGGCCATGCCCCACCAAGTAGTCAACTAGTGAGGGCGATGGCAAGTTTCGAAGTGCCTGCAGGGGTTGGTAATGTTACTCCTGAGGATGCGGCTGATGCACTTCAGCCAACACTAGCTGAGAGCTGGCAGGTTACAGCCTAGTCCGTAGCCTGGATGAAGTGCAACGGAATCCGGGGGGAACAGCGCGTCAACCATCCCGGATTCCGCTTCGCTCCATCCAGGCTACCTTGCTGAGATATTTATGAAACTGTGAAGGTTGCATGTGGTTATGGTGTTTTCGGCAAGCCTTTGGTGGGGCCATGCCCCACCAAGTAGTCAACTAGTGAGGGCGATGGCAAGTTTCGAGGTGCCTGAAGGGGGTGATAATGTTACTCCTGAGGATGCGGCTGATGCACTTCAGCCAACACTAGCTGAGAGCTGGCAGGTTACAGCCTAGTCCGTAGCCTGGATGAAGTGCAACGGAATCCGGGGGGAACAGCTCGTCAACCATCCCGGATTCCGCTACGCTCCATCCAGGCTACCTTGCTGAGATAGTCATGAAACTGTGGAGGTTGCATGTGGTTATGGTGTTTTCGGCAAGCTTTTGGTGGGGCATGGCCCCACCCTACGACCGTTCGGTCCCAGGTTAATAGAGGCGTGATGTAGGGTGTGGCCCTGCCGCACCATGCCGGCATTGAATAATGCTCAGCTATTAATCTTGTTTAAGTGACGCCAATTGGTTGGCGTGGTTATCTCTTGGCAACTGGATGCAGGAAGCAGAGCGTATCCGGGAGTTGTTCTTCTAACTTTCGTATAATCTCATCCAGCTGTGATTGATCATATGCCTGACGTTGGCTGGTGCCCCAAACCACACCGGGCCACCAGGGGTCATTGGTTGTGCGGCCGATTATATGGATATGCATCTGTCGTACGATATTACCGATCGCAGCGATGTTGAGCTTATCTGTCTCATAGTTTGTCTCCACAAAGTGTGAAAGCAGATTAGTCTCCTGAAGTAGTATCAATTGCTGTTCGGATGAGAGCTGATGCAGTTCATGGCAGGAGACGCGGGGAACCAGTATGAACCAGGGCAGCAGTGCATTGTTCATCAGTAACAGCTGGCTCAATTCCAATTCCGCTAATAGATAGCAGTCTGTAGCAAGCCGTGGATCGAGTTCGAACGGGGGGTTAGCTGATGTCACGGCATACTGACCTATGCACCACCATCCCTGGGTATCAGTTCTGGCTCTTGGCGTTGATAACCCACCGCCTCAAGTTTTTCCAGATAGGCCTGCCATAGCTCATCCTGATGTTTGCCCAGGTTATAGAGGTATTGCCAATCATAGAGCCCGGAGTTGTGGCCGTCATCAAAGTGAATTTTGACTGCATACTGACCCACCGGCTCCATCTGGGTAATAGAGACCATCTCTTTGCCTTTTTCCAGTTTGGCGGTTGCTGGACTATGGCCACGAGTCTCTGCTGAGGGTGAGTAGACCCTCAGGTATTCGCAGGGGAGGGCAAAGTGGGCGCCGTCGCTGAAAGAGATATCAAGAAAACGGCTCTGTTGGTGGACTTTGAGCTCTACAGGGTGGGGTGTTGTACTCATTGGTTTTTTTCTCCAGCAGAGGGTCTGGCTTCCGGCCAGCCCTGGGCATGCTTATGGATCAGTTTTGCCAGCATCCCGATATGTTCAGGGTCGTCATTCAGGGCTGGGATATAGGTGTAGTCGCCACCCCCCGCTTGCTGAAAGTAGTCTCTGTTTTCCACTGCGATCTCTTCCAGGGTTTCGAGGCAGTCTGTTGAGAAGGCAGGGCAGACTACCTGAACACTTTTGACCCCTTCGGTGCCCCACTGTTTGAGTGTCGCATCGGTATAGGGTTTAACCCACTCTTGCGCGCCAAATCGGGATTGAAAGGAGATCTGCCATTGCTCATCCTTTAGCCCTAACCGTTCAATAACAGCTTTGGCTGTGGCATGACACTCATCAGGGTAGGGGTCGCCCGCCAGATAGTAGTCCTTGGGAATGCCATGAAATGAGAAGAGCAGTTTCTCTGCGGTACCGTGCTCTTTTCGGAAGGCTTCGATCTGATTGCTGAGTGCGGCGATGTAATCCGCTTCCTGCTGGTAGTGTTGGATAAAGCGGATCTCAGGTATCCAGCGCCAGCGTTGCAGCTCAGAGGTTATTGCATCAAATATCGAGGCGGTGGTGGTTGCTGAATATTGGGGATAGAGGGGCAGGATCAGCAGGCGCTGAATATTTTTCTCGCGCAGCGATTGCAAGACACTGGGGATCGAGGGGTTACCGTAACGCATCGCCAGAGCAACTGTGACCTGGCCTTCAAATAGAGGCGCAATCTCTTCTTCCAGAGCAGATCGCTGCTTCTTGGATATCGCAAGCAGTGGCGAGCCTTCCTCTGTCCAGATCGAGGCATAGGCTTTGGCGGAGCGTTTTGGCCTGACTCGTAAAACAATGCCGTGCAGGATAATCATCCATAGAAACCTGGGAATAGCCACAATTCTTGGGTCACTGAGAAATTCAGACAGGTATCTACGCACTGCGCCGGTGGTCGGAGCGTCAGGGGTGCCGAGGTTGACCAGCAATACTCCCAGGCCACCCTCCTTCATTGACAGTTGATCCGATTGGTTAAGGTATCTCATTTTTTTAATTCCGATTCGCTTTGCGGATTCTTGCCTCTACCCGTGCTCGTTTCAACAGGTCTTTATTGTGTATTTCCGGATAGAGTGTCCATAATCTGTCGATCTGCTCTGCCTGATCTACCGCCAATCGTTCTAATCTCTCCCTTGTCTCTCTACTCAGGTTAGGCAGCATCAGCAGTTGAGGGGCCTTCCAGGTGATATAGTCTGCGATCAAGGGGGCGTTCTCAGCATCATAACCCGATTCTGTAAGTGGCAATTCTGGAAATCTTACAGTTGTTGTGGAATCCCCGATGTGGTGCATCATGCCAGTATCAGGGTCGTTATAGAACCACGCAGTCTGCGGCGGAAAACCGGCTCGTCCTCTGACTTCGGCCTCTACAATCGAGGCGTGTACCCTGGGATTGTAGCCATCATGGCTGGGCACTCCACGTTGTCGAAGGTGGGGTGAGATGAAACTGAAGTCACCTTTTGCTGCAGCGATCCATTTTTGCTCCATATTGTGCAATTGAATCTCGCTCTCTGCGCGGCAACTCTGTAGTAGTGCAACGGGCTCGCCGCTTTCTTCATCCATCAGCCAAAGCTCATAGTGGTCGGCCATGGGGAAAGGGAGTTGAGGCAGTACCGGCTGCAGTCCAGAGATCAGCGTGTCGCTGGCTTCGATCATGCTTCTTATATCGAATAGGGGATTGACCGGAACTTGCTCCAGACCATTAGCTTCCGACCATAAACCAAAGGTGAAATATTGTCCTTCTCCCAGGGGGGTATTGGCCCATAAACCCTGGGGCGTCTCACTGAGGACCTGGATTTCCCACACCACACCATTTGCACTGAGTGCGCGGGCCGAATCTTGTTGGTAGACCTGCAATAGGCCATTGAACGGATTGAGTCGCCGTATACTGAATGTTGCGTTTGAAAGCTGCTGCATACTCTACAGACTACTCTACTCTGCCCAGAAGGGCAGAGTAGAAAGTCAGCGCGGGGTTTGGGAAAAGCGTGTTAATGAAGTGTTGGGTTTTTACAACCTATTCGTGAATTGCTCAATCATCAGTCGCAGAGAGATCCCAATATTTTGGGGAGTGGTATAGCCTCGCCAGTTGCAGCTCCCGTTCAAGCTCCATCTCTCGTGGGAGGTGGTCACCAAAACGGGAAAACAACTCTTCCTGATCAATGGCTTCGTGGCGGGCTCTCTCCCGGTCGATATTCATGATTTCATAAAAGTCTGCTTTATCGAAATCGAGTCCATTCCAGTTAAGGGCATCATGAGAGGGGACCCAGCCTAAAGGGCTCTCGATCGCATGACCATTACCGTTGCATCTGTCTATCACCCACTTCAATACCCGCATGTTCTCGCTGAAGCCTGGCCAGATGAAACGACCATGCCGATCTTTGCGAAACCAGTTCACCCGAAATATCGCCGGTGGTGTCGCAACATTTTTACGTCCAATACGCAGCCAGTGCTTAAAATACTCCGCCATGTTGTAACCACAGAATGGCAACATGGCCATCGGATCACGTCGCATGGCAGCCTGACCGATTGAGGCTGCAGTTGCCTCCGAGCCCATGGTCGCTGCCATGTAGACGCCATGCTCCCAGTTGTAGCTTTGAAACACTAACGGAAAGTTGTTACTGACACGTCCGCCAAACAGGAATGCGGTGATCGGTACACCGGCAGGATTCTCCCATTCCGGATCAATTGAGGGGCAGGCGGCAGCGGGGGCGGTAAAGCGGGCATTGGGATGGGCCGCCGGATGTCCGCAACCAATCACCCAGTCATCTCCGCGCCAGTCGATCAAATGTTCGGGGGGATCTTCCGTCAGCCCCTCCCACCAAATATCACCGTCATCAGTCAGGGCGCAGTTGGTGAAGATGCTGTCCTTGGTCAGAGCGGCGATGGCATTGGGGTTGGATGTATCATTGGTGCCTGGGGCGACGCCGAATAGCCCATACTCGGGATTGATGGCATAGAACTTTCCATCCTTGGGATTGGGTTTTATCCATGCAATATCATCTCCGATAGTGGTGACCTTCCAGTCCTCTAAACCTTGTGGCGATTTGAGCATTGCAAAATTGGTTTTTCCACAGGCACTCGGAAAGGCCGCTGCCACATAAAACTTCTTCTTCTCTGGAGTTTCAACGCCCATGATCAGCATGTGCTCCGCCAGCCAGCCTTCATCCCGCCCCATCACCGAGGCGATACGCAGCGCAAAGCACTTTTTACCCAGTAGGGCATTACCACCATAACCACTGCCGTAGGACCAGATCTCTCTGGTGTCAGGAAAATGGGTAATGTATTTATCCTCAATGCTGCCTGCACAGGGCCAGGGAACGTCCTCTTCCCCAGGTTGTAAGGGCGCACCAACTGAGTGTACGCAAGGGACGAATTCACCCTCATCACCCAGCACATTGAGTACATCCTGCCCCATACGGGTCATCAGGCGCTGATTCACTGCGACGTAGGCAGAGTCTGAGATTTCAACACCAATGTGTGCGATATGAGAGCCAAGCGGTCCCATGCTGAAGGGAATGACATACATAGTCCTTCCTTGCATGCAGCCTTTGAATAACCCCTTGAGGACAGATTTCATCTGCTTGGGATCCATCCAGTTGTTGGTTGGACCAGCGTCTTCTTCGTTTTTAGAACAGATGTAGGTACGTTCTTCAACGCGAGCTACATCGCTCGGATGGGAGCGTGCCAGGTAACTGTTGGGCCGTTTCTCCTGGTTAAGGCGAATAAATGTGCCGCTTTTCACCATCTCGTCACATAGACGGTCGTACTCTTCCTGTGAACCGTCACACCAGTAAATCCGATCCGGAGTACATAGTTGTGCGATTTCATCAATCCAAGCTAGGAGTTTCTGATTGTTTGTCCGAGCGGCGCCATCATGTTTTCTGGTCATGGTAAATGTCCATCACTGTTTTCGTCGGGTTACCAGTATATGAAACTCCACCTTAAATCGCTATCCCCGTATAAATATTGTTTATGTCACTCTGTGTTGAATCGTTTTTTGGTATTTTTTGTGTGGGATAGTTTGTCACTAGGAAAATCCAAGCTCAGTCTAAACCAAGTCAGTCGATGCAAAGGCAATGCTGAAATAGCGGTTTAATAGTCCAAGCTGTCTACCTTTGGGTTCGCTTCACTGCCCCTTTATGATCTAGAATGGCGAAGTTAAATCAGCTGTCCAATATGTTTCATGAATAGAGAAAAACGCCAGGCCATCTTTCAGCGTCTTCAAGCGGCCAATCCCAACCCCACAACTGAACTGAATTACAAAACCCCTTTCGAACTATTAGTGGCGGTAATTCTTTCAGCGCAATCGACAGATAAGGGAGTGAATAAGGCTACCGACCTGCTGTTTCCAGTGGCGAATACCCCTGAACTGATTCGTGATCTGGGTATTGAAGGATTGAAGGGGTATATAAAAACCATTGGTCTTTTCAATAATAAGGCTAAGAATATTGTTGAGACCTGTCGCATCCTGATCGAATCCCATGGTGGTGAGGTGCCTGAGGATCGTAAGGCGCTGGAGTCTCTGCCCGGTGTGGGCAGGAAAACAGCAAATGTTGTGTTGAACACGGCTTTCGGTCACCTGACAATGGCAGTTGATACCCATATCTTCAGGGTTTCAAACCGTACCCGGATCGCACCGGGCAAGACACCGTTGGAAGTGGAAAAAAAGCTGATGCGCTCAACTCCTGAAGTTTTTTTACAGGATGCTCACCATTGGCTGATTCTGCACGGACGTTATACTTGTGTGGCACGCAAACCACGTTGTGGAAGCTGTGTCATCGAAGATCTGTGTGAGTACAAAGATAAGACGGAATAGTCTCTATAGTTCGACTGAGAACCCGCTGAACAACTCAGGGCCAATTCGATTAGTGTTCACAGGCCCCAATAAAGGAGCATAGGATGAAAACTATATTCACGCTTATAGCTGGTCTGTTACTGACCATCGGTGTCGCCCAGGCAGATAGCGGTATGGTGACAAAGGCCAGCCAATTTAACGTCGAGGAGACCGCTGACCGTTTTGTTGCTGCTGCAGAGGAAGCAGGTCTGAAGATCTTCAGTCGTATCGACCATGCTGCTGGGGCGAAGAGGGTTGGACAATCTCTACGTCCGACGTTGTTGATTATTTTTGGTAGCCCGAAAGTGGGTACCGCATTGATGACCAGTGATCAACGTGCCGGCATCGACCTGCCGCTGAAAGCCCTGGTGTGGCAAGATGCTGAAGATAAGGTCTGGCTTGGCTATAACAGCCCAGAATTTCTATTTGAGCGCTTCGCTATCGACGACCGGGAAAAGGTGAAGAAAAAAGTGACAGGCGCATTGAAAAAATTATCGCAGAAAGCGACACAGCCTTGAGTTATAAATCCTGATGATTAGTAATGATCGGAATCAGTTGCGTCAGGTCTTTTTTGAGGCTTGGCGAAAGCATCTTGCAGAACAACCCATGGAACCTCTGGAAGAGATTGTATCCCAGGTGATCAAACAGCATCCGGAGTACCATGGTTTGTTGAATAACAGGGAGCAGAGTCTGGAGCGGGATTTTCATCCTGAGGGTGGACAGACCAACCCTTTTTTACATATGGCGATGCATCTCACTTTGATCGAACAGGTCTCTACTGATCGACCCGCAGGAATCAGCAGGCTCTACCAGCAACTCTGTCAACACAAGGGGGAGGCCCATGAAGCGGAACACCAACTGATGGAGTGCTTGGGGCGTATTCTTTGGGAAGCTCAATCAGCCAACCGAATGCCTGATGAATTGGGCTACCTTGATTGCATCAAGAGCCTGATTAAAAAATGACCACTCAACCGAATGCCAAAAACTGCACTCTTTGTCGTGTAATGCGAGGGTTGGCGTTTGGTGGTATGGGAGCAGCTATTGGAGGGTATGGCGCCCTGTTTTTAGGTGTGGATAGGAATGAGGCTACCTACTATGCTCTGTTTGGCGCGCTGGCTTTGACGGTTTTGATACTGAGAAAAAGAAAATAGGCGTAGCTCTTCTTCACCAGGTCATCACTTAAGGAACCTCTGATCAATTCGTGAACTCGCATCTTGCCCCTGAAATGTCCAGTTTCTGAGTTATGAATCTTCGCAATAGCCTGCTATTACGAGCGATCCATGCCTTGAACCAGAACATTTTAGGGCACAATCTGTTTCGTCCAGAATTAAACAGAGGTTCCTTAATCTGGCAGCTCAATAAGCCAGTTCAGAGTTTGGGATTGCAGGCAAGTCCTGAGAACTTTAGCGTCATTTGTTATCTGCACTTCAATTTCATCAAATGTTCGACACGTATGCTCTCCCCAACCCTTTTGTCATCAAGGGTGGGGGTGTTTGCGCCTGTTTCTGGAGTAATGGCGAGCTGATAAGACTGTACTGAAACGCAGTCTGGATCTCTCTGGGCTTAAGGTTTTCAGCTATCTAGCAAGTCTGATAGTGCACGAAAAAGGTCGCTCTCTGTGAGCATTCCCTCGACATTGCTGTCGTTACCAACTACAGGTAGACAACCGATTCTGTGGTCAGTCATCTGTTTCACTGCGGAAGAGAGCGAAGCGCTGCCCGAGGTGGTGAGTACTGGTGTATGCATGACTTCAGAGATCTCAGCGGGTGCTTCTCTAAAATATCGTGCCGCCAGCTGCAAATCCCGCCGCGTGACGATTCCTACCACATGATTCTCCTGGTTTACCACAGGTAGGTGGTGCATATTTTTCTCTTCCATGATTTCAAAAGCCAGATCATAGTTATCTTCACTGCGCACTGTGATCGGGGATGCGCTCATATAGTCGCTGACAAACATGTAATCCTCCTCATTCCGAATTTATTTTCGGTTAGTATCAGTTCTTGAACTATAGCAAAGCTCAGTCTCTTCGTTTATGCACATACAGCCAGTGGTCTTACCCTGCCTCAATAAGAAGACACTCAACAAGTTTTGAATATTGCGTAGGGTGCGGACATGCCCCACCAAAAAGCACAGGGAGCTGCAATATTGCCATGGCTCAAAAATTGATAACCGATTAAGCAAATAAGCAGCCCTGGTTAGTTGCGTAGGGTGGGGCCCTGCCCCACCAAAAGGCACAGGGAGCTGCAATATTGCCATGGCTCAAAAAAATTGATAACCGATTAAGCAAATAAGCAGCCCTGATTAGTTGCGTAGGGTGGGGCCCTGCCCCACCAAAAAGCACAGGGAGCTGCAATATTGCCATGGCTCAAAAATTGATAACCGATTAAGCAAATAAGCAGCCCTGATTAGTTGCGTAGGGTGGGGCCATGCCCCACCAAAGGCACAGGGAGCTGCAATATTGCAATGGCTTAAAAATTGATAACCGATTAAGCAAATAAATAGCCCTGGTTAGGTTTTCACAGGCGTAGTTTGAAGGTAAAAAACAATAAACCTATAAAAAACATTAGTTTTCTACCATACTCAGTAGTCAAGCCGGCTTGAAATGGCGGATGAACTTAACGTATATCAGGGGAGGTTGGTTATGCCGAAAAAGGGTAAAAAGACGAAAAAAAGCGATAGCGGGGCAAAGCGCAAATTAAGCAAGAAATTTGTGAAAATGCATAAGCATCAACATCTCACGGGTCGGGTGGAACTCCTTGAGAAGCAGGTTGCTGAGTTACAACGCCTGCTGTCTGCCGGAGGGGATGAAAAGGTAGAGAGTGATGATATCGAATCAGTTGAGTTATCTGATGATCTGAAAAAGATAAAAGGTATCGGGGCAGTACTAGAAAAAAAGTTACATGGGATTGGTATCAACAGCTTTAAGCAGATTGCCGACTGGAATCAGGCCGATATCGACCGCTTCTCCGATCAACTCAGTTTTAAAGGGCGTATTGAGCGGGAAGACTGGGTGGCGCAGGCAAAAGAACTGGTAGCAAAATAAGCAGCCCTGTCGTTTGTTGATTCAACGGAGTGCTCAATCTTCCTTGTCTAAAACCTGGCAGACGAGTTTTCCCTGTTGCAGCCTGGCTTGGAGTTCATCCCCAATGTTGACCTCTGAAGAGTCGCTAATGATAGCGCCATCAGAAGCACGACTTACGATGGCATAACCTCTTCCCAAGGTATTCAGGGGGCTCAGGTTGTGAAGATCCCTGCCTATTTGAATTAGTTTTGTCTGGTATAGATTCATCCGCTCCTTGAAGGCGCGATGAAGTCGTTCTGTAAGGTTTCTGTTTTGTTGGTTTAACCTTTCCAGTCGTTGTTCCGGTGTCTGCCTGGAGAGGCGAGTGTGGAGCCGATCCAGACGTTGGTTGCGCTGTAGTAGGTTGAATTGAAAAACTCTGGTCAATCGGTCAGCCAGCTCATCCAGTCGTTGCTGACGTTGTTGAAGTCTCTGTTTTGGATGTTGGGTATTGAGTCGTTTACCCAACGCCAGACACCGTTCACTCAGTTGTTGAAGTCGTCGTAACTGATAATGATGCAGACGTTTTGCAATTGTTTGCAGTCTCTGTGTCCACTCCTGTTGATCCGGTGTAACAAGCTCTGCAGCTGCAGATGGGGTAGGGGCTCGCCTATCTGCAACGAAGTCTGCGATGGTAAAATCGATCTCGTGGCCTATGCCGGTTACCACGGGTATCTTCGAGTTTCTGATTGCCCTTGCCACGCCTTCGTCATTGAAGGATTGCAGGTCTTCCAAAGAGCCACCACCCCGGCTTAAAATCAGTAAGTCACACTCCTCGCGTTTGCTTGCCAGGGTTATCATTTGAATGATCTGTCTGGCTGACTCTTCACCCTGTACCTGGACAGGATAGATAATCACCGGCAGGGCGGGAAAGCGTCGTTTGAGAACGGTCAGTAGATCACGTACAGCAGCGCCAGTGGGCGAGGTGATCAGTCCCAGCTGTTTAGGGGGCATTGGCAATGCCCTTTTGCGTTCTGTGTCGAACAGACCCTCGGCGGCAAGTTTCTGCTTCAGCTGCTCAAAGGCAAGACGTAAAGCGCCTTCCCCCGCCGGTTCCATGTGCTCGGCAATCAGCTGAAATTCACCCCGTGCTTCATACAGGCTTACCTTGGCTCGAATCAAAACTTGCTGGCCGTTTTCCGGTTGGAAGCGTATTCGCTGACGCTTCATGCGAAACATGGCACAGCGTACCTGGGCCGCTTCATCCTTGAGGGTGAAATAGATGTGACCCGATGCCGGTTGCGCTAAATTGGAGATTTCACCACTCACCCAGAGCAGAGGAAAACTACCCTCCAGCACAGCACGGGTCTCCCGCACGAGACGCGAAACAGAAAAGATATCTTTGGTTGAATTTGGCGTTGTTGTTTGCTGGCTCAAGCGGTTTCTTTGCTCAGGTAGGTTTCGAATTCATCCACAGGGAGTGGATGGCTGAAGTAGTAACCTTGAAATATCTTGCAGCCTTTGTCACGCAGAAATTTCAATTGACTGGCATTTTCGACACCAATTGCAACCACTTCGATCTCCATATTCTGAGCCATGTTGATAATGGTTTGAACCAGCTGAGCATCTTTGGGATCAATTGAAATATCGCGTATGAAGGTCCGATCTATCTTGAGTTGATCCACTGGTAATCGTCGGATGTAGGCGAGAGAGGCATAGCCGATACCAAATCGGTCGATGGAGAAACACACTCCTAACTTCTTTAGCTGAAGTACCTTGTCAGCTGCCTCTTCAAAGTTTTCAACCAGGGTGCCTTCATGAATTTCCAGGGTGAGGTGGCTGGGATTGACGCCACTCTCCTCGAGAATTGTCTGCACCTGATCGGCGAAATTGGCCTGGTGAAAATGAACTGAACTGACATTTATGGAGAGGCGTATCGGGTTGTGATTATTTTCGTTCCACTGCTTGCTTTTCTTAAGCGCCTCTCTGAGAACCCATTCACTGATCTGTAGAATCTGTCCTGACTCTTCAGCAACATCGATAAAGGTTCTTGGCTCCACCTCACCATGTTTTGGATGAAACCAGCGAAGTAGAACTTCCGTGCTGACAGTATTCCCTTCGAGATCGACCTGGGGTTGATAGTAGAGTGTCAGTTCGTGGTTGGTCAGGGCGTTGCGTAAGTCGTTCTGCAACCTAAGCTGTTGTTCAGCCGCATTCTGCATGCCAGGCAAGAAGAATCGGATTGTGTTTCTGCCTTCCGCCTTGGCTCTGTACATGGCTGTGTCTGCATATTTGAGTATATCGTCACCGCTTTCGCTGTCTAATGGGAAGATGACAATGCCGATACTAGGTGTGATATGTAGTTCATTGTCATTAATGAGATAGGGCATCGAAAGAGTTTTCTGTATTTTTTGCGCCCCTTTACTGGCTTGCTGTGCAGCTACCTGGGGGTTGCTGTCCAGTTCAGCGAACAGAACAATGAACTCATCGCCACCGAGCCTTGAGGCGGTGTCTTCATCTCTGATTTCACTGCTAAGGCGTTCAGCAACCTGCTTTAGCAGCAGGTCACCGACTTTGTGACCCAGAGAGTCATTGATCGTCTTGAAGTGGTCGAGGTCCATAAATAAAACTGCACCGGAGTGATTGTGACGGCGACACCTGGACTGAGCTTGACTGAGTCGGTCGATCAGCAAGCGGCGGTTTGGTAAGTCTGTGAGGACATCATAGGTAGCCTGGTAGGCGAGGCGTTCCATTGCTCTTTTCCGTTCGATCTCTGCACTGATCCGGGCAGCAATGATATCCATGACATCAACCCAGTCTGGCGGCATGAATAGGGGTTTTCGTGAGACAACCCAGATAATACCGATTACTACACCTTTGCGGTCACGGATCGGAGAGCCTGCATAGCCTTGCATGTTGAGAAGCACAAGGTCTTTATCTTTTGGAAAGAGATCCTGGATGCCCTGTGGATAGAGAGAGGCGCCCTGTTTCACTACCTTGTCACAAGGGGTGCCACTAATCTGATAGTTGAAATCGTCAACTACTTTATTGTCAATAATTGTGGCAATGGATTTGATTTGTGTTCTTCCTACCAACTCCCCGACATTCGCACCATCTGCGCCAAACCAGCGGCACAGCTCTCTGGCGACATGTTCGAAGAAATCCTCTCCAGTGATGCCGACCATACTCTCCATTAAGGTATTCAGGGTCTCCGCGGCCCGTTTGCGCTCTGATATGTCTTGATGGGTACCACAGGCCCGGATTGGTCGGTGAGTCAGTGGATCGAACTCAACCGCACCTCCTGAACCTTCGATCCATACCCAATGGCCACTGACATGTCGCATGCGGAACTCTACGCTGTATGTTTTGCCCTCGTTGAAAGATCGTTTAAATATTGGCATGACACGATCTCTATCTTCTGGATGAACTCGATCCCGCCAATCATCGATATTGTGCAGCATATCTAAAGGTTCCAGGCCAAGCGTCTCCATCCATTTTTGATTCACGGTAAGTTCATCGGTCAGCAGGTTCCAATCCCAGAAGCCCAGAGCAGCACCTTTAACCACAAGGGAGAGTTGTTTTTCTGTTTCCCGCAAATGGGAGACATCCACCAGAGTGACCGGGATATGCTCTATCTCTTTGAGTGAATCCGAGAGGGGGAATGAGATCATCACCTGAATCAAATGACCCTTTGAGGTCAGTAAAGGCACTTCGCAGGAGAAAAGGGCTTCTCTTTCGCTGGATGCGATTAAGAACTCTTTGAATGCAGTAAATACCTCCGGGGTGATGCTTTTGGGTAACCACTGCTGCAGCTGTTTTAAATTTTTAACGCAGAATAGTTTCAGGGTTGCAGGATTGGCGTTGACAACCCGGATTAAAAACAGGGTCTCTTTCAGTAGATCAGGATGCTCTTCGAGGTGGGATCTGAGGTCTTCGACACCAGAATCAAGCAGTTCATCTAATCTTGCCAGGGCTTTGGAGCTATCACCTTCACACAGTGCAGTGGCTACCCCATCGAAGTAGTTGTGGTAGCGGGCCTCAGTGGCGGCCAGTTGTCGGGTCTTTACTTTGACCCGCCATCTGAGGATCTGAGCGATTGATAACAGGGTGATCAGCAGAGCCCCTACAGCAAAGATTAACTGATACAGCAGAGGTGCAGGTTGTCTCTCGGTTTTAAATGGCTCGAACAGATTATTCATGCGCTGGTGGTAGACAGATAGTTCGTCAGCTTTCTGGATGGCCAAATGGTAGTCAAGACGCTGCTTTATATTTTCGGCCAGAGGGTTCTTCCGTGATATGGCGTATCGGATATCGAGGGGCATTAAGAGGATAGGGCTGGCTACTGGACGGTGGAAATGGCCAGTACTTGCGCCAAACAGGCGATTGATCAAGCCGGCGTCAGCACGTCCGCTGGCGACTGCCCTCATCACCATATCGTAGGAGTCATAGGTCTCTATTCGGCAATCTATCTTGAAGGACTCGCATATTTCCAGCAGGCCATGTTCAGAGGTGAGGAAGATATCCTTGGACAGGACAGCGATCTTTTTACCATTCAGATCAGGAATGGATTGTATCTCCGAGCCTTCAAGGACGTACATTTGCCCCCAGTTGGCGATAATGGTCTCGTCTGAGAAGAGAAATCGCTTGTTACGGGCCTGATTGAAGGCGATGGCAGGCAACAGGTCTATTTTTCCTGTTGATAATCGATATAGCTGATCACTCCACGTGCCGGGTATATAGCGGAGTTTCCACCCCTCCTGATAGGCGACGCTCTCGAGGATATCGATAAATAATCCTCTGGGCTGCCCCTTTGAGTCGGTGTCAACCGAGGGGGGGGATTTAAAGACGCCCACCCTTAAGGTCGTGGTAGTGGTTGCATGCGCAATGCCGCAAAAAATCAGCAGGTTGAAGGCGATAAGGAGAAAAAAAGCTCTGCTACGAACCTGAAAATTGTGCATATCTGCACTTCCTGACTTCATTGTCTAAGTCCCTAACGACTAGCATAGCGCCAGATCGGTGCATTTGCAGATGTTTCTGACCAATTTGGAGGTAGGAGGGGTATTTTGAGCCAGATTCAGGCGCTAATTTCTTATTGAATCGTGGTTGATTTAAAGCTGCCGGTTTACCGGCTAGACCGCAACTTCTATAATGCCCGGCTACTTTATCCCTCCAGCCGGAAAAAATGCTATGCGTGTAATCGAGGAAGCCCTCACATTTGACGATGTTCTCCTGGTGCCCGCCCACTCCCAGGTACTGCCCAAAGATGTTGATTTACGGACGAAATTGACCCGGGACATCGATCTTAATATCCCTCTGGTTTCGGCCGCAATGGACACGGTTACCGAATCACGATTTGCCATTGCTCTGGCACTGGAAGGAGGAATCGGCATCATCCACAAGAATATGGATGCTGCAAGCCAGGCCCGGGAAGTGGAGAAGGTCAAAAAATATGAGAGTGGGGTGATCCGGGATCCAATTACCGTCGGACCCTACGTCAGTATTGGTGAGGTGGTTGAGCTCACCCGCTCCAGAAACATATCCGGGGTGCCGGTGGTGGATGGCAAAGAGCTTGTGGGCATAGTCACCGGTCGGGATCTGCGCTTTGAGCGCAAAATGGATGACCCGGTGCGGAATATCATGACCCGCAAAGAGAAGCTGGTGACGGTCAAAGAAGGCGCGAGCCGTGATGAGGTGATGAGCCTGCTACACAAGCACCGCATCGAAAAGGTGCTGGTGGTGGATGACAATTTTGAACTGCAAGGCATGATCACCGCCAAAGATATCCAGAAGGCCAAAGATAACCCCAATGCATGCAGGGATGAGCATGAGCGTTTGAGAGTTGGTGCTGCTGTCGGTGTCGGCGAAGGCACCGAAGAGCGTGTGGATGGGCTGGTCAATGCCGGGGTCGATGTGGTGGTAGTGGATACTGCCCATGGTCACTCCCAAGGTGTACTTGACCGAGTGGCGTGGGTGAAGAAAAACTACCCTGGTGTTCAGGTTATTGGTGGAAATATCGCAACCGGTGCGGCAGCACTGGATCTGGTCAAGGCAGGTGCTGACGCCGTAAAAGTGGGTATAGGCCCAGGATCTATCTGTACGACACGTGTTGTTGCCGGTGTGGGTGTGCCTCAGGTCACAGCAGTGAGCAACGTGGCCAAGGCTTTGGAAGGGAGTGGCATACCTCTGATTGCTGATGGCGGACTACGTTACTCTGGCGATATTGCCAAAGTTCTGGCTGCTGGTGGTTACTCGGTAATGATCGGAGGCATGTTTGCCGGTACAGATGAAGCACCAGGTGAAGTTGAGATCTATCAGGGTCGCTCCTACAAATCCTATCGTGGTATGGGTTCCCTGGGAGCAATGTCGGGTAAAGATGGCTCTAGCGATCGATATTTCCAAGAGAGCAATGAGAAGGAAAAATTGGTGCCAGAAGGCATCGAAGGTCGTGTCCCATATAAGGGGTCTGTGATGAGTATTATCTACCAGATTATTGGTGGCATCCGTTCCAGCATGGGCTATACCGGCTGTGCCAGTATAGACGAGATGCGCACCAAGCCAGAGTTTGTAAGGATTACCAATGCCGGGGTCACTGAATCCCATGTGCATGATGTAACGATCACCAAAGAAGCACCGAACTATCGGCGCGATTGATGAGTCCCTACCGATATCTTACAGGAGCTCTGCCGGTCGATTCGGTAGCTCCTGTAAGCGTTTTGCGGAAGTAAAAAGCAATGACAACTGATATCCATGCCCACCGAATTCTGATTCTCGACTTCGGCTCCCAATACACGCAGTTGATAGCCCGCCGCATCCGTGAGGCTGGGGTCTACTGTGAGATTTTCCCCTATGACAATGCCGGTGAAGGACTGGAGGGAACCAAGCCTGCAGGTATCATCCTCTCAGGTGGCCCTGAAACCGTGACCGCAGATGAGGCACCTACCGCGCCTCAGGAAGTATTCGAAATGGGTGTGCCGGTTCTGGGGATCTGCTACGGCATGCAGACCATGGCTGCTCAGCTCGGTGGTGGAGTGGCCTCATCGGATAAACACGAATATGGCTATGCGCAAGTGCGAGCCAGAGGGCATTCCCGTCTGTTGAAGGATATCGAGGATCATACCAGTCCGGAGGGCTATGGCCTGCTGGATGTCTGGATGAGTCATGGTGATCGGGTTGAATCCCTACCGGAAGGTTTTCAGGTGATCTGTGAGACCGAAAATGCACCAGTGGCAGGCATTGCTGATGAGTCACGCGCCTACTACGGATTACAGTTTCATCCTGAGGTAACCCATACTCGTCAGGGTAAGCGAATTGTTGAGCGATTTCTGTTTGAGATCTGCGGATGTGAAGTGCTCTGGACTCCAGGTCAGATCATTGAGGAGACAATTCACAACGTGCGTGAGCAGGTTGGTGAGAAGCAAGTGGTACTAGGACTCTCAGGTGGCGTTGACTCCTCTGTGGTAGCAGCACTGTTACATCGAGCAATTGGTGATCAGTTGACCTGTGTGTTTGTCGATAATGGATTACTGCGCCTGCATGAAGGCGATCAGGTAATGGCGACCTTCGCTGAGCACATGGGTGTCAAGGTGGTTCGGGTCGATGCGGAAGATCGTTTTCTGAAAGCCTTGCGTGGTGTGACAGATCCTGAACAGAAACGAAAGATCATCGGTAACCTGTTTATCGATATCTTCGAAGAAGAGGCGGGCAGGCTTGAAAATGTCTCCTTTCTTGCCCAGGGAACCATCTACCCGGATGTCATCGAATCTGCCGGTGCGAAATCGGGCAAAGCCCATGTCATCAAGTCTCACCACAATGTTGGTGGGCTGCCAGAGTATATGAAGCTGGAATTGGTCGAGCCTCTGCGAGAGTTGTTCAAAGATGAGGTGCGTAAGATAGGTGTTGAGTTGGGGCTTCCCTATGAAATGATCTATCGCCATCCCTTCCCGGGGCCAGGTCTGGGTGTGCGAATTCTCGGTGAGGTTAAGAAAGAGTACGCAGACCTGCTGCGTCAGGCTGACCACATCTACATTGAAGAGCTGATCAAAAACAAGCTCTACGATGAAGTGAGTCAGGCATTTACTGTGTTCCTGCCTATCAAGTCAGTCGGTGTTGTTGGTGATGCGCGACGTTATGAATATGTGGTTACTTTAAGGGCTGTAAAAACAGTCGACTTTATGACCGCAAAATTTGCCCACTTGCCATTTGATTTTCTTGAAGAGGTTTCAAGACGCATAATCAATGAAGTATCGGGTATTTCTAGAGTCGCGTATGATATTTCCAGCAAGCCACCGGCTACTATCGAGTGGGAGTAGGCCGGATCTGGCACTGACAGGCACCTGCAGGCATCAAGACACAGCAAGCTCATAAATCCAATTACTTATTCTCATTTCTGTCTGGCAACATCTGGCACTAGCAGGCATCGGCAAGCAGTTAGTACCATTTTTCCATGGTATGGATCATGGTATCGCCGCACACACTATCAGCGCGGCATTCCAATACCACGTCGTCCGTGTCGAGCGGTTCATGGTATCGGTGATTGCGCATATACCTCGCCGGTTTTTGCACCTGCAGTTCATACGCTCTCACTTGGTGCCCAGAATCAGGTGGTCCGTCACGCTGCCTCTGCAGATTTTGGGGATGCCATAATGTGCGTTCAGCAGGAAAGCAGGAATTTACAACCGTTCCCGATCTGAAGTTCGGCTGATAAAGAATAATCAGAGATGCTTCACCGGATCCATGTGCTGGTGGAGTACTCGTACTATCACGATGCCCCGCGCGTGTTTTTTGTAATACAGAATATGGCTTTCGTAAGGGAAGCTGAGTAGCCCCTTGGATAGAATCTCGCGTGCCATTCCAAGGTCTGGATTTTCCGCGAGGATTTGCGCGCGCGTTTCCAGGCCGTCAAGGTAGGTATTGGCCTGAGCGGCTCCCCATTCTTGGGCGGTATAGTCAATGATACCTTCAAGATCACGTTCCGCTTTGTCCGTGAATTGGTAGCGGGGACTGCGCTTTGCCACGGTTTAGCCATTTACCCGTTTACGTAATTTGTCGATGACGGATTTGCCATCGCTGACTTTCCCGGCTTGCAGATCAGCGATTCCTTCTTCAATGGATTGCTTCAGATGTGCCTCTTTGAGTGCCTCAAGCTGGGCATATTCAGACGCCGAAATCACAACGGCAACGGGTTTGCCATTGCGGTTAATACCAACAGGACCGTGTTGCGCATTGATAAGCACCTCGCCGAATTCGCGTTTAGCGTCACTGGCGTTGAGTATTTTCATGGCGCACCTATTTTAATTAAAATAATCATGTTAATCAGATATTAGTCTTTACAGCACGTCATGTCCACCGGTGGCTGTAGCTTATTGATGCAATGCGCATCAGGTGTTGGCTAACAAGTAATCTATTGAAAATCAATAGGTTGTTTTCAATCGAGTGCAGAGGCGGACAAAGACTGCTACGGGTCGGCAGCAGCGACTGAGTGCTTCAGAATCGTGCAACCAGGCGATAAACTGTATAGAAACACAATATCGCAAGGACGCGGATCATGCCCCACGCGGCGGCGGCCAGGATGGCCAGCCGGGAGCGGGATGCTGGTCGTTACCAGCGTCACCGGCCCGAGCAAACCCTGCTCTATCAGATCGTCGACGAGTATTACCCGGCGTTCGCTGCCCATTTGGCTGAGCAGGGCAGGGAACTACCGAGTTATGTGCAAAGGGAATTTGAGGAATTCCTCAAATGCGGCCGGCTGGAACATGGTTTTCTGCGGGTACGCTGCGAGTCCTGCCATACCGAGCACCTGGTTGCTTTCAGCTGCAAACGAAGAGGGTTCTGTCCGAGCTGTGGTGCACGTCGCATGGCCGAAAGCGCGGCCTTGCTGGTTGACGAAGTACTGCCCGAACAAGCCATGCGCCAGTGGGTATTGAGTTTCCCGTACCAGCTGCGTTTCCTGTTCGCCAGCCGGCCGGAGATCATGGGGCGGGTGCTGGGCATCGTCCATCGCGTCATCGCTACCCATCTGGTCAGGAAATCAGGCTATACACACGACAGGGCCAGGACGGGTGCAGTCACTCTCATCCAGCGCTTTGGCTCGGCGCTGAACCTCAATATCCATTTCCACATGTTGTTCCTTGATGGTGTGTATGTAGATCAGCTCAATGGAGCCGCCCGGTTCCGTTGGGTGAAGTCGCCGAGCAGCGCTGAAATCACCCGGCTGGCGCACACCATCGCCCATCGGGTTGGTCGCTTTCTGGAGCGCCAAGGCCTGCTGGAACGGGATGTCGAGAACAGCTACCTGGCTTCAGACGCAGTGGACGACGACCCGATGACGCCACTGCTGGGGCATTCGATCACCTACCGCATAGCGGTCGGCCCGCAGGCAGGTCGCAAGGTGTTCACCCTGCAAACCCTGCCAGCGAGTGACGAGCTGTTTGATGACGGGGCAGGCAAAGTGGCTGGGTTTAGCCTGCATGCCGGGGTGGCGGCCAGGGCCGATGAACGCAAGAAACTCGAACGACTGTGCCGCTACATCAGCCGCCCGGCGGTATCCGAGCAGCGACTGTCGCTCACGCCGAATGGCAACGTTCGCTACCAGCTCAAGACGCCGTACCGTGACGGCACCACGCATGTGATCTTCGAGCCGCTGGATTTCATTGCCCGGCTGGCGGCTCTGGTGCCAAAGCCCAGAGTCAATCTGACACGCTTCCACGGTGTGTTTGCGCCTAACAGTAAGCACCGGGCGTTGGTGACGCCAGCAAAGCGGGGCAGGGGCAACCAGGCCAGGGTAGTCGAGGAGCGACCATCACCCGCCGAACGGCGAGCGTCGATGACTTGGGCACAGCGCCTCAAACGTGTATTCAACATCGACATCGAGACCTGCAGTGTCTGCGGCGGCGCCATGAAGGTGATTGCCTGTATTGAAGATCCGGTAGTGATCAAGCAGATCCTCGATCACTTGGAGCACAAGGCAGAAGCCAGTGAGCCCCGGGCGCTACCTGAAAGTCGGGCGCCGCCGGTCGGACTGCAGTCAGGGCTGTTCGACTGACGATGCCGAAAACCAACAGTGCCAATCAGTATGCGTCGCTCACGTTACCGCGGCAGGGATTCGTAGTGCCGGATGTCGGAAATGGAGCCGATTGCGGGGAGTCGAGGTCAAGTTTTCAGCGTTGCTGGCTCCCCGTCAGCGGATTCGGGGTGCATGGCACGGTTGCCGAGAGAGTCAACAGCAGTCCAAACCTGTTGGACGTGGGTGAAATGGGTGTTTATTCTTCCTATACTACGGCGTTTCGCAAGGCCCTGCTGCAAGAAGGGGTCGAATGCCTGCTCGCCGGTGATGTCGATACTGGCAAGGCTGTGCTGCGTGACTACATCAACGCGACGATCGGATTCGAGGAGCTCTCCCAAGTCTTCGACAAGTCGAGCAAGAGCCTCATGCGCATGTTCAGTCCAAAAGGTAATCCCCAGGCGAGTAACCTGTTCGCGGTGATCCAATACCTGCAGGTGCAGGAGGGGATTCACCTGGAAGTCAAAGCCCGGAAGGTTGCCTAAGGTGCTGCGTATCAACGGTCAATCGGCAATTTTTTTCGAGCATTTTGAAGGATTTTTCTGAGCATGGTATTTTTCATGGTATTACCGTTTAGCAGGAAAATAAGCCATTGAAATCAAGAGACAAAAAAGGCTTATTGATAATAGAGTAGGAGTGATACGAATTCATAATATATTGAATAATAAGAATAAAAAACAACCCTATTGATAATATATCCTGCATCATCAATGGTATTTTTCATGGTATTTCCGAGTGCTGTAAGGCAGAAAGCAGCAATACCATGAGTGGCAGATTGGCGTAATCATGGTATCAGCGGTCGGCACTCAGATATCGTGTTCTGAACGAGCATGGCGTGATTTAGGGCTTTAAGCGCGCCAAATATTTCTATAATGTGGCGTGAATAAGCGCTATAATCGAGCCATGAAGTGGATATGGCAACAGCCCGACTGGCCAGATTTTCGCTATGACAATCGCACGCTCAATGATCGGGAGCTTGAATTTCGCCTGAACTCAGAGCGTCTGGCGGGCAGCTTCGATGCGCTACCGATGGCATCCCAAGAGGATGCCACGATTGACCTGATGCTTTCCGAGGCCATCAAAACCAGTGCGATCGAGGGCGAGGATCTGGATAGGGAATCTGTCAGGTCTTCGCTACTTTCTTTGATTACATCCGATACGCTACCAGACAACTCAGACCAGAAAGCTGCTGGGGCTGCATCGCTGCTGGTGGACGTCCGCAAGAACTGGCAAGCATCGCTGACGCATGACCTGCTGGGCAAGTGGCAGTCCATGGCCGTCCCAGAGCAGCGCTACACGTCTATTCTGCGTGGTGCATACCGTAACGATCCTTCACCGATGCAAATAGTGAGCGGGCCTTACGGGCGGGAAAAGGTTCACTATGAGGCCCCGCCAGCGACTCAGGTGCCGGATGAAATGGCGAGGCTTACCGACTGGTACAACCAAACCAGTCCTGTGAGCGGGGATAAGACAATACCCGGGATCGCAAGAGCAGGTATTGCTCATCTCTGGTTCGAGGTGATTCACCCCTTCGATGATGGTAATGGTCGAGTCGGCAGGACAATCGCTGACCATGCGCTTTCCCAGTTTCTTGGTTATCCAACCACGGCCTGTCTTGCCACGGCGATAGAAGGAGATAAAAAAACCTATTACCTGCAACTGGAGAAAGCGAGTCGTGGAAGCCTGGGTGTTAACGTTTGGCTGGATTATTTCGCAAACACAATAATCAAGGCACAGGAAATTGCCAGGGAAGAAGTGGGTTTTGTACTGGCCAAGACACGTTTCTATGAAGTCTATAGCGACCAGCTGAATGACCGGCAGGCCAGGATGGTGTCGCGAGTGTTCGCTGAAGGACGAAAGGGCTTTGAAGGTGGAATAACGACCAGAAAATATGAAACTATCACCAAGTGCCCCAATCGAACAGCCAGCCGTGACCTTTCTGACCTGGTTACCAAGGGTATAATCATTCCGTTACCGGGTGGTGGTAGAACAACACGATATGAGTTGACGATTGTAAAACCGGTTCGGCCTGGCCCGACGAAGAAATAATTTACCATGAGAGGTAGTTTGATGCTGGCATGGTATCAGGGAGCTTGAACAACTCACATTCTGGAGCAATCCGGAAACCTGCTATACCTGCTGCACATGCGTACCAAGGCATATGGGTTATGCCGGGCTATTTCAGATGGCGTTGTGGATCCTGGCGGCCATGTAGTACCCGGATGATTTCAACCCTGTTGACGGTCACACGGTAAAACAGAGTATGGCTTTCTATAGGGAGGCTTCTGGAATCTGGCAGGAGTTCGGAGCGCTCGGTACCCATAAGTGGTTGCTGAGTCAGCAACCATAATTGCTTCTTAATAGTGGTCAGGTAGCTTTCGGATTGTGACTGTCCCCACTGTCGCAGGCCGTATTGGAAAATTTCTTTGAGGTCATTTTTAGCGGCAGGCGCAATGACGAGCTGATGGGAAGCCATGAAGGTCAGTTCTTGATATCGTCAAACAAGGTGTCGAGCGCCGATCTTGATTCGATTGCGATACCTTCTCCACGGTCTAGTTGGTCTACTCCGACTTTCAGTTGCTCACGTAGCCGAGTCAGTTTGATCTCATGAATCCAATCTTCATGGGTTTCCATAAAACGGAGCGCCTCACGGATGACTTCACTCGCATTGTTGTAAAAACCGGTTTCCACTTTGGCTTTAACGCGAGATTCCAGCTCAGGAGTTAGTGAAATATGCATAATGGCCTCCGAGGGTAGATGCTTTCATATAGAATGCTAGGTAGAAATACAAAGATTGTCAAACTTTGTATTTATATGGGTCGGGTTGAAATCAGAGGGGCTGCGTGGCGGTGCTAATCAGAAATTTTTTCGACCATTTAGAAGGATTTTCTGAGCATGGTGTTTTTCATGGTATCGCTGTGCTCAGGATCAGTGCAGCGATCCAATACCATGTCATGTACGTCGAGCTGTTCATGGTATTTGTAATCGAGTACATCTCGACCGACGTCCGATCTGTCAAAATATATAAAACTTTATATAAATACAAAATATTGTATAATTTCGATTATGAAAGACGTGCGCTTTGTGGGCAGTTCATTGGACGATCTCAGGCATTTCCCGGCAGGCGCACGTCGCGAAGCGGGTTTTGAGCTCAGTAATGTCCAGGCCGGGTTGCAGCCAAGTGACTGGAAGCCCATGAATACCGTTGGTGCTGGGGCGGTTGAAATCCGGATTAAGGACAAGGATGGTATTTACCGGGTGATCTATGTCGCTCGATTCGAATAGGCGATTTACGTATTGCATGCTTTTCAAAAGAAGACACAGAAAACACGCAAGGCGGATATAGAACTGGCGAAAGCCAGGTACAAGGCGTTGGCAGAACAGAGGAAACAGCAATGACGATTTCAAAAGGTTACCGCAATGTGTTTGAGGCGCTGGAGGATGATCCGGCGATGGCGCAGAACCTGAAGATTCGTTCAGAATTGATGATTACACTGCGTCAGTATATCGAGGATGCAGAGCTCGGTCAGAAAGAAGCTGCAGAGGTGTTTGGTGTTCACCAGCCAAGAATCAGTGATCTGATGCGTGGCAAGATTGACAAGTTTACTATCGACAAACTGGTCAATATGCTGGCTCGGATTGGAAAAACCATGAAGATAAAGGCTGCATAGATGTGCCGGAAACGGTAAGGGATCTGATGCTGGTTTTGAAAAATTTCTCTCACGTTTTCAGCGCTTTCTGAGCATGGTATTTTTCATGGTATTACCGTTTAGCAGGAAAATAAGCAATTAAATATAAAAGATAAAAAAGGCTTATTTACAATCGAGTGGGAGTGATCGGTACTGGCAGGCAACAGCAGGTCCCAGAGTCCGAACCTGTCGTTTGGAGGGGGCGGAGTCGAGCGCGAATCACCTCGAAAAAACTTAAGTGCATCTTTCTAGCAGGCCAATCCGTTCTCGATCTGACACCGACCCTGGAGATACGATCCATATCATCAAGAAACAGATATTTGCGTCTCTGTTAGGGAGTATCTCAAATTTGTTATTAGTAAAATCTTGTTGCGTATGATTGATTGAGGCGTCGTTACAATAAAATGTTATTATCGCAAAAACGTTTTATTAATCAGGGGTTCATCAGATTTATGGATGATTTAGACTCGAGGCATCAAACTGATTTTCATCTTAAATCGACATTCTGGCTTTCTGTTACCGCCGGAGCCCTGATATTGCCTTTTGCTATTTATCACCTGACTCATCAACACGGGGGAATTGGTATAGGGGCCGCGATTACCTCATTGAGTCTTTACCTAGTTGCCTGGGGCTGTCATAGAAAAACATATAAAACCATTTATACGTTTATCTGGCTGACCCCTTTTACAACTTTTTTTGTAGCTTATCTAACGGATAAAGTGGGAATAACCGGCACCTATTGGTGTTATTCAACAGTGGTGTTGTATTACTTTATGATGTCAGAGCGTCAGGCATGGATATCTAATATTCTATTTGCACTGGTTAATATTCCACTAGTGTGGCACCTTTTTGAGACACATGAAGCCATCAGATTCTCCGTAACATTCTCATTGGTCAGTGCGTATTCGGCTATTTTTCTTCATGTAGTAGCCAGGCAATATAATGAACTGCAAAAACAGGCGATTACAGACAAGCTAACAGATTTGTACAATAGAACACTTCTTATAGACTCTTTGGAGCAGGCGATAAGTCAAGCTAGTCGAACAAATACTCCATTCACACTAATCATCATGGATATTGATCATTTCAAGAAGATTAATGATGAGCTAGGCCATGAGATTGGCGATCACGTCCTTATGCGGCTGGGGGTGTTCTTAAAGGATTTTCTTCGAGACAGTGACAAAGCATTCAGAATCGGCGGAGAAGAGTTTTTGATTCTGCTCTACAATACCGATGAAACCAATAGCATCAACATGGTAGAAAAAATGCGAAAGGGTATTGAAAATCTTTCATTAATACCCGGTCGTACGATAACAGTTAGTATTGGAGTGGCCGGCCTGGGTTCAATAAGAGACTGGAAGCATTGGATGAATATCTGCGACAAGAATCTATATGAGGCCAAGAGTAGCGGCCGCAACAGGGTAGTTGTTTGTAAAGCGTAGGAGGAGATAGTAAGGAGGCAGGTCTTTGATTGGTGAATCCTGCTAATTTAGGTTTTACAAAACGTCTAATCAGTACCAGGTAAGGGGGTACCCCATAGCCCGAATGTTAAGACTGGAATTTGCCGTAGCGCTTTACAACATCACCTCATGCGGAGAACGCATGGAATCCATTTTAGAAGATGATGAGGATAATCAGCAGTTTCCTCTATTGCTGGATAAGGGTTGTGGTACCTATAACTAGGCATGCCATGCTGACTGTCAGATGAGTAATCACTAACATCTGTTTGTCGAAACTCCAGATGCCAACCAAACAAGCTGGATTGTGGAGGGGGCATGGTTTCTAGCAGAGTAAAGGCTAGAGAGGCGTTCTTAAATTTAACTTAATACGTTATTAACGCCGTCGATTCTGCCTATTCCTTTTCACATACAAGACAGATACTACGATTATAAAAATACTCCCAAGAAGAATCCACGGCCAAGGGCACCAGGGAAAACAGACAAGCACCAATTCTCTGAAACGATCACATATCCAACATTGCAATATTCCACGATACTCTTGCCACTCGCCAGTTATATTTGAGGACGTGTAATCGAAGTTTGGCAAAAGCAGTGTGTCCATTCTGACAGTCTCGGCAGAGATCCTCACAACGTTGTCATGAACGTTTTGACCGGGGGCATTTGGGACCGGTTGATAAAAGACCCAGTAATCATATTGCTCATTACTTTGTGAATTTCTAGCGTAAAAAGAGGCGATGGTTTTTCGGTCAGACGACAATGTCACAGCAACATCTACAAAATGATCATGTAAATCGCTAAATATGATTGGATCAACTTGCGGTATGTAAACACCCCCGATGATTCGGAAAGAATCAATATCACTGCTCGTTGCCTGCCCTGCCTGAGTGGCTGAATCACTCAACTTAATTTCAGCTAAAAATGGTTTATGCTTGGTTTGTAACACTCCGCCCGTTACAACAAATTGATATGTCGTTGAGGCTTGTGTGGAATTCGCAAAAAGAACAACCAGAACAATCAGGATCAGTTTAGAAAGCAATTTTGAACAGATCATCGTATGAATATCCCTATCTTTTCCCCAGTTGCCCCTGAACCCAGGATCACCAAGCTCTTGCAAGTAGTGGCTAGGTCGAAACAACTTCCTTAATCATCTATGTGATGAAAGCATGGCTGTCATTATTAGTAGTATAAACTATAAACTGGACTCCCATTGTTAGAGTAGAGCTGTAGGAACTAAAAAGGAATAATCCGGGACACCCAAAAGGAATAATCCGGGACACCCAACATTTAAAACTATAATAACCCTTATAAATTAATAGCATATCTTTTGGTGTCGCTAGTTTGTGGTTTACTGACGGCTTGCGAATAGTTGCGTTAAAAGAATGTTACGTTCTGGCTGTATTTAACGGGTGTCCCCAAATGATTATTACGTTCTGGCTGTATTTAACGGGTGTCCCCAAATGATTACCGAATTTTTTTTGAAAAAGCATCGTAAAGCAGAGAGCCGCGGTTAGAAAAAACTTACAACTCATCAGTATCTTAAATAGGTGGGGAGAGAAACTCCCCTCTCCCCTTGCAGGATAGGGGTGAATAAACACCCTATTTTCCCAAACAATCAGCAGGATAAATATGAACGATCAGTGCGGTTTTTCTCTTTCAACCACATGAAACGCTTCGCGTACACCCTCTCCCCAACCCCTCTCCCGTAAAGGGAGAGGGGCTTTCAGAG
>JBEVWG010000081.1:0-37213 GCA_040506705.1 Candidatus Thiodiazotropha sp. 6PLUC1
CCGATAATAACCCAATCATACCCAACCACAATGCAGGCACATCCAATCAAGATAGTATAGGCCAACCGTAGGGTGGGGCCCTGCCCCACCAAACCCAGCTACAAAGCAGGCAAATTCAGTCAAGATAGTATGCAATCGTACGAGCCAATGACCCGAGCTTCTCTTCAACTACCCGCGGGCGAGTACAAAGATATTGGATAAAGGTCTCTCGCTCATCAAACATTCTCTGTTTAATCTCCATCTCATTCTGCATCAGAATAAAACGTGCCTGAGCATCTGGTGAGGGGTCATCCTGCAATCGAACCATCTCATCGAGTTCTTCGCTTAGTCTATTGGCACGTTCAGCCTGTCCTTGGGCATACCGGGTTATCCCATCAAGCTCCTTTTTGCGCTTAACATTAAGTGACTCAATAACCCCTGCAAACAGCAGGGTAAGTTTGTTATCTTTCTCCTCAGGTATTTGCTGATCAGCAAAAGTAGCAATTTCCCTGTCTGCATCATCAACTACATAATCCGCTGATACGAATCGCAGAACAAGTCTCTCAATCTGCTTATCCTGTTGCCAAAGTTTCTCCATCCCATCTATCGATGGCCCGGCCCACACAACAGCCGCTGGCACATCAGAGACATAGGCTTGTTCACACGGCCAATCAGGATTTTTCTCCTCTGCCGCAACCTGAAGTGGAATATTTATACTTATCAGGCAGACAAACAGAAGTTTATTCACTCTCTTTTGAAACAATTTCTAACCTCCTCCCTGTTTTCGGGTCATCAACCCTCGAGCCGGGTCATAACCATAAAGTGCACCAGCCAAAAACAGTAATAGTGAGCCAACAACCGCAAACAGTGCAACCCAACCTATCTCTCCATAGAGCGAAAACCTGATCAGCTCAACAGCATGGGTAAATGGGTTAAAGCGACATATCTCGTAAAGAAAAATACTGGAATCCTTAATGCGCCATAAAGGATAAAGTGCTGAAGATGCAAAAAACATGGGGAATATGACAAAATTCATTACCCCAGCGAAATTTTCTAACTGCTTTATAGCGGAAGATAGCAACAAACCCAATGCGCCAAGCATCAAACCAGATAAAAAGAGTGCTGGAAATGCCAATAGATACCCTATCAGTGGTGGTTGAACATCCCAAAACCAAGCTATTGCAAGAAACAGATATACTTGTGCAATAGAAACCAATGTCCCTGCGGTTAGTTTGCAAAGCAGCAGATACCATCGAGGAAAGGGACTGACCATTAACATACGCATGCTACCCATTTCACGGTCATAGACCATGGAGAGAGAGCTCTGCATACCACTGAATAGAAGAATCATCGCAGCCAGACCTGGAACTATATACTCTTCATAAAGAATATAGGTTTCATAGGGGGGGATGATGGATACACCAAGTATTGAGCGAAAACCTGCTGCAAAAATAAAAAGCCACACCAGAGGTCTTACCAGCGCACCAAAAAAGCGTTCTCTTTGGTGCAGGAACCTTAAAGCCTCACGAGCCAGAATACCCCATAAACAGATTAGATACTGCTTTATATTCATGCTTGATCACTTCTTGTGAGACTGTTGAAAGCCGACTTCACACTATCTGTTTCTGTCTCCTGCATAATCTGTTTTGCACTACCTTGAGCAAGTACCTTGCCCCCATGAAGTATTACCAGACGGTCATCGAGTTCAACTTCATCAACTAGATGGGTTGCCCATAACACACCAATTCCATCCTCACGACAGCGTTTACGAACCTGTTGCAGAATTGCCTGACGACTATGTATATCAAGCCCTACTGTTGGTTCATCTGCGAGTAGAAGAGTGGGTTGATGCAGAAGCGCTCTGACAAGTTCCACACGGCGCCGCTGACCACCACTTAATGCTCTTACCTTGTCTGTAGCACGGTCTGACAAATCAATTTCATCCAGCACGGTAAACATTCGCTTCTCAATTTGATTCGGATTCAAGCCCTGTAATGCACAGTGATAGCGAAGATTCTGTATTAATGAGAGATCCAGATCCAGGGTCGGTTGTTGGAATACCACACCCAGTTGAGCTAATGCCTTTCGGGTCTGTTTTTGCAGATCGTGGCCATAGATATCAATCTTACCGCCGCGACTCACAAAAAGCCGGGTAATCAAAGAAAAGAGTGTTGTTTTACCGGCACCATTTATACCGAGTAAGACACAGAACTCTCCCGGTTCCAGGGTAAAGGTAACACTATCCAGAACCGGTCGCGTGGTATAGGAGAAACTGACTTCTTTTAAAGTAAGCGCTGCTTCACTCATTTTCTCACCACAATACCCCACGGTAGACGTCCCACTCTGATCGATTTTTTGACTTTTAACCGATTTACATCGATAACCGAGACATCGTTACTTACCCCATTGGTAGTAAATAAAAATTTTTCATCAGGAGAAAAGGCAAGGTTCCAGACCCTCTGACCTACCAGTAGATATTTCTCAACTTCAAATGTGGAAGTGTCGATGACTGCTACCCTGGCCGCTGGCCCTAAGGCGACAAAGGCCTGTTTGCCATCGCCGGTAATCTTGATGCCAACGGGTTGAATAGTCTCTTTGTGGAGTCCTGGAATCTGAAAACTGATCTTCTTTATGATTTTATGGCTATCTGCATCGATCACGCTGACTGTGCCACCAATCTCTGATGAGACCCATACCTGTTTGCCATCGTTGCTGAACTGAGCTACCCGAGGTCGTTGATCGACCAGCACATTATGTTCAACCTTCAAGGTTTCAAGATTGATAAAGTGCGCCATGTTAGTGGTTTCCGAAGTATTGACCAACCATTTACCATCTGGACTGATACCCATACCTTCAGGTTCCACACCAACCTGGATTTCGGTTACCTTTGAGCGCCCCTCAATATCAACCATGGTCACCATATTGTCATCTTCGTTGGCAGCATAGAGATACTTACCCTGCGGCCCAAGCACAAGCAACTCAGGATCTGGACCAGAAGGTAGTTTGTGAGTAACTTTTAAAGTCGCGAGATCAAGTACTTCGATATGATCGGCATCACTGGCACAGACATAGAGTGTTTTGCCATCTTTACTCAAAGCGATACCCCTTGGTCGCTCTCCTACTGCCACTTCATCCAGTACTTTGAGACTCTCTCCATCGATGATGACTATTTTATTGTCTTTCTCACTACTCACATAGACGGTATAAGCCGGTAGAGTTGTGGTTACAATCGATAATAGTATCAACCACAGAAGCTGTCGTTTCAGTAGATAGTCGATTAGACCTCGAGAAGATGTTCGAGACATTTAAGACTCCTGAATAATATTTGTTTTAGAGTTCTGACCCCTGAAACCACTTGCAGAGCAGATTCTTCACTTGACACATTTGCTTTCGGGTTTGTCGTAACCAAGTGTATCCAAGGTGGAGAACTGATGAAGAAAGCCTTTCTGGGGTGATACTGAGATCATCAATCTCGGTGAGGTGATCAATAACGGTTGTCTCAACTGATTATTCCATTCCCGGTAAGTAACCGGCCTACCTTTGAAAGCAGCCAGATTGAAATCCCCACTCAGAATATATGATTTCAGTTGTTCCACATCGTCGTTTGATGTGCGAGTCGCTGCTTCGCCAATAGTACGCACAGCCAACCAGGCCGCATAATCTCGATCGGTCATCCAGCGCCCCTGTTTCTCCTTGAAGCGACGTTGGAACTGTGTTGCGCCCCACTGTTCATGCACCCCACTCCAGGCTGCCGGTGAGAGACCATGTGAACCCCCTACAGGCCGAGGTAGAAATGTTCGGTAGGTGAGAAATTCACCAAACTCATCATGTTCGTCTGCAACAACAAGAATGTCGTAATCCCCAACCTGGCTGAATACATTGACTGCCTCCTGCTCCCTGTTGTGCCCTGAGTCTGTACGCCTGGCTCCTGGCTCGAAGGTCCAGATTTTTTCTTCAACTATCTTGTGAGCATAACGTTTTGCAGCTCGTTTAAGTGCCTCGGCATAAGCCTTGTCCTCAGGATGACGACCTGTTACAAGAAACCACTCATCCCATCTTTTCCAGGTCAGATATTGTGCTAGCGCATCTGCGAGCATCGCACGACTGGGAATGGTATGAAATAGGTTAGCTCTACATTCTTGAAATCTGAGATGGTTTTCTTGGGCACTGATATTGAACAATAACGTGTTCTTTGCCTCTGGCAATTCTGCCAGTTTAAGGAGTTTTTTTGCCGGTAGATTGAGAATAAAGAGCCTGAAGCCCTGTTGCTGCAGTTTGAAAAAGGCCTCAACCACTGAATCTTCTGGTTTAATATCAATTGTAGTTAAGCGAAATATCTGACCGGTAAACTGCCCCGTTGTATTATTATCGCTGATACCCTGTTCTGCGCCAGCTAGCCCTGTATTGTCGATAACCGGTTGTAGTAGAGATAAGGGTATGTGCTTATCTTCATACTCTGATAACAGGGCAATGGGAATCTCCAGGGATTCTGCGAGCGCAGCACCAGAGAAAAACAACCAGCAGATGAGAAAGATATGGTGCTTTATAAGGCTAGCTTTGCTCTTTTTTTTATAATCAGTAACCGATGTGCTCAAGACAACTCCAGATAAATCTCTCTGACTAAGCGGATAGAGAATCCCTGTTGAAATTTTGCAAATTCCGTACCATTAAAGCGTTTCAGTTCTTACAGCAATTACAGTCAATATTTGCCTGGGCTGACATTTTATCTGAATCGATCAGTGTCAATGGTGACACACTCTGTCGGTAATGGTGTCTCACATTGGTCAGCTATTGATCCACAAGCCTAGTGATCTGTTCGATAATTCAGACAGCTCTCAGACCGATAGCAAGCCATGGTGTAGCCTCATCATAGTCCAATTATTAAAGAACAGTTAAGGGATTTTTTCCCTATTATCCACTCAAGTAGCAAGCATAATAGAACTCAGCCACATTGAGATTGGACGAATTACATTCAAATCCCAATGTAGCGAGGAAAATGATTAATTTTTTAGAAAATCAGGCACGAATATTGCTGCCTTGGTTGTTTAGAAAAGAGAAGAATATCTATAACTACCCTTATGGAGGTATCTGTGAAAAGAATTCATGTTCTCCTTCCTGTCGTACTTCTACTGTTTGCAGTAGTCGCTCATGCCCATGGCCCAACCCGTCAAAAGGTTATAGTAAAAGAGCAGATCTCAGCTACACCAGATGCAGTATGGGAACTGATCAAGAACTTTCATGACATGAGTTGGCACCCAGTTGTTGCTAAAACCGAAGGAGATGGGGGGAATACTGTCGGTGCATCCCGGACACTAACTTTGGTGAACGATGGAATAATCCATGAATCCCTGAAGAAATATAATGCTGAAAAGCGCACTTTCAGCTATCGAATTGATTCTGTTGATGTCAAGGTGTTGCCTGTCACTAACTACAGTTCAACGCTAAGCGTTAAACCTTCTGATAACGGCGGTAGCCTCGTCACCTGGAAAGGTGCCTTTTATCGTGGATACCCTAACAATGATCCACCTCCAGAACTCAGTGATCAGGCAGCTAAGGATGCCGTAACCGGTGTCTATCAGGGCGGTCTTGCAAACCTGAAGAAGCTCTTGGAATAGGATTACTGTTGATTCTGTCGAAATGAATATAGCACTGGCAAAAAACCATCAATTTAAGATTAAGTCTATTTCTTTATGCTTAATCTTACTGTTGACTGGTTTCACCAGTGCTGTTTTATTCGCCGCACCCTTCGCTTATGTAACAAATCAGGGTGATGACTCAGTTTCTGTCATCGATTTGGCATCTTTGACAGAGACAGCAACCATTGATGTAGGTGCGAAACCCGCCGGTATTGTCGTATCCCGTGATGGTAAGCGCATCTACGTATCAAACCCAGAAAGTAAGGATGTCTACCTCATTGATGGTTCAGATTTCAAAATAGTCACAAGCAAGAAGATTGGGCTTGGACCTCTGGGCATAGCACTCAGCCATAATGACAATCAGGTCTATGTGGCTGATTGGTATCAGGATGTAGTGTACATCTTGGATAGCATAGATCTGTCGGTTGAGGCAAAAATTGCGGTTGGAGATTCACCTTCAGGTCTTGCTGCCAGTAAAGATGGAAAACGACTCTATGTTGCAGATAGAGATGATGACCAGATATCTGTAATAGATATTGATGAACAGCGGGTCATCAGCCGTATTGCGGTAGGTAATCGCCCTTTTGGCATCCGTCTCGATCCAGTTGATAAGAGACTCTATGTAGCGAATGTTGCCAGTAACGACCTTACCGTTATCGACCTTAAAGAAAATAGAGTAATTGCCACGATATCAGTGGGTAGTTCACCTTACGGTGTTGCGATCACACCACTCAATGATCGGGTGTTCGTAACAAATCAACATGATAATACCTTATCGGTTATTGATCCGCTCAGTTTAGAGGAAACACACAGATTGGATATTGGTGAATACCCTGAAGGGATCATTGTAGATCCGATCGGTAACAGGGTTTATATCGCCAACTGGTTTGACAACGAATTGGTAGTACTCAATACCAAAACGTTGCAAATAATTAAGCATATACCCACAGGTGAAAGCCCACGTGCCTTTGGTGTATTTGTTGCTGGCGGAACATAAGCTAATTGTCCCATGAGAAAAACCTCAATACAGGAGGAGTGAACCATGCCTCATCAAACCTTTCCAGAAGACTCTACTCTTAAACGTCATTTTGAATCTACAGTTGAGATGAAACGTCAGAGGTGGCTTCAACTGCCCCCTACCGACTCGATCCTCTACCGACATACGACGATGAGTGGTAAAAATCGATCTAAATCGACCTCAATAAATACCTCAACAACCACTGCTGTTAAATCCTCTGCAGCTAATGCCTCGCCAATGCCGCAGTCAGTAGAGAATATACCCCCTGAAAGAGGGTTTTTAGCAAAATTTTTCAGCTTATTCAGCCGTAGTGCATGAAACAGGAGTTATCTTAAATGTTCACGCGCAGTTTGATTATTGCAATATTTTCAGTCTTTTTATGCTCTACACCAATGCTGGCGGAGACCCAGATTCTACCCCCTCCGAGTTTAAACAAAGCTCAGAAGATGTTTTTTTACAAAGATCACCTTCAGGGGATTGGTAAAGGCAGCCAGCTCGACTATGGCTTGAAAAGCACAACTACTGATGATGAGAGCTTCACTGATAAGATTGAACTCAAAGTAACGAATGTTATCAGTGAAAGAAAGCGGGATATCGAGTTTAACTTTCTAACAGGCTCACGACATATCGATTTTTCTCCTGCTAAATCCTACACTGGAAATCCAGTGATTATTCACTTTCTTGAACGGGATATATCCATGATGTCGAGGGATACAGGCGGGTGGAATGGCTATTTTAGAAATCGTATCCGTGATTCTTTTAAGCATCCAGTTCATGTTAAGGATGTGAGTATTAAATATAAAGGTCAAGATATAAAAGGCACTGAAATAGTTATTACCCCATTTATTGGGGATCCAAATTCCGAAAACTTCAAACTGTATGTTAAAAAGAGTTATAAGTTTATCTTCTCTGATCAAGTACCAGGCGGTGTTTATCGAATCCACACACAGGTTCCAAGTGAAAATGGTGAGCAAGTTTTGATTGAAGAAGATATGACATTCCAGAAATTAACGCCTGGCGCATAAAAAATGATAGATAAATTGAGGCCATCCATGTTCAAAACAAGACTATCATTTACCTTGATCACTGTAGGATTTATTTCTATTTTCTCATCTGTAGTAACCGCTGATGAGTGCGATAAATCGGACGCCTACCCTACTTCAGCAAAAGTAGACTATGTCATCGGTTGTATGGCATCTAACGGACAGACTCATGAGATGATGCAAAAGTGCTCGTGCAGCATCGACTTGATTGAAAAGGCAATTCCTTATACTGAATATGAGCATATATCAACCTTATTGAGTCTACAACAGATGGCAGCAGCTGGTAGAAATGCTGTCTATAAAAGCTCTACCTGGTCACAGAAGGCCGTTGCAAAATTGCGGGATGTTCAAGCTGATTCTACTTTACGTTGTTTTTGAACTACCCAGCTTTTGTAGAATTTCCACCCATGATATTCCCATCATCAGCCAGATCATGTTCAATGGAGCCTCTGTATAAACCCTGAAACAGAGGCTCCAATCGTCTTAAAGGCAGCTCTATTAATTGCTTGTGCCCTTATCTGCTATGAACTCTTCTTTGGTAGATCTAACGTATGTGTAAAAGTCCTGCCTTTTGAGTCTTTGACATGTACTTCGAGCACACCAGTCTCTTCCGGCGAAAAACCAAAACGTATACTTGGATCTTCACTTATGGATATATCCGTATCTGCGGTGAAGACCTCCTCTCCATTGAAAGTAACTTGTATCGTTCTGATGAAATCAGCAGGTATGTAGAATCGAGAAACCTGATCAAATTGCAGTCCAGAATTATTGGGATGTTTTATCATTAGTTGGGTTGGGATGATTTCTCCTGAAGTGAATGATTCTGGTAGACGAAATTTTATCCGTCCCAGTTGCGCTTCAGCTGCTGCCGGATCTTTCAACGAAGGTGCAGAGCACCCTCCGGATGCCTTCACATAATTATTCACCATATAGATATTGCCATCGCTAACCTCTGCGATAGCTCGAAGATCAGTATAGGCATTGATACGTACCCGGGTGGATAGTGTTTTCCAACTATGATTTCCAGGAAATTTGAAAACCGCAGCCACGGGAGAAGGATTGTTGTCAATTATAATATAAAGCTTCTTGATATAGCGTTCCGGCGTCTGCTCAAACTTGGATTCAATCGAAATAGGTACAATTGCAGCATCCATAGCCCTTTTTGGCGTTTCAAGCGCAAGAACTTCTGTTCCATCCTGGATATATCTATCCCCTATCAGGGAACTTTTTATCTGAAACCATCGGGCACCATCTTCTGTGGCCTCTACCTTGGCAGGTAGTATAAAACTGATCAATATTACTATTGTGAAGAGAATGCAGGTGTTCCATACCCAGCCTTTGTGTTCCATTGTTGGGACAACTATCATAGTAAAAATCCTCTTTATGAGAAACAGAGTGACTGGAACCTGCTATTCGTCACGTAGTAGGAATTAGATCCAAATCTAATGAAAGTGTTCCAGGCAAAACCTGGACAACCGATTGAGGTGTTTCGACCTCCTAACTGTTTACCAATTATGATTCCTGAATTCCAGCTTCAACCACACAAAAAATCAGGACATTTCTAACCCTCACTTTTTATCACCCCCTCTCTACTCCCACTCTAATTCTGCAAATGCAGCTGTCACATTCCTGCCATGATATGTTTTAAATAACAACCAGTTGGAACGCTCATTCAAACCAACCTGCTCTACAGCCTGTGTAATCGTCCCTCCCTGTTTTATGATCTCTCTAATTTCATTCGCTATATTCTCTAGGTAACGTCGTTGATTGAGCAGTGCAGTTTTCCATTGAGTTACGACTGGTCCGTGACCAGGTACAACTCTCGCTATGGCATCACAGTTCAGACAATCCCTGGCTTTATGATCATCTTCTGTCTTTGCTGAATTGTTGAAACAGTTAGCATTTATAAGACCATTAGTGACCTTCATCCACCCTAGAATACTGCCATCAACCACGGGTATACGATCAATAAACAGCAGATCAGAAAGCCACAAGGTTGCCGTTTTACTGTCATAGATGCTGATATCATTATTAGTGTGAGCAGTAGGATAAGCTGTTAAATGAAGCAAACGTCCGCCAAGATCCAAACTTAGTCGTTGATCGACAGTCACCGTTTGATCAGGAAACACCATTTCAGTGCCCTCAGATGCAGAGCCTAAAATTTGTGTCATATTGTTCAGATAGACTGACTGACGCCTGGCTAGTGCATCTCCAAGCTGAGCATGTCCAATAAATTTCGGGTTATCCTGGCGGAATGCAGCCGCTCCCAAGCTATGATCCGGGTGCATATGGCTCAATATCACATACTCAATCGGTAGATCAGTAATTTCGCGAATCATCTGCCTAAGTGCCATCCCCTCCTGAATATTACTTCCAGTATCAATTACAGCTACACGATCATTACCTACAATAAAACCGATGTTGGCAATATGACCTTGGTTCGACTTGGAAAAATCCTCATGCAAGCCTGGCCTGATGTATATGCCTGGTGCTATTTCTTTTAACTCCCCAGCAGCTGCCGCGTAGATCGGCACAAGCAAAAGCAGTACGCTGGTTGTGAAGATTAGAGTAGTGTGGAATCGGAACCTATTCTGCCTCTTGCTAATCTTCTGAAATATTAAAGTAGAAAATATCCTGTACTCATTGGCATATATTTTGCGAAAATAATTAGAAATAAATTGATGAAGATTATTCAGCATACTGTCTCATCCTGAATCGATACATAGATAAAAAAACAGAATCAATAACTGCTGGAGGAGAGATGACACCATATTTCCTATGGGCCATTAAAAATACCTGTTTCACTTTCATTGCATTACGAAATCTTTTCTTTGTTGTAACTCTATTGCTCTACAGTACATGCACATTTTCGGCCAACACGCTAAAGATGGCTGTTTTGCAGTTTGGTACTGCCAATTGGGAACTCGATGTAATCAAGAGACATGGCCTTGACCAGGAGCAGGGGTTTACACTTGAAGTCACCAAAATGGCAGGAAAGCAGGCGACTATGGTGGCACTGCAGGCTGGATCTGTTGATGTTTCTGTCAGTGACTGGATCTGGGTCTCCAGACAAAGAAACAGTGGCAAACCCTATACCTTCGTACCCTACTCCACAGCGCTTGGTGCCCTTGTGGTTCCCCAAGGGTCTGACATCAAATCAATCAATGATCTGCAGGGTAAAAAGCTTGGTATCGCTGGTGGACCTCTGGATAAAAGTTGGCTACTGCTGCAGGCGCTTGCACTCCAGGATTCCAATATTGAATTAAGTAAAACTCTGACCCCGGTATTTGCCGCACCCCCTCTTCTAAATCAGCAACTAAAACAGGGACGGATCGATGCTGTACTTAATTTCTGGCCATATATAGCACGCCTGGAAGCATTAGGCATGCAGCAGATTATAGGGGTAGAGCAAGTTACGCATGGCTTAGGCATCAATAGCCGTGTCCCTTTCGTTGGTTATGTATTTGACGAACTATGGGCGAAGGAAAATCATCAAATTATCGAAGGTTTTATCCGCGCTACAGATAAAGCTAAACAGATCATGCAAAAATCTGATCAGGAGTGGGAATTACTGCGTCCCTTGATGAAAGCACCGGATAATGCCACTTTTATTGCATTAAGAGATGGTTTTCGAGCGGGTATCCCAAGCCGTTGGAGTGAACAAGAGCTTAAAGATGCCAAACAGTTGTTTGATATCCTCTTTAAATTGGGTGGTAAAAAACTTGTAGGCAATACAACTCAGCTTGCACCGGGAACATTCTGGCCGAACATAACTGATTAAGAGTAGTATCCTTGAATATTCCTGTATATGTCCGTCGTTTCTCTTCCATACTGTTGCTACTACTGATATGGCATATCACTGCTCTAATGTGGCAGAACAGTATGCTACCTCCGCCCAGTAGTGTCGTTGAGGTTATCTGGCAGGAGATGCAGAGTGGACAACTTTGGTTTCACTTGAGTGCTACCCTGATACGTGTTCTGATTTCATTTGTCATTGCGATGCTGGTAGGAAGTATTATCGGAATCATCATGGGCCGATCGCGCATGACCGATCAATTTCTCGACCCCTGGTTAATCGTTTTCCTCAATATACCGGCACTGGTAATCATAATTCTTGCTTATGTTTGGTTTGGTTTGGCTGAGCTAACGGCAATCTTTGCGATTGCAGTTAACAAAATTCCCAATGTTGTGGTGACCATGCGCGAAGGTGCTCGTACTCTGGATGAAGAGTACCATGAAATGGCGCGCAGCTTTAATATAGGCAGACGAAAAACTCTGCTATACATAACCCTGCCCCAGCTACTCCCTTTCTTTGCAGTCGCTGCACGTTCAGGCATTGCATTGATTTGGAAAATAGTGCTGGTGGTCGAACTGCTGGGGCGTAGTGATGGCGTAGGTTTCCAATTGCATCTCTATTTCCAGCTCTTCGATGTCAGTGGCATATTAGCTTACAGTCTCTCATTCATCATGATTATGCTGTTCATTGAGTATGGTTTACTGCAACCTCTAGAGCGGAGAATAAACCGCTGGCGCGGATAGACCTATGTTAGATATCGATATACAACGAAAAAGTTATATTCAGCACAATCCAGAGCGTGAGCTTCTGGTATTGGATAACATCAGGATCAAGGTGAAAGAGGGAGAATTCCTGGCTCTTGTTGGTCCTTCCGGCTGTGGAAAAAGTACCCTTTTACAGATTTTATCTGGCCTTGATAAAACCTTTGAAGGCAACATTACATGGCTTGATAAACACAGCAATTCTTCAGCTAACCTGGGTTATGTATTTCAAAACCCGAGACTTCTACCCTGGCTCAACTTACGTGACAATATCACCCTGGTGCTGGATAATCCTGCTGAAAAAAAACAGCAGGTTGATGAGTTGCTGGAAGCAACTGGTCTGTCAGCATTCAGCGATTATCACCCTGGCCAGCTTTCGATCGGCATGCAACGTAGAGCAGCACTTGCCAGAGCCTTTGTAGTGGAACCCTCTCTACTGATTATGGACGAGCCTTTCGTCTCCCTGGATGGCCCAACAGCCTTTCAGCTCAGGCAACTTCTGCTCGATATACTGGCTATACGTTGTACTACAGTGGTGTTTGTTACTCACGATCTGCATGAAGCAACCATGCTTGCAGATAGAATTCTTTACCTCTCATCCTCACCGGCAAAAGTGATCGGAGAATCACTTGTTGACTTAGCAAGGGACAAGCGTACCAATGAAGAGGAAATTGGAAAAAGATATTTAGAGATCAAAACCCTTTTCAAGAGCTTCTATCAATCTGACAGACTGCCCACAGAGTCATAATGAGATCAGCTCAAACTTGATCTAATATTCGATACCTTTGCGGTCCATCGCTACAAAGATCTACAAAAATAGAGGTTTTTCCTCTATCAAAAGATTCATCGAAGATTGTCTTGCTGAAGTGACAGCTACAGTTCAATGTGCCAGAAAAGTGGAGCACTAGCCTTATGAGGCTACTCAATTACACCCTGTCACTCTATATGGCACATGAATTGCAGTTTAGTTATGAACGATATTTTAACCAATCAGCTCATGAGATATTCTTTTGTCACCCTCAGCTAAACCACAAAAAAGACGACTGGGACAACGCAAGGGACGTAGTGTAGATCAAACCACCCTCAAATTAGTCCGCGAGCTACTTGATGGGATTCCACGACGCCCTGACCTGCTCATAGAATCACTTCACAGAATTCAAGATCATCTGGGATATATCTCCGTAGAACATCTTTCTGCCCTCGCCAGTGAGATGAATCTCTCCAGTGCAGAAGTATATGAGGTAGCGAGCTTCTATCACCACTTTGATCTGGTCAAAGAGGGCCAATCTCCCCCTCCCCCCTTGACTGTGCGTGTGTGTGATTCCATATCCTGTAGTTTGTCGGGCGCTGAAAATCTATTTGCCGAATTACAGGCAGGACTGGGTAGTGGCGTCAGGGTTCAGCGAGTGCCCTGTGTCGGTCGTTGTCAGGAAGCGCCTGTCGCTGTGGTTGGGAAACGGCCTCTCTCCCAAGCAAATGCAGTAAAAGTTCAGCAACTGATTGACGCTGGTGATATAGAAGCTGAATTGCCTGACTATCTTAGCTATAGCGACTATCGTGCTGGTGGCGGCTATAACCTGCTGCAGCAGATTTTGAATGACAAAAGTGAGAGTGATCAATCAGGGAAGCTGTCTGCTGAACAAGTTATTCAGTGCCTGGAAGGCTCAAACCTCAGGGGGCTGGGGGGGGCTGGTTTCCCTGCTGGTCGTAAGTGGCGGATCCTGAAAGATCAACCATCGCCCCGTCTTTTAGCCGTTAATATTGACGAAGGCGAACCTGGCACCCTGAAGGATCGCTACTATCTTGAACGAGACCCTCACCGATTCCTCGAAGGTACACTGATCGCTGCCCAGGTAGTGGGTATCAGCGAAATCTACATCTATCTTCGGGATGAATACGCAGGAATTCGTATGATGCTGGAAAAGGAGATCTCTGCCCTGCAGTCTGATCCTCCCTGTCCACTGCCACCGATACATATGCGCCGGGGAGCCGGTGCCTACATCTGTGGTGAAGAGTCCGCGATGATTGAATCCATCGAGGGTAAACGCGGCATGCCTCGCCAACGTCCCCCCTACGTTGCCCAGGTCGGGCTTTTTGGTCGTCCCACTTTGGAACACAACATGGAGACCCTCTACTGGGTCCGGGAGTTGATTGAACGTGGCGCTGAGTGGTTTACCGCTCAGGGACGAAATGGCCGGCATGGGTTACGCAGTTTCTCCGTCAGCGGCCGAGTCAATAAACCTGGCGTCCATCTGGCCCCCGCTGGCATTACCATGCGGGAACTGATTGATGAATATTGTGGTGGCATGCAAGAAGGTCATGAACTCTACGCCTACTTTCCCGGAGGCGCCTCCGGTGGAATCCTACCTGAATCACTGGCGGATATACCACTCGATTTTGACACTCTGCAAGCCTACGGCTGTTTCATCGGATCAGCTGCAATTATCGTATTGTCGCAACACGACAGCGCCCGCGATGCAGCGCTGAATGCAATGCGCTTCTTCGCTCATGAATCCTGTGGTCAATGCACCCCCTGTCGGGTCGGCACTGAAAAAGCAGCTGCCCTGATGGCGCAGAAGCAATGGGATCCGGCGCTACTCGAAGAGCTCTCAACAGTCATGATCGATGCATCTATCTGTGGTCTGGGTCAGGCCGCCCCCAACCCTATGCTAAGCATATTGAAATATTTCCCCCAGGAGTTGGATCATGGCGAATAACTCCGAATCAACAGCTCAAGCGATCAACTTTACCCTTGATGGCATCCTCCTGAGTGCAACACCTGGAGAGAGCGTGTTGCAGGCTGCTAAACGCGCTGGTGTGGAGATCCCCCATCTCTGCTACAAGGAAGGATTAAGGGCCGATGGCAACTGCCGTGCCTGTGTTGTTGAGATTGAGGGTGAACGCACCCTCGCTGCTTCCTGTTGCCGCACACCCAGTGAGGGTATGGTGGTGAACAGTCAAGGGGAGCGTCCCCGCAAGTCGCAACAACTGGTGTTGGAATTGCTGCAATCCGACATGGTTGAATCCCAATATACTCACCAAAATGAGCTAGACCATTGGTCGAAAAAGATGGAAGTTGGCAAACCCCGCTTCCCAGCGCGCCAGCAACCTGTAAGTGACAGCTCACACCCTGCCATAAGCGTCAATCTTGATGCCTGTATTCAGTGCACACGCTGCCTGCGTGCCTGCCGTGAAACCCAGGTTAACAATGTGATTGGCTATGCGATGCGAGGAGCAGTTTCATCGATAGTCTTCGACACTGACGAACTATTGGGTAATAGCAGCTGTGTCGCTTGTGGTGAATGTGTACAGGCCTGCCCTACAGGTGCACTGATGCCATCTGAGAATAGGGGTTTGGAAGAGACTGAAAAACAGGTCGATTCTGTCTGTCCCTATTGTGGTGTCGGCTGCCAACTCACTTTTCATGTCAGTGATAATCGTATTCGTTATGTCACAGGAAGAGATGGCCCGGCAAATAACAGTCGCCTTTGCGTTAAAGGCCGTTATGGATTTGATTATGTACACCATAAGCATCGACTGACGAAACCACTGATCCGACGTGCTGATGCCCCCAAACAGGCAGAACTCGGACTCGATCACAACAACCCATTCTCAGATTTTCGTGAAGCAAGCTGGGAAGAAGCCCTCGCAGTGGCTGCTGAAGGCCTCAGTGAGATACATAGTAAAAATGGTCCTTCAGCATTGGCCGGCTTTGGGTCGGCCAAGGGTTCGAACGAAGAAGCCTATCTTTTCCAAAAGCTGGTTCGCACAGGCTTTGGCAGCAACAACGTTGATCACTGTACCCGTCTCTGTCACGCCTCATCGGTTGTGGCACTACTGGAGATGATTGGATCAGGTGCAGTATCAAATCCAATTGCAGATGTAGATAAGGCTGAGGTTATCCTCATTATCGGTTCCAACACCACTGATAACCATCCTGTGGCCGCCACCTTCATCAAGAATGAGGTTAACGCGGGCAAGACACTCATCGTGATGGATCCGCGACGTACCACGATTGCAAACCATGCAACACATTTCCTGCAGTTCAAACCTGACACTGATGTAGCGTTGCTGAATGCCATCATGAATGCCGTCATTGAACAAGGCTTGGTGGATAGCGCTTTTATTGAGCAACGCACCAGTGGATTTAAAAAGCTGGAGCAACACCTTCGCCCCTTCACCCCAGAAGCTATGGCACCTATTTGCGGCATCGACGCCGCCACAATACGCAAAGTTGCGCGTGTCTATGCCAAATCCAAGGCCTCGATTATTTTTTGGGGAATGGGTGTCTCACAACATATACATGGCACCGACAATTCACGTGCACTGATCTCCCTGGCGCTGATGACTGGCCAGATCGGCAGACCTGGCACCGGACTCCACCCACTACGTGGTCAGAACAACGTCCAGGGCGCCTCTGATGTGGGGCTTATTCCGATGGTATTTCCAGACTATCAGCGAGTCGATAATCCCCAGATTCGCGCTAAGTTCGAAGCACTGTGGGAGACAGAGCTTGATCCAAACCCCGGTTTAACCGTGGTCGAGATCATGCATGCAATCAGTGATGGCAAGATAGAGGGCATGTACATCATGGGTGAGAATCCAGCCATGTCTGATCCAAATCTGAATCATGCACGTAAAGCACTTTCGAGCCTGAAGCACCTGGTGGTGCAGGATATCTTTATGACTGAGACTGCCTGGTATGCGGATGTCATCCTTCCTGCCTCAGCCTTCGCTGAAAAAAACGGAAGCTTCACTAACACTGACCGGAGAGTTCAGCTCGGCCGTCAAGCCATTGATCCACCAGGAGAGGCCCGACAAGATCTTGAGATCATTCAGCAGATGGCAAATCATCTGGGACTCGATTGGCACTACAACCACCCCAAGCAGGTGTTTGATGAAATGCGTCAGGCAATGCCGAGCATTGCCGGGATCTCATGGGAGCGCCTGGAACAAGCCGGAGCCATAACCTACCCCTGTGCAGATGAGAGCGATCCAGGACAGCCTGTGATCTTCATAGATGAATTTCCAACTCCAACGGGTAGAGCCAGCTTTACCCCGGCACCATTTACCAATGCGGATGAACTGCCTGACCACGAGTATCCTTGGGTGCTGATCACCGGCCGTCAATTGGAACACTGGCACACAGGAGCAATGACCAGACGCGCTGAGATGTTAGACAAGATTGAGCCAATTCCAGTAGCAAGTGTCCACCCGGAAGAACTGGCCCGTATTAAGATCGAGCCAGGCGATCCTATCAAATTACAATCCAGGCGCGGCGTTGTTACCGCGTTTGCCCGCGCCGATACTGGGGTTTCTCACGGACAGGTCTTTCTGCCCTTCTGTTACCACGAGGCTGCGGCCAATCTTCTGACCAATGAAGCTTTGGATCCGTCTGCAAAAATACCCGAATTCAAATTCTGCGCCATTCGTCTAATGCCTGGTCAGGGAGACGAATAAGAAATGATCATTTTGAGACAGAAAAAGGACGGTGTGGCATTTCTGTTACAGTTTTTCAGCTTAGTAACAGCTGCAGTTGGCGAGGTGACTCTCTCACATTTAAAAACAAAGTTTATTTCATGTTAATTCAATGGCTTATGATATTTTTTTATATATTGGCCCGTATTCTGCCTTCGGTATCAGTTACGCCAGAAAAGAAAGCTGTATGTGGCGTTGTAAATCACCAACAAATCCGGAGAAGAGAACGTGACCAGTAAGAAAATATCACTAATACTGACCAGTACAGCACTAACAGCACTCTCAATGTCTACCCACGCAGTTTCCTGGGATGCAGGTGACTGGAAACTGGGTCTCTCAGGCAACGTTAACGCACACTATGTTTATACAACCTGTGATTCAGGTGATCTTCAGAGTGGTGGAACTACTTTGACCAGTCTTCAATGTGCTGGTTCAGTAGATGAAGATGGTAATCCAGACGACGTTTCTTCCGTTCAGAATGGTCTATTGCCCGCAGCTATGGTTTTTAGTGCAGGCACCAATCAGGATGGCTATGACCTAAACGCCACTATCGGCGTTTACTATGGCACCAACAGTAACGAGGCTTTGGGATTCTCTACTGTCGATGCCCGTCAGATATTTCTAACCTTTGGTAACGAAGGTATGGGTAGTTTTAAGTTCGGCCGTGACTTCGGGCTGTTTGGTTTTGATGCAATCATCGCTGACATGTCTTTGATCGGTATTGGCGCAGGCTTTACACCTTCCGAGCCAGGCCATACAACACTGGGTGGTCTTGGTTTCGGCTATGTCTATGTCGATCGCCTCACCCAAATCAACTACACAACCCCCTCCATGAATGGATTGACAGGCACAATTGGTATATTCCAGCCAATGGATGGCAATGGTGGCGAGAGCGGCAGCAATCCAGGCATCCACGGTAAAGTTGCTTATGGCTGGAAAGGCTCAGTTCCAGGCAGTGTATCAGCAACCTTTCTAACCCAGGACATCGTTACTGATGCCGGAACCTCTGAATCGATCACCGGTTTCGACCTGTTTGGTAAAGTCGATGTTGGCGATATCGGTGTAGCCGCTTCTTTCTTCAGCGGCGAAGGTATGAGCACCCTGGCACTTGGTGGTCTCGTACTGCCTGGTTTCGATGCAGCAGATGGAACACCTGAAGAGTCACAGGGCTACATGCTTCAAGGCACCTACAAACTCAACAAAACCAAACTGGGCCTCAACTATTCATTCAGCGAAAGTGACAAATTGGTTGAAGTCGAAAACACTCGGATCACCGTGGGTGCTTACCACTCACTGACTGCAAACCTGACACTGCTTGCAGAGTTCTCTTCACTGGAGAGTGAATTGTCTGCAGGCTCAGATGAATCGAACAGCTTCAACGTCGGTGCATTTATGTCTTTCTAGGCCATAGGTGAAAATCTGCCTATAGATCTAAATAGAACTTTTTCAGTTCCTCCACCCTTAATGCCCACCTCATGACTTTCCCCAAGTCATGAAGGGCATTTTTTTTGTCTGAAATTTACCCTTGATTTGGTGAGTGACGAAACCAGTCGCACACAAATAGTTATCTATATCCCCTGACGAATAGCCCAGGTCACATCTGCCGCTTGACGATTCTGTAAGACATCATGAACCCGGAAAACTTTTACTCCAGCCATCACGCCTAAAGCTGTACATGCACAGGTTGCAGGTATCAACTGGGTAGGATCACTCACTTCACACACAGAACCCATAAAGCCTTTGCGGCTAACCCCTAGCATCAGGGGATAACCCAACTCAGCAAACTGCTGCAACTCGGATAAGAGTTTTAAATTGTCTCTTTTGCGTTTGCCAAATCCAATACCAGGATCCAGTAATAGCGAATTTGGATCCACTCCAGCAGTAAGTGCCGCCTCTATACGTTTCTCAAAAAATGCTTTTACCTCTGAAACAACATCTTTGTAGACAGGCGCATTCTGCATGGTAGCTGGAGAGCCCTGCATATGCATCAATACGATAGGTACACCATTTGAAGCAGCAAGGGATAGTATTTCAGGATCATCTCGCCCAGCTGAAATATCATTAATCATGCTTGCACCATGCTCAATCGCAATATCTGCAACCTCACTCAGGGTTGTATCGATACTGATGGGAAATCCTGCAGGCAGGCGTTCACGCAGTTCCACTATGGTGTCGAGTACCCGATTAATCTGCTCTGTTGCACTGATTTTCAAGGCACCTGGTCTGGACGATTCTCCACCAATGTCAATGATATCGGCCCCCTCAGCCACCATTTCTAATCCACGAGATACTGCATTACTACTCTCATAGCGCCCACCATCAGAAAAGCTGTCGGGAGTGAGATTTAGAATCCCCATAATTAGAGGAGATGAAAAATCATTCTTGAACATAGGGTTACACTAATATTCTTATTGGAATGCGATTTGTCAATTGGCCGAACTTGTCTTAGAATTGGTGTGATAATAAATATGAAATATTTAACCTATAAATACACAATGTACTTGATTAAGGATCGATCAGCACACCGGCTTGATATGACCTTAGGAGATAATTTTGGCTAGTGCTATCCTCCAACCGGACAAATCCAACCATGAGGATCTTGTGCTTGCCGCTTTGAGTGGTAACCACTTGGTTCAATCTCCTGAAATTGACGACCTGACACTCCGCTCCTGGCACCGCTGCCGGGACGAGCATGGTCTCGATCCTGGCGCATCTCCTGATCCTGTAATCATTGACAGACAAGATCTACGTGAGCGTCTGCAGCAATACAAACGGATGTTGAATATTGCACGTGTGGAGATGACCGATCTCTATCAGCAACTGGCTGGCTCTGGTCATGCCATTATGTTGACAGATAAAGAGGGCATCCTTTTAAACTTTATCGGTGATCCTCAATTTACTGATGCCGCCGCCCATGCTGGCATGCAACTTGGAGCAGTATGGAGTGAATCAGTTCAGGGTACCAACGGTATGGGTACCTGCCTGGTTGAGAAAAAGCCGCTTGTAATACATAAACAATCCCATTTTTTCTCCCGCAATGCCAGCCTGACCTGTGCTGCGGCACCAATCTTCGATCCTCATGGAGAGATACTGGCAGTTCTCGATGCATCGAGTGAGTCAAAAATGGCTCAGCAGCACACCATGGTGCTGCTCAATATGTCTGCACAGGTGATTGAGAACCGAGTCTTTTTCTGCGCCATGAAGCAATCCTTTGTGCTTCGTTTCCATTCACGCTCGGAATTCATCAGCACCTTGGGTGAAGGTGCCATTGCCTTTGATGAAGATGGGAAAATAGTGGCGATTAATCGTAGTGCAATGTTTCAGCTAAACCTGGAATCACCTCAACAGATTGTTGGCCGTCATATACATCAGCAGTTTACAACCTCACTCACCTCCCTGCTAAAGCATGCCAATTCCAACGCCTTCCCTATTCGGGAAACGCAACATGGAAAACGTTTTTTTGCAACGCTTCGACTACCTGAAAACAGTTGTCGCACCAGTGCAACACCGCCCTGGGAATCAAAGACGAGTGTACCGAGTAGAAGTACAAACAATCCAGGCTCTTCAGACTCCCTCGATGCTTTGCACTTTAACGAACCCCGTATGGCGCGCAACATAAAAACTGCTATAAAGCTGATCGACCGGGATATTCCCTGCATGCTGTTTGGCGAGACCGGCACGGGTAAAGAGATGTTCGCACAGGCTCTACATATGGCCAGTTCACGCCATGATAAAGCATTCATAGCAGTCAACTGCGCCTCCTTACCTGAAAGTTTGATCGAGAGTGAACTATTCGGATATCGACCTGGTGCTTTTACCGGTGCCAGCCGTGAAGGCAGTAGAGGTAAGATTCTACAGGCTGATGGGGGCACGCTGTTCCTGGATGAGATTGGTGACATGCCGCTGCATCTACAGGCACGTCTGCTCAGAGTGCTGGAAGAACGAGAAGTCACACCTCTTGGTGGAGAGAAACCGGTCAAGGTTTCAATTAAGCTGATCAGTGCAACTCACCATGATATTCAAGGCCTGGTAGAGGATGGTAATTTTCGTGAAGATCTCTACTACCGACTTCATGGTGTTTCATTAACAATGCCTGCCTTAAGAGAGCGTTCAGACAGGGTTGAGTTGATTAAAAGTATTGCTCAGTTGGAAGCACTCGATGATGAGGAGTTAACCTGGGATAGTGAAGCACTGAAAATACTTGACAGCTTTCGCTGGCCTGGCAACATCCGGCAACTTCGAAATGTGCTTCGCACTGTCACTGCTTTGTGTGAAAAGAATACAATTACAGTACATGATTTACCGGATGATATTCGTGAAACAGTCTTTTGTGATGAATTACCGGAAGGTTCTGAAAACAACCTCAATGCACTGGCCATAGCTGAACGAGATGCCCTTTTGGGCGAACTCGAAGAGATGCACTGGAATATCAGCAGAGTTGCAAAAAAACTCGATCTTAGTCGTAATACACTCTATCGACGCATGAAACGTTTTGGTATTACACCGCCTCGCTAGAGATTGAAGCTGACTAAGAATTGAATTTTAATGTTAACAGGCCCTAGTCAGCAGTTTCTGCTGACTAGGCTTTAGTCGAATCAACGCCCATCTACTCGTTGCAATATGGCATAATCCCCCCTTCAGATAGTTGGCCCTTTTATTGCGTACAAATATGCTGGTAAGTTTTCAAGGCAGATGATATTTAACGCTCTCAGATATCAATCAAACTTCGTATAAAGCAACACAATCATTAAACGGAAAAGAGTATGGCTAAGTATGATAAGCCACGTGAAGCCTGGGCGATAACTGGCTCAGGACACTACCTCAAAGAGTGCCTGGAATTGGCCAAACAGCGACCAGAGGTGGATCTGTTTTTAAGCAAGGCAGCAGCTGAGGTACTCCCTATGTATGACATAGATATGCCATCATTACGGGATCGTTTTACCTGTTTCCGTGATACCACAGCAAGTGCCTCTCCGGTAGGCCTATTCTATCAGGGACGCTATAGTCGCCTTATCATTGCGCCGGCCACATCAAATACGGTGGCAAAAATGGTTTGGGGCATTGCAGACACCCTGGTAACCAATATCTATGCCCAAGCAGGAAAGTGTCGCATACCAAGCATTGTCTTCGCATGTGACACAGAACCGGAAATGGAGACCGAGGCCCCTGGCGGTATTGTGCCTGTCTACCCAAGACGAGTAGATCTGGAAAACGTCAAGCGGTTGCAGGATTTTGAATACACCAAGGTAGTATCAAGTTATGATCAGTTGCTCTCAGTCCTCTGATATATACACCTTTTTAGTCGTTTTTAAAGAATTTAGAGCATAATTTAAAGTTTTTCACTCCGCTTCCGTTATCAATACAACGGGCAAGGTTTTTGCTCTGGTTTTTTCTGGACAGCTGCCAGGTTGGGGATGAAGTTTTGCCTAGAGTTCTATTGATCGAGCACTCTGCCACGATTCGGCTGATTGAGAAAAATCACTTGATCAAAGGTGGCTTCGAAGTTGAAGTTGACCACGACTACTTAACAGCAAGTAAGCGCCTTAAAGCAGGCTCAGATCACGCTGATGCATTTGATGCCATAGTATTGGGCTGGTCAGGTCATACTGTTCCTGGCGCTGAACAGCTCTTTTCATCTTTGGAAAATCCCACCTATACTGCTTTGCCTCTGCTTACATTTGCCCACGAAGCCGAGAGTCAAATCATCTCCCGTTCGAACAAAAGAGCAAATTCGGCATTCCTACTTTGGGAAGAGTATCGAAAAACCACAGATACCCTCTCTGTTCTGCTAGCTAATTTGAGTGAAAGAGAAAACAAGCAGGGAGTCACCAAGCCAGTCGTTCAACCGATACGAGTACTAATTGTCGATGACTCGACAACCGTAAGGGTGAAATATCGTCGTTTGCTGATGAGTAACGGATACTATGCTGAAACAGCTGATTCGGTCTCCGATGGCATGAAAAAAGCTCTGGAGTCACCATTCGATATAGCAATAATTGACTACTTTATGCCCGATGGTACTGGGGACCTTCTCTGCAAAAAACTGAGAGAGTACGAAACGACTTCAACCATTACAACAGCTCTACTGACCGGCACTTATCAGGATAGCGCGATAAAACAGTCTCTCGAAGCTGGCGCTGTTGAATGCATGTTCAAGAACGAGAGCGATGATCTGTTCCTAACCCGTATAGATGCCATGAGCAGACATATCCGCACTCAAAAATCGACTGAAAAAGAGCGTCAACGACTCGATGGCATTCTTCGGTCAGTCGGAGAAGGGGTCTATGGCGTAGATTCAGAAGGATATATATCGTTTGTTAATCCAATCTGCAGAGAAAAACTAGGCTATGAAGCAGCAGATCGACTGATCGGCAAGTCAGCAATGGAACTATTTCACTACTCTGATGCGGAGGGAAACCTAAAAGAAGATAACAGTTGTTTACTGCAGCAAAGCTACTCGAATGGAGTGCCAATAGTAGGACATGAGACAGTCTTCTGGCATAAATCAGCAAAACCAATTCCAGTGGAGTGCACAATTCATCCGCTAACAATCGAAGGCAGATGCGAGGGCTCAGTTGTTGCATTCCGTGACATCTCGGAACGCAAAGCACTTGAACAGGAGTTACGCTGGCAAGCAAATCACGATGCTTTGACAAAGCTCACGAATCGGCGCCTTTTCGAAGAACACCTGACAAATGAAGCAGATCGCCTTAAAAGAAGCAGTGAGACCAGTGCCCTGCTCTATATCGATCTAGACCGTTTTAAATATATTAATGACACTGCAGGTCACGCCGCAGGTGACAGGTTATTGATTGAAATTTCACAACAGATGAAACAACGCCTGAGAAAAACCGATTTACTGGCTCGATTAGGTGGAGATGAATTCGCAATAATATTACGGAATGTAAATAGAGAGAGCGTACTTCAAGTAGCCGATGAATATCGCTTAATGCTTGATCACTACATGTTTATCTACAATGGTAAACAATATAAGGTCAATGGCTCAATTGGTATCGCACTGATAGACAAAGATTCAGAGTCAGCAAGTGAAATACTTGCAAATGCAGATATCGCCTGCCACCTGGCAAAAAATGAAGGGCGAAACAGAACCCATCTATTCTTCCCAGAGAATGATAGTAAAAAGACGATGGATTTAGATCTGGGCTGGTCTTCAAGACTGCACAATGCCCTGTTAAAAGATAATCTGATTCTGCATATTCAGCCTATCACTCCTTCACATTGTATCCCGCCCTCATTAATGTCCGAGTCTGAAGGTCCAATTTATAACGAGCTTACAGGTTTAATCCCAGAAGATCAGCAGATCAATGAAGTATTACTACGCATGGATGATCCTGTATGGGGGATAGTCTTTCCCGGTGCATTCCTGCCAACTGCAGAACGTTTCGACATGATGGATAGAATCGACTATTGGGTCATCAATGCCGCTTTAAAAAAGCTCTCGCTGCTGCAGCAAGAGGGTTACAGCGGCATGTTCACTATCAATCTATCTGGTCAAACCATTGCCAACAAAAGCTTGATCGATGATATTGAAGAGTTGGTTATCAATTCCGAAGTAGACACAACAAAAGTCATCTTTGAGATTACTGAAACCTCAGCAGTGACAAATTTAATTTCCGCCAATGAGCTGATTACAAGATTGAATGTTTTGGGTTGTCGCTTTGCCCTAGACGATTTTGGCAGTGGCTTCTCTTCATTTTCTCACTTAAAGAATCTGCCTGTTGATTTTGTCAAAATTGATGGTCTATTTGTCAGAGGTGTTGCCTCAGACCCCAGTGATCAGGCAATTGTCACCTCCATAAACGACATTGCACACTCCTTGGGCAAAGAGACCATAGCTGAATATGTTGAAAACGCGGAGATACTGGAATTTCTTATGGCATCAAATGTGAACTATGTCCAAGGTCACTACCTGTCGAAACCAATGGACATCTCCAATATTGCACAACAGATGAAAGCCTAATCTTATATATAAAACAGTGATCAAATAGTTTGCTTTCAGGGTTACAAAAGCGCCTTGATTAAGGTATTGCGAGAACGAAGCTTGGTGGTAAGCGTCACTTTTATCAAATAGAGCTATCTGTGGGCCAGAATTGATCAGGATCTTCTTCATCTTTGAGCCTATATTTTTCCTCTAGAAGGGCTTTTCTCTCTTTAGCTCGATAACTTTGAGCGCTAACACATTTCCCAAAAACATCAGTTCCCAAGCTGAAAGTTTTCTAAGCTATCTATTTATTTTTTAAAACATTTTCCGAATAATTCGGACTTACTAATCACCAACCTAGTACTGTTCGACAATAACGATGCTATCGAGTATTATTATTTATGTAGCAATCTGCTACAATATAATCCATGACATTATATTGAGGAATCTCTGATGGCTAAAGCCGCCTCCCCTATACGTTTGCAGGAAGAGTTGATGCAGGCCGCCGCACTGATCGGCGAGCAGGAGCACCGCAGCGCCGCTGAACAGGTTGAATATTGGGCATCGCTCGGCAGGAAGATCGCTCGGCAAGTGAATCCTGACACCCTGTTGGAAGTAGCAGCCGGGCTTGCTCACATCAAGGTGGAGCCTGCAGTAGGTCAACCGGTTGATCCCAAAGCGGTGTTTTCAGCTGTGGAGGCACGACGTCACTCAGGCACCCTCGCCCAGGAGGTAACAACGGCAACCCCGACCTACCAGGCCTCCCTCACACATCCGGGCTGTCTGGAACAAATTGATAAACAAGGAAATCGGAGAGTCGGAAGGTTTCAAAATGGGGTCTTCACTTCACTGGCCGAGCAAGAAACTTGAGTTTGAAAAAGCAGCTTTGGATGCTGGTGGGTGGTAATGGCGCCGGCAAGAGCACATTTTATGAGTTGTTTTTAAAGGATCTGGGCTTGCCCTTTGTCAATGCCGACAATCTAGCGAAAATCGCCTACCCGGAAGATCCGGAAGGCCGTAGCCGGGATGCCGCAATGCTGGCCGAAGGGATGCGGAAAAATCTCTTGCTATCCGGCCAGAGTCTTTGCTTTGAGACGGTCTACTCTCACCCCTCCAAAATCGATTTTGTGGCCGAAGCAAAGGCCCTAGGGTATTACGTTGTAATGGTCTTGATCCACCTCAATGACACGAACCTGAACCAGGCACGTGTGGCCGAAAGGGTCTCAGAGGGTGGTCATTCTGTGCCAGCTGAGAAAATCGTTGCCCGAGTGCCGAGGATGCTCTCGCATGTGCGGATGTCGATACCGCTATGTGATCTCCTCAGAATATATGACAACTCATCTCAGGATGATCCATACCAGCGGGTATTTACGATCGAACAAGGTAAAATAACAAAACATCTAGATCCCCTGCCCGACTGGGCTGAGCAGTTGTTGCAGACAGCTGAGTGAACAACCAAGAGACATCAAAAATAGGAGCATTTTCAGGGATGGGAATCTTACACCATCCTCCCTTGTTTAGCGGCTACCTGTAACGAATCCCTGATCGCGTAGGCGTGGCTTGCGAGTGGCCTCATGATTTTCCTCCAAAAAGTATAGTTTGCCACTGTCACGATATGCTGCGAATGTATAGGTATATGGACTCCTCCTGTTCAGCAATATATTTTCAGGAAAAACGAAATAGTTTTAGTTCACGTATATCCGGTCTTTATTATGGGGAGCTACCCCTGACCTTAACGGCTTAATACACCGTTTGCCAGATACCTTATCGAGACAGTAGCTTCAAGAACCGTCGTTATACCCAGGTTTTATCTGGCTGACTATTTGTCACTTTCCGTTAATACACTGCCAAAACTCGGCTTACATCTTTGGCGAGGTCTATAGTAATTGTGGTAGTATTTTTCATGGTATGGGCTCCGTTGGTTTTGTTCGACCTGTCACTTTAACGAGATTTCGACTTAAGGTGGAGGAGTCCATACCATTGAGACAAGGGGTCTCGTTAATAAAGCTGTTATGCCCAGGAAATAATAATGACAAACAGTACAGTTAAATATTTATTGCTAGTGGTGATGCTTGTCACCACAAATATCACACTTGCAGCTTATAACGATGCAAAATATCAGACAAAATCAGAAATGTGTGAAAAGTTATGTGGAGAAGACTCTAATTTATCACCCAGTGACAACTCAAAATATGAGGGACGTAGAGATGTTGTTAATAATAATAAACAGTCAGTATTCAGCTTCGTTTTCTTAACATGGGGTTATTACATAGCGTATTACATAATCGCAATCGCACTAGCCATATTAATATTTAGAAATGCTAAAGGTCGTGAAACACTTGCGCTTAATTTAAAGCCTATATGGTGGGGCGTTCTTGTGTTCATTGACCCTGTTCTAGGTATCCTTGCATATTGGGTAATGAACATACTAGATGTTCAAGGCATTATTGAACGCCCAAGTAAAATAAGGGCATAACCAGTCGTATCAGAAAGACGCTCGTTTCACTCTCGCCTCTGTGCTCAAACGTTAAGCGCCACAGGATAATTACGGAGGGCCATCCATGCAAATCATACTCGCTACTGCCGCAGGACTCGCAGTTCTGACCGGCATCGTTCATTCCGTGATGGGAGAACTACTGATTTTTCGTCACTTGAGAAACGGTACCTTAGTTCCTACTCATGATGCCCCACCTCTCAAGAACCGGAATATCAGAATTGTCTGGGCTACTTGGCACCTGGCTACCGTTTTCGGCTGGGCGTTTGCTGCCGTTTTAGGACGCCTAGCCATGGATCCTCAAGCTGAGATAATATCCTTGGTGGTGGGTGCAACCGTTGCTGCCTATGCCGGTGGTGCAATGCTAGTCCTCGTTGGCACACGTGGCCGGCATCCCGGTTGGGTCGCCTTGTCAGCAGTTGCAGCCCTCACATGGAGTGCTCTCGGTGGCGCTTAACAAACGGGTTAAATGCGAGCCTCGTACCTCGCATGCTTTACGCAGGCGTCAGTACCACAAAGCAATAATAATCACGTAGATGAATTTAAAGAATAGAAAAACGGATAAGAGAAGCAATGGTCGGTATGTTTTTGTGCGACTATTATTTATATTATCAGTTCTAGTAGTAGGTGGCCTTCTATATGGCTTTGCAGGGCCAGAGAGAGAATGGGGAACTATTCAAACCATTGGTGTAATACTTTGTGCGATATACTTTCCATGGGAATGGCTTTTTTTAGACAAAATAAAAAAGAATTCAAAATCAAAGCTATAGCATTGGTGATTGAGTGAAACTTTACATCAATGTAATTCCACTTGGATGCCTTGCTATCAGTTGGCTTCGGTGAATTGCGGCGTTAGCGGGCACAAGGATCTATCCCATGCGTTACTTCTCATATGGCTCGAACATGTCACTTCCTAGGTTACAGGATCGAGTGCCCGAGGCAAAAAAAGTCGGAGTCGCTGAATTGGAATCGTATCAACTCCGATTCCATAAAGTGAGCAAAAAGGATGGCTCTGGAAAATGCGATGCATTCAATACTGGCGATATACAAGATCGAGTGATAGGCGTCCTGTATGATCTTCCAGAAGAGAAAAAGCCGATTCTCGATAAATTTGAAGGCCTAGGCTTTGGCTACAAAGAACAAGAAGTCAAAGTCCTTATGTCCGATGGTGCTACGGTCACGGCTTTCACATATATCGCCACGAACATTGATCAGTCTCTAAAGCCGTTTGATTGGTACAAAGAGCATGTAGTGCACGGTGCAAAAACAAATGGATTACCAGATACCTATGTGGGAATGCTCAATGCTGTGGAATGCAAAGAAGATCCAGACTCAGAACGTCGGGATCGAGAATTGGCGATCTATCGCTAAAAATTTATAACGAGACAAGAGGTCTTGTTAATAGAGATTATATGTGACAAAAATCAAAGAGCGATAGATGAAAATATTGAAATGCCCTTGTTGTGGTTCACTAATCGACACTAAGAATATAGAAACTCTTTCATGGTTCAGTAATCCTTTCACAAGACCTTCAATAAAGTGTACAAATTGTGAAGCTAAAATTAAGACTAAGAAATGGTTGCTTATACTATGGTGGATATGGGTTTTTACGGGGTTTTACTTCATGCTTTCAGAGTATGACTCATATTATTCTAATTCAATAATACTCGGTGGGTTAGTAGTTATACTCAGCCTACTTTACTCTGGCTTAAGTCATGAGCCTGAATAAACTATATAACAAATGGAAATGGGCGTTTTTGACGTCTGGAGCACTTTCGTTTGTTGTGATTGTGTTTTTGCTCTACGCGGTAATTGACCAAGGCGTCACTATAACCTACATGTCTCAAGGATATCATGACAGCGAAAAAGACTTACAAAGACTGGCTGCAGTATTTCCAAAAGAGGCTTATTCTAAAAAGGATCTGGTTTATTTATTAAGGCGAGAAAACCCGGATGCTATTATTGTTGACAGTAAATGTGCGGTTCAATTAAGGGGGCTTCGTTTTGAATTTAGCGAGAACGGAAAACTTATTAACATTAATACAAAGGCTGAGTCTTCTCCAGAATACGAATGCGGAGATAGATAACCAGTCGCTTCAACCGATTCTCGTTAATAAAGCTGTTGGATTATTTTCTGAGGCCTTGACCTGACTATAACTTCATACTTCAAGATTGCTTTTGACGGTGCTAATCGTCCTATTATTAACCCGGCGACTAAGTATAGGGTGAGTCACTCCCCTCTACCCTCGCGGGAGAGGGGCCGGGGGAGAGGGGGAGAATGAACAGCCTAATTTCGTCAACAATCAGTATCATAAAGATAACGAATAAATGCGGCCTTATCTTTCAACCAGATGAAACGCTTCGCGTACACCCTCTCCCCAACCCCTCTCCCATAAAGGGAGAGGGGCTTTTTGAGTTGTTCTCAGGTGATTGAAAGTTAACGGGACAGCAGTGAAACAAAATCTAAAAATGTAAGGCCGAAATTCATCCCTTGGTCTCTCCATTCTCCAAGACCATCTGCTCCATAAGATCGATAAACTTCTGCTGATAACGCCGTAAATACTTATCCTTATGGTATGCAACCCAAGTGGTCTCCCAAGGGAGCATATGACTCAGATCCCGTATCTCCAGATCTGGGTCCTGTTCAGGTGAATAGGCCATACTGGCGATCAAACCTACTCCCATACCCTCTCGCACATAGGTTTTTATAACATCAGTATCCGCGGCGCTCAGCACCACATCGGGCTGCAGGCCGGCACGGGCAAAGGTGGTCTGCATATGGTTGGCTCCGGTGAAACCAAATGTGTATGTGATTAATGGGTAGTTACAGATCCGTTCCAGTGAGAGAGGCTTTTCTGCCAATACCGGATGCCCTTTCAGCGCAATGAGAGAACGGTTCCAGCGATAGCAGGGTATTGCATTCAGGGTGGAGTGGTGGCCCAGCTCTTCGGTACAGATTGAGAAATCGACCCGGTCTGTCAATACCATTTCAACCAGTTGTTGGGGTGTTCCCTGATTAATCTGCAGATTTACAGAGGGAAATAACTTGCGAAAGGTGCGGATTATCGAAGGTAATACATAGCGCGCCTGAGTATGGGTTGTACCGATTCGAAGAATACCACTCCCCTCCTCTACATGCTCCCGGCCTATGGCGAGGATATTTTCACGGATTGAGAGAGCTTGCCGAGCATAGTTAAGCACCTCCTCTCCAGCCGCAGTCAATCCAATCAATCGTTTACCTTTTCGCATAAACAGTTGCGTCCCCAACTCCTGCTCAAGTTGTGCCAGATGCTGGGATACCGCTGACTGCACCAGATAGAGTTGCTTGGCAGCTAGTGTGACGTTGAAACCGGCGGCCTCCAGGGCGACCAGGGATGTGAGTTGTCGCAGTTCCATATCTTATTTCATGATTGTTTATCAAAATATATTACTTCACAAGATAATAGCTCTCTTCCAATATTGCTACCCAATACCCGTAAATATTTTTGGAGTTTTCATTATGGAAGTCATCGCCAGAACCAAAGAGAGGTTTCCAGCTAATCCTCTGGATGATTTGCAGTTCAAAGGCCTGCAACAGGCGATTCAAAGCTTGAATAGTGAACAACTCGCCTGGGCAAGCGGTTATCTGGCCGGACTTGTTGCCTTGCAACCCATGGGGAATGAGGCTGCCAATGAATCTCCCGCTCTGACCATTCTTTATGCCACCCAAGGTGGTAACGCCCGCAGTGTGGCTGAATCCTTGGCGGTGCGTGCTCAGGATCAGGGATATGCTTTACGTTTGGTCTCTGCCGAAAACTACAGAGCCCGTGATCTGGCTAAAGAGCAACTTCTGATTGTGGTGATCAGCACTCAGGGTGAAGGAGAACCCCCGGAAAGTGCTTTTGAACTGTTTAAATATCTACGCAGCAAAAAAACAGCGCAACTCAAAAATCTTCGTTATGCCATTTTCGGACTCGGAGACTCCAGTTACGATCATTTTTGTGAAGCGGCTAAAGAGCTGGATCATCTACTGAAAGCTCAGGATGCAAAAACACTGGTTAAGCGTATCGATGCCGATGTTGATTTCCAACAGCATCTGATGCATTGGCAGACAGAGGTTTTGCAGTCAGTGGAGAGAGTTCTGCCATCAGATCAAGCCAAGATCATACCGATATTGCGGTCAACTACAGTTCGTCATGACCGTAACAATCCATATCAGGCTGAGCTACTTGAGCGGCGGCGTATCACTACTGAAGATGCTCTGACTGAGATTCACCATCTGGCACTTGAGATCGACCCTGCTGTTATCCAATACCAGCCTGGTGATGCTTTAGGTCTGTTCTTCCGCAACGATCCAGCTCAGATCGAGGAGATCCTCTCTCTTACAGGTTTGGAAGGCTCTGCACAGGTCACTCTAGAGCAGCAAAATATATCACTCACTGAGGCCCTCACAGATAGGCTGGAACTCACTCAACTCCATCCCAGTGTCGTAAAAAACTGGTCATCGATGGCTGATAACAGAGATTTAAATACCATCGCTGAGGATCAAACATCGCTGCGAGGTTTTGTTAGGAACCGCCAATTGATCGATCTGATAAGTGACTTTCCCACAGATCTGGATGAACAATCCCTGGTGAATCTATTACACACTCAACAACCACGCCTCTACTCCATCGCCTCCAGTCAGAACAGCATCGAGGAAGAGATCCATCTAACGGTTGCTGCGCTTCGTTACAAGAGTCACAACTGTGACCATCTGGGTGGTGCCTCCGGTTATCTGACCCAGCGAATTAAAGAGGGTGACCCCTTAGGTGTCTATGTCGTGAAGAACCCCAGCTTCAAACTCCCCCAGGCAACAGACAGACCGATCATCATGGTCGGCGCTGGAACCGGTATCGCGCCGTATAGAGCTTTTCTCCAAGAGCGTGAAGCACTAGGCAGTACGGGTAGGAACTGGTTGGTCCTTGGCAATCGCCATTTTCACCGTGACTTTCTCTACCAGACAGATTGGCTCAACTACAGAAAATCAGGTCTGCTGAATCGAATCAGCCTTGCTTTCTCAAGAGATGAGAGAGAGCGAACTTATGTTCAGGCCAGGCTCTATGAAGAGCGCGCTGAACTCTATCACTGGTTACAGGAGGGTGCCCATCTCTATGTCTGCGGTAGCCTTGAGATGGAAAAGGGAGTGCACCACTCCCTGATAGCCATTGCGCAGGATCAGGGCGGGCTAGATGAGGCGTCCGCTATCGAATATATCGAATCTCTGCGTGAGCAGGGACGCTACCAGAGAGACGTCTACTGATGGATATCAAAGTCAATCCTAATGAACTGATCAAAGCAAACAGTCGCTATCTTCGTGGCACCCTTGAACAGAGCATGGCGGATCAAGCAACGGGTGCACTATCTGCGGATGATGCACAAATCAGTAAATTTCATGGATTCTATGAGCAGGATGACAGGGATCAGCGGCAGTCACGTCAGCAACAGTTTCTCGAACCCTACTACAGTTTCATGTTACGGGCACGGCTTCCTGGCGGTGTATGCACACCGCAACAGTGGCTGACCATAGATGCTGTTGGTCGGGAACTGGGGAACGGCACTATCAGACTGACAACCCGCCAAACCTTCCAGTACCACGGCATACTGAAACGAAATCTGAAACCTCTGATCAAGCGTATCAACCAAGCCATGATCGACTCCATTGGCGGCTGTGGTGATGTTAACCGCAACGTGCTCTGCAATCCCAACCCTGAGCACTCGGAGCTGCACCAGACAGTCCACGATTGGGCCAGACGCATCAGTGAACATCTACTGCCGAAAACACGCGCCTATCATGAAATCTGGCTCGATGGTGAACCAGTGGCCGGCGGCGAGTCCGAGCCTCTATATGGTGAAACCTACCTACCCCGTAAGTTCAAGACTGCGGTAGCAGTTCCACCCTATAACGATGTCGATGTCTACACCAACGACCTTGGGTTTGTTGCCATAGCAGAGGGAGGTCACTTGTCAGGTTTTAACGTCCTGGCTGGTGGTGGCATGGGGGCAACCCACGACGATCCAACAACATTCCCACGCCTGGCCGATGAGTTGGGATTCATCACACCTGAGCAAACTCTGGCTGTCGCCGAGGCGATAGTTGCTGTGCAGCGCGACTTTGGTGACCGGGTCAGTCGTCGTCATGCCCGACTAAAATACACCATTCAACGTATGGGCCTGGCATCCTTTATCGATGAAGTAGAGCAACGTGCCGGGGTTCAATTCAAGCCTTCCCATTCTGTCCAATTCACCAGCCAGGGCGACCGCTATGGTTGGGTAGCAGATGGTGAAAACCGTTGGTACTTGACCCTGTATATTGAGAATGGCCGCATTGCAGATACCCCCGAAGCCAATCTTATGAGCGGCCTACGGAAAATCGCAAGTATGCATCAGGGTGATTTTCGCATTACACCCAGTCAGAACCTGATTATTGCGGGTGTATCTGCCCGTCAAAAACAGCATATAGAAAATATTGCCCGCGAGTATGGCTTGATCAGCAACGCCCAAACCCCAACCAGACTCGCAAGTTTAGCTTGTGTCGCTCTACCCACCTGCCCTCAAGCAATGGCTGAGGGAGAGAGATATTTTCCAAGGTTTCTGGATCGAATTGAAGAGATTGCCGCCCGTTATGGCATACAGCAGCAGGCAGTTGTGATGCGGATGACAGGCTGCCCCAATGGGTGCGCTCGTCCCTATGTGGCGGAAATCGGTCTCATTGGTAAGGGACCTGGGCGCTATAACCTGCAGCTGGGAGGTGATGGCAAGGGATTACGGCTCAATCGTCTGTTCAGAAAGAACCTGACTGAAAATGAGCTGCTCAAGATTATTGACGAACTGTTTCATCTCTATGCTGAGAAGAAATTAACTGATGAAGGTTTTGGCGACTTCAGCGTTCGATATGGCCTGGTCAAGCCAGTGATCAATCCTGCGGAGGACTATCATGACACACCTTGAACAGATCACCTCCCATGAACCTCTTGACGAAGGGTATCTAAAGTACCTCAACCAACAGTTTGAAGCGTTGAGTGCTGAAAAGCGTATTGAGTGGGCCATTGCCAATTTGCCAGGCAATCACATCATGACCTCAAGCTTCGGTATTCAGGGCGCCCTGATGTTGCACCTGGTCAGCCGTATTGCGCCTGATATTCCCGTAGTGTTAGTCGATACCGGTTATCTGTTTCCTGAGACCTATGGCTTCATCGAACAACTGACCGATCGCTTGAAGCTGAACCTTAAAGTCTTTCGTGCAGAAAAATCACCTGCCTGGCAAGAGAGCCTCTACGGTCACCTCTGGGAGCAGGGTGTAGCGGGTATCGATCTCTACAACCGCATCAATAAAGTGGAACCACTGAAGCTTGCCTTGAAGTCACTTGAAGCCGGCAGTTGGTTTGCCGGATTACGACGTCAACAGTCCCAGAGTCGCTCTGCGTTACCTGTGGTGCGTATCCAGGATGGCCGCTACAAAGTCCACCCGGTAATCGACTGGAGCAATCGAGATGTCTATCGCTACCTGCAAAAACATGACTTGCCCTACCACCCTTTGTGGGAGAAAGGCTACGCCTCCGTAGGCGATGTACACACCAGCCAACCCCAGGCAGTAGGTATGCATGAGGAAGAGACTCGATTTTTCGGCCTGAAACGGGAATGTGGTATCCACGAGTAACCGGCTTAAAGCGTTGCTGAATATCGGGGACTGTCACAGTAAAAGAATCCAAGTTATTTAAATTAGTTAAGGAGTAATAATCATGAGTAGCAATATCGTATGGCACTCACATCAGGTCGACCAGCAGACACGATCAGAGCAAAAGTTTCAACGCCCATTGGTAATTTGGTTTACAGGTCTCAGTGCGTCGGGTAAATCGACTATCGCGGGTGCTCTGGAACAGATCCTCACCGGCCAGGGTTACCACACCTATCTACTCGATGGCGACAATGTTCGTCACGGCCTCTGCCGTGACCTTGGGTTCAGTGACCAAGATCGACAGGAGAACATTCGCCGGGTGGGCGAAGTGGCAAAGCTAATGACTGATGCCGGATTGATCACCCTGGCAGCCTTTATCTCGCCCTTTAGAGACGACCGTAGAGTGGTTCGAGAGATACTGCCCGATGCCCAATTTGTTGAAGTCTTTGTGGATGCTGATTTGCAGGTCTGCCAGGATCGTGACCCTAAGGGGCTCTATGCAAAAGCACAACGGGGTGAAATCAAACAATTCACCGGTATCGACAGTCCCTATGAAATACCGGAGAAACCTGAAGTGCATATTCATGCTGATAAAATTTCAGTTGCTGAGGCTGTTAATCAACTATTAGCCTATTTGCATGAAGTCGGCGCACTGCAGGCAGGTTATCAACCTGTAGCCTTAGAGGCATAGTCACTGTTGACCACTAACTCTATTCCAGAAAGAGTTGCAAAGCCCCTCTCCCCTGAGAGGGTGTAAAAAAATCGTAGGGTGCGGCCCTGCCGCACCATTAAGGGTTGAAAAAGGTACGATCTACCGCCCTTATTCACTGCAAAGCCCAGATAATTGCAACCACCACTAACATAACCCCACCAAGATAGAGCATAAGATGAAGAAGTGCAGCATTCAGCTGAGCTCTTTTTTCACTCTCATCTGGCTCAATCTTCCTAAACGCCTCTAAATCTATTGGAGCCTTCACCTTGTAGTCCGGGTTATCAATCAGTTGCATTGCTTCGCTAAACTGCTCATCGACATATACCCAGAGGGTAGGTTGAAAACCAAATCGAGGAATTATCATTCTTGCTGTATTCTCACCTTGTACAACAGCTGGTATTCCGTTACTTTCCAAACGAGCTTTTAGCTCATTTAAGTATTCTGTGTCATTACTGCGAGTTAACAGCTTCATATCTAAGGAGTCTCTGAAAAATCAGCTTTCAGGAAATGATCTTACTTTTCGAATTGAGTATTACCATCATAAAAAAACCAATATCATATCACTGCTGTCCCATTAACTTTCAATCTTCTCAGAACAACTAAAAAAGCCCCTCTCCCTTTACGGGAGAGGGGTTGGGGAGAGGGTGTACGCGAAGCG
>JBEVWG010000087.1:0-35354 GCA_040506705.1 Candidatus Thiodiazotropha sp. 6PLUC1
TACCAACCAACCCGGATTCCGCTGTGCTCCATCCAGGCTACCTAGCTAAAGATTTTGATTGTAAAAATAAGGCCACTTGATACTGCTTTTTGCTTTAAATGGTGGGGCATGGCCCCACCCTACAGTTCGAGCAGCGTTGTTCAGGTGGGGCATGGCCCCACCCTACCTGTCCGTATTGGCGTAGGGTGGGGCCATGCCCCACCGAGAAGTCAAATGGATCAACTGGTGAGGGCGGTGGCAAGTTTCGAAGTGCCTGTAGGGGTTGGTAATGTTACTCCACAGGATGCGGCTGATGCTCTGCAGCCACTACTTGCTGAGAGCTGGCAGGCTACCGAGCTAGAAGATTTTGATTGTGAAAATAAGGCCACTTGATACTGCTTTTTATCTTCAATGGTGGGGCATGGCCCCACCCTACCTCTCCGTATAGGCGTAGGGTGGGGCCATGCCCCACCGAGAAGTCAAATGGATCAACTGGTGAGGGCGGTGGCAATTTTCGAAGTGCCTGTAGGGGTTGGTAATGTTACTCCTCAGGATGCGGCTGATGCTCTGCAGCTGCTACTTGCTGTGAGCTGGCAGGTTACTGCCTAGTCCGTAGCCTGGATGGAGTGTAACGGAATCCGGGGGGAACAGAGTACCAACCATCCCGGATTCCGCTGTGCTCCATCCCGGCTACCTAGCTAGAAGGTTTTTGATTGTAAAAATAAGGCCACTTGATACTGCTTTTTGCTTTAAATGGTGGGGCATGGCCCCACCCTACAGTTCGAGCAGCGTTGTTCAGTATTAATCTTATTGAGATGAGTAGGTTTTGTTGAGGTTACCCATTGGTCAGGTTAGATTTCCGATCCCGCTGCCCATCTGAACGGGCGTTCCAGGGGTGAAATCTTCGAACCACTCCACTGCGTCTTTACCAAATAGCAGGATCACTGTGGAACCCATGTTGAATCGTCCCATCTCTTCTCCTTTATCCAACTCCACCGTGGTAGGTTGCTGCAGAGGTTCATAGTTCCAGCTTGAGACTCTCAACTGGCTGGGTGTGACTGTGCCTGCCCATACAGTTTCGATGCTGGAGACAAATATGGCGCCCACCAGGATCATTGCCATTGGCCCAGCCGCTGTTTCGAAGAGGCAGATAACCCGCTCGTTGCGGGCGAAAAGTCGGGGTACTTTTCGACATGTTGTCTCGTTAACGCTAAACAGACGTCCAGGTACATGCACCATTTTTTTCAGTTTTCCACCCAGGGGCATATGCAGACGATGGTAGTCTCTGGGGGAGAGGTAGATGGTGGCGAAGTGCCCCTCATCAAACAACCTGGTCATCTCCAGGTCGCCCCCCAGCAGTTCGAACAGCGAGTAATCGTGTCCCTTGGCCTGAAACAGGTAACCTGCTTCAATGTCACCAGCCTGGCTGAGGGTGCCATCTGCGGGGCTGGCAATTTCATTGGCCAGCTGAGTGACTGGTCGGGCATCCGGCTGCAAGGCACGAGTGAAAAAATCGTTGAAACTGCGGTAGCGGGTGGGGTCACTTTCAATTGCTTCCTGCATATCAACTTTGTACCAGTCAATTGCGCGTCTTATCAGCAGGTCCTTAACTGACTTAGTTTCGATCCGGGTCAGACTATGCATCAAACGGGACAGCAGGTGGTGGGGAAGCAAGTACTGGAGGGTCACGAACAGACCTTCAAGAAACCTTTGTGGAAACTCTTTTTGTTTGGATTCGGTTTGATTCATTTTTGACTACTGGGTTGAACCTGAATCCGTGGCTTCAGGTAGAGGTTAATATCTGGATTAAATCCCTGGCGATAGTAGCTGCATCCACCCCATCGGTAAATAGGGCGTGCAAGTGACCTTCGGGACCGATTAAGTAGAGTACAGGCTCTGAACTGTTGAGATCGACACCAAATTTGTTAAAGGCCTCTTCTATCTGCGTAGGGGATCCCTGCAATCCAAATATATTGCCACTGAGTTGAGAAATGGTGCTATCCAGAGCCGCTTCTTTGGATTTTGGCAGATAGAGATAGTGTGCCTTTTGCTGTAACTCAGGGTGTGTTGCGATGCGATTGTGAACCTTCAACAGTCGGGTGAAGGCGGGTGTGGGTTGAGATCTCCCACTAGGATCCAGCATCAGCAGGCTCCAATGGTCGAGCAATCGATGGTTTTCAAATGGCTCTTTGGATTGATCCTGCAGCTTGAATGTGGGGACAGGGGTAGGAGGGGATATGGTGATACCGCTGATTTTTGGGGTGTCACGGCTGGTTTTATGTGAGATACCCGCATAGTAGGCGAGGCCGAAAGTTAACAGGGCCAGGCTCAGAATAACAAACCGGCGTTGTGATGATGAGGGTCGTCTCATGTGGTGACTTTGGGTGTGTCATCCCGGTTGCCCCAGTCAGACCATGATCCTGGATAGCCTCTGCAACGCTCAAATCCGAGATATTGAAGCACGAACCAGGTCAGAGAGGAGCGATGGTGTGTCTGACAATAGGTAATGACCTCTTTGTCTGGGGTTATGCCCAGCTCAGAGAGCATCGCTCTTAATGTTGTTTCAGGTTTCAGGCGGAGATTCCGTTGTCGATCCATTACTTCCAGCCAGTCCAGGTTGACCGCACCAGGAATATGCCCCGGATATTGAGAAAAGCGGGAGAGACCTCTGAATTCATTGATGCTTCTAGCATCCCATAACGCCAGCTCCGGTGATTCCACTCTTTCGAGAATATAGTCGGTAGTCGCCACCACCCGGTGATCCGGTGCTACTTGGTAGTTGGTGGGTGAAGGTGTGGTGACCTCCCTACTACAGGAGTTGCCCTCATTGGCCCATGCATGCAGACCGCCATTCAATAGCGAGTAGTGCTTATGTCCCATGGCATGCAGTGTCCATAGCAGGCGCGATGCATTGCCACCCCCTTCATCATCATAGGCGACAACATGGGTGTCGTTGCCGATACCATGTTCGGAAAAGAGCTGCTGCAGCTGTTCTGGATCCGGTAACAGTCCATGAGTAGGGTGGTCAGAGAGGGTGATGGCCGAGTAGGCAAGATGTACCGAACCTGGGATATGCAGTTCCCGGTAGGTACTATCTTTACAAAGATCCACCACACGCAGGTTTTCTGCCTGTTCGTTCAAACAGGCACTCAAAACCTCCGGTTCCAGCAGAAGTGGAAGTTGCTGATTCAACTTTCTGATGAGAGCGATTTTTGTACTGCTGCCAGTGCAACGCCTCTATTGATCGGTGCATTCATCTCACTTAATACTGCCTCAAGGGAGCTGACACAGAGCAGAATGTTCTCAGCTCTTGCGCTATGGCCCATCAGGCCGATGCGCCAAACTTTACCTGCCAGAGCGCCAAGCCCAGCACCCACTTCCAGGTTGTACTCATTGAGCAAGCGGCTGCGTACTGATGCATCATCAACGCCCTGGGGAATGGATACGGCGTTCAATTGCGGTAGGCGGTGGGCTTCATCAACGATGAAATCGAGCCCCATTGCTTCGAGACCCGCTTTAAGCGCATTGTGCATTTTGATGTGGCGTGCCCAGGAATTTTCCAGCCCTTCTGCCTGCAGTATACAGAGTGCCTCATGTAGACCATAGAGACCATTTACTGGTGCGGTGTGGTGATAGGCGCGCTTTTGGCCGCTGCCCCAATAGCCCATGACCAGGTTCAGGTCGAGAAACCAGCTTTGTACCTTCTGCTTTCGGTTTCTGACTTTCTCCAGGGCGCGTTCGTTGAAACTGATGGGTGAGATACCGGGGGCACAGGAGAGGCACTTCTGTGTTCCTGAATAGATGCTGTCAATTCCCCATTCATCGACTTTAAGCTCGCTCCCTCCCAGGGATGTGACTGCGTCGACGATGGTCAGGCAGTCGTGACGATGAGCCAGTTCCACCAGTTCCTTAGCATCGGATCTTGCGCCAGTGGAGGTCTCGGCGTGGACAAACGCCACTATTTTTGCGTCGCTGTTCGATTGTAATGCGGCTTCTACTTTTTCCAGGCTGACAGCCGTGCCCCATTCATCTTCAACCATGATAGGCGTGCCACCACAACGCTCGACATTCTCCTTCATACGTCCGCCAAAAACGCCGTTCTGACAAACGATAACCTTATCTCCGGGTTCTACCAGATTGACGAAACAGGTCTCCATGCCGGCTGAACCTGGCGCAGAGACAGGCATGGTCAGTGCATTTTCGGTCTGGAAGGCATACTGCAGCAGCGCCTTTGTCTGTTCCATCATCTCTACGAAAAGAGGGTCCAGATGGCCAATTGTGGGACGTGACAAGGCTTCCAGAATTCGGGGATGGACGTCTGAGGGGCCAGGGCCCATCAAGGTGCGGACAGGGGGGTTAAAGCTTGGAGTAGTCATGAAGAACTGCCTTATTGTTAGAGGGTATGAGACAAAGTCATTAATTCCGGATGCTGAGTATAAGTGTCGAGCCGATTCTGCATCAAGCAGTTACAGCCTGACGAGCTATAGGGTAATGATGGGGAGGGCGATTCCTGACGCCTGATGTAACGATTTGATCTAGTTCCCATTATATTTTTCGTGATTTAATTCCGAGTCGTTTGGTTGGTTTTAGCCGCTTTGAAAGGCCAGGCAGGCTGACAATATGATCCTTGTTCAATAAAACTTGCGGAGCTTTATATCTACATGAATTTACTTGGTTTTTTTAGCTTAAAAAACGGCTTTCAATTCTGAGAAGAGTGTCGTTCATTTATGTGATCCAGTTCCTCAGGATAACGGTAATATTCCCTTACTCTATGTGCCATCGCGTCATTGAGGCCACATGAATGAAATCGTTACAACTCATATTATCAGCTTTTGCACTAAGTCTGGTCCTTAGCGCATGTGGTGGAAGCAGTGATCCAGAATCAAATGAGACAGCAGGCAACACTGAAGATGAGACTGCTGTTTCCAGTGGTGGTGAAACACAAGATCCTGGTACAGATCAAAATTCCGGAGATGCACCAACCGGTGATGAGAGTAGTGATGAGCAGACTCCCGTAACGCCACCGACTGCACCACCAGCGCCGGAGCCTACTAAGCCAAGTGATCCGGTTACGCCAACTAATCCGACTCAGCCTTCTGAGCCGACTAAGCCAGCTGACCCAGCGCCTGGAGAGAGTACAGATACCACGCCTCCTGCTGATAGTGCTGATCCAGCGCCGGAAGAGCCTGCACCTGAGGAGCCAGCAACAACTACGCCAGCAGTAGGCGCAGCTCAACTGAACTCAGCAACTATTTCCGCTGATAACATTGTTCTAAACTGGACTCATGATTTCGATACCCCTGTGGGAGGATACGACATAATCATTGATGGGCTGGACATGGGCACAGACCGTACCATGTCGACCACTGCCACCATTCGTGGATTGGACTTAGCCGAAGCTCATTGCTTCATTATCGAGTCTCGCTATACAGATGCCGCTGTACACCCACTGTCGAATGAAGTTTGTACTGAAGCACAAGCTGCTGCTAACCAGGCGCCTACAATCAGTGGAAATCCCGCCGCCGCAGTCGATGCAGGGATTGCTTACAACTTTTCCCCAGTCGCTGACGATGCCGATAATGACACGCTGACTTTTTCTATCACGAATCTACCTGCTTGGGCGAGCTTTAATCACAGCAACGGTACCTTGAGTGGCACACCTTCAGCACAGGATGTTGGGGACTATAACAATATTCGGATCAGTGTAAGCGATGGTACTGACAGTACGAACCTGTCGGCATTCACTATTCGTGTCAACAGTGTTGTAGTAGCAGCAACAACCGGTTCCATGTCACTTAGATGGACTGCACCGACTACCCGTACGGATGGTTCCTCATTGAATCTGTCTGAAATTAATGGTTATCATATCTATATCGGTACAACGCCGAACAATTTACAGATGCATGTCGATCTTGGGCAGGGTGACCTGAATAGTCACACCATTGATAACCTGGACCTGGGGGACTACTATGTAGCCATCGCTGCATATGACCGGACGGGTAACGCAAGTGATCTTTCGAATACAGTTCAGAAAAGTGTCGTTAATTAACAGGGATACTGTTATTAAGTTAGCACGCTCTACTTTCTGAACACAGCGATCCTGAGAAATGGTAAATACCATTCTCAGGATTTTTTTTTGTGGTAGGGTTTTTCGATTTAAAGCTGTATCATTAAATCAGGGAAAGCTGAATGACGGACCATGTGAGGGACTACGACGAATATGTATGAGTCGTATTTTGGATTCAAGGATACGCCATTTCGATTGAGTGCGGACGAAAAGTTCCGCTATGCCCACAGAAACTATCTTAGAGCATCCGCATACCTAGCCTACGCTTTACAGCAGAGCGAAGGCTTTGTGATGATTACCGGACAACCCGGCTCAGGTAAAACAACTCTGGTCAGAGATGTCATTTCTGAGATTGACGCTAGCAGATTCAATGCCCTGAATCTGGTCACCAGCCAACTTCAAGCTGAAGAGTTATTGAGAAAAGTTGCTCTGGAGTATGGCTTACCTGCTGAGTCTTACAATAAAGCTACTCTGCTGACCTGCATAAATAAACACCTCTCAGAATTGCATGAGCAGGGGAAACGTTCCATTCTTTTTCTTGATGAAGCGCAGAATCTTTCAATGAACGGGCTTGAAGAGTTGCGTCTGCTTTCGAACCTGCAGAAGGGTAACAGCTCGCTACTTCAAATAGTTCTGATCGGGCATGATGAATTAAGGGAACTCGTGCTCGGCCCAGATATGGAACACATACAGCAAAGGCTTATAGCAACCTGTCAGATTAAGCCTATGTCAGATGAGCAGACCCGTGAATATATAACACATCGATTGAGTGTGGTTGGCTGGCAGGATGACCCCCATATTGATGAAAATGTATTTTTGCTGATCCACCAGGCAGCGCAGGGTGTACCAAGAAAGATCAATCATCTAATGAGTCGAATATTGCTTTTCGCATCTTTGGAAGAGAAGCATGAGCTGAGTGATGAAGATGCCTTGGAGATCATTGACGAGTTAGTGGAAGAGCGGCGTATCTCTTTGCCAGACAATGAATCTTTTGAAGATTTTGTTCAAAGATACCAGCAGGATAAAGATCAGCAGGTAGAAGTTCAACAAGTCGCATATCAGAAAGCAGCAGTGCATGATATTTTCGAAAATAAGCCACTTCAGGAACAGTTTTTTGATGAAGCTGAAATAGAGAAACGTAAAGAGGAAATTGCCAATACTAACTTTATTACTGAGAATCTGCTCACTGCAATCGATGCATCTGATCAGGATTTCGAAGAGGCTTGGGATTTACCTGACTCTGATTGGAGTGACTGGGATAGCGATTTAACAGTAATAAAAAGAGAGCCTCATTCGGCTGAGAAAGAAGAGCACGTAACTGAGCCACAGAATAATCTATCTTCTACAGAAGATGAGGTTGAATTATTTGCTGAGGATGAAGCCTTAAATCATCCACTGCCAAGCGCTGAGGATATTTGGAATAATAAACTTGAATCTGTGGATATGGATTCTCTCATTTCGACTACGCAAAGGAAAAGTAAGTCAAGGGTGACAGAAATCAAGTCAACCCACAGTGACAAGAAGATGCCCTCACTGGATGATGAGCATAGTTGGGGTGGGGTTTGGTGGATGTCCAGTGAGAACCAGAAGGGTTCCGATAGCCATCAAAGCAACTTAAAAAGTAATAGTGATAGACGTAAGAATCAATCAGCCTGGCCAGCGAAAAAACCGAATAACACAATTGTTGTTGAAGAGAATCTGAGTATGCCTTCTATGTGGGTTGAGGGTTGCCCAGAGGTTGTAGCAGCTGAAAACTCCGAGTCGCATAAATTTAAACCTCGCCCAACTCGGCTCAGGAATTCTATCTTTCATGTGGTTGCATGGGTAGGCATCGGTCTACTGGTTATGCTGACCTACGCTTTTTATTCAAAACAGATTGATAACTATTTTAGTGTCTTTGCAGATCGTATTGATGGTGTGGTGGCTGGATACCCTAATTCGGAACTATCTAAAATGCCTTCTGATCAGGTAGGTTCTGGTGTTGATCTATCTGCTGAGGTAGAAGTCAAACCTCTGATTGGAGATCAAGCATCCATCGATCAGTCAAAAATCGGTGATGATCAGAGTTTAGGCGAGCTGGAGTTGCACAAAGAATTTTCTGATATTGATACCGTCATAAATATAAATTTGGCAACACGCTATGCGGTATTTTTTGCTTTTAACAAATCCTCTATTCCAACTGAATATGTAACGTTATTGAAGTCTGTTCAATATAAAATGTTGACCAAAACTGAGACTTTTCTCCGTATCATCGGCTATGCAGACAGTCAGGGAGATAGCAGTTACAACTATCGTCTCTCATTAAAACGGGCTGATGAGGTAAAACAGTTCTTAACCAAGCGTGGCATATCTGGAGAGCGTCTGCATGTGACTGCAATAGGTACAGCAGAAGATGAGCAGGCGATCTTGAAACGTGATGAATCTGCAAAAAAAAGACGGGTTGAATTAATCCTGTTTCCAAATTAATTGATGTTTAAATAAATCGGTATGTTTGTGAGAGCCCCTGCTTCTCGGATGTCACTACTGGTTTGAATGGGTTAATTATAAAAAGCAGTTCAATATATGGGATATTATGTATTGTTCCCATGATTTATAAATGGTAGTTTCGATTGTGCAGGTACAATCAGGCAAAGATTGTATCTTTCTACAACAATCTTTTAAGGATGAAGATAATGAAGAAGTTGCTTATACGTTCAGTCGCACTGGTTGCCTTCCTGGCATTTTCTACAGTCGGCGCACAGGCTGCATCTTACGATGCAGGTACCTTTTCTGATCTTGGGGATAGCTTCAGTACTCCCCAGCCAGTCGGGAATTTTCTTGATTCCTATAGTCTGACTGTTGATTCCGCTTCACTGGATATCAATATTACAGGCACACATCAAGGCATGTTTCAGGATGATCTGTTGCTGACTAATATCAATACCAACGAACAGTATCATCTGGGAACCACATTTTCTGAAACTCTGAGTCTGGGAGCGGGAGAGTACATTTTTACCATCTCCGGTTTTGCGCTTAATTCTATTGATACCACACTCAATTCAGATTATGACTTAACCATGAGTGCAGTACCACTGCCAGCAGCTGCTTGGCTGTTTGGTTCTGCGCTGCTGGGATTTGTCTCCTTCAGTAGAAGACGTAAAGTCTAAGAAATATTACGAATTTATAATTTCGTATGAAAAGCCATGGAAGGTTATCTCTTCCATGGTTTTTTTTCGAGCTTGAGAAAGTGATCCTCTTTTACCTTAAGCAGCTACTCTACCTCAGTGCGAAACGGTAGTGTGTTGTTCAGCGGTCCCTCAGGCTTTACTATATTTCCCGTAAACCTTCAGATGGTTCTATATGGGACGCCCTGAAACCGGCAAGAGATGCCGCAACTACTGATGAAACCACTGTGAGCAACAGAGCAATGAGGAAGTGTTCTGGCAAGAGCTGACAGACTTGTTCGTTGTTATTAAGTTGAGCCGCAAAGATACGGTTGATTGTTATGCTCACTCCCAGGTAGATCAAAGAGGCAAAAGCCCAGCCAAGAACGGCTGTAAATAGTGATTGAAAGACCGGGAACCAGACAATTTCAGCTGTGCGAAAACCAACCAGGCGTAGCACACTCAACTCCTTACGCTTGCGATCCACGTTGGCCCATAGACTGGCACCGAGGGAAAAGGAAAATCCCGCAAGACCAATTATCGCAATTAACCAAAATACCAGACTCAAATTGCGATCCATGCTGCGTACAATCTCGATATCTGCTGCTCGGGTACTAACCTCTATATCCAACCTTTCGAGCGCATCACTGATGCGACTGACATTGTAGATTGAGTCGGTGTATAGCCTGAAACTGGGGTATTTACGGTTACTTGTATTGGCCTCGCTGCCTTGCCATCCAAATTCAGGAACTGAGTGTCCGTCGCGAAAATCCTCTGCACTTTCGACCAGGGCAAGTGGGGCGAAGGCTCCATCACGTGCAAAACTGCTGGTATCAGCAATATCTACAACTGTGAGTTTTAGGTGAACCCTTTCACTACGCCCTTGAAATCTGCGAGCCAGACTGCCAGCGATTTCGTCACCTGCTTCAATATTCAGCTTTTTAGCAGCATGACTTGAGAGCACTAACTCTGTTGATGTTTTCGGCGTATTCCTATCTTTCAGTAGAGGATCTCCTTCGCCGGTAGGTATCATCTCCACCGAGACAATCCGTTTTGAAGTTTCGCTCTTAAGGTCTATGGTGGCTGCAATGGCTCTCGTACGAGGGACTATGAATTTAACCTCTGATCTATCCCTCAATTGCTCAAACCAGGCTTGATCGTAACGCCCGCTACCGATCGGTCGAATTTCCCGATTGCGAGGGTCTTCGATCAGGTTATCGAGCATGCTACCCACAATTCCAAACTTGAGGGCGAAAAGAATCATCATCGGGCCCAGCACAGCAGCGAGTGCAAGTATGAAGAAGGAAGACATCTGCCACTCATTGCGGTAGTCCCGGCTAGCCAGCCAGACAATATCTTTCAAACGATGACGCATCAGCCACTTACCACTGTTTCAGTCATGGAGCCATCCTCTTTTCGTTCCGTATGGTGCTCCAGATGTCGTAGCCCAAGCCGATTGATATGACGCCAGGCATGACTGGCCAGGATTACAGTGATATGGAGTTCATCTACCAACTCTATAAAAAGAGACATGATGCGCTCAGCTGCAATTGGGTCGAGAGATGCCGTGGGTTCATCGGCTATTACAATTGATGGTCGGTGGGCCAAGGCCCTGCCTATGGCGACCCGCTGCCGCTCTCCTACTGAGAGTTTGTAAGGTAGTTTGTCGAGGTGCTGTCTGATGCCCAGATCTTTAGTGAGTTCTTCTACCAGCCTATCATCTGGCATATCAAGCAATCGCCGGGATAGATTGATGTTCTCCCGCACAGTGAGGTAGGGGAGAAGTCCGCCGGTTTGCATCACGTATCCGATACGCAGACGACGCAGATCCCCCAACTGATTGAGTTGTTTCTTCTTCCAAAGCGTTGAGATATCTACTGGCTGCGCACCCTGCTCAGGACGAAAGCGGAACGACCCAATCTCACTCGGGCGCAGAATCATTGATAGCATGTCGAGCAGTGTGCTTTTTCCGCAGCCACTTTCACCGATCAAAGCGATCTTTTCACCTAAGGCGATCTGCAGGCTAGGTACGCGTAAGCGGAAGCCAGTGCCCTCGGCTTCGCGAGTTTTCACAACATCGCGTAAGTGGTATATAAGGACACGATCACCTGTCAGGCTCGCTCCTGCTTGAGCTTCAGGATTAGTCATTTTAATGTCGTGTTTGTGTTAAGGCAGCAATTCGAGGCCGATTGGAAATACCGAGTCACCCGTGATGGGGCCCCCATCCAGTGAAACCCAGAGATCGGTATGGTCATGTAGTACTTGGTAGTAATTGATCTTCTCTTCCAGTCGGTTAATAAAAGCGATCTGATCCTTGGCTGTCCAATCCTGCCAATTTTCCAGTGAGAGGCTCATGACTTCACCGGTATAGGGTAGATCCTCAATGTATTCTCGCATGAAGCCCATATCTGCAAGATTGCCTTCCCTTGCACCTGTCGCCCGGGTTGTGCTGCCCAGCTGATCAGGATCACGGGCAATTGTTGCGGCCAGACTCTTCAGGTCATTTAAAAAGCTGCGTGGTGAGAGGAGTCCCTCTTCAGCGGTAAGTAGCACCTGTTTCATAATGGCATGCAGGTCGCTGAGTTGGTCACGAGTAAGAAGAACCCTGACATCCAATGTCTGGCGCTGCGGATCCTGAATATCTCTATCCACCAGCCAGGCATTGAAGATATTGGGCATCTGCTGTTTTTCATCCTTTTGCAGGTAGCGCATTCTCAGGGCATATCCCAGCTTCGCGACTTTTGCCTGAAACTGAGCCAGCTGATCTGATGATTCATCAGGTTTCTTTGTAGCTTCCCTGGCCTGGCGCTCTTCTGCGAGAACTTTTCCTGCCGCTGCCATGGCAGCCAGCTTAACCTGCTCAGTGATCTGTTGGGAGAGGGCGTCCAAAACACGCCCAAAGCGTTCGACGTTACCCGTTTCAACGCCAAAATAGAAACTACCGATACCTGGGTAGTAAGAGAGGTCGCGGTAGGTCTCTTCGGCTTTGGTATGGTCCGACATTATGCTGGGGGTGAGTAGGTGCAGTACTGACAATGCAATGCCCTTATTTTGAGCCAGGCTCCTCAACGCAGTGCTGGACAAGCCTGTGCCTGAGAGGGGGTCACTCGACTCCCTGGGGCCAGCATCGGTGATCAACACAACATAGCGGGCGTCTTGACCTTCCCAGTTGATGCCCGCGATCGCTTCGTTAACCCCGGCAAAACTGTCTTCTTTGAAATCCCTGCTTGAGACCGTGGCCGCTTTCAGGGTGGAGACTTGAGAAAAAAAGCTGTCAGCATCCTGGCCATGTTCCAGGTCGACATAGGTTTGAGTAAGGTAGTCAAGGCCTGGTGCCACTTGGGGATTGTCCCGAAAGGCCACCAGTCCAAAGCTGACATCACCAGTCAAATCCTCTTTGGTTATGGTGTCATATATCTTGCGTACTGCTTCACGGGTACGGTCGATATAGGGATCCATTGAGAGGGTCGAGTCGATAACAAATACCACTGCTGAGCGAAATGAGCGGTTGTTAGATTCAGCCTTTGGCGCCGCAGGGGAGTCATTATCTTTAGCGGTTTGCAACGGCTGCAAGGGAACGCTGGAGATTTGCAGCATTCGGGCCTGTTCACTGCCGATATAGATATCCTCATGGTCACGAATGGGTACCAGATAGAAATCCTTGAGGATATCGATATGAGTTCTGGGCTGAATGGCAACCACAGGTGAATCTGTTTCCAGTTTGCCAGCCTCCGCAGCGGCATAGAGTTGTCTGTATCTGCTTTTATCCTGATTATCAATCAGCTGTTTCAGTTCGGTCTTATCATTGAAGAGTAACACTCTGTCGCTGCCCAGAGGATCTCGGAATGCGACAGTAAGTCCTTGATTCCAAGGTATGGTATCGACTTCAGGTAACCAGCCTTCGATCGTACCATGCCGGTTCAGCCCGACTTTGAGCCAACTGGAGCCGTTCTGTTGCTTGCGGGCATAGACGTAGTAGACACTGAACGGTATAGAAGGGGAACCACTGCCCTGTTGGATTTGATCGAACAGGTGCGCACCGGGTTTACTCAATACCCGTTGATAGAGGGATTGTTTTCCTTCCATCAGGAGTGGACGATCCTGGGGGACCGAAGCTGCCGGTGCGGCGAACATAATCGCTGCGATAATGAAGGGGGCCGATTTAAGCCATTTCATCGGAGTGATCCTGAAAATTGTGGTTTATTGCCAGTTCAACAACAGACGTTGAGCGGAAGGGTCTCCTGACTTCGCCTGCTGCTCACTTCTTCTTCGCAGCTTATCGAGTCGTTCCTGTGCCCCGACGATCTGTTGCTTAGCTGCTTCCCTGTACCATTTGTGTGCTTGAAAAATATCAGCTTTCTCCAATAGCACGTTACCCTCTTTAAAGTGGTCTGGATCGTATAGGCTGGCAAGTGCAAAGGCCGCTTGGCCATCTCCCTCTCGCGCAGCGTAGAAGAGTAACAGGTAGGTATCTGTATGACGTCCCTGCTGAGCATACAGCTCTGATTTCTCGAGCAGTTCAGTGGGGCTGAGCGCAAGCTCCCCACTGCGCAGCTTGGAGATCATTTCCCGTGCGGTTTCGCTCTCTTGCGATTGCTTAACCGCAGCCACAGGCTCAGCCTGTGAGACAATCGTATCTCCAACTTCTTCATGCTGCTCTTCTGACTCTGGTACTTTTTCGGTCTCCACCGGGGAGCTGCTGACTTGAGGCGCCTGCTCACTCTCTTTAGCGGCTTCTATTTGCCCTCGAATTACAGGATCAATCTGGCTCTCCTGAATGGGAGGTTCCAGTTCGATGGTCTCTTCGGGGGCAAATAAGAAGTAGATACCAACCAAAATCAGTGCCGCGACAGCAACCTCAAGGGCTACCCTGAAGCGGCCAGAGGTATTAGTGATCTCTACACTATCGGAGAAATCGTCGGTCAGTCTGGAATCGGAGTTGGTCATACCACCAGAAAAAATTTGTAATCTATCTGGGGAATATCTGCTTAATTTGTGAATCGGTCAGTGGTGGCTGAAAGATCACAGTTCTGGGGCGAAAAGCTGTTCAATAGCAGGCTATCATCGGCTGCGCTTATTCATCTCGATCTGTAATATTTCATCTCACCAAATAGACGACCCAGAAGTTAATCAGCGTTCCCTGGTTATTTGATGGCCCTAGTTCAGTCAGAGCTCTAACGTTACATTTCAACAGAAGAGGAGATTAAAATCTACTCGATAGATAAAACAGATGAGCTTGAGGGAGATTATTAGATCTGGGCAGTTGTCTATGGCGGGTTTTCCGCTCAGCTGATAAGAATTGGTACCAGAGGCCGGACTCGAACCGGCACGCCCGTGAAGGCAACGGATTTTGAATCCGTCATGTCTACCAATTTCATCACTCTGGCATTTATCAGACTTCCAACTTTACTGACCGTACAGGCTGAATCAACTCGCCCCTCAGGACCATCGATTCCAACCCGTGAGGCCGGAAAGCCGCACAGTATACCTCGATTTTTGGGATTATGCAGAAAAATTTACAGGGCTATTATCATCTGCTCTTTGACTCAACGAGGCGGATGGTTTGCCAAAATAGAAGCCCTGGCCATAGTGGAATCCGAGCTGCTTCAACTGCTCTGCAGCTGTTTCAGATTCAATCCCCTCAGCGACCAAAATATACCCGGATTCAGTGATCATTTGGGCTAAGTGATTGAGAATGGGATTGGCATCTTCGTTTTCGATCAGTTGAGTGAGTGTGATATCAAATTTTACAACATCCACTGGCATGGCCCCTAGATATCTCAGAGAGGAGTAACCACTGCCAAAGTCGTCCAGGGCGACGCGGAATCCCATTGACCTCAGTCTTTTGAGATTTTTCCGTGCTGTTTCAAGTTGGGTGATAAGAGCTGTTTCGGTGACTTCAATCAGAAGCTTGTAATCGCTCATGAAGGGCACGAACTCTTCAAGCCAGTTGGGTAGTTCACTATCGACAATCGAAGGTGCTGAGAGATTTATTGAGACACCTGTACCCGGTGGGATTTTACGAGCTTCCAAATCGGCGATGATTTTACGGATAATCTGGCGATCCATATCGTGTTCGAGTCTTCTCGCTTCCACCAGAGGAAAGATATGTGAGGGCATGATCAATTGCCCGTCATGCATAATCCGCATCAGTACTTCGTAGTACTCCGGCTTGTTGTTATCAAGGTCAACAATGGGTTGATAGTGCAGAACCAGACCATTGCCGTTGGAGATCGCTTCAAAAACAACACTATGGGTGCGATTTGAATAGAGTCCCTGTGCATGTTTTGCCAGTTCAGCAGAGAAGCTGACAATATTTGAATATCCAGGCCGCTTTGCAAAATGGACTGCTACATCTGCTTGCCATTGGAGGGAGTCCAGGCTCGAATCATCACCAGGAGCGGTATGTGCTACCCCGATACTCATGCGCACAGGCTCCATGATGCCGTGCTTTTCAAATGGGTAGTTTGAAATGGCAATATGGCACTGTTTTGCAAGTTGCATCGCTTTGCGATGGTTGCAGCCGATTAAAACGGTTGCGAATTCATCTCCGCCTAGCCGGAATAGTTGCTGTCTGTTACGCAATATATTATTGATGAGGCTGGAGATGGCGATCAGTACGGCATCTCCCGCCTGATGTCCATAAGTGTCATTGAGTGCTTTGAAGTGGTTGATATCAAAGATGATCAGACAGGTTTGACTGTTGCTGTTTTCAAATAGATGGCAGACTTCCTGCCAAAAATCATCGAAGGCGCTTCGGTTCATTACACCGGTTAGAGAATCCTGATGGGTCAGGTTTTGCAGTTCCTGAGTTTTCTGGTCCAGTGAAGTGTTAACCTGGTTGAGTTGATTATGATAACTGTTGAGTGACTCACGAATATTGTCCAGCTCTGAAATCAACAGCTGATCATGGTTATTGAAAACCACCGGATCGTAGGGATGGCTTTTCAGTTGGTTGAGGTGCTCTGTTATCTTCATGATTGGTCTGCTGATCATCCAAGCGGCCAAGGGAAAGATAAGAAGGGTCAAAATAGCGGTTATTGTTGCAAGTCTGAGTAGAAAATCTGTCATTTCAGATTGAACTGCTTGCGTATATGGAGCGCTGATAAGCTGGTAGTGCAGGTGGTTTTTAAATGCTTCAGTGGTTATGCGCTCAGCCTGTTCTGTTTTAACGCTGAGGGTTGCTTGATCAACCCAGCTGAAGTGTCGTGTTACAACGATTGGTATGAGTCTGTTAAGCGTGGCTATGTAACCCAGTATCTGTTCGGAGTTTTTGTTCTTGATGGGTTTAATAGCTGTCACGAAAGGTTCATATTCACTGATGTAAATATATTGACCATTCTGGATCGGCTCGATATGGTCAGGTAACAGTGAAGTGTTGATATGTGACAATACATCCCCATTGCTATCGTAGAGCGCCAGATCCAGGATATATTCAGAGAGAAATCGGTTGTCTTTTGCTCTATGGCGATACCAATAGGTATAGTAGGTGGGGTCCAGAAGCTGTTGGGTGAGCTCTTCCCATTTTGCCAGCTGTTCCGTTTTTTTGCTGATGATCTTCAGTGATTCTTCAATTGCCGCATCGACCTCATCATCAGCTTGCTGTTGATTGGCGAATTGGAAACTGCTATTCAGCTTTTCCACTTCCAGATATGTGAGGCGCCCCAGGCTGAACAGCAGAATCAAGAAGAGCGCAATGAAGATAGTCGTAAAGAGAGTCAGTGAAACCGGTCTGATTCTTATATCCATGGTTATTACGATCTACTGCCGGTCAAAGCAACTCAATAATTGCTTCGAATAAATCGAATTCATGTGCATGGTCGAAAAAATGATTGGCATCCTCTATCTCAACTACATTGGCTTTGATTTGATTTAGCAGTGGCTTCCACTCTGGGCTGAGCCTATTGTCTTTGCTTCCTAGAATAATACTCGGTTTTTTTGTTATTCCAAGCAGTGCCTCAGTGACGAGGGTCTGATCCCACCTGAGATAAGAGAGGTAGTGGTCGGGGCGGGTCGGGTAGATATCGCAAAAGGCCAGTTTATAGTTATGAATGCCGTGCTTATCAACATCAAGATCCTTTTCGGCACGCTTCTTCTCCGCTGAGTTTTCTTTGGCAATAGGGCCTTGGGCAAAGGCAATCAGACTTACAAGGATACTCTGTTTGATATTGTTGTTAGGCGAATTGGCGTGAAGATAGGCCAGTAGGGTAAGGCTGCCAATACTGTGACCAATTAAAGTTACCGGTTTAGATGTACGTTGGGATAACCAGTTTACCCATATTGCAACTTCATCCCGGTCCAGTTCCATATTGTGGCTATGAATCGCTTCACAGGCCAGACTTTGACTGCGTTGCTCAATGCCCAGTGATAGGTTGGGCAGTAGAACGGTATGTCCATCATCGTGCAGTGCATCTGCAATTCGTCGAACGGTAAAAAAATCTCTGGTTTGCAAAAAGCCATGTAAGATAAGTATTGGTGACTCATCATTACCAGAGTCCAAGTACTCTGCTGAGGCGAGTAAACCATTTGGCATACGTTGCTGGATAGTTTCCCCTTGGCAAGGCAGGGATAGCATAAGCAGACTGGCTAATACCAGTTTGAATAGTGATAGAGAGCGAGTAACCCGCACTAAGCTAAACATCCTTAACCTCCAGCTATTCTCACGCTTCAAACTTGAAATAAAAACAGATTTAGTAATACAGATGACTGGACAAGTAGATTGCTTTATCGGATACCTTACTATTAATCGGTTCTGAATATCTATGGGATGTTGCATCTGATGCCATGTCAGATCAAGCAGGACTAACCGATCTGCAACTTAAATTAACCTATTGTGCGACAATCTTATCGGCCCGGATTTATACGGAGGCTCCCTAATAATTCAGCATGCCTGTGAGGTGTTATCTGATACACCTTGTGAGCAGCTCGTGCTAACATCCGCGCCCTATGAAATTGTCAGACTTCGATTACTTACTGCCGGAAGAACTTATTGCCCAGTACCCTCCAGAGGAACGCGGCTTGAGTCGACTATTGGGCCTGCTGCCAGATTATGCCGAGCCTCAGGATTTAATGTTCTCAGACCTACCCAAGCTTTTATCGTCCGGTGATCTATTGATCTTTAATGATACTCGGGTCATGAAAGCCAGGCTTCATGGGCAAAAAGAGAGTGGAGGACGGGTTGAGGTATTGATTGAACGGGTAGTTGAACCCGCTAAAGCTCTGGCAATGGTGCGGGCCAGTAAGTCCCCCAAAGTCGGCAGCCAGCTACTGTTGGGAGAGTCTCAAGCGGCGGTTGAAGTCGAAGGTAGAGAGGGCGAGTTTTTTCTATTAAAGGCGGTGGATGACGATTTTTATCAGCTCATGGAACAGCAAGGGAAGATGCCGTTACCGCCATATATAACACGATCGGACGAGGCGGTGGATGAGACCCGCTACCAGACAGTCTATGCAGAGAAGATCGGGGCTGTTGCTGCGCCAACTGCAGGCCTGCATTTTACCCCATCGATGCTTGATCAGTTGACTGAAAAAGGTGTGAAACAGGCCAGGGTGACGCTGCATGTGGGGGCTGGAACATTCCAGCCGGTCAGAGTCTCAAATCTTGATCAACATGTGATGCATAGGGAGTATGCCGAGATTGATGAAGCGGTTTGTGAGCAAATTGCTGAAACCAAGCGTCAAAATGGTCGAGTCATTGCTGTTGGCACAACAAGTGTGCGTACGCTTGAGTCAGCCTCACAAGGTGGAAGTTTGAAGCCATTCAAAGGTGATACCCGCCTGTTTATCCGACCGGGATTTGAGTTTCAGACGGTGGATGCGATGATCACCAACTTTCATCTGCCTCAGTCGACCCTGTTGATGTTGGTATCTGCCTTTTCCGGCTATGAGCGCATTATGCAGGCCTATCAACATGCTGTTGCCCAGGGATATCGCTTTTTTAGCTATGGCGATGCTATGTTTCTGACACCGGGTAAGTAACCCTAATAAAATCAGTTGACCACTCCATTCTAATAGCAGATCCCTGATTTACAGGCAAAAAAAAGCGCGGCAGGGGTGCCGCGCTGAAGTATTCCACCAAAGGAGGATGGAGGAGTGTGTGCCGATACAAGATGATCAGCACATAAACATTTTCTAATATATGAAGATGCTTTGTCAAGAATTATTAGGGAAATCCCTAACATTAGTTCACAGAAAGTAACAATTCAGCTTCTACGGGTGACGATGTGTATCATAGTCACTGTAAAAAACAGTTTTCCAGGTTCAGTTTGGTTATGAAATTTGATGTTTTTCAGAGGGATGGCGCCGCTCGTCGCGGACGTCTGAATTTTCAGCGGGGTACCATAGAGACGCCAGCATTCATGCCCGTTGGTACCTATGGCACCGTCAAGGCGATGACGCCGGAGGAGATTGTCGACTTAGGCGCTGAAATTGTTCTGGGAAATACCTTTCATCTGATGCTCAGGCCAGGCACTGGTGTGATACAGGCTCACGGTGACCTGCACGACTTTATGCATTGGCAAAAACCGATCCTCACCGATTCCGGGGGCTTTCAGGTATTCAGCCTTGGTGATATGCGGAAGATTACTGAGGAGGGGGTGCATTTTCGTTCACCCATCGACGGTAGCAAGGTATTTATGGGGCCGGAGGAGTCGATGCAGGTTCAGCGGGCTCTCGGATCTGACATCGTTATGATTTTCGATGAGTGCACGCCCTACCCAGCGACTGAGGATGAGGCACGTAAATCGATGCAACTCTCACTACGTTGGGCCAAGCGCAGTCGGGAAGCTCATGGTGACAATCCCTCCGCGCTGTTCGGCATTGTTCAGGGCGGTATGTATGAATCTTTGCGTGAGACCTCTCTTGAGGGACTCGTCGATATCGGATTCGATGGTTATGCTGTAGGTGGCCTGTCAGTAGGTGAACCAGCAGCTGATCGATGGAGAGTACTGGATCACCTCAGTAGCCGATTGCCAGCTGATAAACCGCACTATCTGATGGGGGTAGGGACGCCGGAGGATATCGTTGAGTCAGTGATTCGGGGTATTGATATGTTTGATTGCGTAATGCCGACCCGGAATGCGCGAAATGGTCATCTGTTTACCCATCAGGGGGCAGTACGCATTCGCCACGCAGCGCATCAGTATGACGACTCACCAGTCGACCCACTATGTGATTGTTATACCTGTCGCAACTACAGCCGCGCCTACCTGCGTCATCTGGACAAGTGCAATGAGATTCTGGGTGCACGGCTTAATACCATCCACAATCTCTACTACTATCAGAAACTGATGCGTGATCTGCGTGCAGCGATAGAGAGCCAGACACTTATGGAATTCCGCAAGGCATTCTATGAGATGCGTAGTTCAACCTAAAAAAATCAGTTGACCGCTCCATTCTAATAGCAGGTTCCTGATTTTGTAGAAAATAGCTTCGATGCACATGGTCACCTGTTGGGTGAATCACGCTACAGCATGAATTGCACGCTTGTGGCGGCGCATGGCGGCGTTGCAACTCCTTAGAATAGCGGGCTATTCCGCGTCGTTGCGCGCCGTGCAGGGACGCACAAGTGTCGCGGGCACAGGGATGTGCAAGAGTGACCCTTGCCCTGCACCACCACAAACGCACACTTCACGCTGCCCAACTGATCTTTTTAGGTTCAAAGGTGTAACGCTTTTCTTATCCAGTAATCACGATGGGACTATTTGCGCTCTTGAGCAAGACTCTCGAGGCCGTCTGATGAGAGAAGTTGACCCTGATTGTCGATGATAACCGCTTCGATATCATCTAGACGATTGACCATCGCCATCCCTGCTTTAGCACCCAATACAAATATACTGGTCGACAGAGCATCGGTGCGTGTGGCATTTGGCCCGAGAATGGTGACGCTCTGAACCTCTCTTGCAGAGCTTCCCGTCTTGGGTGTGATGATGTGATGGTATCTGATCCCTTCGGCTTCGAAGAATCGTTCATAGTCACCTGATGTTGAGATGGCGCTATCCGAGAGGGGAAGCACAGCTGCCATCGCTTCACGATTTCTTGGTGCCTGAATGCCGATATGCCAGGGTCTTCCCTGGTGATCACCGATCAATCGGCTATCACCACCTGCGCTGATCAAAGCGTGTTCTATCCCTCTTTCACGCAGCAGTTCAATGCCTTTGTCGACAGCATAACCTTTCGCGATGCCGCCCAGGTCGATACGTACACCGCGCTTACGGAACATCACACTCTGCTCTTCTGGCTTGAGTAGAATATGTCGATAGTCGATCAATGGCAGGGTTTGAGTGGTGATCTCCTGGCTCGGTTTTTTGCCTTTTCGGTAGTCATATTGGTGGCCGATGGAGGCGAAAGTGATATCGAATGCGCCCTCAGTCAATTCAGCATATTTCTGTGACTCTTCGAGAAGATGAAACAGTTCTCCCGAAATAGAGACAGCCCCTTCAGCTGCCATGCGGTTGAGTAGAGAGAGTTCACTGCTCTCTTTGTAAGGACTGAGTTTTTCATCCAGGCGTCTGAACTCATCCATCACAGCTGTTACCGCAAGTTCACCCATCTGTCGATCTTTATGCCATAGCTCCACCGCTATTTTCGTACCCATGATGTTGGCCGTGTCACTGACCCATTCGGCAGACAAAAGGGAGGGGATGAGTAGCATCAGGGATAGGGTAACTCTACCCATGCTTGTCCATGACATGGGTAGATTTACCTGCTTTTAGCTGATCCTGACTGCCTTCTCCTCATGCTTAAGAGGGCAGAAAGTCGATAGGGTAGGAGACAACTGCTTTATCCACATCCTTGCTGAGAAATTTAAACAGTTTTATGCGCGATACCAGTTTGTGTTCCAATTTGGGATTGTTCAATTCAGATGAGAGAATCCTGCAGTTGGTTACCTTTCCCGAGGGCGTGATGGTCAACTCCAACACAACCTTACCCCGTAGTGAGGGATCCTTGCGCAAGGCTCTATTATAGAGGGCATAAACGGCCCCCTTGTTTTGGTCAAAAACCAACTGTATCTCTTCTCTGGTTCGGCTTCCCTTGTTGTTTTTACCTCTGGTTTTGCTGCTGTTCGCGGCGGCCTCACTACCTTGGGTAATATCCTTACTCGCAACTTGAGTGGTGTCTCGGCTACTCAGGCCGCTGCCACCAGTCTCACGACTCAGCGCAGAGGTATTGATGCCACCACTTCCCTTTGCGGCTCCGGATGAGATGATGGAACGTTGGCTGGTGTAGGTCTTCTGCCCTTTTTTAGAGAGTTTCTGCGAACCACGTACACTGGAGACAACGGGATCCTCACGCAGATCCGCCAGTTGATCGGCGAAGGCCAATAGACCGGAGCTTGCAGCCTTTTTACGTGCGGCTTCAGGGTTAGGCTTTTTCTTTGCCACTTGCTTGACAGGTGGCTTGGCCGGTTCGGGTTTCTTTTTAGCTTCCGGTTTCTTTTCAGGTTTAGGTTTTGGCTTGGGCTTAGGAAGCTCTTTTTTTACCACCTTTTTGGGTTTTGGCGGTGGCGCCTTTTTCTGCTCAATTATCAAACGTGCAAGCCGTGGAGGAAGCGTTTGCTTTTTGAAGCGTTCTTTCTCTGGGAGCTCAATCATGGGGATCAACAAACCCAGCATCGTGGCAATAAGCACGGCGGTGACGAAAATAATCTGAAATCGACGTTCGTCAGAACTGGCAGTATTCCAAGGTAGGTTGGAGGAATGTCGGTATGAGACTCTCACAAAGTCTGCCCTCCATTGTCTTTCTCAGCTCTTCGCAGCACAGCCAGGGAGACGTGGGGGTATTCTGATTCGGCGCAGGTTGCCATCACCCGCTTTAATAGCGTGTAGGGGATGCCCTTGTCACCCATGATGGTGATTTTGCCTTTGAAAGGTTCCAGGGTGCTGCTTTTGGATCGCTCGGCATGACGCTGTAACTCATCCTGCAAAGCAGGCAGGATTGTGCCTTGGGGTAGTGGCATGGACAGATCGATAACCCGGTGTCCCTGTACCAGGATCTCATTACTGTTGACCATCACTACCAATGTTTCCTTTGGTTTTAACTCTGCAGCGGACTCGGGCAGGCTCAGGGCCTTGGCATTGGGCAGGACCTGAACTTCACCAGAATTGACCAACAGAAAGAAAACCAGGATGGTGAAGATATCCATCAATGAGACCAGGTTCAGAACTGCTGATCCTCTGTTTCTTCTGTGGTGACGATCCATGCGTTTTGCACGACGCGACATCTTCATGAGGCGTTACCTTCATCCGATTTTCTGGCTGTAGCCGGGGGTGCGTCCCCGAGAGAGATTTCAGGAAAGAGTTCGTATTGGACTACTGAACCGGCTTCAACATTCTCTGTCATGCGCACCGCATCCATGACCTGTACCATGGTTTCGTAATTGGTCTCTGGCTCAGAGAGAATGAACACGTTGCGCTTGTCCTGGAAACGGACTTTGATCTGCACCAGCAGTTCATTCAGGGCTTTAACGTCGTATCCATCGCTTGTGTTAGGGATACTTCGAATCAACCCACCCTGGCGATCAGCAACTTGAAGAGCCTCTTTACGAATGATGACCTCCAGTTGCAGCTCTTTGATCTGTTTTAAAGTGCCTTCACTTGCAGGCGGCAGATAGAGCTCGATAATGGAAAAGCGGGAAAATGCCGCAGTCATCAATAGAAAAGGGATCAGGATCACCATCAAATTTAAAAAAGCGGTGATGTTCAACTCCGCTTCTTTGTGATGGTGGCGAAATCGACCCCTCATGCCTTGCTCCTGGTGGAATAGGCTTTCTCATTGAAGATGTTGAGGAATTTAACCGAAGCCATCTCCAGGCTATCGACAATCGCTGTGGTCTTACTCTGCAACAGGGCATAGACAAGCAGCAGGGGAATCGCTGCCATCAAACCAAATGCCGTAGTGTTCATGGCAACGGAGATACTGGCTGACAGCAGGTCAGCTTTCTCTGCCGGGTCGGCATTGGAGACTGCAGTAAAGGCCTGAATAAGACCGATGATGGTGCCCAGCAGTCCCAGCAGTGTGGCAATGTTGGCCAATGTACTGAGGTAGTGGGTTCGTTTTTCCATACGGGGTATGGCTTCCATCAGGCCCTCTTCCATAGCGACCTCTACGTCATCCCTGCGTCTGGCTGTGCGTGCCCGCGCCAAACCGTAGGTGAGCATGGTGCCAATTGCAGTTTTAGACTTGTTGGCTGCCTCCATTGCAGTTTTAAAATCCCCATCGTTGAGGTGAGGTAAAACTTTTTTCCAAGTCCGTTTATTACTTCCGGTGGCAATAGTCAGGTAGACCCAGCGTTCTATGGCGATCGCGATACCTCCGGCGAATATCAGCAGTATTGGGTACATGAAGAGTCCGCCTTCCTGAAAGAAACGGATGATCGTGTCGATGAGCTCCATAGGGTTCTCCGTTGTTACTCGACGTGGGTTTCGATAAAATTCGGGTTGTATGCCATAGGGCATAACATGACAATATCTTTAGGGTTATTCACCATATCTCTGATACCAATCTATCTGTCTGCGAAATACATCACGGTCCAGTGGGGAAAGTAATTCCTCCCGTCGGCCGGTCTCCGGTGGCATCATGCCGGTTAATCGTTTGGCAGAGCGCCAGGGCACAACATAGAGCACATTGGGTGACTCTTTATTACCAAAAATAGCTGTGCCTTCCAGATCGAGACGTTGCTCAGCCTGACAGATTTGAGTGGCGAAGAGCGAGAGCGTCAGCAGCATGGCACTACGAGTTGTGAGTCTTCGAATTGAGATCATAATCACCTCTACTTACCTATTCTGCGCTGCAGGTCGACGATCCAGTTTTCAATCTCTTTATCTTTTGTTCCGGCCAGGGTCTGGTATTGCTGATAGTGTTGCAATGCCAACTTGGGTTTCGCCAGGTAGAGATCATAAAGGATGCCAAGGTTTCTATGCGCTAAATCATAGGCAGGTTGATGCTTCAGCGCTGCTTGATAGGCCTGCTCAGCCTCCGCGAATTTACCCTGCATTCTTAGTGCAACGCCCAGCTGATTGTGAGCAGAAGGACTCCGCTTATCGATCTCCAGAGCGGCTAAGAAAGATTTTTCAGCAGCCTCTGGATTATCCTCACTGAGTTGTATGATACCCAGATTGATATGGGGGGCAGACTGTTCGGGGTACTGCTTGATCAACGCTTCCAGTTGCGCTTTGGCCTGTTTAACCTTCTTCTTTTCAAACAGCTGATGAGCAGATTGAAGTGCCTGATAGAGTTGCGGATTCTTAGCAGAGTTTGCAGCGGAACTGGCGCTGTTATCTGATCCACTCTGCTGAGTGGTTGTCATGCTGCTACAACCGGTAATCAACAGCATCAGGGTAAGATTCCAAAGCAGTGGGCTAATTGAGCGCATCGACCCACACCTCCCATTTTTCCTGCTTTGCGTATCGGCCAGGGATAAGATTGGCAAGTTCAGCAAAACTCTTTTTTACCCATTTGTCATAGATTCCCTGAGGGGTTCTTTCGATATTCGATTGATAGAGCACAATCGCCTTCTCTTCAAAAGGGTAAGCCTGCTCTTCAAGTAGAATGTCATACTGCTCAAGCTCTTCTGCATTCAATCCTTTAGGGCGCTCTGAGGACATCAGTGCCGAGCCGAATTGTTGGTAGATTTCACCAATTCGGTGGGTGGCAGCAGTAGTGACTTCTGCCACGCCATACTCGGCTGCTCTCTTATAGGCATTGATTGCAGTCTGCATTTTGCTCTTTTTCGCTTTCAGATTCTTCTCCAACGGTGCCTTCAACTTAACCCGGCGAAACGCCTTGCGTGCCGGTTCGGCCAATTCAACGCTGGCGGTTGCAGCAAGATATCGGCTGCGGTCTGTACGTTGTTTTCCAGCTTTGGCATCGACTTTGACAATCTGTTTCAGCCACCAGTCTCTCTTACCCCATGCGCCAGTCTGTTGATAGAGAGTAACCAGCTTCTGTCTTGCTTCCAAAGCCTGATCAAAGGGTTTAGGAAACTGCTTTACATAGCGTTTATAACTTGTAATAGCCTTACTCTTTTTACCGGCCTTCTCATACAGCTCTGCAGCTTGCCAGCCGGCTTCCCGCTGAATTTCAACATCACCACTCTGTTTGGAGATGACGGTCAATTGCGCCGCGGCTTTGAGTGGCTGCCCGGTCTCCATATAAGCTACAGCCAGTTTACTGTTGACCTCAGGTATCAGCTCGCTTTTGGGATAGCGCTTCTTGTACGACTCGAGGATCTTCACTGAGCCTGCCCAATCTCCCGCAGCGATCATACTTGCCGCAGCATCATATTCAGCAGTGGCGAGAATGGTAGAGGCGGGTGCCAATGCGGCGATTCTCAGGAATTGTTTTGCTGCTCCGCTATGGTCGCCCTGGGTTCTACTGTCAGATCCCTGTTGATAGATGCTGGCGGCCAAACGCTCTTCGAGCTGGCCTCTCTGCTTGCCCTTTTTACTACTTAGAGAGAGGGCTTGCTGATAGGCCTGTTCCGCAGCTGCAAAATCCTTTTGCTCAAAAGCTGCATGAGCCGCAACTGTCCAGGCGGTACGTCGGAGTTTCTTTTCAGCAGGGGGCTTGAGGTTGGCAACTTGTAAAGCTGCGCCTCTTGCCCGCCCAAAGTCTTTCAAGTCGAGAAGCTGGTCTGCGGCTTCAGTCAATACTCTGGCGCGGCGGGAGTCATTGGGGAAGGTATCGCAGAATCGCAAAGCACTCTCAACCCCCTTTTTTCTCCAGGCATCACCTGGGTCACTACTGAGATTCTTCTGTTCAGCAGCATAGGCGAGTAGTGTGGCATAACCGGCTTCAGCCCTTTTATCATGAGTTGGCAGTTTATAGGCGCTCTGTTCATAGGCTACCACTGCATCTGGGTAACTCTTCAACTCAAACAGCAGCTCCCCAAGCAGAAAGCTGATGTTCCCCGCCTTTGGATCGGTAGGAAAGGCGTCAAGATAGAGCCGATACCAGTGGGCCGCTTCACTACCTTGTTTGGCCTGTTCGGCGGTGATCTTTTTGGTCCCCTGTTTACGGCTTCTCTGCGCAAGGGCGTGATGGTATTCAGCCAGCTCTTTGAGGTAGACCCGCAGTTGGTCATTCAGCCAGGACTGATCCTTCTGACCCAGTTTTTTCCAGGCATCACCCGATACGGCGTAGTGTTGGGTGAAAGCCTTCTTGCTTTCGATGGCTTTCGCAGGGAATCCGTTTTTCGTATAGATATCTACTACTTCTACTGACAACCGAGGAGATTGAGGGTGGGCGGGGTTGAGATTAACGAAGGCCAAGTAAGCCTCTGCAGCATCCTGAATACGCTCTTGCTTCAAATAGAGGTTTCCCAGACCCTGATAGATCATATACTCATAGTTTCGGTGGCCATGGCTATTGAAATATTGGCTAATCCGCTGTGCTCCCCCCAGCTCTGAGAAGGTCAGGCTGATGACTCGCAGTGTCTCTTTAAGTAACTCCTGATCAGCGGGGGATAGCTTGCTGGTGTCGACCTCTTCAGTAGTGCTCAGATTTCTGTCAAGCAACTGGGTAAATGAGTCAAGGCCCTGTTCGACTTTGTTCAGCTTAAACAGCGACCAGCCATGCTTAAATAGAGATCGGTCGTAGTATGGGGTATCTGTCTTCTTTTTCAGGATATCGCCATAGGCTTGTTCGGCAGATTTGAATTTCTGCTCGACAAAGAACCGCTCACCCTGTCTGAACCTGGCTTCCTGCCAATATTCACTCTGCGGATACTTGGTGATCATAGTGTTCAGCGTCTGCATCATCGCTGCCATATCACCCTTTAACTCATAGGCTCTGGCCAGCTGGTATAGCACCAGATCGCTGGCGGCATAGTCGGGGTCTTTTTCGATCAATCCGCTGTAGAGTTCGATCGACTGATTCAGCTCATCACTCGATTGAACCATCTCGTCATCGCTGAGCAACTTGGTTTCACTGCGTTCCAACTCCAGGTCTGCCAGACGTCGGGTGGCTTCGCTGTGTAGCCGCTGGTCAGGTTTGAGTTTCAGCAAGGCACGATAATTTTCAATCACCTCATCACGTTCGGAAGGTGCAATGGCGCTTTTTTCAATTTTGACCGGTTCGCTCTTAAGGTCAGCCAGAGTCGCTTCTTGAGGGCCGTTATTTAATATCGGGGAGGAACATCCACTGACAATGGCGAGACTTAAAAGAGATAGGTAGAGTGATGGTTTCACTGCTCAGGTACCCCTCTGTCCGTACTGATGTCGAGTAGACTGGCTACACCGAAACGCGCCTGTATCAGATAGTTATTGACGAGGGTTTTACGCTGTTCCAATCTGGATAGAGCCATCGTCTGAAGTCGATCTGCTTCAGCCCTGCGCAGGGCGGTTACCTGTTTGAGCAGACTGGGAATATCTGCTTGCAAAGTATCTATCCGGTCGGAGAGCGTATTGAAGCGGGTTTCCGCCTGCTGTCGGGCAGCAGCCAGCTCAACCTTTTGCGTTTTTGCGGTTTCAATATTCTGCTTTAAGTCTCCCATCTGCTTTTTCAGATTCCAGAGACGGATCGGATGTTCCGTAACCGTTTTCCAGGTCAGAATGCCCTCCATCAGTCGAGCGATCTCTTTCTGTACCTGAAACTGTTCAGGGGCGCCAGAGTTCGCGATCAGGTCGTCAATACGCTCTAGTCGGGCAATCAATCGCTTTTCATCACCTGTAGCAAGAATAAACGCAGGCTCCGCTTCAGAGGCAGCCAATTCATATTTTTTGTCCAATTTACTCTGTTCTACTGCCATTTTTTTCATCTTGTCGCCTTTAAGAAAGGCTTCAACCTTAGGCAGTTTCTGATCATAGGCCTGCTGTTGATTCTCCAACATGGTCAGATAGGCTTTAACCTTCTCCTGCCACTCCTGCAGGTTGTTCTCAAGAGCAAGCAGATCCTGGTAGTCCTGGAATCCTTCCTGAAACCGGTTACCTGTGAGCAGGAAGGGCAGCAGGGTACGCAAACGGCTATCGCTGCTCTCTTCTGTTTCGCTCTCTTTGCTGATAATCAGGCTGTCGGGAAAGCCACCTTGATTTATCTGCTGAATGATCTGCTCCACTGAACTCAATGCCTGATCATAGGTGCCGATTGCATCCTGATAGGCATCCAGTGATTGTTGTTCCGCTTCTAGCAGGGCCAGAACGTAGGGGATTGCCAGCTTGGCTTCCAATACTGCAGGATCACTGGGGTTTCGTTGAGCCAGCATTTGCCAAGGGGTGAGGGCCTGCTCACGATCTCCCATCTGAAGAGAAGCCCAGCCCAGTCCAAGCAGGGCCTGGTTACTTGCAGAGCCTTTTATTCGTACTTTCTGCAGTGACGCTTGTGCAGAATCTGACTGCTGTGTCTCCAATAGCAGATAGCCCAGGGTAAGATTTGCTCTGTCTCGAATCGCTTTGGCTTCTTCGTTATCCTCATCTGAGTGACCGTCGCCAATGGATTTGAAGATTTCCAGGGCCTCGGCGGTCTGCTCATTTCGCAGTAGTGCCAATGCCTGATTAAAGCGGCCATAAAGGGTCCAGTCACTCTCCCCGGAGATATCTGAAAGGGATTCAAGTGCCTGCCCATGGTCATTTTGCTCAAGTGCAATCAAGCCTTCCAGGTGCTGTTTTTCATCCTTGGCATCGGCTATCTGTTCATTTCCTATCTGACCCAGTGCCTTGGTGGCCGCCTTGTCCTCACCTCTGCGGTATCGGGATTTACCCAGCTGTAACCAGGCCTTGTTTTGTATTTCAGGGGTAGCGGTATTACTCAATACGCGATTGAACAGGTTCTCTGCCGTGTCGGGCATGCCATAGGCCAGATAGAGTCCACCCAGCAAGAGTTCCGGCTCATCGGCATAGGCTTTCATCAGCCCCTGTTTTCTCGCTGACAGTAGTCGAATGATGGCTGGAAAATACTCTTTTTGATAGAGATGGAAGAGTGCCTCACCATAGTGTAAGTCACGTAATGCCTGCGGTTCGCCAGCACGTATCTCCGCTGTTGCGGAGAGTGGGAGAGCGAGACAGGTCGTGAGGAGCAGGCGGGGAATCAAGCCGGTTTGCACCTATATCACTCCCACTCCCGGATTTCGAAATCCGGCTGTTGCAGGGCGGCACTGTCGACGATCTTCAACTCCAGGTATTTCGGCCCTATGCCTTTGTCAAAGCTGACTGTTGCGCCCCGTTTGTAGTCTCGGCCTTTGGGGCCGACACCGGTAAAGAATGCGACCAGTTCGTGGCTGCCCGCTTTGAGGTTGCCCAGATAGATGCGCTGTACACCGCCCCGTTGCAGTGCTTTTAATTCCCGTTCTGTATAGAGGTGGTTGGTCAACTCCTTATTATCAATCTGAAGCTGAACCGAATCGAGTTTAAAGTAGGTGCCTATGTCGAGAGAGAGAAACACAGAGACTTGGGTGTTACCCGGAAACAGAAGCTCCTCTTCGAGTATGAAAAGCTCTCGGTTAAGTTCGATCACAGCCTTTTTCAAGCTCTCGACCTGCTTGTCCAGTCCCTTATCGCCCTCGGTTTGCCCATCAGCGGCCCACAGGGGGAAGCTCAGGCAGAACAGGAGGAGAAATGTATAGCGGATTAAGATCTTCAAGATGACGTTTCCCGAGTCGTGAATATAACTGTGTTATGAAGAAACAAATCTATATGAATTAGTGTGTTGCGTTTGCGATCATAGTCACAGGTTGATCTAAGGAGTTGGTAAAAAATGCCCAAATACAGAGATCATAGGTGATGATAAGTGTTATCGCTACGAATTCCTATTGTTCAGGGTTTGCTTCCTCCAGTAACTACCTTTCGGTCATACCTCATTAATATTGAGCTTGGTTATGAGAACCAATCAGTATTTTCGAGATTAAAGCCGAGTCTACCACCGTGTCTCATAAAAATAATTGATATCAATTGACGCTAAGCGACTAGCCGCGCTCCCCATGGAGAAGCATACCCTTTCCACTGAATATTAAGGAGCCAGCGGAGAAGTTGGTTTCGGTATCTTGCTGCCAAATTACGCCGATTCCGAGTTGCGGATCATTATGATCAGCTTGCTGATAAGCAGGTTTAAGCACCTTAAACCTGGAAAAACGATCTGACCGCTCCATTCTAATCACAGGTCCCTGATATTTAAGAAAATTACTTCGATCTATATGATAACCGATTGGGAGAATAACACTACAGCAGGAATTGTACACTTCACACTCTCCAGCTGATCTTTTTAGGTTAAAGCAAGAGATTTTGATTGGCAATCTGTTCAGCAGACTTATCCTGAGCGTCGTAAACTGAATTTATTACAAAACCCAGGGTCATAGCAGTGACTGAATATAGGGTTTATATAGTAATATAAACAGCGCAGTAACCACTGAACAAGAACAAAATCACTCTCTATCAAACTCTATTTTGATGGACTCAACTGCCGTTTCTTAGTTTTTCATGCACAAAAAATGTCACCGTAATGGATCCTTCACAGGATTTATCGATTATTTCATCAGTTTCAGTATTCTCAGGCTACTGCCAGGGTTGCTGCTCTGTTCTTCGGCAGCGCAGGGTTACTCCGCTCAGCCTGAGCCTTTCCCCGTGCGTAACATGAACCCCTTTACCCTATTGCATGGCTTACCAGTCGCAACTCCGTCAGATCTTCTTGAAGATAAGGTCACCAGCCTGCGTATTCAGTGGGATGTTGCGAATACATCAATGGAGAGAGTTACCGAGGATGGACAGGTAACACTCGATGGTGAGACCAACCGGGTTGCATTGACCTGGAAACGGGGACTGGGCTCAGGCTGGCAAATAGGGGCAGAGGTGCCCTATCTTTCCCATCGAGGCGGGGGGTTGGATAGCCTCATAGAGAACTGGCACGACCTGTTCGGATTTTCCAATTCAGACAGGGATGACTGGGATCAGAATCGACTGCGCTATCTCTATATCAAAGATGGTGAAACCAAGGTCTCTGTTACCGAAGAGAGCAGTGGTATTGGTGATATTCAGTTACTGCTTTCCCGTGGACTATCCTTGGCCAACGAAGAGCAAAGTGCATCATTTCATTTCAGTGTGAAGTTGCCGACTGGTGATGAAGAGTCACTACTGGGTAGCGGGGCGCCAGATATAGCCGTCTGGTTAAGTGGTTCGGATCGAAGAATAGTTGAGCAGTGGCCTATAGGGGGTTACGGACAGATCGGCATTTTACTCATGGGAAAAGCCGAAATCCTCGAACAAGAGCAACGAGAGTTCGCTCTCTTTAGTACCCTGGGCGCTAATTGGCGAGTCTACGACTGGCTCGATCTGAAACTACAATTTGATGCACATACGCCATTCTATAAAAGCAGGTTTGATCAACTGGGTGGTTCCGCTGTGATGTTTACCTTTGGTGGCACGATTCCATTCAAGGATGGCAGTCAGATCGATCTCTCTTTGGGAGAGAACATGACCACAGACATGGTGCCGGATTTGATTATCAATCTTGGTTACAAAGCGCAGTTTTGAAAATGGGGTCAGCGTTAATGTTAATGTTAATGTTGATTTGCATTTAGCTTCCATGCCTGCCACATTTCGAATGCCACCTAGTTCATGTAGATGACGACTCTAAATTTATGCCTTACGGAGGTGTTGGGAAATCGGGAATTGCCCTAGCTAGGGTTAACACCTATCCGTGTTTGTTTGTTCTATCCTTTGATCCTCGCCAAGTAATATGGAGTAGGGCTCTATTATAGGTTGATTGTTTGGAATGAACAAAAATCAGCATCCTATGAAATTAGACCGTATAAAAATCAATAAAAGCATTGGTTTGTATTTTGCTGTTCAATTAGAGTTGTTCGAGTATTCATTGGATTAATTAAGGGAGAAGGTAGGGGTAAGTGAATTGAGCGTAATTTAAAAAGTATTTGGGTAACTTTTTTTGGTATTTCTTTCTTTTGTGGGTGTTAAGCAATGTTCCTATAAGCTTGTTGATAGTCGTAGATTCCAGTACCTCTTTCATTTAGTGTTTTAGCAACATCAAAAGATAGAGGGTAATTTATGGCTAATCAAAACCTTAAATTCTTTGCAAAACCTGGATAGCCCCATTTTTGTTTGGAGCAATAAATTCAGTTTAGTAAATTATTAGATACTTTATTTGTCAAGAGGAATTCTTTAAAAATAGTTTTGATTATGTTTGAATCCTCGCAAATCATTTTTTGATCCCATTCATTACCAAGAATAGAAATCTTTCCATCAATAGCTGATTCATTTGTATAGGTATGAACTACATAATCGTCACTGGTATTCTCTCCGAGAGAAATAACCGACTTACCACCTTCAGTTTCGACCTGAAGGCTTTCTGGGCCTATTTCGTCCCCGTTAATTATATCCAGGGTAACCGAACCCGATTTGTTTAAAACTAACTCAATAGTTGCAATAACATTATCAAGTTGCACATTATCAGTGGTTCCGCCCTGCGCATTTTCACCAGATCCAATCACCCAAGATAGAGAAAACATTATTTAACCTTCTTTAGAGAATTCATGCCGGATTTCCAATATAAAGTGTTTCCTGTTGCTTCCTCAAAAACAGTCAGCGATTTTAAACTGGCTTTTTCTGCCATCGCTGCCACATCACCACGACAGTATCCGCAAACAGCCTTCCCAGTTACATTTAATGTCATATCTGCACCTGTGGTTGCTCCAGCATCAAATGCTTGTTGTATTGCCCCAACCTCAGCATGTGCCGTACCCATATTTCCGTTAGGTAGAGCCTTTCCCGATAGTGCAGTTTTCTCGGTAATTCTATCAGCAATCATTGTTGGTTGATCAGCATTGGCTCCTGTGCGTGCTGTTTGATTGACATCTCTGAAAACCGACCCACTTACGCGGGCTTCGGCTGTGACTACAGGTACTGATAAACCCGGATCAGCAACCTCAGCCGTTACATTAGCACCTTTTTGAGCTTGAGTTTTGGCGCCAGCACTCAATTCACTCGTGGGATCTGCTTTCGTAGATGACTTTATCGTCATCGGGCCAAGTTCTGCAAGTACTGGTCGAGTCATTGCCTGGTAGACACCAACCCCTGCACTTCCAAGGCTAATCGCCATATCAACATTATCACCAAATTGATGTGCGGCTACATCATCAGCACCTAACAGTTTCGCAGTTTCGGTCGTCACCTGATCTGTTACTGTCTCGACAGGGTTACCTGTTAAAATCTCCTGGAAGCCACTCGAAGCCACGTCTGAACCATGGACGAAAAGGATGCTGCCACCCACTGTGGTCAATGGCTCTGGTGCCATGATGCCAATACTACCAACGAACGCCTCACCAGCACCGCCCAGCATTTTCAAGGCACCCATGGCGCGTTGACCTAGCGCGTATTCTTGATTAATCTCCTTCATACCTTGATAGGCATCGGTTGCCAGATCAGTCACTGCATCGGCAGTATCGGAGGCCAACTGGCTAGTATCTGAAAGAAAATTATCCAATGGCGACTGCGACGATTTCAATCGCTCTTCCGTCGTCATGCCACTGAACTGTTTCTCGGCAGTTTGGTTTTGCGAATTCTGCTCCGTTGGGTTTTGAGAATCTGATACAGCACTATTCGTACCGTCACCCTGTAGATTACGCGACGTACTACCGCCATTGAAAGATTGTATCTCAGCCATCTGTTCGCTCCCTGCGTAATATTTAGCTTTACAATATCACCGTCGTTTCATGGATATCACTGGGGATTACCCTAGCTTTCTGCTCTTCCTATATGTTGACCTCAATCCGATCAATGCAGGCATGGCGCAAACGCCTGAAACGACCGAATATACCTCGACTAAAGACCGCGCAGAACAGTTGCGCGAATTTTCGCGCGAATTTTCGGGACACTCACCGTTTGAAAAGAACTTTCAGGTGAGTTAGAGTTCAAAACGTACATGGAATGTATATGAGCCAAAGAGCCGGCAATGACGATATCGCGTATTATATTTCGGGACAGCCACCGTTTGAAAAGACCTTTTAGGTGAGTTAGAGTTCAAAGCGTACATGGAATGTATATAAGCCAAGGAGCCGGCAATGACGATATCGCGCAAGCAACAGATCTGTCTTGATGAAACCCCCTATTACCACTGCATATCCCGCTGTGTACGTCGCGCCTTCCTGTGCGGAGAGGATGAGTTAACCGGCCGAAGCTACGAGCACCGTAGAGAGTGGATCGTGGAAAAGCTCAAGCAACTTGATAGGG
>JBEVWG010000059.1:0-34754 GCA_040506705.1 Candidatus Thiodiazotropha sp. 6PLUC1
AATCTTCTCAGAACAACTCTGAAAGCCCCTCTCCCTTTACGGGAGAGGGGTTGGGGAGAGGGTGTACGCGAAGCGTTTCATGTGGTTGAAAAAAACTGCACTGATCGTTCATATTTATCTTGCTGATTGTTTGGGAAAAATAGGGTGTTCATTCTCCCCCTCTCCGCCGGTTCCTCTTCCGCGAGGGGAGAGGGGAGTTTCTCACTCCACTATTTAGGATACTTTTGACGATTTAGACACGAAAGGAGCGTTAAAATGAAATTTGTCAGGATCTTTTTCTTACTATTGGTTTCGTCTGTATCAACTGTTGTTATGGCATTACCGACGGCAAGGATAACCATTAAAGTAATGGATGAATCAGGTCTGCCCGTTGAAGAGGCCAAAGCAGGTTTGGTTCTGGAAGTCGCTAAAAAAGGGGGAGAGGGCTGGGGGACGAATACATCCTGGGTTTCAGGATTAACAGATGCTGATGGCTTATTTACTGGAGAAGGAGAAACTGCTGGTTACGTGGGCTTATCTGTAAAAAAGGATGGGTATTATGATGTCAGTAGTCATTTCAATGGTTTTACAGATACATCAGGATTTTTGGGGTTTAAAAAATACAAACCCTGGAATCCAACAGTTGAGCTTGTTTTAAAAAAGAAACTCAATCCTATCGCAATGTACGCTCACCCACTAAATGTTGTTGAAAGAGGTGCGAAACCTGAAATTCCAATGCTAGGAAGGTTCGTTGGTTTTGATCTGGTAGTTGGTGACTGGGTCGCACCATATGGGTTAGGGGTTAATAAAGATTTTTTAATTAAGGTAGATGTCAATCGAGCAGTATCATTTCAGGATCACGATGTGATTTTAACAATTCAATTTCCAAACGAGGGAGATGGGTTGATTCAATATTTTCCTGATACCAGCAAAGGGAAATCTGCATTACGACTACCCTATCATGCCCCCAGCAGTGGTTACCTCCCTGAATTCACGCGACGATATGAAAATAAACCAGGGACTAGAAGAGTTGGTGAAAGTGGCGATCCTGAATATGATAAAAATTATTTTTTCCGTATCAGGACTCAACTTGATAAACAGGGAAATGTTATAAGTGGGCGCTATGGGAAGATACATGGATCAATCAACTTATATAATTATTCACTAAGGCGAAAACAAAATAATCCATTTGTTGCCTTTAATTACTACCTTAATCCTAATGATAATGATACGAATATTGAATTTGATCCAGGAAAAAACCTGTTTATAAACCTGCAAGAGCAACAAAAAGTCCGAGACCCATAAAGATCACTGTCAAAGTTAATTTCTGTGAATAACTGAGCAAAAAGTATAAGCAATAATTGGAATATCTATAATTATTTATGAAAGCCACGGAAGCTTTCTCTGCGTTTACTTGTTGTTTTGTATGTTTTTTGTTGCACGACGAATGATGGGTATCCCGGTTTTGTTTGGTTTGTTTTAGGAGGTCTTAAAAAGAATCATTATGAAAGCCATTGTCTATCACAACTACGGCTCACCCGATGTTCTTAGGTTAGAAGAGATCCAAAAACCAGTACCTCGTGACGATGAAGTCTTAGTGAAAGTTTATGCCGTCTCAATAAATTCATGGGACTGGGATATGTTAACAGGTAAGCCATTAGAGTATCGCTTTTTAAGTGGCCTTTTAAAACCAAAAAGCACGATGATTGATGGATGTGACATAGCAGGTAGAGTCGAAGCAGTCGGTGAAAAAGTAAAACACTTTCATGTTGGAGATGAAGTGTTAGGTGATTTATCAGAGGGTGGTTGGGGCGCTTTCGCTGAATATACCTGTGCTTGTGAAAATGAATTAATTCTTAAACCATCGAGTATGACGTTCGAGGAAGCTGCATGCTTGTCTCATGGAGGCAACCTTGCTGTACAGGGCCTTATTGATTTTGGAAAGATTGCATCAGGACAAGCGGTTTTGATTAATGGAGGGGGTGGCAGTACAGGTACATTAGCTATTCAGATTGCTAAATCGTTCGATGTTGAACTAACAGCTGTTGACCACACAGAGAAATTAGACACAATGCGATCACTTGGCGCTGACCATCTGGTTGATTACACAAAAGAAGATTTTACAAAAAATGGTCAGAAATATGATCTGATCTTTGATGTCAAAACTACTCGTTCTGTTTTTGATTATAAACGAGCATTACATCCAGGGGGTACCTATGTGACAGTCGGAGGAAAAACATCACGAATCCTTCAACTATTGATATTCAAAGCACTGTCTAAGAGCTGTAAAATGCATATGGTAGGCTATAAAGCAAACAAGGATTTGAAATATTTAGTAGAGTTGTTTGAAGGCGGTAAGCTAAAGCCTGTTATCGATAAATGTTTTCCTCTCGAACATAGTGCAGATGCTTTCCGGTATTTTGGAGAAGGACTTTTCAAAGGTAAAATAGTAATAACCTTGTAAAAAAATCGATGTCGACCATTCAATGAAACAGCCTGGTTCCGTAGGTACAAGGTGCCGACAAGTCAGAAGCTTAACCAACTGCTGCATGCCATCGCTCACCCAGGAAAAAGCAGGGAAAACGGGGCAGTAAAATTTCAGTACAAAAAAACCCTGTCACCAGTGATCATGATAGAGCCTCTCCATTGCTACTATAAATGAGGTAACTGGAAGCTACTGGTTTTGGTCAACGGAGCGGCAGGGTCGCACCCTATATTTCTGCAAAGAGATAGTCGGGGGAGTGAAAAACCAGGCAGTGGCGCAGAGCGCCACAACCTGCCTGCAATTGCAGGTAGAGAGGAGATTAGGAGACACCTCTTTAAGTGTTATAAAACGGGTGTTTTAAAGCACGATCCATTTGTTGTGATAACTTCTCTTTCCATTGATCTATTGTCTTTGTGGTCAACTGGATCTGACCACATATCGGACATTCGTATCTGGACTGTTCGGTATGTCCTTCCTGAAGGGTCTCTAGCTCAGCCATAAGTGACGCACAGTGTGAACAATGCATGCTAGTGGTCTCCGAAAAATGAACGGCAATGTCTACCTCGATCGGATTCCTGTATCGAGTAAGGCTGGCCTTGAGCTCCGGTTGGGGCCGGAACAGTGTTGGGGCTTGAGTCCATCAGTCCCATTTCAACGCGCCACCGGCTTGATATTCGGTGACTCGTGTTTCAAAAAAGTTTTTCTCTTTCCTTAAATTTGCCTGTTCGTCGAGCCAGGGTAGGGTGGCTTCCGCACCAGGGAAGGGTTCCTCGATACCGAGCTGTCTGGCGCGGCGGTTGGCGGTGAAGCGGAATTGGCCGATATGGTCTTCTTTGGAGTAGCCCAGGATCGGATCGCGCAGGATGTAGCTGGCGTAACCGATCTCTGCCGCTTCGGCTTCGTCCCACATTTCGCGCAGGGCTTGTGGGTCGAGGGTGAGGTTCTCTTCAATGATGATCTGTTTGACGACGCGGATGCCGAAGGAGGCATGCATCACCTCATCACGCATGATGTATTGCAGCTGTTCGGCGGTGCCTTTCATCAGGCCACGGCGTTGCAGGGCGAAGATCGGGCTGAAGCCGTTGTAGAACCAGCAGCCTTCGAAGATGGCGGCAAAGTAGATGTAGGCCATGACGAAGTTCTGCAGCTCCTTGGGATCATGCAGGTCGATATCGGCGCGCATGATCGAGGAGAGGCGCCGGTTGGTGATCTGGATCTTTTTGTTGATCTCAGGCACGACTCGGTAGCGGTTGTAGATCTCACCCTGATCAAGACCGATGGTCTCGATGCAGTGCTGGTAGGTCCAGGTATGCAGCGACTCTTCGTAGACCTGACGGGCCTGGTATATCTGTAACTCTGGTGCGGACATCTTCTCCATGACCGCCAAGCCGATGTTACGCATCGCCAGAATGTCTGAGGTAGTCAGGTAGGAGAGTACATTCTCGTAGACGTGACGCTCTTCCAGGGTCAGTTTGTACTGATAGTCGTGGACATCCTGGGCCATGTTGATGTCCAGCGGTGTCCAGTGGTTTTTGTTGGCGTTGAGGAAATACTCCCAGGCCCAGGGGTATTTGAATGGCGCCAGCTGGTTGATGTCGGTCATGCCATTGATGACTCGTTTGTCATCCGGGTTGACCGGTTCCATCACCGTGGTGTTGTACTCTTCAGCCTGTTCTTCCACCTGCAGTGCCTGCACTGCCTCTTCCACCACATGAGGGTGAGCCGGTTGGGTTTCAGTCGCAGGCACAGGTGTGGTCTTCACCGGTGCGGGTTTGGCGAGTGGATCGTCCCAGTTCAGCATATTGTGTTCCTCTCTCTATTCTTGATCACTTGGTGGTTCTATTGGCAGGCTTCGCAGTCCGGGTCGAGGATGGAGCAGGCCTTGGGGGCTTCTCCACTGTTGTTACCGACCAGGTCGACACCGCCGCTGCTGCTGCCCTGCTGGACTGAGGTCTTCTCTGCACCGGTGGCACCGATGGAGCGCAGGTAGTAGGTGGTTTTGAGTCCACGTACCCAGGCAAGTTTGTAGAGGTTGTCTAGTTTTTTGCCTGAGGGTTCTGCCATGTAGAGGTTGAGTGACTGGCCCTGGTCGATCCATTTCTGGCGACGGGAACCGGCCTCGACCAACCAGCGTGGGTCGATCTCAAAGGCGGTTGCGTAGATTGCTTTGATCTCGTCTGGAATGCGGGCGATAGGTTGTAGTGAGCCATCGTAGTATTTGAGATCGTTGATCATCACATCGTCCCACAGGCCGAGCTTTTTCAGATCGTGGACCATGTAAGGGTTGACCACCGTGAACTCACCAGAGAGGTTCGATTTAACGAACAGATTCTGGTAAGTCGGCTCGATGGACTGACTGACACCACAGATGTTGGAGATGGTGGCAGTGGGGGCGATGGCCATGGTGTTGGAGTTGCGCATACCCTGTTTGCGTACTTTTTCTCGCAGGGTTGCCCAGTCCAGGGTGTGGCTCTCATTGACCTGCAGATAGTCGCCACGCTCAGCCTTTAACAGCTTGAGGGAGTCGATGGGCAGGATGCCCTGGCTCCACAGGGAGCCCTCATAGGTGGAGTAGCGTCCCCGCTCTTCAGCCAGGTCAGATGAGGCCTGGATGGCGTAGTAGCTGACTGCTTCCATGGCCTGGTCGGCGAAATCCAGGGCCTCTTCCGAGGTGTAGGCGAGACGCTGTTTGTAGAGTGCATCCTGAAAACCCATGATGCCCAGTCCTACAGGACGATGGCGCAGGTTTGAGTTACGTGCCTGGGGTACGCTGTAGTAGTTGTAGTCGATGACATTGTCGAGCATGCGCATCGCGGTGGTTACAGTCTTTTCCAGTTTCTCCTGGTCGAGACCCTGCTCAGTGGTGTGAGCAGTGAGGTTGACTGAGCCCAGGTTGCACACAGCGATCTCCTGATCATTGGTGTGCAGGGTGATCTCGGTACAGAGATTGGAGCTGTGTACAACCCCCATGTGCTGGTTGGTATAGCGCAGGTTGCAGGGGTCCTTGAAGGTGATCCAGGGATGGCCGGTTTCGAACAGCAGGCCGAGCATTTTGCGCCATAAGTCGAGGGCGTTGACTGTCTTATAGATACCCAGTTCGCCACGAGCCGCTTTCTCTTCGTAGGCAACGTAGGCCTGTTCGAAAGCCTTGCCGGTGAGGTCGTGCAGATCCGGGGTCTCATTGGGTGAGAAGAGGGTCCACTCTTTCTCTTCAGCGACACGTTGCATGAACAGATCTGGAATCCAGTTGGCGGTGTTCATGTCATGGGTACGGCGACGTTCGTCACCGGTGTTCTTGCGCAGCTCCAGAAACTCTTCGATGTCGATGTGCCAGGTCTCCAGGTAAGCACAGACTGCACCTTTGCGTTTGCCACCCTGGTTGACCGCCACTGCGGTGTCGTTGGCTACCTTGAGGAAAGGAACCACGCCCTGGGATTTGCCATTGGTACCTTTGATGTGAGCGCCGAGGCCACGTACTCGTGTCCAGTCGTTGCCCAAACCGCCGGCAAACTTGGAGAGCAGGGCGTTATCTTTGACGCTGCTGTAGATGCCGTCGAGGTCGTCGGGTACGGTGGTCAGGTAGCAGCTGGAGAGCTGTGGACGCAGGGTGCCGGAGTTGAACAGGGTTGGGGTAGAACTCATGAAATCGAAAGAGGAGAGCAGGTTGTAGAACTCAATGGCTCTGGTTTCTCTGTCGATCTCATTGATTGCCAGACCCATGGCGACACGCATGAAGAAAGCCTGAGGCAGCTCAAAGCGAATGCCATCTTCGCTATGGATGAAATAGCGGTCGTATAGTGTCTGCAGGCCCAGATAGGTGAATTGCAGGTCACGATCAGGTTGCATGGCGTTGATCAGTCGGTCCAGGTCATATTGGCCCAGACGACCGTCGAGCAGTTCCAGCTCTTCAGCCTGTTTGATGTAACGCTTGAAATAGTCGCCGTAGCATCCGGCCATGTCGGCCTGTGTATTGACCTGGGTGTTGATGCCGAGAAAGTTGAGTGCTTCACAGCGCAGTATGTCGAGCAGCAGCCGTGCGGCGACCTGAGAGTAGTTAGGCTCCTGATCGATCAGCGTGCGGGCACTCATCACCAGTGTCTGGGATACATCGTTCTCTTTTACGCCATCGAAAAGATTACGGCAGGCATCCTGCAGGATGCGTTTTGCATCCACCTCTTCGAGTCCGTTGCAGGCTTCATTAACCAACGCATTCAGACGCTCAACATCCAGTGGCCGTTGAGTGCCGTCATTCAGGGTGACGTTGACCCGGTGCTCTTCGGGAATGCCTTCGGTCTCGGCGCGCTTGGCGGCCTCTTCCTGTCTTTTCAGATTCTGACGTTCGCGATAGAGCACATAAGCGCGGGCCGCTTTATGTTCTCCGGAACGCATCAGACATAGCTCAACCTGATCCTGGATATCTTCGATGTGCACTGTGCCGCTGTCCGCCATACGACGGGTCAAGGCACTGACAACCTGCTCAGTCAGATCTCGGACGGTATCATGGACACGACTTGAAGCCGCGGCGTTGCCACCCTCAACAGCGAGAAAGGCTTTGGTCATAGCAACGTTGATCTTGCTCGGATCGAAGTTGGTAACCTTGCCGTTACGGCGAATGACTTGAATGCCATTGCTAGGATTGGCCTGGGTCTGTTTTGCTGGTTCCAGCATCTCAGGCGGTTGGGTCGCTGCAACGGAAACGTCGCTATCGGCTACTGGTGTCGCCATGTCTTCTCCTAAATTCTTTTCGTTGACGGTCATCGTCGAGCGGGATGTCCGCGCCGAGGCCTGCACTTAATGATGTGGTGGTTATTCTGTTTGGTCGTCTTTAGCTGGCCAAGTATTGCCAGTCCGTTTTTTTCCTGGGCCTTAAGCCCTGGTGCCGGTTGTTATTCCCGGTCTTTATGGCCAGTTGTTGAAAAACTGGAGAGAATCCGTCTTTCAAAACCAGTAAACACAATATATATCCTATCTGGCGGATGTCAACCACAACATGTTGTGCATTAACTTGTGGAAAAGGGTTCTCTATCTGTGTGCTGTTTGTGGATAACTTCTGGATAATTAGGTGCTTTTTGCGGTAAATCATTGGCTTATGTGGTTGTTTTATTTTTAGCCCCAAGGGGGGGTGAAAGATCTACAATTACTATTCAGTTGCTGTCGCTCCATTGAAATGCCCTGATGTAAGGAATTTCCTTCCTGCTGGTGCTTGTCTCAAGTTTGCCCCGGCCAGTCACGAGCTGCAAAAAATGGGAGATTATTCCTGCCTGTTCAGCTGCTTGGCCTATAAAACTATTGGCATAACACGACAGAATGCGTATGGTTGGGTTCTGGGCTAACCCCCGGAATAATAATTAATTAACCGAAGATGAGGAGTTGTTTCGATGCTGGTAAGCGAAATAATGTCAAAATCACCGAAAACGGTGACTCCAGACACGAAGCTGCTGGAGGTTGTCTCACTGATGTGCCTGTTTCGTTATAGTGGTCTTCCAGTGGAGGAAGATGGCAAGCTAGCCGGGATAATCGCTGAGAAGGATGTGTTGCACAGGATGTTTCCTACGCTTGAGGAGGTTATGGATGGTATCTCCGCACCCGATTACGACAACATGATGATGCAGTATAAAGATGTCGTAAACCTGAAGGTATCCGATGTGATGTCTTCAAATGTCCTTACAGTCAGTCCCGATATGCATATTCTTAAAGCCGCTACCGTGATGGTACGCCACAAGTTCCGCAGAATTCCCGTTGCGGATGGTGGGCAACTGTTGGGTATGCTGAGTCTGGGTGATATTCACAAAGCGATATTTCAGAGCAATCTGGCCAATAATATGTGCCAGTCGTAAACAGAGAATACGCTGGCTATCTAATTTTTTGCCAGCTCGTACATATCATAAACCCGAGTCATCACTGGCTCGGGTTTTTTTGTTATTAGGCTAATAGAAGTAGTTGGAAAGCCAGTGTCGCCAATAGGAGCGCAGCTGATTTTGTCGTTCATCTGCTTCAAAAAGATGTGACAAAAACAATAGCGTAGGGTGGGGCCATGCCCCACCAGATAACCTATGGAAGATAGACGTCACTTTGTCCTGGCATCGAGCTTTTTGGTGGGGCATGGCCCCACCCTACGAGTTGTGATGTGGGTGGGTTAAAAGATATGGTGATGTGGGTGGGTTAGAAGATATGTAGTGTTTTGTGGTTGGTTTAGATAGCTTGTGGAAGATAGACGTCACTTTGTCCTGGCATCGAGCTTTTTGGTGGGGCATGGCCCCACCCTACAAGTTGTGAAGGGGGGTAAAATAAAATGCCGACTAATTTGTCGGCATAAAGTCTAAATTACCTGTCTCTTATCGACACAGGTTTATTGTTATTTTTATCCGGCTAAAATTCTCCGGTCGCACCTGCAACCATGACATCCAACATTGCCTGGTTGACTCGAATTGCAATCTCAGTCAAATCAGGTGGCAGCAGTTCACTGTTGATCAGCATGTCGAGATTGAGCATCATCAGCCAGAGTTGTCCTTTTTTATCCTCTACCATGGCAATACGGCAGGGCATATAGGCAGCATAGATTGGGTCGTGCATGATCATTTGCCTCGCATCCTCTGGATTACAGAACTGGAAGATGTCGAGATAGGGGGTCTTCAGTCCACGTGCCTCAAGCTCTTTTGAGACTTGCTGACGGGCGACGAATTTGAGATTGATCTCAGTCGCTCTGGACATCAGTGCCTGTATCGCATCCTCTCTACTCACACCATCCTTGATGCTCATCTGCACCACAGTCTGCTTGATGTCTGTAATATTGATTTCCGGCTGCTCTGCTGCTGTAGATGCAGATAGAAAAGCCAGATTGATCAGAAGTGCAAGTCCCGCGGCCTTGAGTAATTTCATAGGGTTCTCCCAAATGTTTTCGTTATATTTAGTGTTGACGAGATGTCCAATTACTTCATGTTATTGGGTGCCATCGAAGAGACATAGGAGAGAAGTGCTTCGATCTCTTTGTCTGAAAGGTTATCGAAGGTGTCGTCTTCAGGATCATCGTCGTGTACCCGTTTGTCCCACTGAAACATCTTGATCTGGCGGAATAGGTAACGGGGATATTGCAGAGCCAGGGCTGGGATGCCTTTGCGGGATTTGCCCATACCGTTTTTGCGATGACAACTTTTACAATCCCCCTCGTAAAGTTCTCTACCAAGAGCCGTATCTCCTTTCCATAGAGGGATATGATTCAATACCGGGTTTATCTTATCAAGGTTGATACTTTCATAGTAGGCCGCGATGTCGTCGATATCATCTTCGCTCAATGAGTGTAGGGATGAGGTAATCACCATTCTGGGATTAATGCGGTCTTCTTTGATATAGGCCTCGATCTGTTTGATCATATACCCGGCAGGTGTTCCTGCCAGGCGAGGTGAGGCTGGTCCTGGTGTCCCCTGGCCATAGTATCCATGGCAAAGTGCGCAGCTTCTTGCTTGACGTTGTCCGTTTTCCAGGTCGAAAGCCTGGATCGTCATAGGGGTGGAGAGAATTAGGAGTAAGGGTAAGAATAGCCTGTTCATACTATCGGCACCTGTTTTGTGAATGATCGTTATTATTAACCCGGCGGCCAAATAGTTTAATTTCAGCCGCAGTGAGTCTGCTCGCACTCTTAATTTATGAAGCTTGTTGAAAATTGTTGCAGCAGCATTTTTGTGGCTTGCTGCAAGCGGGATTACTGCATCTCTTTATTGTTATCGAATCGTCTGGGGCTTCTAACGTGCCCTTGCTTGGTGATGCGGCTTTTGACAAGAGAATAGCTCTTCTCTGCAAGCCACCTCATGATCAAAAACATGCCTTTAGCCCTGAAATTAAACTATTTGGTCACCAGGTAAATAGTTGGTGGGAATTGCTCGGCAAATTCGGAGTATTCTATCCTGACTCTAGTTGAATAATTTCCTGGTTTAAAGTGTGTTAATAGTAAAAAATTCAGTCTTCTTATTCGTTATTAGATGACTATTGGCACCTATACTGTCGATCATGTTGTTTTCTTTATTGTGCAGCGGCATATGCCTCGCTATATTAAACACTGAGGTGTTTAAAATAAGCGCATCGATGCATATAAAAAGTTTATCATCACATTAAAGAACCTATGATTTAAGTCTGGTTCGAACCATGACTTGTTCAAACGTTCCTTGAATAGCTACAGTTTGATATGCATTGCGTTGGCTGGTGGTTGGATCTACCCGGTGAGATGCCACGCAAGCGATATTGAATTCAGGAGTTTCAATGAGAAAGTCTATTTTGGCAGCTTTGTTTATTGGCTTGTTGTCATCGGCCCACTGTGTGGCTGAACCTTCAGATGATGCGATGCGGGAGTATGAAGAGGCTTTGAATCTTACTCCCAGCATGGAGAATGGTAAAAAGGTCTACCGCATCTGTGCTGTCTGCCATACCCCTGAAGGATGGGGGCTCGAAAGTGGTGCCTATCCCCAGGTTGCCGGTCAATTACCTACTGTTTTAGTCAAACAACTGGCGGATATCCGTGCTAGAAATAGAGATAACCCAACCATGTTGCCATTTACTTCTCCGCAGCTTCTTGGTGGTGCACAGGAGATTGCAGATGTGGCTGCCTATATCTCTAAGTTACCCATGAGTCCACACAATGGTATAGGACCGGGTAACGACCTTATGCTGGGTGAGCGGCTCTATAAGGACAACTGCACTGAGTGTCATGGTGATAATGGGGAGGGCATACTGGACGATCATATTCCTGCGATATACGGTCAACACTACCGTTACCTGCTGCGTCAGTTTGAATGGATAAAGAGTGAGAGACGTAGAAATGCGGATAAGAAGATGGTCAAGCAGATACATGGCTTCAGCCATCGGGATATCCGCGCGGTGTTGGATTATGTTTCGCGCATTAAGCCACCGAAAGAGAAGCTGGCAGAACCGGGCTGGAGAAATCCGGATTTCCCAAAATTTGCACGGCCTGCAAATCTACATTCAGGGGCGGGCTACAGCATCGATCAGCGTCCTCCACGTCCTATGAGGCCAGCAAGGCCATAGTAGACACCATAGGGATCACCTTCCAGGGCAGGGGTGGTTTAAAGAGATAAAAAAAGCGGGGCATTGCCCCGCTTTTTTTTTGAATCAATCCATGATCCTCAGTAGGCTTACATGAAAATATCGTTGGTGATATTAGTAAACCAGCTGTGTGCATAGGCCACTTCACGTGCCCGCATTTCAGGTGTTGCATCGGTTGGAGTAAGACCACCAGAAACCTTGGTGATTTTAGATCCATCCTCAGCCAGCTTGTATACAGCCGCAACTGAGATGCCCCACTCTTTGCCTACGATGGAATAACAGGTATTCACATAAGCTGGAGTGCCCAGTTCCTGGCCATTCAGAAGTGCAGCGACACTTGCTGCGCAAACCTTGGCTTCTGAGTTTGCCGCATAGCCTGACTTAGGCATGCCTTTGGCAATAGAAGCGTCACCAATCACGTGAATGTTCTTGTGCATGGTGGATTCAAAGGTGTGCAGGTTGATTGGGCACCAGCCACTGTCATTGGTCAAGCCGGCTGCAAAGGCGATCTTGCCTGCTTTCTGGTTTGGAATGACATTCAGGACGTCAGCCTTGATGGTGTCATCAAAACCGGTGGTGACACTCATTGAGCCTGCATCAACCTTGACTACTGCGTTATCGTTTGAGCCTTGGGCACTGCCACGCCACTCAATCATAGAGTTGTCGGTCTCATAGCCGTAGAGCGCTTTCCAACCCTGAGTAAAGAGCCCCATTTTGGAGAACTTAGGCTTAGGATCAAGAATCACGATCTTGGACTTAGGCTTGTGCTGCTTCAGATAGTGAGCAATCTGTGAAGCGCGCTCATAAGGCCCAGGAGGGCAGCGGAATGGATTGCCAGGAGGCGCAATCACAACGGTACCGCCGTCTTTCATCGCTTCAAGCTGTTTGCGCAGTGTTACGGTCTGAGAGCCGGCTTTCCAGGCGTGTGGAATGGTCTCAGCAACTTTAGCGTCATAGCCTTCCAGGGTTTCCCACTTGAAGTCGATGCCAGGGGCAACGATACAACGGTCATAGTTAAAGCTTTGACCGCCAGCAGTTGTGACAGTTTGGGCCTTTGCGTCGATTGCAGTTACTACATCGTGAACCACTTTGACGCCATGTTTGCCAAGACCGGAGTAACCGAACTTGATGGAGTCAATGCTGCGGTCACCGCCCAGTACTTCGTTGGACAAGTAGCAGGTATAGTAGTGTTTATTTGCTTCGATCAAGGTGACTTCGATGGTAGGGTCAGCCATACGCAGATATTTCGCTGCGGTTGCGCCACCTGTACCACCACCGACGACTACGACTTTCTTGGAAGCGCCGAGGGCAATGTAGGGTGTTCCCATCATGCCAACAGCTGTAGCTGCACCTGCGCCTTTAACAAATCCTCTTCGGGTAATCTTCATATTCCTCATTCCCCTTATTTTTTGCCTTGGGCGTAGAAGTGGAGTAGGGCATCGATACCATCGTTACCCTCTTTTTTCAGCAGTTGATTGACCTTTTTCTTCATCTTCTTGGTCATTTCACGATCACCGGCTTTGAAATCGGCCATGGTGTAGTGAAGATAAGGGGTCAACTGGCCCATCAGAATGCCAGAGTCATCTTCTGCAGAGGTGCCGTTGTCGGCATGACACTTTTCACAATACTTGTCATGCAGCTTAGCGCCTTTTTTCGCTTTATCAGCGTCGAAAGATTGTTTGGCCATTACGAAGGGCTGTTTACTGAAGTATTCGCCCATGGCTTTAATTTCATCTTCGCTGTATCCCTTGGCGATACGGGTCATGATGGTGGATTTAATCTCAGCATCTTTAAAGCCTTGCATGACTTCTTCGAAGTAGACTGCGGACATTCCGCCAATGCTTGGTGTTGCCGGCCCAGCACTTGCGCCATGGGTGCCATGGCAGCCAGCACAGGTGTTCGCCAGCATGGTGGCACTGGCGCCCGACATTAGGGGTTTTTCATCAGCAGCGAAAGCCACAGATGATGCACTGAGTACCAGCGCCCCGATCAAGGCCCTCTTTAGATTGTTGTACGCCATGTTACCTCCTTTGGTATTTAAACAGGCTTACACTAGTTTATAACAGGAGACATAACTGGCCCTGTTACACGAACCGGAGCAGCATAGTGACTGATCCTGTTGCCTAAGCTTGAGGGGAAACTTTTTTACTCAATTTTATGTTGTCATCAGATGACAACATGCTGTGTCTCCACCCGAGCTATGCTCTTTTATTTCAGAAGGCCTGACAGTTTGCTGTGTTTCTTTTTTGCCGCAATATCTGCTGCGGTGTGGCCTTCATTATCTTTATTCGTTTTATCTGCATTGTGCTGTAGCAACAGCTTTGTAATCTCTTCAGATCCAGTGCGAGCCGCTTCCATAAGCGGCGTGACGCCATCAATATCTGCCAGATTGACATCGGCTCCGGCTTTCAGCAGCAGCTCTACTGTCTCAAGTTCGTTCTGACCTACTGCCCAGACGAGCGCTGTTGCGCCATCATTGTCTTGTGCGTTGATGTCAGGATTGTAGTCCAATAAAGCTTGTACCGTATCCACATGTCCTGCATCTGCAGCCAGAATTAGTGCGGTAGAACCGTTTTTATCCTTGCTGTTCAGATCTGAATGGTGCTTGGCAAGCATTCTTGTTGTTTCGATATGGCCTTTCATTGCCGCCATCATGATGGCATTTTGGCCATGCTTATCTGAAGCCTTTGGATCTGCACCCTTGAATAGCAGCTGCTCTACCATGTCGGTAATGCCGTAGCGGGATGCAATCATCAGGGAATCCCAGCCAGCCCGTGTACGATCGTGAAGATTGGCACCTCGTTCAAGTAACATGGCTGTGAGTGCCGGATGACCATTTTCTGCAGCGAAGGTCAGTGCCGTACAGCCCGCAACGGTGCGCGCATTGACATTGGCGCCTCGGCTCAGTAGCAGTACTACAGTCTCGAAGTTATTGCTCTCTACGGCAATCATCAAAGCGCTCTTGCCAAACTTGTTTGCGCTATCCACTGAAACGCCCTTATCCAGAAGATGGGTGATGGTTTCCACATCACCGACATCCGCTGCAAGCCGCAGTTCCCTCTCATCCTCGGTAGTTGAAGCCATCAGTGCAGTGCTAAGCAGCAGGGTGAGCGTGGCAATTAACAGTCTGGTTTTTTTCATGGATTATCTACATACCTGTGAATATCGGTTGTGACAGATAATGACAGTCATGGCGTATCGGGCTCTTCTGGCTCGTCGGGCTCTTCATGAGCTATACCAGCGTGACAGTCGATGCAGGCCTTGCCTTCATCCATGGCCTTTGGGTGACGTTTACGAGCGCTTCGATCCTGTTCACTGAGATCCATGTTCTCGAATTCGTGGCATGAGCGGCACTCTCTGGAATCAGAGGCTCGCATCTTGTCCCAGACACGGTTGGCCATGTCCCAGCGATGGGCTTCATACTTCTCTTTGGTGTCGATGGTGCCCATGATCTCATGGTAGACATCCTTGGCGGCCATTACTTTTGCGATCATTTTAGGAATGAAAGGCTTAGGAACATGGCAGTCGGAACAAGTTGCCTGTACGCCTGAGGCATTCTTGTAGTGAAGGGACTCTTTATACTCTTCGAGATTGACCTTCATGGAGTGACATGAGGTGCAGAATTCCATTTCATTGGTATAGGTCAGGCCCATGCTGAATAGCCCGGAAAAGGCGATACCTGCAATGAAAATTATGCCAACCAGGATTAAAGATATTTTTCCCGCGGACTGTTTGGCAGTGCGCTCTCTGAACATACTCCACCCTCGATTTCGGAAAAGTAGTCTCTTTTCCTTATGTCGTTTACTTATTATCCCCTCAAATGTTCCCTATAGGATGGGGTGTTTTTTTCTTGACTGTCGAATGTTACGTCAAGTCGATAATCAATGCAAAAAGACTATGTAAACAAAATCATATGAAATTATTAGTAGAAACTAATGAGGTAACTTGAAATTGCTTTCATCTGTATGACAATCATTGGGCCGACAGGTTTGCCATACATGATCGATATTACCTAATAGTTTGAGTCTTTTGATCAGCAGCTTTTGTTTGTCAGGGGCTGAATTGACCGGGTGAAGCGTGGTTCTGAGCTGGTGGGGTGTACCGCTTGAAACCAGTATCCGGGCAGACTGCCATGGGGATTTACCGCTACTGGGTACCCTGGTGATGGTGTGATACTCCTCTTCAAGAGCTTTGATGTCGAGACCCACCCAGTCCAGATAGGGTAACAACTTTGCTAATCGTATCGGGTAGATTCCTGCGGTATGCAGGCCGATCAAATAACCCATCTTTTTTACACTTTTTACTGCATCGAAAAGAGCTGACTGTAAGGTAGGTTCTCCGCCGCTGAATACAACGGCATCCAGCAATCCTCTGCGCTGATCGAGAAATGCCACTATTTCACCCCAGGGGATAAGTGGGGCGCCATTGCTGGGTATGAGTTCAGGATTATGGCAGTAGTCGCAATGCAGTGGACAGCCCTGACAATAGATTACCGCTGACAGTTGATCAGGATAGTCGATCGTGGTCATGGGGGTCAGCCCCCCCACCCTGAGGGGCGAGGGGGTGGTGGGGGTATTCACTATGCTTTCTGCTCACTGACCTCGGAATGCGGTTCCCGATAGCATAGACGCTCAGCCTGTTCTGCCTGTTTCCCAGGGTTGAATGCTGAGATAGGTCGGTGGTAACCCATCACACGGGTCCAGACTTCACAGCGGGTGCGCTCTTCATCTCTTAACTCAGTGGATTGAGTCATCTGCTTGCTCCTTTTGCTTCTGTTGTATCAATAGATCATCACATTGGGGGCAGAATTCGTGCTCGCCACTGAGATAGCCATGCACCGGACAGATGGAGAAGGTCGGGGTGATGGTCAGATAGGGGATGCGAAAATTAGCCAATGACCGCCTCACCAGTTTTTTACAGGCCTCAGTACTGCTGATCTGTTCGTTCATGAATAGATGCAGCACCGTGCCGCCGGTGTATTTACGCTGCAGTGATTCCTGATGTTGCAGAGCAGCAAATGGGTCGTCGGTATATCCTACCGGCAATTGCGATGAGTTGGTGTAGTAAGGTTTGTTCTGAGTTCCGGCTTGCAGAATGTCGGGAAATTTTTTCTGATCGAGCCGGGCAAATCGGTAGGTTGCACCTTCAGCCGGAGTCGCTTCCAGATTATAAAGATGCCCAGTCTCTTCCTGAAAGGCCACCATTTGTTGACGAATCCGCTCGAGAAAACGCTCCGCCAGGGCTTTGCCGTCAGCGTCAGTGATGTCGAATCTGTCTCGGCTGAAATTGCGGATCATCTCGTTCACTCCATTGATCCCTATGGTCGAGAAGTGGTTGCGTAGCGTACCCAGGTATCTTTTTGTGTAGGGAAACAGGCCCGCATCCATATGACGCTGAATAACCTTTCTTTTGATTTCCAGGCTATTGCGAGCCAGTCTAAGTAGTTCGTCAGTGCGTTTCAGTAAGGCTGTTTCGTTCTCTGTAAATTGAAATCCCAGGCGGGCGCAGTTAAGTGTCACCACACCAAGAGAGCCGGTTTGCTCAGCTGAACCAAATAGACCGTTGCCCCGTTTTAATAGTTCGCGCAGGTCGAGTTGCAGGCGGCAGCACATCGATCTGACCATATTCGGGCTAAGTTCCGAATTAAGAAAATTCTGGAAATAGGGTAGTCCATATTTCGCGGTCATCTTAAACAGTCTTGTGGCGTTTTCACTCTCCCAGGGAAAGTCCGGTGTGATGTTGTAGGTTGGAATCGGAAAAGTGAATACTCTGCCTTTGGCGTCCCCTGTTGTCATTACTTCGATATAGGCGCGATTGATGAGATCCATTTCAGCCTGCAGTTCGCCATAACAGAAGGGCATTTCGATGCCACCGATCAGTGGAACCTGCTGACGCAGATCCTCCGGGCAGACCCAGTCAAAGGTGAGGTTGGTGAAGGGTGTTTGGGTGCCCCAGCGAGAGGGTACATTGAGGTTATATATCAGTTCCTGAATTGCCTGTTTTACCTGGCTGTAGTCGAGTTGATCCTTTCTTACAAAAGGGGCCATATAGGTATCAAATGAACTGAATGCCTGAGCACCGGCCCACTCATTTTGTAAGGTGCCGAGAAAGTTAACAATCTGGCCTATGGCGCTGGAGATATGTTTTGGGGGGGAGGACTCAACCTTTCCTGGTACACCATTCAGTCCCTCATGCAATAAGGTGCGCAGGGACCATCCTGCACAATACCCAGCCAGCATATCCAGATCATGGATATGCAGTGCCCCTTCTCGATGGGCTTCACCGATCTCCGGTGGGTAGACATGGTTGAGCCAATAGTTGGCAATCATCTTACCGGAGGCATTTAATATCAGTCCGCCCAATGAGTAGCCTTGGTTGGCATTGGCTGAGACTCGCCAGTCCGATCGCTGTAGATACTCATTTACCGAGTCCGCGACATCCAGTAGTGTGCGGCGATCCTGACGCAGCTTTTTGTGCTGCTCCCGATAGACAATATAAGCTCGGGCGGTTTGCAGATGGTTGGCGCTGATCAACACCTGTTCAACCACATCCTGGATGCGTTCAATACTGGGGGTTCTCTCCCGATACCCGGTGTGGGTGAGCACTTTGATTACATGGGCGGTAAGCAGCTCTGCCTCGTCATTGTCGAACTCCCCACTGGCCTCACCGGCCATGAGGATGGCGTTGTGGATCTTGAGCGGATCGAAATCAGCCTTACTGCCATCACGTTTGAAAATCCTGGTGGGCGTAGAGAGTGGCTGTCGAGACAGGGTGGCTGACATCTTGGGTTCTCCTCCCATTGTTATTGATTTCACTCAACATATTGTTAGTAACAATTAATTGAAGCACTATATGTTGTGTTTTCAAGGGTAAGTGTTGACTTGGATCAACTGTCGGAGAAATTGAGCTGCGAATAATCTATTCGAAGAGAATGGGTGCGGCCTTGCCGCACCAGTCAGTCTGTTTGTCTCGAGCAGATGGGTGGCTAAAGTGGAGTTGGATGGAACGGCAGGGTTTCACTCAACTTGCTATAATCCGTCGGCGACGAAGGGGTTGGTCTGGCGCTCTTCGCCAAATGTGGAATCTGGTCCATGGCCTGGTATGAATCGCACATCATCCCCCAGAGGCCACAACCGCTCTTTTATAGAGCGCAGTAGGGTGTTGTGGTCGCCCCGCGGAAAATCTGTTCTGCCTATAGAGCCCTTGAATAGTACGTCACCCACCTGAGCCAGCCGGCTGTCGCGGTGAAAAAAGATGACATGACCGGGTGTATGGCCTGGGCAGTGGATCACCTCCAGTCTCTCATCACCGATTGTTACCTCATCGCCCTGCTCCAGCCATTTGTCCGGGGTACAATTCCTGGCATCCCCAAAGCCGAACATACTGGCTTGTTGCTGCATATTTTCGAGCCAGAAGGCATCTTCCTGATTGGGGCCGATGATTGGTATCTCTAGCCTTTCGGCCAGCTCCACTGCGCCACCGGCATGGTCAAGGTGTCCATGGGTGAGCAGGATCATTTCAGGTTTCAGCTCGAGATCGTTAAGTTGCTCAATGATCAGCTCACTATCCCCGCCTGGATCGATGATCGCAGCAGATCGCGTGTTTTCGCACCAGAATATTGTGCAGTTTTGTTGGAAAGGGGTTACGGGGATTACTTTATAGTGCATTAGCTGATTTTGCTCAGAAGTGTTTCAAGTTGAGATGCGTTTTTGGCGCCCAGGAGAATATCGTCGATGAAGCCATCTTTTACCAGAATTAATGTTGGTGTAGCACGTACTTTATACGCTCTCGCCGCTTCTGGATCACGCTTAACATCAATCTTGCTGATATTGTCATGACGCTCTGACAGTTCGTCGATCACAGGCGTCATTGTTTTGCAGGGAGGGCAGTTATCACTATAGAAGTAGATCAACTGATCCTTTGCTTGCTGGCCGTCAGTCGCTACTTTTTGACCGATCTGGCGCTTTGCCGAGAGGTAGGTGAGCAGGGGAACCAGAATAAGATAACTGGCTATCAGCAGTAATATGATCATCACCCAGGACATCAGAATCCCTCCAGGACTGTTTTCAATATTAGGCTATCCTATAACCCATTTTTGGGGCCGATTCGATTAGTGTTACCAGGCCCTGGTTCTATGTTCAGGCTTCGGTAAAAACCTACAGTTTAATTCTAAGGCAGGTTTTTTAAATTTTAACTGATTGGCATGCCCCATATAGCCTATTATGGGGCGAGCATATTATTACTAACCAGAACAGAGTCATAGCGATAGATCCTATGGAACAGACAACACTATTTATTGTGGTTGGGGGATTATTAGTCCTCACCCTGGTGCTGGCAAGTATTATCCAGCGCTATAACGACTTCGTGGAAGAACGTAACCAGAAGGTTCAGCGTATCCTTAACCGGGTAACTGAGATCGAGGCCTTGATTCAACGTATTCCAGGGCTGCCTGTGCCTGTGGAGGTTGAAACCTTGCTGCGTCAGGATATTTTGGTTCGTCTGCAGGCGCTGAAGCAGATACATCCCAGGTACGAAGGTATCAATCAGATGATTCAGGCCGCAGAGCAGGCCGTGGGAGAGGTCAAGGCTCAGCCTCAGGGTACCCAACTGGATGCCCTGCGTCTGGAACAGTTTTCGCGTCTGTTGAAAGAGGTGGATTGGCTGCTCAAAGAGCGCCGGTTACTCACGCCAATGACCGATGAGTATAGGGATCGGTTGATTGCAGCACTCGATTTCAGGCACGCCGAATCTCTCTATCACCACCATATCAAGCAGGCAGAGCGGTTGGAGAAGGAGCAGCAACTGCACCAGGCTCATTGGCACTGCAGTCAATTGAAGACTTTGGTAGAACCGTTAGTCCAAAACAACCAGCAAGCAGCTGAGTGGATTAAAGAGATTCGACGTGTTTGCGAGAAGATAACGAAAAGTTTGCGAGGCTCAGCTTAGTCGGATTGCTCTTTTTCGATATATCCGTTGACTGGTTCTGTGATGCGATGGCTCTCATCCAGCCACTCCCCAAGGTCGATCAGACGGCAGCGATCGCTGCAAAAGGGCTTCCATTTTGAAGAGTCTGCCCAGATGACCTCTTTGCTGCAGTTGGGGCATGGCACTGTTGTCGGTGCTTTTCTTTTCATTAGAAGATACAGGTGGTGAGTTGAAAAGGGATATCCTGCTTCGATTGAGTAGGCTTGCCGCTATCGGTAGTCTCCAGAAAGCGAATGCTGAAACGGTGCTTATTGCCACTGATCTCTGTGAAGACATCAGTCTGTCTCGGCAGACCCACTCTGACCATCTGTGCTGGTGATGAAGGCTCCAGGGTTTTCTGGAAAAAACCTTGTAGCGCTCTCTCTTCACTGGGCAGGTTGCTGCCACGAACCAGGTTGAGCAACAGCACCACAGCTTCGCGTACCGGATGCAATTCCTGCATCCATTCGCTCATCTGGTTCTGACGTACTTCATGGGGCTGATTGAGCCAGCGATGGTACTGGGGGAGGTCGAAGTTGCAGCCACCACCAGGAATGCTGCTGCGTTGCATGATGGCAGTGAGGAATTCGTTATTGCGCAGATTGCGGGCGATCTGTCCGTCCATTCGATAGACCTGGTGGATCGCCTGTTCCAGATCATCCAGAACCAGCCCCAGGGTCTGCATGTTAACCTCTGGCTGCTGACGTACCCTCTCCAGGTTGCTGATATGACGCTCCAGCTCCTTGAGAATCTCCGTCTTTAAGTCTGAACGTCCGAATACAGTCATGATACTGAGCAGACCACTAACCGCAGCCCGGTTGCTCCAGCTGTCGGCAAGCGGACGAAAGTGATCCACCTGTAGAAACAGGTGTTCAAGTCGAAGAAAGGTGCGAATCCTTTCATTCAATGGATGTTCGTAGTGAATCTGATCAGTCACAAGAGATCTGTTGGTCCATCTGGCAGAGTAAATAGCTGCTTATTATGTCAGGGGTTGGCGCTGACTGCTAACGCGAAGCGTAAGAGAATGGGTGTCTGTTATCATTTTGCCATAGTCTACATCTAACTTCGCACGCCAGGTCCAAAACTGAAGCTGTCCAGAATATGTACATAGTTGACCCGTTCGAATTCGCTTGGGTCGGCTACACTGACCTGGCTGAGTCTGCCACGAAACTCCTCAACTGACTCAAAACCCTTCTCCTCCATCCAGGATTCGATACCTTCAAGTAGACCACGGATCGCTCCTGGGCCCTGTTCGAGAAGCAGGCTGCAAAGGTGAACCACATCGGCTCCCGCCAGCAGTAACTTGATGGCATCCTCAGCGGTATGAATACCGCCAGTCGCCCCCAGTGAGAGTTTGGTGCGCCCATGCAGTATTGCGATCCAGCGCATTGCCAGCAGGGCTTCTGACGAGGTGGAGGTATGAAGTGAGCTGGTGAGTCGCAGATTGTCGATGTTGATATCGGGCTGGTAGAAGCGATTGAACAGGGAGACGCCACTGGCACCAGCTGCTTCCAGCTGCTTGACCATATTGGCCATAGCGCTGAAGGCCGGAGATAACTTCATGTTGATAGGCAGGTTTACCCGTTGTTCCAACTGGGTCAGCAGTTCTATATAGCGCTGTTCGATCTCCGTGCCGCTGGTTTCGATATCGGCCGCAACCTGATATATGTTCAGTTCAATGGCATCGGCGCCAGCCTGTTCCATCTCAGTAGCGTGGGTAATCCAGCCGCCTGGGGTGGTGCCATTGAGGCTGGCAATAATCGGGATATCGACGGCTTCCTTGAGTGCCTGGAGGTTTTCCAGGTAACGCTCTTGACCGTTGGAGAAGTCGTAATGATCAGGAAGAAATCCATCGGCTTCAGAAAACCCGGTGTCCTGGTGGTGCAGAAAGCGCACCATGCTTTCCTCTTCTGCAGTAACTGCCTCTTCGAAAAGTGAGTACATGATTACGGCCGATGCGCCGGCATCCTCCATTCTTCGCACGTCATCAATGCTGCGTGACAACGGAGAGGCTGAAGGTACTAATGGGCTTTTGAGGCTTAAGCCAAGGTAGTCGGTTGTAAGGTCCATATCACTCATCTGAGATCGAATTCCAAATTACGTTTACAAAATATTATTTGCAGAGTATAGGCATTTCCTTCTCGGTCAACATACCCCTGTTGAAATGCGCCAAATTTAGCGTGATGCCCAATCAGGTCTCACTGGCTGATACTAACCAGGCCATACGATATTAATAGACTCAGGGTTACAAGCGTAGCTCAGATCAAGGCGCACCCCAAGGACACTTCCTTCGGGGCGCGGCTCGCCGGCAGGAGTGGCACAGGGATGTGCCGTTTACGGAGCTAAGGATGGAATGGCCCATCCCTTGTCAAGAGCCGCAACACCGAGCTGAGTCATGCTTGTAGCCCCTATCCCCAGATATTTAATGACAGGCCGTCGTGTGTATTAATATCTATGGCCTGGTTAGTAAATACCTGGGATGCAGGCGGGTTGTTACACTATGTTACAGTCGAATACCCAGCGCAACAGGCTTTTTGCGCATGGCGTGCTAATGTCAGGGGTGACGAAAGTAGAGGTTTTTTTAAATGCACGAAAATACCACAGATAGACCGCCCAGGGTGCTGTTGGTGGAAGACGATGTTCAGCTGGCAGGGTTGGTGCAGGAGTATCTGCAGAGATATGAATTTGAAGTGCATCTGCAGCATCGAGGGGATACAGCGATCGAGAGAGTGCGAACACTCAAGCCGGATATTCTGGTGTTGGATCTGAATCTGCCAGGGCGTGATGGCTTGGAGATCTGCCGTGAGATCCGGGCGGAGTTTAACGGCCCTATCGCCATGTTCACCGCCCGGGATGAGGATGTGGATGAAGTGGTGGGATTGGAGTTGGGTGCTGATGACTATCTGACCAAGCCTGTTGAACCTCGTGTGCTACTGGCCCGACTGCGATCCTTACTGCGACGATATCGCGTTATCACCTCCCCACCAACTACTCCTGTAGGTGATCAACTTACCTTTGGTGGATTGCATGTTGATGCCAGTGCAAGAACCTCAACCCTCAATGGAGAGCCGATTGAGCTTTCAACGGGGGAATTTGATCTGTTGTGGTTGCTGGCTGGCACTGCCGGCAGAGTAGTTGACCGGGATAGTGCATTGAAGACGTTGCGCGGTTTTGGTTATGACGGCTTGGATCGTTCTGTGGATATTGGTATTTCGAGATTGCGACGTAAACTGAACGACAACGCCCATCGACCCTACCGCATCAAGACAGTGCGCGGACGGGGTTATCTGTTCGTGCCAGATGCCTGGGGCTGATCGGAATCATGGTGCGGCTCTACCTTACCCTCTACGGCGTACTCTTTTTTACCTGTACCCTTTTTGTTTTAGGGCTCATCTGGCTGCCCGAAGTGGCACTGAAAGGGACGATTCATGATCACTATGAACGTTCCATGTTTGGCGTTTTTGGTCTGGTGGAAGATAGATTGAAAGCCAGACCCAATGACGAATGGGATCAGGTGATTGTTGAGCTGGAAGCAAATTTCAAAAGTGGCTTGGTGTTATTCGATTTTGATGAGTTGCCAACGGAGGTTTCCGATCAATCCGAACTCAAGCAGGGTGAATTTGTTTTTACTGACAAGGATGGCCAGACTCGGTTTTACAAACGAGTGCCCGCTTCTGATCGTTATCTGATGTTGGCTCTGGGTGTGAGTCAAGAGCAGCAGGAGGTGGAGGATGTCGAGGGTATAGTACGTTTGATTGAAGATCTGTTTCTGCAGAAAGAGCAGGCAGAGTGGCCACAGGTTCTGCAGATGCTGGGCCAAAGATTCAAAATGCCGTTGAGTTTGCTGCCCCTCGATGACCCTTCGCTACCAGCAGATCGGTTGACTGAGATAAAAGCAGGCAAGGTTGTAGTGCTCGGTATGCAGGATAGCCGTGAAACCTACTATGCCCGAGTGCTTGATTCTGATCTGGTGTTTCGCGCCGGGCCTTATGAAGCGCCTTTTGTATTGCGCCATTTCAATATGCTGTTACTGGTTGTTTTTGCCTTAGTGGTTGCTTTGGCTGTCTACCTCTGGGTGCGTCCTGTGTGGCGGGAGTTGAACCGTTTTGATCAAGGGGTCAGCAGGCTAGGAGCAGGGGATCTCGATACCCGCCTGACAGTAGGTAAAGGTGCGGCTCTGAAAGCCCTGGCTGAGACTTTCAATGCCATGGCAAAGCGTATTCAAAAGCTGATTCTATCCCACAGAGAGTTGACCGGAGCAGTCTCCCATGAACTGCGTACACCAATAGCCCGCTTACGCTTTCGTGTGGATATGTTGGCAGAACCGCTTGCAGAGGAGGATAGAGATCGACATATCACCGCCATGCGCAAAGATATTGTTGAGCTGGAAGAGTTGGTGAATGAATCGCTCAGCTATTCACGTCTCGACCGGGAGCGTCCGGAATTGGTGTTGGATACCGTCTATTTGCAGGATTGGCTGCAGGCACTGCTGATTGAGATTGAGGATGATTTTTCAGAACTTAAGCCTGAACTTATTTCACAGGCAAAATATGATCAACTACAAGTTGCTCTCGATTCAAAACTGATGGGCAGAGCGGTTAAGAATCTACTCAGAAATGGACGTCGTCACGCAGAATCGAGTTTAGTGATCAGAGGGGAGTATCGAGAGGGTATGGCTAGAATCGTTGTTGAAGATGATGGTGCCGGAGTGCCTGAGAAAGAGAGCGAGCGAATATTCAAACCTTTTGCCAGACTGGACGCTGCACGAGACCGGGAATCTGGTGGTGTTGGCTTGGGGTTGGCCATTGTGCAGCAGATTGTGCGTTGGCATGATGGCAAGGTTTGGGTAGAGCGTGCCGACAGTGGTGGGGCTCGTTTTATTGTTGCCTGGCCAGCTACACAAGTCTGAGTATGATATCTATTCAGGTACAGCACACTAGTGATCGTTACCTTCATAAATCCACATCGATTGAGTATTCACCGCTGGTTCAAAGCCTACTGTTTTATAAAACTCGATTGCATTAATGTCAGCAGTTAACATCTGCTGGTGAAACTCTTTATAGATTGACTGCATGGCGTGCATCATTTTGGAACCAATTCCTTTGCCTTGGTACACCGGGTGAACCAGCATGTGTGGGTAGTAAACAACTAAATGCCCATCTGATATCGCGTTGCCAATACCAACTAATTTACCATCAATGCGAGCTGTTACCAGTGTGTGGGAGTTTTCTAAGGCGAGTAATAGTGGTTTTGGTTTTTCAGCTGAAGACCATCCATTTGCACGGTACAGCTCAACCACTTCATTCTCTTCAATCGAATCGTTGATTTGAATTTTAACTTCCATGTTGATTCGGTGTTTCTCTGCTGTGAAAGAAATTTTCGGATTTCTCCTCATAAACTTTGAGGAGCATATTTGTAAGCACATTCAACGTGACTGGTTTACTCAGGAAATCAGTAAAGCCTGCATCGAGTATGCTATTGCGTTGTTCAGGAAATGCATGAGCTGTAATAGCGATCAGTATAGGTGGGGATTCAAACTCTTCAAGAACTACAGCTGCAACCTCCAGGCCAGTGATGTCTGGCATTTGAATATCAAGCAGTACAACATCATATTGTTCGTTACGCATTCGCTTCAGAGCTTCTGTTCCATTTTTAGCCTCATCAAATTTTGCGCCCAACTTGGTGAGAAAGACATTAAGCAGTCGACGATTTATATCGTTGTCGTCAACGATAAGCACTTTTAGGTTGTGTAACTCGGTATCAGTATTGACGGTTTTTTGTTTTTCAACTATTTCGTTCCTATTTCCTGATTCAAATCTCAGAATTAAACTGAAGCATGTTCCCTGAGCAACCTCGCTCTGGACATAAAGCTGACCACCCAACCGATTTACCAGGTTCTTGACAATAGCCAGGCCGAGGCCGGTTCCTTCATTTCGACGAGTCTCAAACCCCTCTAGTCGTGTAAAGTTCTCAAATATGGAGGTCAATTTATCTGTAGGGATGCCAATGCCGGAATCTTGTATGTCAAATATTAGAATTGTGCTATCTGGTGACTTCTCTTTTGTACTGATATGAAGAGTGACATACCCAGATTCGGTATACTTAAGTCCATTGGATAACAGGTTGCCCACAATCTGTCGAACTCGACTGACATCTCCGCGTATCACATCCTCTACGTCACTATCGACTTTCAATGTGAAGGATAACCCTTTTTTGTTGGCTATGGGCTGGAGCATGGCAACAAGGTCCTGCATCTCCTTAGATAGAGAAAAAGACTCCTCAGTGATGTGAATATGCCCTGCTTCGATAGCAGTGATATCAAGAATATCATTTACGATATGCAGAAGACTCTTACCGGCTTTTTCAATCTGATCTACAGACTCTTTATATTTCAAATCAAGTGGTTCACTCTGCAATAAATCGGTAAAACCTATAACGCCATTCAGTGGCGTGCGAAGTTCGTGACTTATCGTGGCCAAAAACTGGCTTTTGGCAATGTTCGCCTGTTCTGCTCTCTCCCTGGCCTCTTCAACGTTTGCGTTTGAGTTTCTTAGCTCACTGACCAGTTTCTCATTATCAAGCCAGAGGCGAATATTTCGAGTTAAGGCTGTGCTGTACTCTTTTGCAGCTGATAGCACGAAGAGGGTATAGATCAGTATCATGCCAAGCATGATTATAGATTTTTCAGAATTCTCCAGCGCCAGTGTGAAAGAAATTGGTGAGAGTATTGCTACAAGTGAGAAAACATAATTCTTGAATATCGAAGCGCGGGTTATGATGCCACCTGCAGTTATACCTGCAAGCATAAACAGGGTTATCGTCTGATAGGTCTCTACCTCTATCGAGTAGCCTGCTAGGCCAATCAATCCCCAGGGTATGTCATTGAGTAGTGCGAGAAAAGTAAAGATTCTCAACCAGCGCGCAGCATTGACCTCTGTTCCAAGTCGTTTGAATAGATAGGCAGAGATTAGGAAGAGAGTCGCAGTGATGCAGCTAAAGCCTACCAGGGAAAGCAGAATCGGTGTCGAAATATAATCCCAGTAGAAATAGGTAACCAGTGCAAGTAAAGCATAAAAACCGATACTGGATTTTATTGCTAGCTTGTAATACTCCTTTGCTAACTCCAGGCTTAGCTTAGTATCTACTATCAAGATAGTTTTCCAGGTCTCTCTTCTTGGCTTTGGCGGATTATTTTTTAATCCTGCCTAGTATAAAGGAGATGTTCCTCATGAATAGAACTACTGCTCATCTGCTGTCTGGCATTTATGTGGCATCGAGTAACCTCCTAAATTAAATAGGGTTTACAATATAGCATCAACTTTCAAACATTTGTAATCAGTGTCATTGTTGCTTCAACCCGTCAGTTTAAATTACTCATACTCTGAGGTATGACTGCTGCGAGAAAAATGTAGCTATCAACTTGCTGTGGTGTGGGGCTTTGCCCTACAAAATAGGGTGATAAACACTGTAGTGATGTTGCTGCTGTTAACTCATGATCTAGGGTCTGTTAGCCACCAGTAGGACTTTGCATCTAACGCCTTATGGTGGGGCATGGCCCCACCCTACGTCTGTTTTGTGTTTGTTTTCAAGAGTCTCTTGAAGTTGGGATGGAGGGTAATGGTGAATTTGTGGGTTAATTAAACAGTGATAGGTTTGTGGTTGTCTTTAAATCAGTCAGCTATCTGCCAATGGATGATCTATCGATTTCTGCAATAGCGCCGGGTGCGCCAAGGTAACATGAGCAAGCCGGCGAACATCAGATAGCGCAGATCTGGCTCAGGTACCGCAGCAAAACGCATGGCATCCACGCCCACTAAATCGTCAGTGGCGCAACTCGAACCTGTTGCTTGAGAACAGTCAAAGTTGAGTGTGAAAGCTGTAAAGCTCTGAGTAGGGTCGTAGAAAGAGATGATATCCAATCGGCCGTTATTATCGTCTGATCCCGGCAGGTGGAACAGAAGTGACTCATATCCACTGTTGGTTGTGAAGGTCAGTACAGTGTCACCAATAGAGGTGGCCACATCCAGCAGGTCGAACTGAATCGCATTGATCGCATTTTCAAAGCTGAATGTCACCGGTCCCCAATTCTGATAGCCACCTGGGGCAGCAGAGATAGAAGAGAGGCCGTCACTGACAAAGTCTCCACTATTTTTGTAGGCTGTTTCGAGTCTGAAGTGTTCACCCTCTTCAGTGGAGACATTGACCTGGTCAAATTGTAGCTGTTCGGCATAGCGGTTGGACGGTGCACAGGCGTCAGGTGAAACATCACCACAACGTTCTGACCACTGTTGCGAGGTCTGTTCGAAACTCTCATGGCTGAAGATCAGGTTTTCTGTAGCGTCTTCAAAGCTCGCACTGTCATTGATATATAAGACCGGTGTCGCCCAGACTGACGTTGTGCTGACTACCATCGCGGTAAATAGAGCTGAGAATAACCTGAACATCCTGCTACCTGCTGCAATACGAAAAAAAATACTATTAGCTGACAATTTGGCTCAAGCGCTGAGATAAGGGCTAACTATATAGTTTTAATGGATATTTCTAAAATCTATTAGTTACTTAATCTACGCTGAAAATTTAACTGCGCTTAATGCTATATCGTCCATGATTCAGAATTCTGCAGGCACTAGTGTACCTCGTCATAGATTCTGTACCATTCAGAGCCGCCCCAATACGTCAGATCAAGGCGTGGCTCGCAGGGAATGGCAGGCCCTTTACAAGAGCCTGTTACAGAGAGATACATTCCCAAACAATACCACCACAGACATTAACAGGCCGGTTTCTTACTCTGGTGACGTCAATCAATAAAAAGGAGACGTTACTATGCAAAACCCTGTTTTTCACTCTTCAAGTACGAGCAATATCCCGACTGTTGCGCTTGCCCTGGGTATATCACTTCTATCTGCTCAGACATCCGCCGGTGAATGGCTTGTCGGTGCCAATCTGGGGGGAGGGCGTAATCCGGTTGTCGGTGAAGACGGTTATGCTGCACTGGTTCCGGTAGTGGCCTACCGGGGGGATCGCTTTCATGCCAATCTGGGTAACCCTGGCCTCTCTTACTTCAATGGAAGCACAAATTTTGGTGGCCTGGGATACAGTCTGATTAAAGAAGATAATTTTAACCTTGACCTGGTAGGACGATTTCGTGCCATGGGTATTGACCCTGATGACAATGATGAGCTGGAGGGTTTACATAAACGTAAACCTGGCTTTGATGCCGGCATAGATTTCAGCTGGGGCAGTGAACTCGGTCAGTTGAATGGACAACTTTTGGCAGATATCAGCGGTCGTTCGAAAGGTCAGGAGCTGGTTGTCAGTTATGCCTATCCCATGCAGTTTAGTGGATGGACATTGAGGCCTGAGCTTGGAGTCAGTTGGCAAAGCAGTGACCTGGCTGACTACTACTTTGGTGTTGACGAGGATGAGGCGAATTCTCAACGGGAGGCCTATCAAGGGAGATCCACTGTCACGCCATTCCTTGGCATTCAGGCAGAGTATCAACTTACGAAGCATACCCATTTGATTGGTGGCGTTGGTGTCGGGCGATTAGGTGATGGTATCGGTGACAGTCCCATCGTTGATAAGCGTAATATGGCTGGTGGCTTTATCGGCGCGGTATACCATTTCTGATCTCAACCGATATGAAACTGAAGCGCACTCTTGTATTGACGATCGTCGTTCTGCTGTTCCTTGGGCTGATGCTGATCGGTTTTTGGGAAGAACCCAGAGAGGTTGAGACCGTTCAGGTTGAACGTGGCGAACTCGAGCTGGTGGTTCGGGTAACCGGAGAGGTAATAAATGATCGCAGTGTGGCACTCACTGCACTGGTAGATGGGCAGGTGGTTGCTGTTGATGTTGGTGTGGGAGACCGTGTCAAAGCTGAGCAGGCACTGGCCAGTATGGACAACCGTGCAGCTGCAGCCAACCGGCAAAGGGCTCAGGCTTTTGTCCAACAGCAGGCAGTGGGTCGCAAGGAGGCCAAACGGCGTTTTCAGCGATTGCAAAAACTTGTCTCCAAGGGGGCGGTAACCCAAGAGCAGTTGGAAGATGCCAAACTCAACCTCGAAGCGGCTACTGCTGCCTTAGAGGTGGCAAAAGCGGAGCTTCGACTCACCGATGTTGCCCAGGAGTGGCAGCAGATCACCGCCCCATTCGATGCGGTAGTGGTTAAGAAATCGACCGAAGTAGGGCAGTGGGTTGAGGCTGGTACGACGCTCTTCTCTCTGGTTGCTCTCGATCACTGGGAGATTGAGGCGCATGTTGATGCCGTGGACAGTGGTCGTATCAAAATCGGACAACAGATTGAGCTGCGCTGCGATGCCTTTCCCGGGAAAAAATGGCTGTCAGAGGTGAACTGGATTGGCCCGAATGTCGAGCAGGAGAAGGATCATCAGCTTAATACTTTTAGTGTAAGGATGAGGCTGGGTGATGAAGCGCCTCCTCTGCTGTTAGGGCAGCAGCTTGACCTGAAGATTGAGGTGGCACGCCGGGAGGGTGTTTTGAAGTTGCCCTTCACTGCTCTTAAGGAGAAGGATGGTGCGTTTGAAGTGGGGCTGATCGAAGAGGGTTTGTTGAAGTACCAGCCTATAGAGATCGGTCTGGAAGGAGATAGTCATGTAGAACTGCTCTCCGGTGTCGACGAAGGGCGCAAAGTGGTACTACTGGAATCGGCTAAGCTCAACGAAGGGATCTCCGTCAGGGAGAAAATATCCCATGATTAAAATGTCAGGCATCTATAAGTCTTACTGGCGTGGGGGCGTAGAGCTGCCGGTTCTCAAAGGCATAGATCTAACCATTTCAGAGGGTGAGTTTGTAGCAATCATGGGGCCCTCCGGGTCTGGGAAGAGCACCCTGTTGAATCTAATCGGTTGTCTCGATCTGGCGGATCGCGGGAGCTATCGATTAAATAGCGAAACAGTTTCAAAGGCCCAGTTGGCCAAACTTGCAAGTATACGTTCACGCTACATCGGTTTTGTATTTCAATCCTTCAATCTGATCGCCAATCGCAGAGCGTTGGATAATGTTGCCCTGCCTCTACTCTATCAAGGGGTCGAGAGAACAGGGCGATTTCATCAGGCATTAGAGGCTCTGCATAAAGTCGATATGGCTGATCGTGCAGAGCATCTGCCGAATCAGTTATCTGGTGGGCAGCAACAGCGGGTTGCTATTGCCCGTGCGCTGGTTAATCAACCCAGGTTATTAATAGCGGATGAGCCGACAGGTGCACTGGACAGTGAAAACGGTGAACAGGTTATGTCGCTATTTAGAAATCTGCATCAAGAGGGACTTACTCTGGTGATGGTAACTCATGACTCTGCAATTGGTGAGTGTGCTGATCGGGTGATCAATCTGCACGATGGTGTGGTGGTGTGAACGGTTTGCGGGTCTTCATCGAGCTTTTGAATGAAGCAATCTATGCCCTATGGCAGAACCGCTTGAGATCACTGCTTAGCGTGGTTGGTATTGCCATCGGTATTGCAGCAGTGATGACTGTCAGTGCGGTAAGCAGTGGGGGTAAAGCATTCGTCTTGAAAGAGCTGGAGACTTTTGGGCTGCGTTCAGTATGGGTGTTTCGTGATTATGGAGATAAAGATCCACAGAGACGAGTACGCACAGGCTCTGGGGTGGAGACCCGTGACCTGGCGATATTACGGGGTGAGTGTTGCCCTGCGGTGCGCCATTTCAGTCCCGTTTTGCTTGCGAACAAGGGACCAATCATTCAAAGAGGTAACCGCTACAGCAATGCACAGATCAAAGGGGTGGATGCCAACTATCTTTCGATTAATAACGACCATATTCAGCAAGGGCGTGGTCTGCGTCCGGAAGATATCAGGCGACGCCGTCCTGTTGCACTTATTGGAGAGACAGTCAGTCACGATCTTTTCCCTCAGGTGGAGAACCCTGTTGGGCGGAACCTGCGTATCGGCGGACGAAAATATCGTGTTGTTGGCTTGTTGCAATATAAGAGCAGGGATCTGCTTTCCAGTATAGGATCAGATGGTGGTGAGGATGCCAATAATCGTATCCTGTTGCCCTATACCCTTTTACAGCAGTTGAATGGTAACCAGCAGGTCAGTTACCTGCAGGCTGAAGCGGTATCGATCGATAAGGCGGAACAGGCTGCAGCGCAATTGAAACTGGCTTTGAAACGGCGTCATCGTGGCGCATACAACTACACTCAGGTCACATTGGCCTCTTACCTGAAAACGGTAGATCGCATTCTGGGTGGTATTACTGCAATGGGGGTAGTTGCCGCATCAACTTCTCTGTTGGTTGGTGGTATTGGGGTGGCAGGGATCATGAGTACAGCGGTTGTTGAGCGGATTCGTGAGATTGGTGTGCGTATGGCGATAGGTGCGAACCGACGTCATATTCTGTTTCAGTTCCTTGCTGAAGCGGTATTGATCAGTCTCATTGGCGGTATAGTAGGATTGCTGCTTGGTCTGCTTATGGGGGGCGTGCTTGATCTGGTCACCGGTTTTCCGTTGATGCCAACGCTCAGTGGTGTGTTAACAGGATTAATCGTTTCGGTTCTGGTGGGCCTGGCCTCTGGTTACTACCCTGCAAGACGGGCCGCAAACTATCTTCCTGTTGAAGCTTTACGTAGAGACTAGGGTCAATTTCTGTAAATGAAATCAGAGTTTGTCATAATCATTTTTCAACTGCTTGGTTATATGTTTCGAGGTCAGCCGAAAGTAACTCTCTGTTAGATTCAATCTTTATTCTCTCCAGTTGCTCCTTTGCCAGTTGAAGGTACGCTTTTGCCTCCTGCAGGTTGTTAGAGAGAACAGAGCATTGAACTAAGTTTTCATAGGCATACCCCAGAAAAAAAGGAGGCAGTTGATGTTTTTTGGAAATCTCCACATTTCTTTTGCCATACTCTTCAGCAATTTGCAGGTTGCCGGACAGACAGTGAACTCTCTCCATTTGCCAATAAGCTGTTGATAGGTTCTGAGGTGTGCAATCGGAGCGGTTTTTCCAACTCCAGAGAGAGGTTGAAGCCAGAAGTATCATCTCCTCATTATCTTCAACACTTCGGCTTTCTTTGTCGATATATTCCCAGCATTTATTGAAACATTCGACTGATAGTTTTTCCCATAATGATTGGTAATCATCCCTGTTGTTTTTGCTCATTTTGATATCTCGTATCTCCCGGGGTCGGAGTCGAATCGAGAGCTGAATGGTTTGATATAGAATCGCACTAGTTTATTTTTTGAAGTAATTCACGATATGTGGACTCTCGACTCCGACCCCTGTTATTAATATAAGCTCGTAAAGCCAAGTATGATTGTAGAAGATTTGTTTGCAATTGACATTAGCAATTTGTGTTATCAAGCGCCAGGAACTATCAAGCCCCTTGCTCTTGTAAGATGAACCGATCAACCATATGGTACATAATCTTTGACGAGGTATATTGGTGCGAAGAAAGGGAAAAATCACATCCTGGTATGACGATAAAGGTTATGGATTCATCGTTCCGCTTGCTGGAGGTAAGCGAACATTTGTCCATATCAAAGCCTTTGCAAATAGGGCTCGTCGTCCAGTGGTTGGCGATGTTGTTACCTTTTCGATTTCGAGCGATTCCCGTGGCAGACCATGTGCTGATAAAGCTACTATTGCCGGTGTTGCAAAAACTGTAAAGCAAAAAGGTTCTTCAGGTGTTCTGGCTAATCTTTCAGTATTAGGTTTCCTGATGTTTGTTGGTGGAGCTGCCTATCTTTCCCTCATTCCAGCTCCGCTCATATTTCTCTATGTTGTTGCCAGTGCCATAACTTTTTCTGCCTATGCGCTTGATAAGGTCGCAGCAGTAAGAGACGGTTGGCGTACCAGTGAGAATGCGCTCCATCTAATGTCTCTTGTTGGCGGTTGGCCTGGTGCATTGATGGCGCAAAGCCATTTGCGACATAAAACAAAGAAGCAGCCATTCCGGGTACTCTTTTGGATGACTGTTGTGTTTAACTGTATGGCATTGATAGGGCTACTTACACCACAGGGTGGGGTTTTATGGCGATCAGTAATTGGTGCGGTAATTTGAGTGGCAGGTGGGGCATGGCCCCACCCTACGCTTCGAATCAAAGGTCTTACCTCACCACACTCTAACTCACAGGTAGGGTGGGGCCATGCCCCACCATGGTTAGGTGAATAGGCGAGGGTACAGCCCTGCCGCACCATGCCCAACTAAAACCAAACCAGCTGATGAGTCGGTATAGAGACGCTGCTGGTAATGAATAAATATCTGGGTTTTTTAGAAAAACCTTACCCTGCAGGTGGG
>JBEVWG010000062.1:0-34746 GCA_040506705.1 Candidatus Thiodiazotropha sp. 6PLUC1
TGGATTCTGATACATAGTTCAAAAAGGTGCGGCAGGGTCACACCCTTCTACGTTTCAACATGGTTTTTGGTGGGGCATGGCCCCACCCTACCCTAAACTGGGTCATGATAAGTGCGATGTGTAGGGTGCCGGCCCTGCCGCACCATTCTGCCTGTTCGTATTCATTCCCATGCTGGAGCGTGAGAACGAGGAAATAGATAGACTTCGATTTAAAATCAGAAAAGGTGCCGCTGGGCCATACCCTTCATTTTTTTATCTATTCCTCCGGAATCAAGCCATTGCGCTTCAGCACCTTGCTTATTTTTTTCCCTTGCCCCAACAAGCGGGAGAGGTCGGCAAATCCCGGCACTACACCATCTGCCAGCTTCATCTCCCACTCATCCAACTCTGTTTCAAGGTAGATGAGTAGTTTACTTGAACAGCCTTGACAGGAATCACCACACCGATCTTCACTATTCAGATCAAACGGTAGGGTCGCTCTGATCTGCTCAATCAGTTGGCGCATCGCAATTTGGGTATTGGGCTTTCTCTCAGTCACGAGCAGATCCACATTGATAACACTGGATATACTTATCAGATAAAAAGTATTACGACACTCAGGGCAACAAGAATGGCTCAGAACAAGCCCTATACAGCCTGCACTTGTTTTAGTTGCACTTTTTACCCAACTCCTGCCTGCGCTTATTACCTTTTTTCAGTTGTGCCTGAACAACCTTCAACTCCGTTTTCAAGCGTTTAAACTTGCTCGAGTTTTTCTCATTTTCCAGCTTACCTTGCAGGCGCTTCTGTTTCTTCTCAAGCTGGATCAGTAACTCATCGATTCGGTCACATTTTACCTTATCCGAAAGCTCTGCCTTTTTGAGCATTTTTTTCAGATTTTGAAGCAGACTTTCTATTTTCATAAGTCAAACCTTCAGAACGGGGTTATTTACATAAAAGCATCTTTACTATCTCAATATTGCTGAGATACGAAAAAAGTAACGTTACTCTTCCGCTACTTCTGACTCCTCTGCTTCTTCTGCCTCTTCCGGAGTGAGGACAGTTTTCGCCATACGTTTTGCGAAATAGTAGATACGCTTCTGTTTTTCGATAATATCAACTTCAGTAGTGTATGCGGCAATCCTGTTGGGTTCTTCTGCAACCAACCGTGCCGCTTGATGCTGTGTCGCAGAACTGGCCAGAGCCGTAATCTCGTCCTTCATAGCCACAACCGCATGGGCCACCTCAGTATTGATCTGGGATACCGATTGAATGGCACCATCAACCGATCTTACAATCACCCGGTGAAACTCCTGTAATACAATTCTAGTCGGTTCACTGATAGAGAACCCAACCTTGATACGCTCATGCCCAAGGGCTACCAGATTCGTTTCTATGGTGTCACCTATATTTTCGAGGTCACCAACCGCCTCCATCAAACTCAGCAGTTCATCCGTTTGATTGTCTGACAGGCTCTGTTTACTGATTCTGCCTAAATAGTCGAGGATCTGCTCATACAGAATATCCACCTCATCATCCAGCTGAGCCACAGCATCCAGTGACTCGCTACTTCCGCTGATGATCGCCGGCATTATCCTGTTAAGCATGGCTTGTACCTTCTCCCCCATATGCAGTACTTCAAGGCGAACTCGATCCAAAGCCAAGGAAGGTGTACTCAACAACTCTTCATCCAGATATTTTGCACTGACAGCGATTCCCTCCTCCTCAATCAGACGCTCAGGAATCAAGTATTCGACTACTCTGGCAAATTGGGATGTGAACCAGATAAATATCAGAGTATTGGCGATATTGAATAGTGTATGGGCGTTTGCAATCTGGCGTGGGGTCTCTGCCCCCAGACGTTCAATACCTGAGAGTTCTGGGTGTGAGGGAGAAAATGAGACCACGAATTCTGCCAGTTGAGGTATAAACATGATCCATAGGACTACACCCAACACATTAAAAATCACATGCACCATTGCTGCACGTACTGCTTCCCTGGGTTTGCCAATTGAAGCAAGCATTGCTGTGACGCAGGTGCCGATATTCGCACCAAAGGCAAGTGCTATTCCTGCGGGCAGGGTTATAAACCCCTGACTGGCCATGACGATGACAATACCTGTTGTCGCTGAGGAGGATTGAATTAATCCGGTAAAAGCTGCTGCGACGAGAATCCCTATCATCGGACTCTCCATACTGATCATCAGATCCAAAAAGGGCTGGTAGGTCCTGAGCGGCTTCATAGCGTCACTCATGACACTCATACCGAAAAACACAAGCCCCAAACCCATGATCATGCCGCCATACTGTTTGATGCGATCTTGCTTGGAGATAAACAACATGCTGAATCCGATACCAATCATCAGCAAAGCCGCTTTAGTCACCTTGAAAGCGACAATCTGGGCGGTTATCGTGGTGCCGACATTCGCCCCCATGATGACCCCAATCGATTGAGAGAAGGTCATCAATCCTGCGGTAATGAATCCAACCACAAGCACGGTTGTCACAGATGAGGATTGGATTATCGCGGTAACAAAGGCTCCTGTAGCAGCCCCCATAACCTTATTGCTGGTCAACTTTGCGAGAATGCCCTTCATTCGCTCGCCAGCAACTGCCTTTAGAGCATCAGCCATCTGCTCCATGCCAAATAGAAAGAGGGCAAGTCCACCAAACAGCTTCATGCCCATAACACCCCATTCGATGTTCTGTTCGGCAGCTGAAGCCGCAAATACCGGGAGTGCAAAAAAAGCCATCACACCACAGAGAAAGAGTAGTAATAATCGCTTTGGATTCAAATCGTTAAATTGCCAGATCATTTTAGAAAACATAGTTATATCTCATTCACCAACAGGCCGACACAACTATGTAAATCAAGCTGTAGGAGTGTTGCATCCCTAGAGAAGCCTTATTCTTAAAATAGAGTGGTTTACAACATACGCTTTTGACAACCCTGGCTTAAGCCAGGGTTGTCAAAAGCGATCTATTGATTAACCAATATTAGACCAGCGCTTAAATAAGCCAAATCTATCTGAATTCTTCGATCCGATTCAGGTGCATGATTTTCGCTTGATACTCAGGTAAGACGCTCGACTCTAACTTTGACCACTGAGCGTTCATCTGCTTCGATAACAGTGATACGGTGCCCCTGCTCCTCAACGCAATCCCCCTCAACAGGGATATGACGAATCCGACTCACCACCAAACCTCCAATGGTCAAAGCCTCTTCTACTGAAAACTGTACATGAAGAATATCGTTAATCTCCGAGATGGGTGTACGGCCACTGAGCAGGTGCGAGTTTTCACTCTCATGCTCAATATAGAGACGCCGCTTCGGATGGTACTCATCGAAATCATAGCCAACATCAATTTCACCAACCACCTCTTCGAAGACATCTTCCATGGTCAAAATACCTACCGCTGAACCAAACTCATCCACTACAACCGCCATGTGATCCTCGCGGGCCTGCAACATCGGCAAGGCACGGTCGATGGTCTGTCGTGGCGACAGGTAGAGCACAGGACTGATGAAATCGGAGATCGGACGACTGTCCAGATCAGGTTGCATCAGATCCCAGGTATCCAAAGTCAGGATACCCTTCACATTGGTAATATTTCCGCGATAGACAGGCAGGCGATTGTAACCATGCTTCATCACCAATCGCACCGCCTCTTTCATGTGGCGAACTTCATTAAAACCGACCACATCCGGCAAGGGAATCATCGCCTCGCCTACTGTGGTGTCAGCGAAACGGATAATCCTTCTGATACGCTTACGATCAATGGTCTGAGGATCAGAGGCAGATTCAGATACATCCAGAAGCACCCGCAGCTCTTCACGGGTGATGAACATATTCTGCGGTACGCTGCCGCCGCCAACTATCCGGGTCACCAGCCTGGCTATGCGACTAAAAATGAAGATCACCGGGTAGAAGACAAATGAGAAAAAACGCAGTACGTAAATCAACCGGCTGACAAGGCTGTCAGCCTCTTGCTGAAATACACTCTTTGGCACCACCTCACCGAAAATCAGCAGCACTGGAGTTAAAAGAAGAACTGAAATCAGATCACCTGCCGGACCAAACAGATCGATGCAGACCAGAGCTCCCAGGGTTGAGATGATGACAGTTGCGAGATTGGTTCCAACCAGGGTTGTACCGAGGATCACATCCGGGGTCTTGAACAGCTTCAACACAAGTGCTGCACCACGATTGCCCAATTTCGCAAGATGTCTGAGCTTCAATTTATCCGAATTGACCATGGCGATCTCTGATCCAGAGAAAAACCCCTTCAGCAGAAGGAAGATTACGATGATCAATAACTCAACGCTCCAGCTCATCTTTCACCTCCTTTGCTTCAATCTTTCGCTCTGTCTCATCCGCCACTGGCTCTGAATCCTCATCCAGCGAATCGTCGTGAAGATCCAGATCCGAATCTTCGCTGTCGTTTAGGCTCTCCTCTCCATTGGTTTCAAGCTGCGCCTCATCTTCATTGACTTCTTCCAACTCCTCCTTGCTCGAGGCCTCCCTGTCAGAGACGATTTTGCGTACCTGAACCTTACTGATACGTAATCCTGTCACCTCCCTGGTGATAAATTCATAACCTTCATAACGTATCTTGTCACCCTCTTTGGGCAATCGATCGAAAAGTCTGAATGCCACCCCACCAATGGTACTCATGACAGGGTCTTCAATATCGAAATTGGTCAGGTTATAAAAATCACTCAGGCGCATATCTCCGGGAACGATATAGCTGTTTTCATCCTCTTCCTGATAGTATTCAAGCCCAACCATCTTGCCGCTGATTTCACCAAAGATGAAGGTCAGTACATCCTTCATGGTGACGATACCAAGCACCTCACCATACTCCCCGAGCACAATCGCTACACGGGTATTGTGTGCCTGGAAATAGTCGAACATCTCATCAACCTTTTTGGTTGGTGGTACAAAATGGGCCGGCTTGATGATCATCTCCAGAGTGACCTGCTCCAAATCTCCACCACCCTGGATCAATCGCAGAATATCCTCAGAATGGATGAAGCCGATGACGTTGTCCCAGTGTCCCTGATAGAGAGGAATGCGGGGGTGCTGATACTCACGGAATTTTTCAATCAACTCCTGTACCGGCAGATCAGCATCGAGAAACCTGATACGGGGACCAGGCGTCATGATTCGTGATATATCTGTCTCTGATGCTTCGATCACATTGTCGATCAATACCCGCTCTGTGGCTTCAATGACACCACTCTCCTCACTCTCTTCAAGGATTGTGCGCAGTTCATCTGCCTGGAGGATATTTTCACGACTGATTGCCTCACCAACCACAAGAGTTGTGATTCGGTCTGCCACCTGACGTACCACTTCCCTGAGCGGGGTTATCAATACTATCCAGCGAGGCAGGATTCTGGCAGTCAGGCGAGTGGCAAATTTAACCGGGAAGCTGACAGCGATGGTCTTGGGGGTAACCTCACCAATCAACAGCAGCAGCGGTACCATGATCAGGATATTGACCCAGCCTACATCCTGCTCAGAAACAAACAATAAGAGGATTGCCGCCATATTTGCAGCTGATGCGATATTCACCAGTTCGTTGCCGCAGAGGATCGATATGATCAATCGCCTGGGTTCATCGAGCATGGCATGGATATTTTCCGAGTGTTTGTCCCGGCTATGTCTGAGCTTTTGAAGGTCGATCCTGCTGAGCGAGAACAGGGCTGTCTCAGATCCGGAAAAAACGGCAGAGAACCCAAGCAGAACCACCTGCAAGCAAATCCGCAGTATCAGTTCCCAGTCCGCTCCCCCAAGCCCCAGGGAGTCGTATAGTGTTCTCAACTCTTCCATCAAAAAACCTGAATCTGTTAAACGCAGTTGTGGTAAGAACAAGAAGTACTGAGATAACAAAATAGAGTGATATCAGCACTAAACCCAGTGTAGAGCCACATACAGGATCCAAACTGATAAAACCCTGTCGCCCCAGCCCTGTAGTGATTGGAACGATAAACGGGCAGCCTTACAGTTCTTATCGTTCATTTGGAGCGAAACTCCACACAATACCTGAATCGGGATTTTGCTCAGTTGCAGTAGAACCTGTTTGGGCTGTGACAACAGGCCAAATAGAGACTTCTACTGACAAGCATTAGATAACAAAAATTCCCCCAGAGAACAGACAGACCCAGGATTTCTAAAAAAATCTGCCTGTGTTGTGCGGACCCCTCAAATGACACTCACTTGTATTAGGCTCAACTATTTCTAGAACTAGATCGCCGGTTTCCACCAGAGGAACAAGCTGAACTAATAAAGAGACAACCTACTATAAACTAGCAAGTGTTCTGGAAAACACAACTTAAACTATAATTATTACATACTTTAAGCTATATGAAGACCATCCTTGTAAAAAGACAACGCGATATAGCCGACACCCGGCATCCTAGAGGTAGACGTCATGTCCACAGAGAAATTAATATCTAAAATATTTCGTCTGCTTGATCGCGACCATAAGAAGCTTAAACCTGAACGAATTGCAGACCTGTTGAAAAAGATGAAAAAACAGGAACGAGCTGCCAAAAAAGAGTTACCCAAGGAAAAAGACAAGCGCAAACGAAAGCGCCTCTCTACCAAGATCAAGATTCTTCATACTCAGCGAAAGAAGGCACTGCGTCGCTACATGCAACTCATGAAAAAGTGTTGAACTGCCTCTAGCAATTAAGGGCACCCTTGGCTAAACAGAACGTCGGTTCCTGGCTTGTTCTGCGGCCACTTACCATCCAGGTCCATTCAATTCTTATATACAGCAGCAGCCAGGCGAAACCGTGTTTCGATCTCTTTGCGCAATTCAGCAGGGGATACCACTTCGACATCTGCGCCATAGCGCATCAAGTCCATAATCAGTTCCTCTGGATTGGCATAGGGCAAGCTGAGTTCGTATCGACCATCCTCAAGCCATTGACTCTTTTGTTGTGGATGCCACTGCTCATTCGCTACCCAACGTGCCCTTTGTTTACTGAACCGCAATACCGCTTGATGCTTTGCAGGCCCTGAAAAGATGCCATAGGCCTCTGAGAAGTGCGCCTCGAGTTGGCTCTCATCCACCTCAATTGACTGCTGCTGAGACTCATTTACCTCACTCATGGCATCCAAGGCAAAGGTACGTAAACCATCACGCAAATGACACCAGGCATCGAGATACCAGTTATCCCTATAGAGTGTCACGCGCTGGGGAGAGACTTGCCGCTGAGTAAAATCGTCTGTGCCACGATTGTAATATTTAAAGTCGACACGATGCCCGGCAGACAATGCAGAGGCAAAAAGCGTTAAATGCGGGCCGGCGGGACGTGCAGCCGCTTTTAACAGGCGAATATGGCGGGATAGGGGTTCAGCCTGTCCAGGCTGGCGACTCAATAGCTGGTCAATTTTACGCCGCAGGGGCTGAAGGTGGTTATCGAGCAGACCGGGCTGAATATCTGCAAGCAGTTGTTGAACTGTCAGTAGCGCCTGCAGCTCAGAGGCATTGAACCAGAGGCCAGGCAGCTGATACATCTCGCTTTCAGCGGCATCGTATCGATAGCCATTTTGTTTTCGATCGTAGACGATCGGTGCATTCAAATAGAGCCGCATCTCTTCAATAAGACGCTTCACAGTAGCCCTGGAACACTCCAGTTCCTGCTCTAACCGCTGACGGGAGACCGGATAGCGGGCTGCCTGGAAAATCCTATTGAGTTCAAAGATTCGGTCGAACCGATCCATTCAGATTATCAGTTTGATTCCAGGTTTTGATTTTTACTCTGAGGTTCATCCAGTGACCAGAGCCGCTCCAGATGGTAAAAATCGCGTACCTTTGGCAACATGACATGCACCACTACGCCATTCAGATCCACCAACGCCCACTCACCATCCGCCACCCCTTCTGTTCCCAGTGGCATTTCACCTGACTGCTTTGCCTTGAACTCGACACTCTGTGCAATCGATTTCACGTGACGATCCGAGGTTCCACTGGCGATGATCATGATGTCGGTTATGCTGGTTTTTCCACGTACATCCAGTACCACAACATCCTTTGCTTTCATATCGTCAAGGATTTCCAGAACGATGTCTCTAAGTGCTTCTGTCTGCATTGAGTCCCATATCGGTTGCTTTGTCTAATGACCGGTTGATAACAGCTATCATAACCCATTGAGGGGAATAATTTTCTATGATCTTCACAGGAATAGCCTGGAAATAGGCTGAAAACGCCGATTTCCACACCATTTCAACTCAACATACCCCAGCTCTCAATCAATTTTCATACAGGCCTTGCGCTAAAATCAGCTCAATAACCGCTTCAGGCATAAGGTACCGGGGCAGCTTGCCCTGACTCAGCATAGTGCGGATATTCGTGGCCGATATATCAAGCTGGGTCACTGTCTGTAACAGGATCACCCCGGAGGAGCGCCGATTAACCATTGATTTATCATGGCCTTGGGCTTTTTTCAGAAGGCTCTGAGAGGCTAAGGACAACTGATCTTCACCTGGCCTTTTCATCACAATCAGGTGAGCCAATTGTAGAATTTCATCTGGCCGATGCCAGTTGGAAAAACCATTAAACGCATCCATACCCATCAACAAACAGAGGGTCTGATGCGGAAAAGCCTCCCGTAAATCCAGGAGTGTATCTACTGTATAGGATGGCCCCGCTCGCTTTAACTCTCGATCATCAGCAACAAAACCTTGCTGCCCGGCGATCGCGGCTTCAACCATCTGCAGTCTCAATCCAGGCGAGGCCTGGGGAGGATTACGGTGAACCGGGCCATGCAGGGGAATAAATCGAATCTGCTCCAGATCTATTGCCTGCATCACATCAAGTGCTGTGCGCAAATGCCCATAGTGTATGGGGTCGAAGGTACCACCAAAGATGCCTATCATCTGCTTCAGCTTCGGATATGTCCGTCACCCAGAACAATATATTTCACCGACGTCAGCCCCTCCAGACCGACTGGCCCGCGGGCATGGAACTTGTCGGTTGAGATGCCGATTTCAGCGCCTAAGCCATATTCAAATCCATCGGCGAACCGTGTTGATGCATTCACCATGACAGAGCTGGAATCGACTTCTGTGAGAAATCGTCTGGCTCGGGTGTAGTTCTCCGTGATTATCGCATCGGTATGTTGAGAGCTGTGTGTATTGATATGTTCAATCGCCTGATCCAGACCATCAACCACCTTGATCGATAGTATCGGTGCCAGATATTCCGTATCCCAATCCTCATCGGTTGCTGCTATGCAGCTCTTGATCAGATTGCAACTCTTGGAACAACCACGAAGCTCTACACCCTTTTCTGCCAGAGATGGGGCGAGTTTAGATAGAATATCCTCAGCCACTCCCTCGGCCACCAGCAGGGTCTCCATGGTGTTACAGGTACCATATCGATGTGTTTTCGAATTCATCGCGACATCGTAGGCTTTTGTGAGATCAGCCTGATCGTCAACGTAGACATGGCATATACCGTCAAGATGCTTGATTACAGGCACCCGGGCATCCCGGCTGATACGTTCGATCAATCCTTTTCCGCCCCGGGGAATAATGACATCCACATATTCCGGCATGGCAATCATCTCCCCTACCGCTGCACGATCAGTCGTCGCTACGACCTGTACCACCGCTTCCGGCAACCCTGTCTTGCGTAGTGCACTATTGATGCATTTGGCAATCGCCTGGTTAGAGTAATAGGCTTCTGAACCGCCTCTCAGCAGCGCAGCATTTCCAGACTTGAGGCAGAGTGCAGCCGCATCGGCAGTCACATTCGGACGTGACTCGTAGATGATTCCGACGACCCCCAGAGGGACTCTCATCCGCCCAACCTGGATACCGCTGGGCAGGTATTTCATATCAAATATCTCGCCAACCGGATCCGACAACGCTGCGATCTGACGGACACCTTCGATCATGCTGTCGATTCGTGCTGTAGTCAGCTCCAAGCGATCCAAGAGGGCGCTGTCGAGCCCTTTTTCCCTGCCATTGAGCAGATCCTTTTCATTCTCAACCATTAAGCCATCTCTGGCTCTATCGAGTTCAGCAGCTATTTCCTCAAGCGCACTGTTCTTTTTGGCTGTTGGTATTCCGGCCAGAGTGCGTGAGGCAAGACGAGCCTGCTGACCCAGTCCAGCCATATAGCTGGCAACGTCGGAGATATTATTGTCTAGCATTGTTTTTTTAACTCATTTTCTACTGAATTGCTTTGATTACTTTAACCTAAAAAGATCAGTTGGGCAGCGTGAAGTGTGCGTTTGTGGTGGTGCAGGGCAAGGGTCACTCTTGCACATCCCTGTGCCCGCGACACTTGTGCCTCCCTGCACGGCGCGCAACGACGCCATGCGCCGCCACAATCGTGCAATTCATGCTTTAGCATGATTCACCCAAATGGTGACCATGTGAATTGTAGCTATTTTCTTCAAAATCTAGTACCTGCTATTAGAATGGAGCGGTCAACTGATTTTTTAGGTTTTAACAAAAAATCGATGTGAAATGCCGTTGATCTGCTCATTGTGAATCCAGAAAAGAGATATACCTCGTATCTTACACGGGAATAAATATCACGACCGATAACCAAAACATTTAAAGTTCGGCCCATTTCTACCGATCTTAGTAGTAAGCAACCAGCCGATGAAATAACGGTCCTGAAACAATGAACAAAGTCATACTATGTGCAGTAATGCTAATTGGATATGCCGGACAACTCTGGGCAGAGCAGTTTGTGTTCGATATTCCTATGCACTCAAAAGGCGCTAACACCTTCTATATCTCAGGAAAAATCGGCAGCATGGCGGCATCCGAGTTTATGGTCGATACCGGCTCAAGCTATATGACCATTAATGAATCGACACTGGCTGAATTGAGAACGGTGGGTAACCCACGCTATCTTCGAGATCTGAGGGGGGTACTGGCTAACGGAGCAGAAATGCAGGTACCTGTATACACCGTGTCCGATGTGCTTATTGGAGAAAAATGCCTATTGGAAGAGGTTGAAGTAGCTGTATTTCCTGGTAAAACACGGCAGATTCTCGGTTTGAGCGCACTGTTGAAGACAGCTCCGTTCACTTTTTCCGCCGAGCCCCCCCAACTTCAATTGAGCAATTGCAATCTGACTGAAATGGCTACCAGTGACCAACCAACACAGTTGGCCGCTGGTATTTCAACCCCTAACTAGGGGTGCCAATTTCAAGCTATATTATTTACCTTCAGGCATAGCGCTGGCTTCAAATGCGCTGAACTCAGCCGCATCAACACTGCCATCCTGATTAGCATCAGCAGCTTCCCAGCCTTTGTATAGGGCTTCGTTTGCAGTCGCTTCTTCTGAAGAGATTGTTCCATCAGCGTTAGCATCCAATGCTGTGAAGACATCCTCACCGGCTACTGCAGTGGTGATAAATCCAGCTGTAACCAATGCCATTGCGGCCATTTTCATGGTTTTAGTTTTCATCATGTTCTCCTTAACGAATTATATTTAGTTTGGCCAAAGGTCCGTATCAACAACGTGGATCCTCTGGTGACCCAAATATGACACCGCATGGGCTCTTATTGCGGTGACAGGAATCACAGTTCCACAATTTTAATTCCCTAACAGGGTTCAGGTAAATTGTGGATTTCGGGTCAATTTATTAGTCATCAAATCCCTGTGATAATCCAGCGACCAGAACTATCTGGTCACCGGCATTCCACCATCAACTCAATATGAGTTGTTCAATTACTGAGCCTGAGGTGCAGACTCGAATGCACTGAATTCAGCAGCATCTACCTGACCGTCAGCATTGGCATCTACCTTAGCCCAATCCTTGTAGAGTCCTTCATCAGCTGTGGACTCTTCGGCTGAGATATAACCATCAGCATTAGCGTCAAGTTTGGTGAATGCGCCCTCTTCTGCAGCATTAACCGCTGCAAAAAAACCTGCCGCAGCCAAACCTACAATAATCTTTTTCATAGTCATAGTTTTCATCATCGATCTCCTTTTAATGATATTTTCTCAAATCAAAGCCCTCTTGATTGAGGCCTCTGTACGGGATGAGACAACGACGACGAAAAAAATTGGGTGACAGAAGTCACAAATGAAAAGGAACAGCTTTCCCAGGCATTAAGTTCTTAACAAAGGTTGTGCAGCTCATCACAAGCATGCAATACCAGAAACGCCTTGAGCCAGGTTTTTCAATACAAGCCAGGGATCAGTTCTGCGAATACCTTTGATCGCCTGATCAGCTTCTGAACACTTAATGAGTAGGTTCTGCCAATACGGAGAACGGCCATTGGAAAGCGCCTTTTTCACAATTGGTTTACGTTTTTCCCAAACTCTGAAGGCTGCCATAACCTGAGCTGTGTTTTGCCCTTGCTCTAATTCACAGGACATTTCTGCCAGCATACGAATCTCACGACTGAATGCCCATAATACAACTGGCGCTGCCACCCCCTCCGCCTTGAGTGCAGAAAGCATACGAAGTCCTTTGGCTGCCTCTCCAACCATTAAGGTATCAAGAAAACCAAACACATCGAAACGGGCGCTATCGGCAACTGAGCGGGCCAGTTGCTCTTGAGTGATGATCCCTTCACCCTGCAGCAGTAAGAGCTTTTCAATCTCCTGACTGGCCGCAAGCAGATTACCTTCAACCCGATCTGCCAACATCTCAACCACACCTGTTTCAGGTACCAGACCGGCCTTGCGCAGACGTTGTTCTATCCAGGGAATCAGGCGTCCCCCTTCTACCGGCCAGACCTGGATAACCACCCCCAGTTGTTCAACGGCTTGCAGCCACTTACTTTTCATCTGCACCTTTTCCAGCTTCGGAAGGGTGACCAAAAGCACCGTATCCTCTGCTGGACGTTGGCAATATGCAGTCAACGCCTTGCCCCCTTCAGCACCCAGCTTGGCACTGCTCAGACGTAACTCCAAAATGCGACGATCCCCAAACAGAGAGAGACTTTCAGCGGCCACATTGAGTGCAGACCAATCGAAACCGCTACCCTGATCCAAAACCTCCCGTTCGGTAAATCCCTGATCCCGGGCCGCCGATCGAATCTCATCTGTGGCCTCCATCATTTGCAGAGGTTCATCCCCACTGAGCAGATAGAGAGGCGCCAAATTGCGTTTCAATTGTGCAGTGAGTTGATCGTTGCGAAGTCTCATGAGCAGTTGTCGGCAAGTAATCGTGCCATTTCATCCTCAGTGTCGATGGCTGCAGGTAAGAGTTCAAAACATCCTACTTGAAGGTTAACCACTATCTTAACCCGGCTTCCAGCCGCCGAATGATCTGCGCCGATAAATCCCGACGCATATCGCTCTTCATTAATCTTGTTTCATTTCTTTGGCCAAGTTCGTCGCTACCACTGAAACTGAGCTGCCTGACCAGCTGCAACTGCTCTTCATGGGGCTTGTTACCGACGCCGGGAGAGGTGAGCCGGACTTTGGCTTGAAGACGCAGTTCATTATCCAGGGCCTTGCCATTGGCATCTACAGAGAGAACCCGGCTTGAGAACTTCTCCTGAAGCACCTGAAAGGCGTATTTTGCCGAGGCTTTATCTGCTGCCAGAATCACTCCTCCGGCCAGCAGATCACTCTGCAATACGCCTGCAAGCGTCTGCTGCTCATTACCGCCGACTATGTAGAGGCCGTTCAGTGCTGCGGACGGTTGCGCGTAGCCCTTCAGGTGAAATCCACAACCATTCAGCAAAACAAGCAAAACAGCCCCGACTATGCAGCTGCTGACCCTACCTCGCATAATGAGCTTATTTAGCAACAACATTGACCAGTTTATTTGGCACCACAATCACTTTTCTGACTGTGCTGTCGCCAATGAATCGCTTCACATTCTCATTCTCGAGGGCGATCTTTTCAACGGCCGATTTATCTGCATCTGCAGCTACCTGTATGGTGGCACGCACCTTACCATTGACCTGCACTACATATGGCAGACTCTCCTGCTTCAGTGCCTGCTCATCGGGTTGTGGCCACTCACTCTCAAGTATCTCTTCACCAAAACCCAGTGCTCCCCATAGATGGTGGGTGACGTGGGGTGCTATCGGTGCCAACAGCCTCAATACCAGGGAGAGCCCCTCTTTGACAATTGCCAGGTCTGCGCTTGAATCTCCCAGCTTATAGAGAATGTTGGTCATTCCCATGCAGGCTGAAACCACATTATTGAAACGCTGCCTCTGATAGTCATAGAGCGCCTTTTTCAACAACTCATGCAGCTCTCTTCGTGCCTCTTTCTGGCTATCGTCATAATCTATATCCGCAGCTAAAGGCTGGGAGAGTTGATCATGATTGGTCTCTGCCAGCGCCCACAGACGCTTTACGAAACGATAAGCCCCTTCCACACCATCATCACTCCACTCCAGGGATTGATCCGGTGGAGAGGTGAACATGGTATAGAGCCTGACCGTGTCTGAGCCGTAGCGGTCGATGAGCGTCTGGGGATCGACACCGTTGTTCTTCGACTTTGACATCTTTTCAATGCCACCAATCTCCACAGACCCGGCATCCTCTTTGAGTGTGGCACTCAGAGGGCGTCCCTTGTCGTCACAACTGACATCGACCTCAGTCGGGTTGTACCAGTGTTTACTCCCATCTGACTGGTCACGATAGTAGGTATCGGCCACAACCATGCCTTGTGTCAGCAGACGTGTAAAAGGCTCATCACTCTTTACCAGGCCCGCATCACGCATCAGTTTGTGGTAGAAACGGGCATACAGAAGATGCAAAACGGCATGCTCTATACCTCCGACATACTGATCCACAGGCAACCAGTAGTCAGCACGCTGATCCAGCATCTTGTCAGCACCAGGACTGGTGTAGCGGGCATAGTACCAACTCGACTCCATAAAGGTGTCGAAGGTATCGGTCTCCCGCTGGGCATCTCCACCGCATTCAGGGCAACTGCAGGCAGAGAACTCGGGATTGTCCTTGATCGGATTGATGGTGTTTTCGTCGTAGACGATATCTTCGGGTAATCGTACCGGCAGGTCTTTCAGAGGCACTGGCACAATACCGCAGTGATCACAATGAATCATCGGGATCGGCGCGCCCCAGTATCGCTGACGGGAAACACCCCAATCCCGCAGACGATAATTTTTACTCTTACCCCCTTTACCCCTGGCCTGCAGCCACTCAGAGATAGTCTCAAAGGCATCCTCGGAAGTCTGACCACTGAACGGCCCGGAATCCATTAAAACACCCTTTTCGGTATAGGCCTCGGCTTGAATATCCAGACTTGAGCCATCCTTTGGCTGAATGACCTGTTTGATCTGGATACCATATTTTCGAGCAAAGGCGTGATCCCGTTCATCATGTCCAGGTACTGCCATCACGGCACCGGTACCATAGGTCATCAATACGAAATTGGCTGCATAGACAGGCACAAGCTCGCCACTTACTGGATGGACCGCATTGATACCAAGCAGCATGCCCTTTTTCTCGATTGTCTCCAGTTCTGCTTCGGAAGTGCCACCCTGGCGGCACTCTTCGATAAATTCGGCCAGTGCCGGATTCTGTTCTGCAGCGCGCAACGCCAGAGGATGCTCAGCCGCTACCGCCACATAGGTGACACCCATCAGGGTATCCGGGCGGGTGGTATAGATCGTCAAAAGATCATCACCTCCCTCGATGCCGAAATCCATCTGTACGCCAAAGGAGCGACCTATCCAGTTACGCTGCATGGTTCGTACCTGGTCGGGCCAATCCTCAAGCCGGTCAATCTCCTCCAGCAGCTCATCGGCATATTCGGTGATCTTGATGAACCACTGAGGGATTTCGCGACGCTCTACCAAAGCGCCTGAACGCCAACCCCGACCATCGATCACCTGTTCGTTGGCCAGAACCGTCTGATCAACCGGATCCCAATTGACTACCGCATGCTTTCTATACACCAGCCCTTTTTTGTAGAGCTCGGTGAATAGCCACTGCTCCCATTTGTAGTATTCAGGCTGACAGGTCGCCAGTTCACGTTGCCAGTCATAGCCGAAGCCGAGCCGTTTCAGCTGCTGCTTCATGTAGTCTATATTTTCGTATGTCCATCCAGCAGGGGCTACCCGGTTTTTCAGTGCGGCATTCTCTGCGGGAAGACCAAATGCATCCCACCCCATGGGTTGCAGGACATTTTTTCCCAACATACGCTGATAGCGAGCGATGACATCACCGATGGTGTAGTTGCGCACATGCCCCATATGGAGCTTGCCGCTGGGATAGGGGAACATGGAGAGACAATAGAATTTCTCCTTCTCCGGATCCTCGGTGACTTCGAAGGTTTTGCTGTTTACCCAGTATGACTGGACCTCAGCCTCCAGGGTGGCTGGATCGTATTGATTCTGCATGGTCAGGCCCGAATTAAGATTGAAAACTACAATCGCGGAAGGATACCCCAGCCAGCTTCGGACAGAAAGAGCTCTAGTGTGGTGCTCGGTAAATTCGTTGCTAAATGATTATTGCATGGCTGCGAGGTTGACCTGTTCCTCTTGCGGATACATGAAGCTGGTAACCATTTCGATCGCCTCGATCCATGCCGCATGAACCTGACTGTCATACTCATCATCGTAGGACTTCACCGTGCTCATCAGCGCATCTGTCCACATATCCAGATGTCGGCGCTCAACCTTAAGACGGGTATGAATGCGGCCGAGCATCTCCATATAGAGCACCACGCCAGGCTTCCCCGCCACTACATCGTCCACCATTTGCAGCGTCTCTTTAAGTTTATGTATCAGTTGAGCCATATTGCGATTATGAAAAATCTTCGCCATTTCGTCCGACTGAGCAATGAAATACTCATAAAAGCTCTCGTAAAAACCCTCTTTCTGGCTTACCCGTCTGAGACTTTGCTGAAAGCGTTTTAAATTATCTTGTGAAATGGTGGACATACTACTCGCCTGTGACCTGTTCACTCTTAACGGCACAAATGGCTAGAACTTTTCCCATTATGTCCGTGAATTCATAAAAGAATGTAACTTTTGCCATACAGGTCACCAAATTTAACAATGATTCATTAAGCCGGGAGAGAGAAAACGCCGGCATAAAAATCAGCCATTCAGGCGTAAATTAAGCGGGCCTCATCATTGTTTAATACCCTGGCGCCCCCAATTCAACGAATTGGCCTCTACCAACAATCTCTTGGCAATTCTTTATGACAAGAAATTTTATCGTGCAGCAACAAAGCCTTAGCTGACAAAAGCATCTGACTTCAGCTACCCTGCCCCAAACATCAACTGACTCATGCATTCGTATCAACAAGTGTTACTATTAGCACTGAGATTAAGAATATCGTTAAATCAGGGCAAAATTAACCCAAGCTTTCTTAGTGGTATACATTCGCAAGAGATTGCCCCGAAGCCTGCGCTCGCCGGAATGAGTTGTAAAACTGATCTGTACTGCGCTATGACCCATTGCACAAGAACTGATAATTAAAACCAGCAAGAGCTTAATTAATGAAGCTGATAATACAGATTCCCTGCTATAACGAAGAACAAACCCTGGCGGTAGCACTGGCAGAGCTGCCCCGAGAGGTGCCCGGTTTCGATCAGGTTGAATGGTTGATAATTGACGATGGCAGCTCAGACGATACGCGCAAAGTGGCGTTGGAAAACGGGGTTGACCATGTGGTGGGATATACCAAAAACCAGGGGCTGGCCAGAGGCTTCATGCTGGGGCTGGATGCCTGCGTAAAGCAAGGCGCAGATGTCATCGTCAATACGGATGCCGACAATCAGTACAATGCCAGCTATATACCCGACTTAACCAAACCCATTGTCGATGGCAAGGCGGACATGGTCATTGGCGCCCGTCCTATCCATATGATCGAACATTTTTCCTTTACAAAGAAGATGTTGCAGCACCTGGGCAGTAGCGTAGTGCGCAAGGTCAGCCACACCGACATCCCCGACGCGCCCAGCGGTTTTCGCGCCTTCAGCCGTGAGGCGGCGATGAAACTGAACGTTTTCAATGAATATACCTATACCCTGGAAACCATCATCCAGGCCGGTATGAAACAGATGGCCGTTACCTCTGTACCTGTTGAGGTCAATGAGGACCTGAGACCCTCGAAGCTGGTAAAGAGCATCAGCAGCTACATTAAGAAATCGATCATCACCATTCTCAGAATCTTTGTCGTCTACAAACCTTTTCGCTTTTTCCTGGCGATCGGCCTTGTGCTGTTCAGCTTGGGAATGGTGCTCGGATTACGATATCTCTACTACTACCTGACAGGAGATGGCTCAGGACATATTCAATCTGTCGTCCTGGCTGGTGTCATGATGGGTATTGGCTTCCAGACTTTTTTAGTGGCATTTATTGCTGATCTGTTGAGCGTCAACAGAAAGCTGCTTGAAGAGGTACAGTATCGATTGAGAAAACTGGAGTCTGAGCCTCGATCGAATATCCGGGATTAGTGATTCTGCACAGGGCAAGTATCAGCCTATGCAAGAGTGAGAGATGAAAAATAAGATCAGCGGGATTTTCCCGCCCCCACTCGCCACGCCATGAAAAATAGAGGCATATAGGCCACCACCACCAGAAGAACCCCATAAACCGGCTTAAAAGAGGCGAGCCAGGCCAAAGGGGTCAACCAGAGCAAATTGATCAGCAACCCCAGCAAGACGACCCATTTATGGGCCCCGGCACGGGCCTGCTCTGGCGCCAATCCATCCGCTTCAAGCTGTGCCTGACGGTATCTTGCTGCGATCTGATAGGCGTGTTTGGCATGAGGTTGATACCATTTCTCCCCATTCAACGCCCTCACGCCCAGTGTCCAGCTTGCATCTGCTATGAAAAGAGCCAACAGAATTATCCAACTCCAGAAGGCGATGGGATAGTGAATCGCACTGAAACAGGCGAACACACCTAGAGAGAAACCCAAGAAACCACTGGCTGCATCCCCCATAAAAATTTTTGCAGGTGCCCAGTTCCATACCAAAAAACCGGCCACACCCGTGGCAAGCAGCATCAACCACAGAACAATCTGTTGCTCAGCACTATTCAGGATAAGAATTAACGAGGCGCTACTGAGCACAGTGATCGCCTGCATACTGGCTATGCCATCGATACCATCCATGAAATTATAGAGATTCAACAGCCAGACCAGCATCAGCACAAACAGTACACTGAGCCACCAACTCTCAGCTACAATCCAGCTCCCGAGGGAGAGCGGTGGCGTTCCCACCAGCCAGATCGCTAACCCAGCCGCAGCGAAATGAACCAGGATTCGTAAACGGGCCGAGAGATCTCTGTGGTCATCGATAAATCCGATCAACGCCACCACTCCACCACCGGCAAGCAACACCATATCGAGAGGCGCAATACCCTGCAAGCTGCCTGTATAGAAGCGCTTCGCCCATAGCAGCAGAGCCAAAAAGATCAGCACAAAAGCAAGCCCGCCCCCACGGGGGGTTGCTGTCAGATGTGAGCTACGGCTGTTTGGATTGTCCATCAAACCACGCTGTAGAGCATAGTAGCGTAGCACCCAGGTCAAGAGTACGGAGAGGATAAACACCACTCCAGCCAAGTAGAACCATTCCACATAACGCGCCATCAATTCGACTGCCTTACCATTTCCTTCAGCGCCGCCTCAACGGTAACTTTAGGCGTCCAACCCAACACCCTTCTGTTTTTACTGATATCGACCTGTAGATTTCCGCATAGGCGGTCAATAGCAGATGAGCGGCCAGTCACTTCTCCCAATAGACGTAACAACATCATAGGCACTGGAATCAGGCGCGGAGTAACTCCGATGGCCTGGGCAAGCTTGCGGATTAATTGCGGCGTGGAAAGATCCTCACCATCCGCAACTAAAAATACCTCACCGGCCGCCCCGGTGTGATCCAGGCTGATGGCAATAAAGTCGAGCAGGTTTTCAATGCTGACCAGGCTACGGCGGTTTTCAACTCGCCCCAGAGGCAGGGGCAGGCCTTTGCGAATCCAACCCACAAGGCTCTGCATATTTCCCTTAACGCCAGGCCCATAGACCAACACCGGACGCAGAATCACCAACTCCATATCCGCTTCTGCGGTTATCTCCCTCAATAGCTGCTCAGCCTCCCATTTAGATTGCCCATAGGCATCTTCCGGCGCCGCAGGATCATCAGCGGCCAATGGATGGTCAGTGCTTCGTTCTCCATTGACCTTGATACTGCTCAAATAGATCAGACGTTTCACCCCAGCCTCAGCTGCCTGACGCGCCAAACTACGACTACCCTCCACATTCACCTTGCGGAACAAGGTTAAGGGATCACCCGTGGATTCCCGCATCACATGGGCGCGCCCGGCCAAATGAACCACTACATCGACACCCTCAAGCGCCTTGCGCCAATCAGTGGCAGCTGTGATCTCACCTAACACCGCCTGCTCACAGATCGTCCAATCAGTTTTTTTCTCGCGCATCCCGGCCCGCACATCATATCCCTGACTGATCAGAAAGGGGCAGAGTTGAGTGCCCACAAAGCCACTGGCCCCAGTGACCAATACCTTTTTCATGACTCCAATGCCTTCTGATAGATCGACATATGCTGTTCGACCACCGTGTTAATTGAAAACTCGGCCTCAGCCATCAGCCTGCTTTTCTCACCCATGCTCTGCCGAAGATCTTGCTGATCGATCAATTTAAACAGAGCATCGGCCAACGGCTCACTCTGCCGCGCAGGAACCAATAGACCATTCTCCCCATCAACCACCACTTCACGACAGCCCGGAACATCCGTAGTGACTATTGCGCGACCACTCGATGCGGCCTCCAGCAACACCTTTGGCAATCCCTCTCTGTAGGAGGGCAGGCAGATGATGTTGGCACAACGAAAAACCGCAGACATATCCTGACGATTTCCCCACCACTCAACATCATGCTCTCGGGCCCATTCAGCCAGCTTCTTCGCCGAAACCGATTTGGGATTACTTGGGTCGATACCACCAACCAGGGCAAAGCGTGCTTTGACACCTCTTGCGTGCAGTTTCTGCGCCGCAGCGACAAATTCTCCAACACCCTTATCCCAAAGCATACGCGCAGGCAGCACCACTAAAGGCACCCCACTCTGCTCAGGACTCATCTTGAACTGGATCAGATCGACTCCTGAACCTCTTATCAATTCAATTTTCTCCTGACTAAGGCACCCCTCATCAAGAAGATAGTGGTAGTCATCCTGGTTCTGCACAATAACCCAAAGACGCTCACGGGAAAAAAGCCAACGGTAGCTGTTTAAAACCGCAGCCCTGGCAAATGAGCTGAACCAACCCCGGGCAAGAAAAACAAAACCAAGTCCTGAGATAGCATTCACCACCGCAGGCACTTTAGCGATACGTGCCGCGAGGGTGCCATAAAGCACGGGTTTGATTGTGACATGATGAACCAGCGTCGGCTGCAAGCTGCTATAGAGTCTATATAAACCCCGGATGGTTTTAATTTCAGCAAGTGGATTTGCCCCACTACGACTCAGAGAGACAGCATAGTGTCGAAAACCCTCAGCCTCGATCTGCTCAACCCCATCACCTTCAGGCGTGGCCACCGCGACTCTATACCCCCTTTCACGGGCAGCAATTGCCAGAGGAAGCCGGTGCGAGAGAAAAAAACCGGCGTCATTGACAACAAAGAGCAGAAGTTGATGTTTCATTGTTAGGGAACCACTTTATCTATCTAGAGCCAGTAATTGACCCGGCGACTAAGTATGTCGTATTCAGCCTGTCTGTGCCTGAAGAATAGTTTCACTCTGCCCGCTCCACACGCTCCACATGCAACGCACGCAGAACCCAGGCACGTTCACTATTTTCGAAAACATAGCGCCAAACCATGAAACTGAACAACAGCAGTGTAACTGAGGTGAAGAGCGCTTTAATGTAAAAAGCTTCAAGTTGAGCGGCGAGTAAAAATAGAGTGACTGCAGCAAGCAGTGCCAAGGCAAACCGCTTTGTAGAAGCACGACACTCAGGAATCAGTAACAGGGCCATGACGTATAGTGCCAAGGCATCTACAAAGGCTCTGATTGTCCACACTATTGCAGCACCTAAAATACCGAATTCAGATAGCGCCCACCAGAGTCCTGCCAGGTAGAGGGGCAGCTCCAACAAATGTAGCTTGGCAGACCACTGTGGATAGCCGGCTGATTGCACCAGAGAAAATGGAACCAGTGACATGCCATAGAAGAACACACCAACACCCAGCCATTGCATCACCAGATAGCCATTCTCAGCAAACTCCTGCCCCACCCACAAATTCAGTCCGTCAAATGAGAAAGCGATAATCACCATAATCAGTGGAAACAGTGCAATGGAGATATAACTGAGCCCTTTATCGAACAGTCGCGCCGAGTGTTGCCGATCCATCCCTCCCCCTCTCGCCAGTGTGGTCGACTGAGCAGGCAGCAGAACCGCAACAACAGCGGTGGGAATAACCAGCAATCGTGAAACAATCTCATAAGGTGTCGTATAGAAAGCAACTGCAGTAACCGTCAACACCGCACCGATAACAAAACGGTCCATTGACACCATCAGGGGTACCGCCATATTACTGACCGTCATCCATCCCCCAAAACCCAACAGAGGCCTGACCTGCTTCTTATCGTACAGATAGTGTTGTCTGATGCCGGGTACGACATGAAACATGAGAATCAGATGGGCAATGGTAGCCAACATCCTGCCAAACACTAAAACAGCCACAATCGGATAGAGACTGTTTGAAAAGGGTAGAACTGCCACCGGCCCAAGAAAGGTCCACATTCCCATCGGAATTCTGATTGCAGTCAGCAGATCAAAGCGCTGATAGGCTGCGACTACACCACGCAATCCAACCGTTGTAATTACCAACGGCATCGACGCGGACAAAAGATAAAACGCATTGAGTGTCTCTTCTTTAAGCGCTGGAGGAACATTGAGTACCTCTCCCACCAACCAGGGGGAGAGTATAAGAATCACCCCAAACCCAAACACCCCCAGCACTGCCATCAAAGTCAGGGCTGTCCAGACCAATCCAGGGATTTCCGACTCCCGCTCCTCACCCAGATATTTGGCTACCAATACACTCAGAGCACGACTCAGGCCAAAATCAAAAAGACTGAAATAGCCAACAAACATCCAACTGATCGCCAGCAAACCAAATCGCTCTTTACCGATCTCATCAATAAGAATGGGGATAGTGACAATGGCAACCAGGAAAGGCACCAGCACGCTGACAAGATTCCAGATGATATTTTTAGCCAGACGACTGCCACTTGTGAGTTCTTTCTGTCTAATGTTCATCGGATCTCTATTATGGTTCAACCACCTGCAAAGAACCAAATTTCACCATTTGGCCTGATCTGGCAATACAAAGTAAATCGGATGGTGTGGCATTTCATAAAATCTTGAGCTATCGAACTGTGTCCGGATTTTCAAAATGCCATGAATAGCTAGTGTGGTGCAGCACACTAGATAGTAGCCAGCTAGCTATCAGCAAGTAGTGGCTGAAGCGCATCAGCTGCATCCTGAGGAGTAACATTACCACCCCCTGCAGTCACGTTGAAACTTGCCACCACCCTCACCAGTTGAGCGACTTGACCACTCGGTGGGGCATGGCCCCACCCTACCTCTCCGTTTAGGCGTAGGGTGGGGCCATGCCCCACCAAAAAACTCAGGCCCAACGCCAACCATGTATATGATAAAAAACAAATGCTGACTTGGCGAACATCAGAATATGTTTCAGCCCTTTCTTTGAAGCATTACCACCACCATGCACAATCCGTACTTCAGGGACATAAGCAATGATCGATTGCCTGGCGATTCTTATGGACAGATCGAAGTCTTCGAAATAGACAAAAAAGTCAGGAGAGAATCCTCGCACCTTATCAAGCACACTGTGCCTGACAAACATGAAACAACCACTGGCCATGGCCTCTTTACTGAGTGCATGCTGGTTCATCTCGCAGCGCATCTCATACTCCTGCATGCGATCTGAAAAGTAACGCTTGACCGCACGAGGCGCAAAGCCACGCAAAAACAGATCCAAAACCGCTGGATAACGTTTGCAGAGATACTGTTTATGCCCTTCGGGATCTTCTGAATAGGGGGATAACATACCGACTTCAGGATGCTGCTGCATATAGTTCAGCGCTTCGCTAAAGGCATCCTTAACCACCTCAACATCTGGATTGATAATGAGATGGTAGTCGCTCTCCTGATTGAGTATCACCAGATTGTGGGCTGCACCATAGCCAATATTGCCCCCAGTACCAATCACCATCCATTGATATCGACCACTGCCGACAACTTGTCCCACCAGGCGTTTTACTTTATTCAGTATGCCGCCGTTATCGACCACAACAACCGTAGCCTCAAGGTCACTCCTCTCCTGAAGTGTGTAACCCAGAGCCTCTACGATACTGCTGAGGGTATCGCTGAGTATATCCAGGCCACTATCATAATAAACGATGGAGATAACCAGTTTCATAGGCTGAGTAGTTTGGTGTCTTATTGTGTGTCGTTTTTATTCTTGTGCCAGAGGTCATTCAACAGAACAAACGAATCAGCGCAGTGGTACAGCGCTATTGAAGTATCACAGACCTGGCAAAAATATTAGCTCTGCTCTGCTGCTTTTTTCTTAATCTGTTGAATATTATTCACCTGATTAGCAAACGCATCAGTTAATTTTTTTACGCCGCCCGGTTTTAAATACCCTTCATTACCTGCAAAGATATAGGTGCCATAAGTTGCCGAAGCTGACATCAAAGCTGCATTGATCATTTGTATCGGTTTACCTTCACTTTTCATCTCGTTGGCGAGGCTGATAAAGCGTTCTGACAGCGCAGTAAACTCTTCGATATCATTTTTTTCCGACATATTTTTTAAACCTCTTCGACACCTTTCCAATTCAGAGAAAAATCCTCACCACAGCGGGTAAGGTTCGGATTATAGGCAGGATCCCGTTCAAGTAACGGCCCCCACTTATTGAGCATAAACTCTGCTTCGCGACTAAAACGTTGCTGTTTTTCAGGCGTGTCTTCTGCACCACGGGATGCAGACTCATGGTGATAAAACTCCGCATAGGGCGACCAGAGATTGTTATAGCCCTGCTGATAGATGCGGATACATATATCAACATCATTGAATGCTACCGCCAGGTTCGACTCATCAAAACCGCCAACCTCGTCGAACACGGCTCTACGCACCAGCATGCAAGCAGCAGTTACTGCCGTATAATTTTGCACCAGCACTGAGCGTCCCATATACCCGCGATTGCCTTGATAGCTGTATTTCATCGCATGTCCGGCAACGCCACCAAGCCCCAGCACCACCCCACCATGTTGCAGGCGGCCATCCGGATACCACAAACGGGCACCGACTGCACCGATTTCAGGTCGAGTCCCTTGACTGACCATCTCATCAAGCCATCCGGGTGCGATAATCTCAATGTCGTCATTCATGAAACAGAGCAGCTCGCCTTGCGACTCTCTCACTGCAAAATTATTGATTGCCGAGAAGTTAAAAGGATGGTCGTAGCGCACCACTTTCACGCTATCGGAGCTATCCAGCTGGGCGAGATATTGCAATGTTTTCGGGTCATCACTTTGATTGTCTACGACAACAATCTCATAATTTTTATATTCAGTTCGATCATGGATACTATCTACACACTGGCGTAACAGCGCCTCACCATTTCTAGTCGGTATGATGATCGACACCAGAGGTGGATTTTCAGGTACTGGATACTGCACTCTGATCATGCCATCGATCAGATCAGATTCGGCAACCTTTGCCTCAATATTGCGGGCATCCAGGTCATCTTTCACTGCGTCGATTGCAGCCTTCATCGCATAGGATTTCGCTTCAGCACCAGATGCTGTACTCTCTGGGATAGCGCGCCAGTGATAGAGAATCCAGGGTATATGGCGAACGCCTTCCCTTGGATCTTCTATCTCTCGCAGGCAGCGTAGCGCCAGATCATAATCCTGTGCACCTTCGAAGCCCTCACGAACCCCGCCAATCTTCTCCAACAATGATCGTCTGTAGACACCAAAGTGGCAGATCATGTTATGCGAACGCATCAGATCAGGATTGAAATCGGGTTTGAAATAGTGATCGTAACGAACCCCTTCACTATTCAACTTATCCTCATCCGAGTAGAAGAGTGATGCCTCAGGGTGAAGAATAATCTCCTGGGCAACAAAGAAGAGCGCATGGGGCGCCAAAACATCATCGTGGTCCATTAAAGCAACGAACTGACCGGTTGCCAGCTCTAATGCAGAGTTGGTAGCGGCAGATATATGGCCATTCTTCTCCCGGTAGACAACCTTGATACGTTTGAATCGGGTCTCATACTCATTCAGAACGCGTTTTACATGAGATTTTGTTGAAGCATCATCCGCTATGCAGAGTTCCCAATCATCATAGGTCTGGGCCAGCACTGAATCGATCGCCTCACGCAGCCAGGTCTCTTCAACATTGTAGACAGGCATAACTATTGAGACAGTCGGTCGATCATCTCTTTCATTGAGTGCTTCGATGGCATCCAGTTTAGGTAAACCTACCGGCTCGACATCCTTGATCCACAATGAGTAGGTATAGGTTGGCGAGGTCTGATTCACCACGCGCTCTCGAATTGCGGTCAGGCCACCCGCCTTATAGAGTGCTTTTGCCTCTTTGATCCAGTTCGATAACAAGCTTGGGTTTCTAATCAGTTGCCCAATAGCCGGCTTTGATCTGCGCAGCAGACGCAGCGGCAACATCAGGGACATATAGGCACGCCATCCCCGACTGCTGGTCACATCCTTCAGACTCTGTTTATGTTGAGCCAACTGCTTCTCTATCAGGGCTTTCTCCTGCCCCATGGCACGAACAGCTCGCTCACTCATCTTCAATGTCTGGGAGAGATCGGAATTTACAGCCTGCTCTTTGGTAAGCGTGTTCTGAGACTCATCCAGTGACTTTGCCAACCTCTGTTGATCTGCCGAAAGTTGATCACGCACTTCAATCAGGGCAGTGAGCTCTTCTCTCTGCTGTTGCAACAGTTGATCGCGCTCTTCAACCATCGCCAGACGCGTGGCGGCTGTCTCCCCAGCCTGGTGAAGTTGGTCGTAGAGATTACGATAGACTTCGATAGAGGATTCCATCGGCTTATCTGTCAATACAGGAAAATCTTCGATGGAAATATCACTGTCGGGTTGCGCAGTGACTATAAATTGGAATGCTGCGGCTTCAGGGGTATGGAATAACGCCAAACCTTTTTCTGTAGGATTAAATCCCAGGTTTTCGAGGCGACGCTCAATCTCGGAGTCTGCCATATCATGAAAGGTATATGAGAGCTCATCAACTCTAAACCCACTTCTGACAAAGAGCTCCCGCAATGAGTGGTAGTTGAAAAGGTGTAGATGAGTTCGATCCAGAAGACCTGTATCTTCGTAGGTAAACCGGCCCTCCAGTAACTCAAGACGTAGTGCTGCATGGGCCCCGTTAGGTAGGGAGGCAATCAGGCGTCCATCTTCTTTTAAAAGTTTTGGTAACTTTTTGAGTAAACCTGTTGGGTCTCTGAGATGTTCCAGAATATCGGCGCAGGTGATGATATCGAATCTCTCGTCACCCAGAGACTTCAACCAGTTATCTTTTTGCACATCGCCTACGATCACCTGATCGCAATGGGCTTTCGCCTTTTGTGCCATAGCGCGATCATACTCTACGCCGACAACGTAACAATCCCGCTCCCTGCGCAAAAATTCAGACATGTAACCCGTTGCACAGCCTAACTCAAGCACACGACTGCCTTTCGGAATGCGCCGAATCAACTGTGTGTGAGAGTTATTCTCAACATTCAGATCGAGTTTAAAGTCGTATTCAGCCACCTGTTTTCATCTCACTCAGAATCCATAAATACTTCAACTGTCTTCACTCGGCTTGCAGATCTTTCAAGCCTTTTGCAATATACTCTTCAACCAGATCTTCATAGATGCTGGCGTTATTGCGTTCCAGCAGCTCATCAAAATAGGCCTCACGCCTCTTTTGAACATACTCTTTCTTCAAAATATCGATAATATTTGATTTCACCTGCTCAAAGGTCTGTTTTTGTGGCGGAAAACGATCAACCAGCTTGACAATATGAAAGCCAAACTCACTCTCAACCACTTCACTGATCTCGCCTGGTTTGCGCAAATCGAATGCGGCTTTAACCACAGGTTTCGATATCGAGTCTTTCTTGATCACACCCAGAGAGCCCTGATTCTTTTTTGATAAGCTATCTTCAGAGTAGATAGGCACCAGATCCTCAAATACGCTACCCGCATCCAGCTCAGCTTTTACTTTGTTTGCAATCTCCAACGCCTCTTGTCGCTCGTGGTAGACCGGCAGACGATCGGTGGTAGAGATCAGGATATGTTTTGCATTCACTTTTTCCGGAATCATATAGGCATCGGGATTGCCGAGATATTGCTCCTTCGCAGCCTGTTCAAAATCTGGAATAGGCTGATTGTCGATCTCTTTGAGTCGCTCCAGATAGAGCAACCTCTCTCTCTGTCTTCTCAACTTTGCCTGCATCAGTTTATCATCGGCAAGCCCACGCTTTGCATACTCTTCAGCCAGAGCCCTGATCAGATAGGTTTGGCGCAACAACTGCAGTATCTGTTTTTTATTGTTCAATACATCTTCACGGGCCTTCGGCGGCCCTGAAGAGAGCAAGGCATCCAGATCGCTTCTCTCTACTTCGATATCACCACCAAACATCAACACGTCATCTTCAGCAAAAAGCACCGGCGCCATCAACGCACACAACAGACCAACAAAAATCAGTCGCATATCCACACCTCAAAATATCGAAATAATTAAACTCTAATGAATCTGTGATCGTTAGGGATTATACAGAACAGCAACTTCAACTGTCATAGGCTCGCCATCTATGTTCTCTCTTTTTCGATCACAGAACATAGATCGCAAATCAAAAGAAAAAGTTCGCTTTCATAAAGAAGAAAGAGACCCGACACACATTGTTAAGCATAAAAAAAGGCAGGCCCGAAGGCCTGCCTCTCTACAAGATCGCCTAAGCGATTTGTATTTTAGCGATTTACGCTACGGATCAGGTCAACAGTCTCACCGATCTGAGCAGGACCGACATCTGCAGCCATCGCAGAGAAGCCGATAACTGGAGCACCAGTCCATACGCCAGGACCGTCTGCGTTCAGACCGCCAACAAACTCAGTCATCGCAGCGATGCGAGCATCGGTGTTGTAGTCATAAGTAGCAGCCATACCGATGGTTACCCAACCAGCCTCGAATCCAGCGTCGAGAGTCCAGTTGAAAACGTTGGCAGCCGGTGTACCCAGAACAGATGCAGGGGTACCGGTAGCGGCATTTACAGAAACCACGTTAACTTCACGTTCCAGAGCGATGACAGTAGGTGCGTCGATCGGTACAGGAGAGAAGTCATCACTACCAGCCGCAGCTGCAGCAGTTCCTTCTTCGTAGTCGTAGTAGGTCAGGCTGACCTGAACGTCAGGAGTACTGGAAGCATAACCTGCATTGGCACAGTATGCGCCAGCACCATCGTTAGGATAGTCTTGACCAGTAGTACCAACGTTAGGAATTGCTACCGCAGCACCGTCACTGACGATATCGTTCAGAGTACCTGCACAAGCAGCAACTGTGGCATCCAACTGGTTGCTCAGAACGCCACCATTGTAGATACCATGCTTACGCATTGGGAAGGTAGCAACGATGTCAGTACCGCCATTGATATTGGCTTCTACGAAGTAAGGTGCAGAGATCGCATCAGCACTCAGCGCCACAGCAACCGGGAATGGGTTAGAGCCCATTGGGATTGATGGGTTAGGAGTGATGTCGTTTACAGAACCTGTATCGTACTCTACCAGAGGCAGAGCAAGCGTATCTTTAACGCCGGTAGCAGTCGCATTCAACATGGTTGCGTTAGCAACGTCACCAGAAGCCAGTGAAGGCAACAGGTAGTTGGATGCATCGTTTGAACGATAGTGCTGTGGAACGGTTGCATAGTTGTCGATGTGAGTGCCCTGCTCAACAAAAGCAGCGCCATCAGCAACATTGATCATGATAGCGTAAGCGTTGATGCCACCACGGTCAGCTGCGGTGTATACCAAGCCAGCATTGATGCCACCAACTTCATATGGGTCAGCAACGGCTGCGTCAGCAGCGATACCGGTAGCAGTCATTGAACCAGGGGTGAAACCATTGACACCAGCGGCGCCAGCAGTCCAAGCATCACTTACTACAGAGCAGTCAGCAGGCATGCCGTTTGCATCATGAAGGAGACCAGCTGGGATAGAACGATCGGTCAGGCCAATCGCGCCATCAGCAGTAAGTCCGTCATGAATTTCAGCAGTTTCGCCGCCGTCAGTAGCAGGACCAGTACCGTCAGCAATTACGCCCATCTCGATGATCTCAACATAACCTTCGGTCAGATCTTCGTCGGTGGTCGCATCGTAGATGTTACGGAAGTTAACGCCAGCCTGAATCAGTGCTTTATCAGGGAAGGTACAAGTCTCGTCTTCAGTGATGATGTTAGCAACAGTACCGCTTGCACGGATGGTGCCATTCCATACGTCGAAAGGTGACATATAGATGTTAAAGTCGAGCACGTCAGCAGAGATGCGGGACTCGCGAAAACGAACCTTGACCACTTTATAAAGGTTGGTGGTGTTGGTGATATTAATATTAGTAACAATGTTGTTGTTTACATTGTAGTAAGGCAGCAGGGCAACTTGGCCGACGCCATCAGAATTGATGTTTGCCGCATTGACTCCGGCTGTAGCGGTAGCCATCAGCATGGCTGCAGCGATCTTAGATTTTCTCAACACAGTTGTGTCTCCTATTTCTTGCGTGTTAACACTAAAAAACTAACTGAGCCCGTTATGCGGCCAGCTATAAGCCATGAGTTCAGGCGCTTTGCGAGGAATTATCGCCTTAAATTCATGGCCTTTCAAGGGAATGATCATTCCTTTGTGAAGAAAGTCTCAGGCCACAAACGCCCCATAAGTCCAATCTCACGCCAGAAGTCTACCATAAATATTCAAGCTAACAAGCGGAATTGTAGCAAAAAAATAAAAAAATGTTGCATATTTACAAATCCAAGACCTAAGCAACTGTTTTTTATACAATTATTTATATCCAAATTTGTCACAAAAATAATACCACCCACCTGCTCCAGGTTGTCTAAATACGTTAAATTTCCTGTTAACTACTTGCTTTAATGCAAGATAATAGACAACCCAAGAATAACTTACCATAACATACTGTAATTACAGCAATTACTCAATAATGTATCATAAAAACAACAGATGCATTTTTGTTTTCATCAATTAACAGTGGGAAGAAAACCCCAAATTCCTTCCTGATCTCGAACCCACTGCTCTTTCACCACGCTTTCCGTTCGCGCAGGCCCTCTCATCAACGGATGGTGAATTTCCATCTGAATCTCTATATCGGCACTACAGACGTCTTCTTTACATTTAACGTCTTGTACCTGGGCAGATTTCCATAATCCAACCCCTTTAACCTTTTTTGCATAGTGAGAGTATGGCGTTACCTGACGATAGCCTGTTGCCAGGTAGTTATAGGCCGTCTCCAAGCGCCCATCCAACAATAGCACCCAGCGCTCCTGAGCACGCTTCGCCACCTCAGCTTCATCATTCAAAGCCTGAACCGCAGGATCAGTGGCACAGCCGCTGATCATTAAAATAAACACCATAACAGTAAAGTTTCTCACTCTATCTGAACTCCTGACTCAATGCTTTGATTATTTGAAAACGACCAAATTCTACGCAATCGACTCAATTCCATCAATTGAGCAATAGAAGATTAACAACGACATCAAACCTCTCCCCAATACATCGGTAGCGCCTGCCATTGCCACCATCTTCCCGGGTTTTGTCTGATTCGCTGCTCAATATCTCCAACCAGCATCGCAAGCAGCGCCTCACTGGATCTGCCTTCAACCTCAACAGGTGACATAAATCTCAATTTAATCCCTTGACGATGCTCATCAACACAAAATGGCTGAATCACCGCACCAGCCCGCTTTGCTATTTTAATGGTGCCTTCGGGAAAATAGCCCTCTCGCCCAAAAAACGGCACCGGTACCAATCCGGGACTTCCCTTGTGGTAGGGCACGTCGAGCAGGATCGCTATTGGCCGCTCTTTAAGTGCCTGTAGTAACGGCCGCATGTTTGAGGCACCCGGTGTTATGAAGTCACTTCTATAGCAGGCACGCAAGCGGGATAACTTCAATCTCCGATAGGCAAACTCTGGCTCTGGTAATCCCCAGGTATTGTTGCCTTCATCATCCCGCGCGAGCGCGCTTGTTGGTACGCCGTAAGCCGCAGCCGTGACTCCCAGCATCCAGAAACGCCCCAGATGCGCCCCAGCGAAGATCACAGGCCGACCCTCCCTTCGAAACGACAACACCTGCTCGAAGTTTTCCATTTCGATAAAACCGCCTACCTGCTCAGCACTCTTCAGGCGCGGATAGTACCAGGTATCGAGAATTTCACGCTGCTGCAGGCCGTAAAAATAGCGCGTCCAATCCTTATAGATCTGATCTTCAAGCCCAGGTATCGCCCGCCCCATCTGATGGGCAATCTGGGTGGATAGCTCCTGATCCCGGCGAAACTCAATTTTCCCGTATAGGCTGGCAAACCGATAGGAGGCATATCGAGGCAGGCGCGACAAGAGAGGAAAAAGCGCGCCATACTTCAGCCGTAGATCCCAATGATCGAATCGCCCACCCATCTCAAGCAGCCTCAATAATCCAATCAACGAGGCGCAGTTTCATCTTACCAAGCTTGCGATTTCGAAAAACGGTAATATTCACACTTGAACCCATTATGATGTTTCTATGATTGCCACTCAGGCAATAGGTTCCCATTGGTGATTCATTTTAACGATTCCAACCTCGCTGGATTCATGACGCACTCGAAATTGACAACAAACCGGGCGTGAATCGTAGACATGCAGGCCACTCTGATCGATCAACCAGGCCTCCAGGGCATAATCACCGGACATAAGGTTGATTGGATCGAACACCAACCGAACACCATAGTTTTTACCCTGCATCTGATAGAGCCCAAGTTGATCGATCAAGGTCGATACCCCATAAACCTGTAGCCCATCATTGCGAATCAATACCAATCCAATATGCACATCTTCAGGAGGCCGGGAACCGATATCCGCTTCCACTCGAATGGTCAATGCACCGCCTGTCTGATAGAGCGGTACATCTTCAGGGGTATCAATCCCCCCTTCCAAGACAACCTCCTTCAGATAGACATCACCCGCAGCCTCTGCATCCGGGGCGGCCCTTTGACTGCTACCAACCTTTTGCCTGCGCCTGACTGAATCCTGATAGTCATCGACCACTTTGGCCGACTCCCCCATCCCCATAACCATGCCATTCTCAAGCCAGATAGCCTGTTCACACAACTCTTTGACCTGATAGAGATTGTGAGAACAAAACACCAACGTACGGCTTTCGTCCCTGAAGCGCATCATTCTGTCCATGCTTTTTTTCTGGAACAGGGCATCCCCCACCGACAGCGCCTCATCAACAATCAGCACATCGGGCTCGATAGAGGTGATCACGGAGAAGGCAAGACGCACAAACATGCCTGATGAATAGGTTTTGACTGTCCTGTGGATAGCATCACCCAATTCAGAAAACTCAATGATATCCGGTGTTCTCTGTTCGGTTTCCGCTGCAGAAAGACCCAATAGAGAACAGGCCAACTGTATATTTTCCAAACCGGAGAATTCTGGGTGGAAGCCTGAGCCAAGCTCTAATATTGCCGATTTCCTGCCTTCGATATGTAAATTACCACTTGAAGGCTCAAGGGTGCCCGCCAAAAGCTTCAGCAGGGTGGATTTTCCGGCGCCATTGTCACCGATGACACCAAAGGTTGTGCCTTTTTCAATTCTGAGATCGATCGGAGCCAGGGCGTTGACTTCTGTATGGAAGGGCTTGCGAAACAGCCACTCCTTAAACAGATCGATTGGCTTGGCATATTGCCGATAGTGCTTCGATAGCTGGTTTGCTTCGATGGCAATCACAGGAAATCCTTTGCGCGATGCTGCAAACGATAGAATAGAGCGCCAGAGAGAACCAATATAACCAGACTGGCAAGAGCGACAATCACCAGATTATCAACCGGCCACTGCTGTTCAAGAATAATTGACCGATAAGCCTGAACCAACCAGGTAAGGGGATTGCTCTCTATGATTGGGCGAAATCTTAACGGGATCATCTCCAGTGGATAGATGATCGGGGTGGTAAAAAAAAGCGCCATCATGATCATTGGCAAGATCTGGCCAACATCCTTAATGAATACCGATAGAATCGCGACCAATGGTGCCAGAGCAAAGGTTAACAGCAGCCTGATGCCAATCAATAAAGGAAGCAAAATCAGTGTAATGCCCGGAGGATACCCCATAGCCCAGGCAGCGAAAACAAGAATCAACAGACCTATCACCTCTTGGATCAAGGTTCCCAATGAGGCAACTGCCGGAAATACAATCGGCGGCATCTGCGTCTTTAGCAGTAGATCTCTATTTTCAGAGAGGCTGCTGCTGGCACGCTGCAATCCATCCTGCAAGGCACTGAATGGCATCAGAGCGGCAAACAGATAGAGCGCAAAGTCACCACTACCGCCATCCGGCCGGAAGCTGATCTTGAGGATTCCGGAAAAAACGAAACTGTAGACCAGCAACAGAAATAGCGGCTGGGCCAACAACCATATTGGCCCCAGCAGTGTACCTTTAATTCTAAGCAGGGTATCACGCCGCACCATCAGAAAAACGCTTTGGCGATGA
>JBEVWG010000089.1:0-33833 GCA_040506705.1 Candidatus Thiodiazotropha sp. 6PLUC1
GCTTTATTCTGTTTTTCACCTTACCTGGTGGGGCATGGCCCCACCCTACCGCTGGATGCTGCTTCAGGTTATTGGATCTCTTTGAGGGCAAGGGTGGGGCCATGCCCCGCCCGCGATACTCGCTTTGTGTAGATCCAATGCATGATGTCTATTCAGGGTGCAAAACCTGTTTATCCAAGACTCCCTTTAAGCAGGGAGTAGTGATAATCCAGCTTACGTTCAAACCCTGACCTGCAAAGTAGTAATTTGCAGAGCCGAGGGTCAAGGTGTTTTCTTGCCGTTCTCTTCAGCGACCAACTGGCTGACGATCTCAAACATTTTGCTGTAGGTGCCAGCCCGGCTTCCGCTGGTAAGATACTTGCCGTTGATAGCCACGGCTGGCACGCCATCGAGCTGATAACGTTGACCAAGCTTCTTGGCATTCTGTACCTTGACGTAGACGCCGAACGAATTCCAGGCTTCAGTAAACTTCTCTTTATCCACGCCCTGCTCAACAGCGAAGTCGATAAGTGCATTTTTGTCGAAGATTTTCCGCTTCTTATCGTGAATGGCGGAGAATAGTGGTGTATGCAGCTTGTCAATCAAACCGAGAATTTCAGCGGTATAGTAGAATTGTGCGTGGGGGGTCCAGCGACTGTTGAGTGGTGCGGGAACACGAAGAAACTCGACATTTTCAGGTTTGTTCTTGAGCCACTCATCCAAATCGGGTTCCATGTGGTAGCAGTGGGGGCAGCCATACCAAAAGAATTCAAGGACTTCCACCTTACCTTCGGGGGTGGATGTAGCCACAGGCGGGTCGACAGGATCCCATCCCTCGCCCCAATCTGCGGCAAAAGCAGAGTGTGCGGTCACAAGCAGTAGTAGTATTATTAGTCTATTTATTAAGGGCATAATCTGTCCTTCAGTATGTTGTCACGTTGTGTAGGGTTAAATCCTATTGAATTCCGTTAGAAATTTGAATAGCAGTATGGTTCCCGGTACGGTATGACGAATTGGTTAAATCCAGGTTGAAATATCCTGTGCAGGTTGTGATTCATGGGAAATAAACAGATAGATCAATATGTCGAGATACTGTGCCAGAAGGGTTGCAGATCAGTCCGTGAAGACATTCAATTGTTGGAACAAGGGGTGATCTTACCTGAATTGGAGGCATTGGACGACCTGTCCAGGCAGAAGGTTCTCAAAGAATTGCGTGCCATTATGGCTGTCTATGGAGACAGCTGTCCGGTTGAGTACCCTTCAGACATCAAATCAAGTGGTTTAAAGCATGGTGAACAAGAAAATAAGACTAGGTAATATTGTCTACAAGGCTCCCTCTGATATACATGGTACCGGGCTGTTTGCCAAGGTCTCGATCCCCAAGGGAGATTACATTGGAACCTACGAAGGGCCGACCGCGAAGCGGGATGGTACCTATGTACTTTGGGTCTTCGAAGATGAGAAAAAGCCGATCGGACGCAGCGGCAGGAATCTACTTCGCTACCTGAACCATCAGGATGAGGGTAATGCCGAATTTGATGGTTTTGATCTTTTTGCCTTAAGTGATATTGAACCCGATGATGAGATTACCTTTGATTATGGTGGCTGGGAGGAGGAGTAACACCTCAATACTGCCGATATCAGCGGTCAACTGATTTTTTAGGGTTATGGGTTGAGGGGAACCAGCATGCTCTCCTCATTGGTTGAGCGCCTGGGGCTTTCTGAGCTGCTCTCCTCGATGAGTTGTGCCACCGGGTAGTCCGACCAGCCTGATTCCAGGGTTGGGCTGTATAGGGCGCGCTCAAGGGCGTCTACCGCCGAGGCGATTTGCAGATTACAGCGTTTCGCGAGTCGGGTCAGATTGTTGGGTGGATTGTCAGGCCAGGTGAGTTGGGCCCAGGCCAACCAGGCGCTACGAGCGCTGACGGTATCCTGCTCTTGATATGCACTGGTCAATCGTATTACTACCTCTTTCAGTTCATCCTGGCGTCGATCTGTCTTTACAGGTTCGGCTTTGACTCTGGTCTCGACAGCTTTTTTACTTCGACTGCTTATCCACCAGGCAAGCATAGTTAGCAACCAGGCCAGCCCAAGCAGTGTCACTAGCCAGGGAAACTCAGGCTCTACTTTCGCAGGATCAGCCGGTGTCTGCGGAGGGGGATTCTCTTCGGCCGTACTCTCAGTCACTAAGTTATGGTTTTGTGTGTTGGCAGCAACCGATGGGTTGGGCATGAAACTGATCTCCCTGGCGGGAAGCCGGGCGACCTCCTGCTCTCTGGTTTCAGTGTTCCACCAGGGGATCTCCATGGCGGGAAGTGTGTAACTCCCCGCATCAGTCGCTATCAGGGTAAGGCTTTGCTGCATGGTGCTGCTGATTCCTGAGCGGCTTGCTTTGTCATTCAGATGGGGGCTTTCCGGATAGAGCTTGAGACCTGCAGGCACGGTCTGCTCCAGCGTCGGTAATTGGTTCGACAACATACCATCGGCAACAATCATCACATGTCGGGTAATTGGTTTGCCGGCGATCACCAATTCGTTTTCATCGATGCCACGTTCGACTATTTGCAGGTTTTTGGCAGGCAACCAGCGATCACCGGCAAAAGAGTCGGGAATCGGTAGGATCTCAAGAGAGAGACTGTTTGATTCGCTACGGATGAATTGGCCGCTCTGTTTTTGTGATGGGAATGAGTTGCTGAAAAGTGAGAGGAATGGGTCGATGTTTCCGCCAGATTGGCCGCGGAATTTCGCTCCACTCAGGGTCAGTTTTCCTGATTGACGGGCAAACAGTGCATAGACCCGCTCTAAAACCCGATACTCGATACCATCTTTCTGACTGGCATAGCGATCCTCATGGATCAGGTTCATCTGTGTATCGTCAAAGGATGCTTCGGGAGGTTCCAGACTCTCTCCTCTAACCCCTGGTGCCTGGTAGAGTTTCAGGGTGAGAAGTATCTCCTCTTCGAGGTAGGCAGACTCCTTGTTGAGGCTCAATTCAATGCGCGCCAGCTTCTCCCTGTTGTGGGAGGTCTCCTGAGGTTGTTCAGTTACCTGCAGGGTCAGGGGCAGAGTGGTTTCATTGCCGATAGGGATCGCGGGTATTGATAGTGTTCCGGCACGTTTGGGCAGCAGAGAGAGTCTGAGAGATCGTTTCGCAGACATTTGACCGTTGATTACCGAAATACTCTGCTGACTGGATCGGCTTAGAATCTCAAAATCCTTCTCCAGCAGAGAGAGGTCAGGATTTAACTCCTGATCTCCTTTGATCTGCAGTGTCAGCTGAACCGGCTGATCCAGGCCCGTAGTCTGCTGGGAGAGAATCGCCACAACATCCGCAAGCAAGTGAGAGGTGAAGAGGCTTAGGAAGAGTAGTAACAAGCTCCTCAGAAACAGGGTGTCGGTTTTTCTAAACTCTGGCATAGTCCTGGTATGATCTTAATTTGCTTCAACAGTAACGAATGGCACCACGAAAATAGATTTCCATCTCCCCGCGCAAACACGACCATGTCTCGCTGGGGGAGGTTTTTTTAGTCACCCCTTTAGAGGGGGGTGGCAAGCATAAGTTTCCGTGGGATTTTACAGATTTTTTTGATCTGAATCCTCTCTTCAAGATATACGCTGGGGTCTATTTGTCATAGCTATATGCGGACAGCTACCCTTGGATTTTTTTATACTACATTGAACCTAGTTTGAAGCCTTTGTGAAAATCAGACCGCGCGGCAATCCCAATTTAAATCATCAGTTTTCAGCGGAAGTTCATCCTGTGTTGCAGCGGATATATGGTGCCAGGGGCATTTCCCGGCAGGAAGAGCTTGAACTGACATTGTCGCAGCTTCTGCCGGTGAGCCAGTTGAAGGGGGTGGAAGCAGCTGCTCAGCTGCTGTTTGAGTCTATAGAGTCAGGTCGGTCGATAATGATCATCGGTGATTATGATGCCGATGGGGCGACCAGCACAGCGTTGTCGGTACTCGCTTTACGTGCCTTTGGTTGTAGAGCCGTATCTTACCTGGTGCCAAACAGGTTTGAATTCGGCTACGGATTGACTCCGGAAATCGTTGATCTGGCAGCTCAAAGTTCACCCGATTTGATCGTGACTGTTGATAATGGCATCTCCAGTCATGCCGGTGTCGAACGGGCGAGTGCACTGGGTATACCTGTGCTGATCACCGATCACCATCTTCCTGGCCAGGACCTGCCTGCCGCTGCGGTTATCGTCAATCCCAATCAAGCTGATGATTCCTTCCCCAGTGGGAATCTGGCTGGGGTCGGTGTGATCTTTTATGTCATGACGGCACTCTTTAACCATCTGAAATCGATAGAGTGGTTCCAACAGCGCGATTTACCCATCCCCCAACCTGCTGATTGGCTTGATCTTGTAGCCCTGGGTACAGTCAGTGACCTGGTGCCCCTCGATCAAAACAACCGTATCCTGGTGTGGCAGGGTTTAAGGCGAATCAGGGCCGGCAGATGCAGGCCGGGTATCCTGGCAATGCTGGCAGTAGCGAAACGGTCTTATCAAAACGTGGTGGCGTCTGACATAGGCTTTGCCGTCGGTCCAAGGCTGAATGCCGCAGGTCGGCTGGACGATATGGGGCTGGGTATCGAATGCCTGTTGAGTGTTTCCTATGATGAGGCTCTGCCTTTAGCTCGTGAGTTGGATCAGCTCAATCACGCCAGGCGGGCTATTGAGCATGAGATGAAACAGCAGGCCGACAAAATCCTCTACAGCGAATTGCCCTTGATCGATGGTGTTTTATCGAATGGGCTCTGTCTCTACGATAAGAGTTGGCATCAGGGTGTCATCGGTATTCTCGCTTCACGAATAAAGGAGCAGTATCATCGTCCAGTCATTGCTTTTGCAGAGGGTGGTGAAGGTATACTGAAAGGCTCAGGGCGTTCCATATCGGGTCTGCATATGCGAGATCTACTTGAACGCATCGACACGCTTCATCCCGGTATGATCAAGCGTTTCGGTGGACACGCTATGGCAGCAGGGCTTAGCCTGGATGGAGCGTTATTCAGTAAATTTAAAGAGGCTTTTGAAGCTACCCTTGCTGAACAGCTGGATCCTGACTTGCTTGATGGGGTAGTACTGACCGATGGTGAACTTAAGCAACAGGAGTTGAACCTGAGCCTGGCCGAAACGCTTCGCGAGGCTGGCCCCTGGGGACAGGGGTTCCCCGAGCCGCTCTTTGAGGGGCAGTTTGCCTTGAAGCAACAGAGAGTGGTTGGTGATTCCCACCTGAAAATGGTGCTGGGAGATGATTCAGATGAGTGGTTAATCGATGCCATCGCATTCAATCAACCACCTCTGCCGGAAAAAACAGCCCAGGTTTTTCTGGCGTATAAGTTGGATGTGAATGAATTTCGTGGTCAAAGGACCGCGCAACTGATTGTGGAGAAGATAGAATCAAAACTCGAGACGACAACATAGAAGAGGATTGGGATGAGGGGCCCAGCAAGAGCGAAATAAAGCGGGAAATGCAGGCGCTGCAGAAGTTGGGTGAGCGTCTGACTGGCCTATCCACTTCCTATCTGGCAAGAATGACCTTGAGTGAGGATATGCTCTCTGCACTGGAAGAGGCGAAACGGATAAAATCTCATAACGCCATGCGCAGACACTACCGACGCCTGGGTAAACTACTGCAGCATGAAGATCTGACGTCAATTCAGCAGGTTATTGACGAACTGGATCAAAAACACCACTCATCGGTTGCCCGTTTCCACAATCTGGAACGCTGGCGGGATCGGCTAATTGAGGGTGATAGTGAGGTGTTTGGTGAATTTCTGGCAGAGTACCAAAACGCTGACCGACAACATCTTCGTCATCTGATCCATGCGGTAAAGCGTGAACAGGAACGGGGCGCTCCCCCTCAAGCCTACAGGAAGCTGTTCAAGTACCTCCGGGAAGTGTCTGGTATTTAGTCAGCTGGATCAAGATCACTGCGGCTGAAAGTAAACGATTTCATAACCTGGTCAATCAACCTGCCTTTGCTGAAATGGTGTCGCAACGCCACCTGGCAATCGACCATTGCCAGAGTTCATCCACAGTTGTTGGTCGTTCCGGCGGGATAGGCTGCTGCAGAAATTCAAGTGCCAACAGAAGCGAATCCATGGGACGTTTAGGATCAACAGGCGTATCTTGATCCTGCTTGCTGAGTTTACGGCCAGAGCGATCAAACACCAGGGGAAGGTGCATGTAGTCTGGTATGTTAAAGCCGAGCAATCGCTGCAGGTAGTGCTGTCTGGGGGTTGAGCTGAGCAGGTCTGCGCCACGCACCACATGAGTGATCTTTTGCATCGCGTCATCGACCACCACTGCGAGCTGGTAGGCGTGAAAACCGTCAGCCCGTCGGATCACGAAATCCCCGATCTCTTGCGCAAGGTTCTGTGTATAGGATCCTTGCACCCTGTCATGAATGGTTATCTCCATCTCTTGGGTCAGTACGCGGATGCTGTTTTGTCTCTCCCTGTCGACAGCGCCTGAGCGGCACGTGCCGGGATAGATGGGGCCTTCTGCGCCGATCTCTGCCTCTGCCTGAATTGATTTTCGGGAACAGCTGCAGGGGTAAGCGAGTCCTAACGACAATAACCTGTCGACGATCTCAGCATAGTTGTCTGTGCGATGACTTTGATAGATAACCTCATCATCCCAATAGAAGCCGAAATCCTCCAAGCTGCTCAAGATAGCGGAAGCGGCCCCGGGAACTTCCCGGGTACGGTCGAGATCCTCGATTCTTACCAGCCAATCACCGTTCTGGTGTCGTGCATCCAGAAAGCTGCCGACTGCAGCAACCAGAGAGCCAAAGTGGAGGCTTCCTGTGGGCGAAGGGGCAAATCGACCTCGGTAAGCGGGAGTTGTCATTCCTCTTATCTCTGCAAAAAAGTACTATTCACAGTCATAATCCCCATTGGGTGAAATCACTGACGCTACATGAATTTGTGGAAAATCCATGTTCAACTCAAATGTGATCTATTTCCTGGGATTCAGAAAGCAAAAAACCGGCTTATGCCGGTTTTTTGCTCAACGAAAAGAGACAGGATCAACCCATCTGCTTTTCACGAATCTCGTCGAGTGTCTTACAATCGATGCATAGGGTAGCCGTTGGTCGTGCCTCCAGACGGCGTATGCCAATCTCGATTCCGCAGGACTCGCAAAATCCATACTCTTTGTTATCTATCTGCTCAAGGGCTTCATCGATTTTCTTGATCAATTTCCGCTCACGGTCACGTGTGCGCAGCTCCAGGCTGAACTCAGACTCTTGAGTAGCACGGTCGTTGGGATCTGGAAAATTGGCAGCCTCATCCTGCATATGGTGAACCGTTCGGTCGACCTCTTGCATTAAATTGGCTTTCCAAGCAGCGAGTATGGCGCGGAAATGGTTTTCGTGCGCCTCGCACATATACTCTTCACCCTCAACGGGTTCATAAGGCTCGATGCCGAAGGATCCAGCCCCTTTAGCTGTGGCTTTCTTCTGGGCCATTCATGGTACCTCTCATGTGAAGGCGCATATCTATACCAGAAAGGAAAGAACGAAACAACATCAGCTTTATCCGGATGGTTCATCTGGTAATAGGTTAAAACGCCAACGCTACATCTTCTCGGAAGCTTTGTGATGTATTATTTTAAACTCTAACCCCTACCTACTAAGGTTGGCTAATATTTCGAAAAAATAAAGGTTGTGTTGAGAATATTATTCCCTGAAGTTCGGCTGGCCATCTTTACCTACTCTGAAATTTGCCGTTTATATGAGACACTGGGAGCATTTGAATTTGCAGTAGGTTTGATAATGTCGAAATTAGAGGCACTGATATTTGATGTGGATGGAACCCTTGCTGACACAGAGAGGGATGGGCATAGAGTCGCATTCAATCAGGCATTCATAGATGCCGGGTTGGATTGGGTGTGGTCTGTCGAGTTGTATGGTGCACTACTTGCTGTAACCGGCGGTAAGGAGCGTATCCGCTACTATTTGCAGCACTACAACACTGAATTCAAAGCACCCTCCGATCTCGACGGGTTTATAGCTGGCCTGCATGCTTCCAAAACAGAGCACTACACCAGGATGCTCTCTGAGGGCGCGATTCCCATGCGTCAGGGGGTGAAACGGTTGCTGAATGAATCGAGACAGCAGGGATTACGCCTGGCTATTGCCACAACTACCACACCGGCCAATGTCAGTGCTCTGCTACAGCACAGTCTCGATGCAGATGCTGAGTCATGGTTTGAAGTGATCGCTGCCGGGGATATTGTGCCTGCCAAGAAGCCGGCGCCAGATATCTATACCTGGGCGATGCAGCAGATGAGTCTGGCGCCTGAGTCCTGTCTGGCCCTGGAGGATTCCCATAATGGCGTCCAGTCAGCCAGTCGCGCCTCTATCAGGGCTATCCTGGTGACAACCAATGGCTACACGGCAGAGGATGATTTTACAGGCGCCAGTCTGGTCATCGATCACCTGGGAGAGCCAGATCAACCATTTAAGCTGCTTGAAGGGGCTGCATTGGATTTTCAATATACCGATGTAGCGATGTTGAAAGCACTCCATCACAGTTCATTGAAATGACAGAGATCGCAACACGTATGGCGCAAATCGCGCCATTCTATGTGATGGATCTGTTGGCCAGGGCACGTAAAATGGAGGCCCAGGGTCGTTCGATTATTCACATGGAGATTGGAGAGCCCGATTACAATACCCCTGGGCCGGTGTCTGCCGCAGGGCAGGCAGCCCTGGTGGAGGGGAGGATCCACTATACTCCGGCTACTGGCCTACCGGAATTGCGCCAGGAGATTGCCCATTTCTATCTTCAACAATATCAGGTCGAAGTTGATCCCGGTCGGGTGATCATAACCCCTGGGTCGTCAGGGGCATTACAGCTATTGATGAGTGTACTGATCAACCCTGGTGATTCAGTGCTCATGGCTGATCCTGGTTATCCCTGCAATCGCCATTTTGTAACCATGGTCGATGGGCTGCCGATCGGTATACCAGTAGGTGCTGAGACCGAGTATCAACTCACCGCAGATCTGGTTGAAAAGGCTTGGCGTGAAGATACCAAAGCGGTTCTGATCGCCTCTCCATCAAATCCAACCGGCACCCTTCTCTCAGATTCGGAGATGCAGCGTCTGCATGACAAAGTGAGCGAACTGGGTGGCATACTCCTGGTTGATGAGATCTACCTGGGGCTGACTTACGGATCTGCAGCGGGAACAGCGCTGCGCTTTGGTGATGATCTCTGTGTAATCAGCAGCTTTTCGAAGTACTTCTGTATGACCGGTTGGCGCTTGGGTTGGTTAATCGCGCCGGAGTCATTGATCGATCCTCTGGATCGTCTGGCGCAAAATATGTTTCTCTCAGCGCCGACACTCTCTCAAATTGCTGCTTTGAGTGCCTTTACCCCTCAGGTTATGGATATCCTTGAACAGCGTCGTCAGGCATTTCAGGCGCGCCGTGATTATCTGTTGCCAGCCTTGCGGGATCTGGGTTTTACCCTGCCTGTGACGCCTCAGGGTGCTTTCTATCTCTATGCCGGTTGTAAAGATATCACCGATGATAGCCAGAAATTTGCGCTACAGCTCCTGGAAGAGGCTGGTGTGGCGGTTACCCCTGGCCTCGATTTCGGTTTCAACAAGCCTGAATCCCACCTGCGCTTTGCTTATACCACCGGTATGGATCAACTGAAGGAAGGGGTTGACCGAATACGTCAATTTCTGGCGTAAGGGTAATGGCCAGTCCGGGTAACAGATATCAATCTGCTATCTTCTGCAGTTGTTCCCGCCAGAATAGTGTCGCACCAGCCACCGCAGCTGGCATGGCGACGAAATTCAATAGCGGTACCATCATCATCAATGTCAGACCGCCACCAAATGCAAGTGAACTCATACGAGCGTGCTTCAACCGCTTATGTTGCTGTTTGAATGAGAGATTATGATTGGCCATCGGATAGTCCCCATATTCAAGTGCAAGAAACCAGGCGCTGAAGAGCAGCCAGAGGAAGGGAGCAGCGACATTGATTACCGGGATAAGAAACAGAATCAGTAGCGGTATGGCCCGTAGTAAAAAGTAAGACAGCTTGCGCAATTCAGACAGAATGGAGGGTAAAACCTCCCTCATCAACTGCTTTGCGCCACTGGTCTGATTGGGTAGCTCTCCGCCCAAATAGAGTTCGACTTTCTCCGCAAGCAGGCCGTTGAATGGTGCCGCAATCAGATTGGCAATAACAGTAAAGGTGTAAAAAACCATCAGTACAATGGCGATGGCGAAGAGCGGCCAAAGCAACCAGCGAAGCCAGGCCAGCCAACTTTCATCATCAGGAAGAAAACGATTCATCAATTGCTCGAATTGATCGATACCAAGCCAGATCAGCAGACTAAACACCAAGACGTTTATCAACAGTGGAATCAGTACAAACGGCCTGATGCCCGGTTTAGACAAAAGGCCAACGCCTCTTAGCAGGTAACTGGCGCCAGAGACTGGATTGTTAGACATCAACGATTTCCTTGGATTGTTTCATATTACTGTTTGAGCTGAAGCCTTGGCATTCACTCTTGCCTATTGGCTCTAAACTACACTGGAAATTTTAATTGCTGGAAATTGTGAAGTGTGTACACATTAACACCACAGTTTTTCACAATTATGATTCCATTTTAAGCGCCCCTTGCCGACACATTTTGTGAGTGACAATGTAGTCAATGTGATCAGGCAACTGCTCTCTTAGCTGTGTGGTTATTGATTAAATCGATTGTTTGCAACTGCTGTAGGGTTGAAAATGACCGGAATCTTCAATGAGTTGCCCTTTAGGACTGTGGTTCACCTGATTGTGGAGTATTTTACCATGATCGGTTTGTATATGGATATCTATCTCACTGAAAATGAAGCAATAGTGGTTTGGCGTCAGTTAACTATTCCATCTATACTTGATTCAGTTCACAGTTCGCATAGACTGAATTGTAACTTGTGAGTATGTTCAACAAATTTTTCATGGCGGGAATTTAAACTTCCTTACGAATTGGATTTGTATCTTGCCTGAGGCTGAAAATGTCAAATAACACCAGTAAACGTTTACCAACTCTGCATAAACGCTATGCAGTCATCGCCTTGCTCGCCCTGTTTTTTATTCTGCTGCCACTAAGCAGTTCTGCTGAGCGTAGAATCTCCTCGTTTCCTTTCAGCGAGGATTTTGAGGCCAACAATTATCAGGATCTCGTTTGGGTGACCAATGGTGCCCGGCATGAGTGGATGTCTAACGGTGGATGGGATGGCGGCGGCGCTGCAAAGTTCTTTCCCATAACTGTTGATCAGGGCTATAACGGCCTGGGACAGTTCCAGGGCATGGATACAGAGCAGCTCAATGTAAGGTTTCTAATCCGTCACGGATCCAGATTCAACTCAGCTGGGCTGACTCACACCAAGGTCATCATATTTAACCGAAATGACTATCGTGAAAGACCGATGATCGGTGGCCGGGTCTATGATGACGGCACCTATCGAACCTGGGGCGCTTGTGACAACACGGTTTGTCAATATGAGGGTGGCGATTTCTGGCCCGATGGCACAGATTCGTACAGGATTGGTGCAGCGCCTTACGCACGATCAGAAGAGTGGGTCAGCGTTGAGTTTTCAGCCAATTCCCGTACTGGTGTTATCAGGCTCTACATTACAACACAGGATGGTGCTCTGAATGGCTTGTATGTGCAGCAACAGATGGCTGGCCCAGGTGGCACGTTCAACTACATTGACGTTCTTGGTGGTTACTTCAACACTGCATCGGCAGCGCATCCAGATAACTACTTCATAATTGATAAGCTGGTTATCGATGATAATTACATTGGACCACCTGAAGGCTTCATCGCGGGAAACCCGCCAAGCCCTCCGACAATCCTTGAGTAACCAAAAAAACCCTGATCGAGAGATCAGGGTTTTTTTATTCTGTAATGGTTTTGACTATCCGGTCAGATACCGGGCTCTGCAGTCCATCTGAATCGTAAGCTACGATACCAAAATAGTAATCACCGGCCGCAAAACTTGAAAGATCGTAACTGGTTGCATCGCTATCCTGAATGTCAGCAATCAACTCCAGGATATTCTCTTGGGTGCCAGCATAGAGCTTGAATCCCCCCAATTCACTGAGATCGAGAACACTGCCATCTGTGCGGGTGGAGGGTGCAACCCAGTTCAGTTGCTGTACGGTGGGTTCATCCTGGGGAGGATTGTTATTGTTGTTATCAGTCGTTGTGTTGTCACCGCCACCTCCGCCGCCACAGGAGGTCAGCGCATAAGTGAGGGTAACGATTGTAAAAAGAGCTGATTTTTTCATGGTTTCCTACCGTTGCTTTCTGTTGCCAGAATCCATTTTGGTGATCATACGATACTGAATGGTATTGGCACGGTAATTTGCACAATAACGTTTGAATTTAAGAATGAGGTATCTAAAACCTAATTGCCTATTATAAAGCATAATACTATTTTGAAATGTGACAATTCATTGATATTCCTGAAGTAGTCCTCATTCCGTAATCACAGGGTCTCTCTGCAGAGTTTTTGTATTGTGAAATAATTACAATAGGTAGAGCGACTTACAAAATCTCAGATTCAGAGCCATTGATTCCCAGGGCGGGAAATAGTTCATCTGATTTCATATCCAAGAAAATTCTAAGAATGCCTGGATAACCAGGAAACTATGTTTTCCGCTCGGCACACTACTCTGGATTATCAACAGACTCGGGCATCCGGTCCATAACGGCGTTCTTCAGGCACTCAAGCTTGGAGTTGGCCCAAAGGGGCTTATTTTGGCGGTCTGTGATAAAGAAGATATCTTCCACTCGGGCACCCAGGGTGGTGATTTTGGCATGCTGTAAGCGGATTTTACATTTTTCGAAGGCCTGTCCAACGTCAGAGAGCAGACCTGGTCGATCCAGGGTGACCAGGCGCATGATGGTGCGTTCCAGGGTGGGTTCCTGGGTGAAGAAAATATCAGTTGAGTTGTCGAAATGCTTGTTTTGCCTGGGAATACGACGACTTACAGTGAGTGGTTGGTCGCCCTCCTGGATCAGGCCCTCGGTCAGGGTGCTGACGATTTCGTCACTACGCAGGCCGAATTCCACAGGTGAGCCGTCATCTTCCAGAACCAGGTATGAGTTGAGGGAGTGACCATTCAAAGTGCTCATAACACGAGCGTTGACTATCGATAGGGAGAGTTGATCGAGTAGCGTCGTGGTGACTGCGAAAAGATTGTCCCGGTCGGGGCCGTAATAGAGTACTTCAGTGCCCCCTCTTTTCTCAGTCTGGCGCATCTGAATCAATGGAAACTGATCCGGGGGTGTCTGCAGAATAGACTTTGTGTGGCGCTGAATTGCATTCGGGGAGTGGGTGAGAAAGTACTCGTGGGTAAAAGTGGACCAGAGCTGTCGAATTGCTGGCTCGTCGATCTGTTGGTTTAACAACTGGTGCAGGGCGGCCAGCTGCTTCTCCCGAATCAAATCATCTTGAACGAGCGGATTCTCCAATCCTCGGATCAGTGCACGACGGGTAGCGTTGAACAGGTCACGCAGTAGAGAGTCCTTCCATGAGTTCCAGGCCCCTGGGTTAGTTGCACGGCTATCAGCGAAGGTGAGCAAATAGAGGTAGGTCAGGCGGTTCAGATCACCAACCAGTGCTGCAAATTCCTGTACTACTTTGGGATCTGTGATGTCTTTGCGTTGTGCAGTCATCGACATCACCAGGTGGTGACGTACCAGCCAGCTGACCAGCTGGCTGTCGTATTCACTCAAATGGTGTAGACGACAAAAGTCGTAGGCATCCTCTGCGCCCAGTTCTGAATGGTTGCCGCCGCGCCCTTTGGCGATGTCGTGGAAGAGGGCGGCCAGATAGATAAGTTCCTCTTTTGGCAGGGTATTGGCTAAATGAGTACAGAATGGATACTCTTCTGCATATTTAGCTACACTCAACCGGCGAATATTTCGAACCACCATCAATGTGTGTTCATCAACTGTATAGACATGGAAAAGGTCGTACTGCATCCGCCCGACGATATCCTCAAACTTGGGGATATAGGCCGCCAGGACGCCATAGATATTCATTCGACGCAGTGCCCTTGTCAGCCCTGCCGGTTGGCGAAGAATCTCCATGAACAGACTCTGGGCCCGTATATCCTGCCGGAATGCCTCATCAATCAGGTAGGTATGGCTTCGAATCAATCGTATGGTGCTGGCTCTGACCCCTTTAAGTTCCGGGTTCTCCTGGATGACCAGAAAGAGTTCAAGCAGGGCAGTGGGGTAACGCTTGAATATCCCCTCATGTGATACTTCGAGGAATTGACTACGCTGTTGGAAGCGGTGATTGAGTTCAACGGGTTCACCGAGATTGTCTTTCAGCAGTATGCTCTCTTGGAAATGTTGCAGTAGCATCTCGTTGAGTCGGCTGAGTTCCATAACCGTGCGATAGTAGTCACGCATGAAAAACTCGACAGCCAGGTTGGCGTGATCCGCGTCGTAACCGAGGTAAGAGGCCAGAGTTCGCTGATGATCGAACAGTAGTCGGTCATCGCAACGTCCTGTCAGAAGGTGTAAGGCAAATCGCACACGCCATAGATGATTCTGACCTTCTATCAGGGTCTGGTATTCCGCCTCGGTCAGAAATTTGTAGTTAACCAGATCATGCAGGTCCTTGATTTGGAAGTGGCGCTTGGCAACCCAGCCGATCATTTGAATATCACGCAATCCCCCGGGACTCTCCTTGATATTCGGCTCCAGATTACTCAGGCTGCAACCCTGTTTGGCATGGCGTCTATTCTGCTCATCCCATTTTGCTTCGAAAAAGTCGTGGCTGTTCCATATCTTGTCAGGGCCGATCGCCTGCAGCATTGTTTTGAAAAGTGGTTTGGAGCCAGTTAAAAAGCGGGCCTCAATGAGATTGGTAATGACTGTAATATCCTGCTCAGCCTGCCGTACCGTATCTTTGATGGTTCTTACGCTCTGACCAATTTCAAGGCCGATATCCCACAGCAGGGTGAGGAATTGCTGTAAATGATCTTCAAACGCTTCGAACTGACTCTCACGTTCCAGCAAAACCATAATATCGATATCGGATGCAGGATGTAGTTCACCACGTCCATATCCACCTACGGCAATCAGGGTTGCTGTGGTCTGGTCAGGAAAAAAGCGTTCCCAGGCCCGTTTCAGTATCTCATCAACGAGAAGGGCCCGCTCCGCAACCAGTTCACTTGTCGGCGTCTGACCGGTAGAAAAGCGTTCATCGACATCCTCCGCATACCGCTTTAGATAGTCCTTGCAGGGCTGAATGGGTGAAACGTCGTGAGTGAATGCCTCTTTCAGGGCTGGATAGTCGATCATATTAGGCGTTGGTCTGTGGCAGGGCGACAGTCACTGATTGAGTTGTGGGTCAATTAAGCGCACCGGCCACGCTCTTCTTCCCGAAGAGTCAGTACTTCAAAGCCGTCATCAGTAACCAGAATCGTATGTTCGAATTGTGCTGAGAGGCTACGGTCTTTTGTGATGACAGTCCAGCCATCCGGTTTGAGTTTGACCTGTTGCTTACCGGCATTGACCATCGGCTCAATGGTGAAACACATGCCGGGCAGGAGTTCCAGGCCGGTTCCAGCCTGGCCATAGTGGAGTACCTGAGGGTCTTCATGAAATGCTTTGCCGATACCATGACCACAATATTCCCGCACTACCGTATAGTGGTGATTTTCAACAAATTCCTGAATGACACTGCCGATATCTCCAAGTCGACATCCGGGTTTTACCTTGTTGATACCCAGCCATAGGGCGTCCTGGGTGACTTCAATCAGACGCTTCGCGAGTACTGTGGGCTGTCCGACAGTGAACATTTTGCTTGTATCCCCGTGGTAGCCATCTTTGATGACAGTAATATCGATATTTACGATATCCCCCTTTTTTAGCCTCTTTTCATTGGGAATGCCGTGACAGACAACCTGGTTTACTGAAGTGCAGATCGATTTGGGAAAGCCCCGGTAGTTCAATGGTGCCGGGATAGCCCGCTGCGCATTCACGATATGTTCATGGCAAATTTGATCCAGCTCCAGTGTTGTCACACCAGGTTGGATATGGGGTGCAATGATATCCAGAACTTCAGCGGCCAGTTTTCCGGCCTGCCGCATCTTTTCTATCTCTTCCGCTGTTTTAATTGTGACGCCCATGTGAAATCGCTTGATAGTCCGGGAGGTTAAGGGTGAAGGGGAGTGCGGCAAGATTGTCGCGTCAAGCAGGTTATGGTATAAAACGCCCCGCTGAATCGCAAACGGTTCAGCATTCCAAGTCCGCGGAAGCCCTAGGGTTATTCTCGCGGGTAAAAACACACACATACCGACACGTGGTCCTGGGTGCCTTGGATGATCCTGTTTATAGCAATAATTTGCTTATAAAACAGCATCATGAGGTTGGATTATGGGGTATGTGGAGGTTCAACCCAATACAATTAGGAGTCACTCATGAGTGAAGTATCAATGCGCCAGATGCTTGAGGCAGGCGTACATTTTGGGCATCAGACCCGTTATTGGAACCCTAAAATGGGTTCTTACATCTTTGGACATCGCAACAAGATTCACATTGTAAATCTTGAAAAGACAATGCCTCTGTTCAAAGATGCGATGAATTTCATTGGATCTCTCTCCGCAAATGGCGGAAAAGTCCTTTTTGTTGGCACCAAGCGTGCTGCTCAAAACGTAGTGCGCGAAGAGGCAGAGCGTTGTGGTATGCCTTTCGTCAACCATCGTTGGCTGGGTGGCATGCTGACCAACTTCAAAACCATCAAGCAGTCTATCAAGCGTCTTAAAGAGCTTGAGGCCATGTTTGAAGACGGTAGTGTCGATCACCGTTTCAATAAGAAAGAGGCTCTGGGTCTCAGCCGCGAGCTGGAAAAACTGGAGCGTAGCCTGGGCGGCATCAAAAACATGAATGGCCTGCCTGACGCACTCTATATTATTGACGTCGGTCACGAGAAAAATGCTGTGGCCGAAGCGCGCAAGCTGGGTATTCCTGTGATTGGTGTGGTAGATACCAACAATGATCCAGATGATATCGACTATGTGATTCCTGGCAATGACGATGCCATCCGTGCCGTTCAACTGTATGTGCAGGGTGCTTCTGCCGCGATCCTCGAAGGTCGTGCCAGTGCTGCTAATAGCGTCGGATCGGACAGCAATGAGGAATTTGTCGAGGTGGCGCCGGATCAGGCCTAAGCTATCCAAACAGTGACTGGATTCTTCGGAGTTCGGTCAAAATCCCATTCAGACATATTTCATTACTTATATTTAAGGTAGGCGTATTATGGCGATTACAGCCTCTCTGGTGAAGGAACTGCGCGATCGTACTGGCGCAGGTATGATGGAGTGTAAGAAGGCGTTGGTTGAGTCCAACGGTGACGTGGATGCAGCCATCGAACAGATGCGCAAATCCGGTCAGGCGAAAGCTGCCAAAAAGGCAGGCAGGATTGCTGCTGAAGGTATCATCGTCTTGAGCTTTAACGACGACAAGACCCAAGGGGCGATGGTTGAAGTCAATTGTGAAACTGATTTTGTCGGCAAGGATGACAATTTCACTTCCTTTGCTGAGGCTGTTGCTGAACGTGTTCTGGCAGGAGGCTCGGATGACGTTGCCTCACTGATGGAGCAACCTCTGCATGAAGGTGAAGAGACCACAGTCAATCAGGCTCGAGAAGCACTGATTTCTAAACTGGGTGAAAACATGAATGTGCGGCGTTTTGCCCGCTTTCAGGCCTCCTCAGGTACCCTGGTCAACTATCGTCACGGTGTGCGGATCGGTGTGGTTCTCGAACTTGAAGGCGGTGATGAAGAGCTGGGTCGTGATCTGGCAATGCACATTGCTGCAACCAATCCAATCTGTCTCTCAGCTGAGCAGATGCCTCAGGATCTGCTCGATAAAGAGCGTGAGATCGTAACTGCCCAGGCAAAAGAGAGTGGAAAGCCGGATGAGATTGTCACCAAAATGGTCGATGGTCGCATGCGTAAGTACCTTTCTGAAAATACCCTGTTGGGTCAGGCATTTGTGAAGGATCCGGATACCAGTGTTGAAAAACTGCTGAAGAGCAAAGGTGCACAGATTGTGCAGTACAAGCGCTTTGAAGTTGGTGAAGGAATCGAGAAGAAGCAGGAAAATTTTGCTGAAGAGGTCATGGCTCAAGCCAAGATGTCTTAAAATACCTGCATCAGTAGTTGACTGAACGGATCCCGCGCCTGTTGCGGGATCCTGTACAGCATGAGATTGTTATCGCTGGCAGATGCAGCGTCTGCTGTCAGCAGATTATTTGCCATCAGGCGGATTATCGGTTTTGTGATATGAGGTGGCGGTTTTACCGGCATCTGGGAATCTGAATCGGTTATGATTCCGATCTGCAGACCTTTTCAACCATCCAAAGCGGTATAGCCGGGAAAGGGATTAAGATGAGTTCTCTAATTTGTCAGCGCATACTGCTAAAACTCAGTGGCGAAGCCCTTATGGGTGGCGGAGACTTTGGTATCGATCCAGAGGTTCTTCAACGTGTCGCTGAAGAGATCAAGGACCTGATTGATGCCGGTGTCGAAATGGGCATAGTCATCGGTGGTGGTAACATCTTTCGCGGTGCAGGTCTGGCTCAAGGTGGTTTCGATCGGGTCAGAGGCGACCAGATGGGCATGCTGGCAACAGTAATGAACTCACTGGCCATGCAGGACATGCTGACGCGAATTGGCGTAAAGTCTGATGTTTTTTCCGCCTTGAGTATGCCTGATGTGTGCGAGACTTTTACTGCAAGGGGCGCACGGCACAGCTTGGAGAGTGGTCGAGTTGCAATACTGGCTGCAGGCACAGGAAACCCCTATTTCACTACCGATTCGGCGGCCAGCCTGAGAGCTGTGGAGATCAAAGCAGAGCTATTGATCAAGGCAACCAAAGTTAATGGCGTCTACTCTGCTGACCCTGTAAAAGAACCACAGGCCAGCTTCTACCCGCGTTTGACCTACGATCGTGCCCTGGCTGAAAATCTACAGGTTATGGATGCGACTGCAATTGTTTTGTGTCGGGACAATGGCATGCCCCTTCGTATTATGAATATAAACGATTCCGGTGCTCTCATGCGTTTGATGCATGGTGAGGCGATTGGCTCCCTGGTGGAAAAAGGCGACTGAAAATGATTGATGATATTAAAAGTGATGCAGCAACCCGCATGGGAAAGAGTGTTGATTCTCTGGTCCACGAGTTGGCTAAGGTACGTACAGGCCGAGCACACCCCAGTTTGCTGGATCACGTGCGGGTCGACTACTATGGATCGGATGTTCCGATCAGCCAAGTGGCTAATATCAACGTAGAGGACGCGCGTACGCTGACGGTTGTGCCCTGGGAAAAGAATATGGTGCAAGCGGTAGAGAAGGCGATTATGACATCAGATTTGGGACTCAATCCAATGAGTGCAGGATCTGTTTTGCGCGTTCCAATGCCTCCCCTTACTGAAGAGCGTCGTAAAGACCTGATACGTGTTGTCCGTCACGAAGCAGAGAATGCCAAAGTTGCTATTCGCAATATTCGCCGCGATGGCAACCACGATTTGAAGGACCTGGTGAAGGAGAAGATGATCTCCGAGGATGAGGAGCATCGTGGCCAGGAGTTAATTCAGAATCTGACAGACAAGCACATTAAAAAGGTTGATGAGTTGCTGGAGGAGAAGGAGAAGGATTTGATGGAGATTTAATGAGATCCTTATGACAAACGGCATGACAATGGACCCTCAAACTGTCGTCGCTGAACTACCTCGGCACCTGGCGATTATCATGGATGGCAATGGCCGGTGGGCAAAAAAACGCGGGCTTCCTCGCTATGCTGGTCATCCTGCTGGTGTGGAAGCAGTACGTCGTGTGGTTGAGGCATGTGTTGTGCGTCAGATCCCGGTACTCACCCTGTTCGCATTCAGCAGTGAAAACTGGCGGCGGCCTCGGAAAGAGGTCAATCTGATTATGGATCTCTTCATCCGCTCGCTGAAGAAAGAGGTCAAAAGACTCGACCGAAATAAGGTTCGGCTGAAGGTGATTGGCGATCGCAGTGCATTTTCTGAAAAACTCCAGAATCAAATAGCCGAGGCGGAACAAAAAACCGAATCCAATCAAGGATTGCTCCTGCAAGTTGCGGCCAATTACGGTGGGCGTTGGGATATAGCTCAGGCAGCCAGGCATCTGGCTCAACAGGTTGAGTCTGGAGAGATGGCTGCAGATGATGTTGATGAGCATTCGCTTGAGCAACACCTCTCTTTTGCAGGAGTACCTGAACCAGATCTCTTTATCCGTACCGGTGGCGAAAAACGCATCAGCAACTTCCTGCTATGGCAGTGCGCCTACACCGAACTCTACTTCACCGATCTGCTTTGGCCCGATTTCGATATTCAGGCCCTGGAAGCAGCAATTCAAGATTTTGCAGGCCGTCAGAGACGATTTGGCCGTACAGGAGAGCAGGTTCAGGGACAGACTGCTGAAGCCTCTTGAGTTCCCTGCTATGCTGAAACAGCGTGTTATCACCGCATTGATTCTGGCACCACTGGTGATTTCGGCAGTGTTGTTTTTACCTACGGTTTACGTTGCACTGTTCCTGGCTGTTGTGGTTGGGGTAGGCAGTCGGGAGTGGGCCAGGTTGAGTGGGATGAAACAGCTGCCGCAACAGATAGCCTACACTCTGTTGATGCTTTCACTCATGCTCTGCTGCTATCTCTATCTACCTGCATCCTGGATACCCATTATCATGGCAGGTGCTGTGCTGTGGTGGTGTTTTATACTATTGCGTATTGTTCGCTATAAGGCTGATCAGGAACCCTCCAGCAACAGACTGATCAAGGCCGCGGAAGGGGTTATCGTACTGCTCCCGTCCTGGATCGCCTTGATAACAATGCATCGAATTCCCGACTATGGCCCCGGTTTGCTGTTGTTTGTATTGATGATGATCTGGGGTGCAGATGTTGGGGCCTATTTTGCAGGACATCGTTGGGGGCGCAACAAATTGGCCCCGGAAGTCAGTCCCGGAAAGACGAGGGAAGGTGTATATGGGGCTTTGGCGAGTGCGTTTTTATTCGGTTTCATCCTGATATGGTTGTTGGATGCTGGCTGGGTCACCGCACCCCTGCTACTGATGCTCTGTCTGATTACGATGCTATCTTCGGTGGTTGGGGATCTGTTTGAAAGCGTGCTCAAACGACAGAGTGGTATGAAGGACAGTGGCACACTGCTGCCGGGACATGGTGGTATGCTGGATCGAATAGACAGCCTGACTGCCGCAGCACCTCTATTCCTGTTCGGCCTGATCCTGCTTGGGGAAGCATGATGAAAGGTTTAACCATCCTTGGTTCGACCGGATCGATCGGTATCAGTACTCTGGATGTAGTTGCCCGACACCCGGATAAATATAGGGTAGTCGCTTTGACCGCCAACAGTGATGTGCAGGGGCTGCTAGGTCAATGTGAGCAGTTTCGTCCTGAAATCGCAGTAATGGCGGATCAGCAGTCAGCCAATCAATTGGCAAAAGCCTTGAATGAGCGAGGCCTGACAACCGAAGTTCTATCCGGCGTGAGGGGATTGGAGATTGCGGCTGCCATGCCTCAGGCAAACTGGGTTATGGCCGCAATTGTCGGCGCAGCAGGGTTGTTGCCAGCATTGGCTGCAGTTAGAGCCGGTAAACGTTTGCTGCTTGCCAATAAGGAAGCCCTGGTGGTTGCTGGTGATCTGTTTATGCAGGAAGTGAAGAGCCATAATGCCCAGATCCTCCCTATAGACAGTGAACACAATGCTCTCTTCCAATGTATGCCTGATGACTATCAGGGTAACCTGACACAATCCGGCATCAAACGTATACTGCTTACCGCATCTGGTGGGCCTTTTCGTACTACACCTCTTGATCTGTTGCATGATGTGACACCCGCTCAGGCCTGTGCTCATCCAAATTGGGATATGGGCAGGAAGATTTCTGTAGATTCAGCCACGATGATGAATAAAGGGCTTGAAGTGATCGAGGCCCACTGGTTGTTCAGGGCCAAGACGGATAAGATAAAAGTTGTTTTACACCCACAAAGTGTAATCCACTCGATGGTCGAATATATCGATGGTTCGGTGCTTGCCCAGCTAGGCCAGCCCGATATGCGTACCCCCATCGCCCACGCCCTCGCCTGGCCAGAGAGGGTTGAATCCGGAGTGTCCAGTCTCGATCTCTTTCAAATTGGCCGCCTCGACTTTGAAGAGCCTGATCTAGACCGGTTTCCCTGTCTAGGTTTGGCCTATCAGGCAATCGATAGTGGCGGTACTGCCTGCGCTGTTTTGAACGCTGCAAATGAGATTGCGGTCGATGCCTTTTTAAATGAGCGCTTGGGCTTTACGGCAATCGCAGAGGTTGTAGAGGAGACACTTCAGTTGCAACCAGTAGAACAGGTAAAGGATCTGGATAGCCTGCTTGATGCGGATCGTAAGGCGCGGGTTACCGCGGAACAAGTTGTACAAAATAGGGTCTCAAGCTGCGGTATCGGCTGAATAGACATTATGAATTCACTACTCTTCACCATCGTCTCATTTATTCTTGCGCTGGCAATTTTGATTGCTGTGCATGAGTTCGGCCATTTTTGGGTGGCTCGCAAACTGGGGGTGAAGGTGCTGCGTTTCTCCATCGGGTTTGGTCGGCCTCTTTGGAAAAAGGTCAGCCCAGTGGATGGTACTGAGTATGTCGTAGCGGCGATTCCTCTTGGTGGATATGTGAAAATGCTCGATGAGAGGGAGGCGCCGGTCCCTGAATCAATGCAAGACCAAGCATTCAACAGGCAGTCACTCGGTGTGCGTAGTGCGATTGTTGTGGCAGGGCCGCTGTTCAATTTTATCTTTGCCATTCTGGCTTTCTGGTTGATATTCGTAACCGGGGATACAGGCCTTAAGCCATTGATTGGAAAGGTTGAAGCGGGTTCTATTGCAGAGCAAAGCGGGTTTGTGGTTGGCGATCAGATTCTTTCAATCGGCGGAGAGCCCACCCCGACCTGGGAGAATGTGCTGTATGTGATGTTATCCCAGTCACTGGATCAGGATGCACTCAACATCCGATTGTTGAATCAGCATCAGGATGAACGGCTGATACAACTGCCCAGTGACAATTTGTCTGAACTGGCAGAGGATGGGGGCTTGTTGACCAATTTAGGTTTGGCCCCGGATCGGCCAGAAATTCCTCCGATTATAGGTGAAGTGGTTGCTGATGAACCTGCTGAAGCTGCAGGGCTTAAGCCTGGTGATCTGATCGTTCAGGTCGATGACCAGATGATCAGCGATTGGGTAGCCTGGGTCGAATATGTCAGGGAGAGGCCAAATCAGACGATGCGGCTGGTGGTCGATCGAGGTGGTGATAGACGTTTTCTTGAAGTGACCCCGAAAACTGTAGTACCTGATGGTGGGGGTGAACCCTATGGCAGAATCGGTGCGGGTGCGCAGAAGTTCCCAGACAGCCTCTGGGATGATTATCGGGCTATCGTGCGCTACGGACCTGTGGATTCCATGGGGCATGCGCTGCAAAAAAGCTGGGATCTTTCAGTTTTGATGCTCAGAATGCTGGGTAAAATGGTCATCGGCGAGGTCTCGGTAAAAAACCTGAGTGGGCCGTTATCGATTGCTGATTCTGCAGGTAAATCAGCAAGTTATGGTATCGTCTACTTTATGAAGTTTCTTGCTGTGGTGAGTATCAGCCTGGGAGTATTGAATCTGTTACCCATCCCTGTATTGGATGGCGGGCATCTCTTCTATTTCCTCATTGAAGCGATTCAGGGCAAGCCATTGTCCGACAGATTCATGGAGCAGGGGCAGAAGATTGGGCTGCTCATCCTGCTCGGGGTTATGAGTCTTGCCTTCTATGTGGATTTCAACCGGTTTTTTGGGTAGTCCTGGCAGATGAATCAAAAGGATAGGTCTGTATCCTGAACTAATAAGATAACTTATACTTACGCCCTTTCGAATAATTGCTGATGTTTCGGGGGATTCTGCAAAAAAGCAGTTTAATAATGAACAAACTCTGTTGTATCAAAACATAATGCCATTTATTTTGCGGATTTTAACCACCCTGTTGCTGCTAGGCGGTGCTCTGTTTCCTCAGCTCGTTTCTGCTTTTGTCGTAGAAGATATTCGAGTCGAAGGCTTACAACGTATCTCTGCAGGTACGGTATTCAACTATCTGCCGGTTAAAACCGGTGATGAGGTAAATGCGGGAAATACTGCCCGGATTATCCGTGCGCTTCACAAAACCGGTTTCTTTCAAGAGATACGCCTGGAACGTGAAGGTGAGGTGTTAATTGTATTCGTCCACGAACGGCCGGCTATCGCAGAGATAAATATCAGTGGCAACAAGGATCTGGATAATGATCGGCTGTTGATGGGCCTTAAGGATATCGGTTTGGCTGAGGGGCGGGTCTTCAAAAGATCCCTGCTCGAACAGGTAGAGCAGGAGCTCAATCGCCAATATTTTGCCCGCGGAAAGTACGGCGTAAAGATCAAATCCACGGTCACACCACTTGAGCGCAATCGGGTAGGGGTGGATATCGAGATCTCTGAAGGTTTGACGGCACGTATCAAGAGTATCAACATCATTGGCAATAAGGCCTACGAAGATGATGATCTGCTCGATGAACTCGAACTGGGGATTCCCGCCTGGTATGCCATCTTCTCGAGTAAGGATAAGTACTCCAAGCAGGCTTTGTCTGGTGATTTGGAGACCTTGCGCTCCTTCTACCTCGATCGGGGATATATCGATTTTAAGATTGAGTCGACCCAGGTCTCCATAACCCCTGATAAGAGGGATATCTACATCACCATAGCGCTCAATGAAGGAGATGTTTTTACCCTCAGCGACATCAAGCTGGCCGGGGATCTTGAGCTGGATGAGGAGGAGCTCTTTCCTTTGATCCGTCTGCGACGGGGAGGGGTTTTCTCCCGCAAACGAGTGACCGCCAGTGCTGAGCGGTTGAATAAAAAATATTCGGATGCCGGTTATGCGTTTGCCAATGTAAACAGCATTCCCGACATCGACAGGGAGAACCGAAAGGTTGCCATCACCTACTTTGTCGATCCTGGAAAAAGGGTCTACGTGCGCTACATCAATATTGTCGGAAATTCCACCACCAGAGATGAGGTGTTGCGACGTGAGATGCGTCAGATGGAATCGGCCTGGTTCTCAGGTGAAAAGACCCGCCTCTCACGAGAGCGTTTGCAACGGTTAGGTTTCTTTAACGAAGTTAATATGGAAACCCCCGCAGTGCCAGGGACCACAGACCTGGTGGATGTCGATCTGAGTGTCACTGAAGCGGCATCAGGCAGTCTCAGCGCCGGTGTTGGTTACTCTGAGACCCAGGGGGTGCTGTTCAACGCCAGTATCAGCCAGAATAATTTTCTTGGTACAGGAAAGCGGGTCAGTGCCGGCTTCGATACCAGTGATGCCACCAAGAAGGTGACTGTTGTCTATACTGATCCCTACTACACCATTGATGGCGTCAGTCAGGGGTATGAGATGAGTTATCGGGAGACCGACTACTCTGAGCTCAATATATCCAGCTACTCTACTGATGTCGGGCGTTTGGGAATCAATTTCGGAATACCGGTAACCGAATATGATCGATTGAAGTTCAGTCTTGCCTATGAGCGTACGAAGTTCTTCGAAGGGTCGTCTCCTTCTGATGAGATCAAATCATTTCTCGAGGAGAATGGCGAGAAATTCTCCGATTTTGAACTGGTCGGCAGCTGGATTCGTGATACCCGTGATCGAGCGATTTTCCCCAATCGGGGCGGGCGCCAGATCTTCTCTGCGGAATTGAACACGCCGGGCAGTGATCTGCAGTACTATCGTTTGAGTTACCGTAATGCGCACTATTTTCCGCTGACTAGCAGCCTGACCTTAAAGTTGAACGGTGAACTGGGTTACGGTGATGGTTACGGAAATAACGACGAGTTACCGTTTTTTCGTAACTTCTACGCTGGTGGCATAGGGTCAGTCAGGTCTTTTGAAGAGAATACCCTCGGTCCCAAAGATTCCCAGGATGACGCACTGGGAGCAAATGCTAGAATCGTGGGTCAGATGGAGTTACTGTTTCCCGTCTTTGGTGACGATTTCAAGGATACAGTGCGTGCCGGTATGTTTGTTGATGTCGGCAATGTATTTGATCTGGCGAATAACGAAGAGATTAAGTGGGATGGATTTAGAGCTTCTACCGGTCTAATGTTATCCTGGTTTTCTCCGGTAGGTGCACTCTCTTTCAGCTTGGGCTATCCGCTAAAAGAGGAAGAGGGTGATAAGACTAAATCGCTGCAATTCAGAATTGGTAGCGGATTCTAAAAATTAATTAGGGAGTTGATGGGTGAACTCATTACGAATATTTCTAGTTGCTTTGATACTGGTTGTGTCTGCTTCGAGCAGTGCCTACGCCGAGGAGTATCGCATCGCATTTGTAAATGCCACAAAAGTTTTTGAAGAATCACCACAGTATAAGACGGCTAGAGAGCGGTTGCAGACAGAATTTTCCCGCAGGGAGAAAGACCTTCTGGCATCGCAAAAGCAACTTAAACAACTGGAAGAGAAGCTACAGCGAGATGGTTCGGTAATGAGCGAATCAGAGGTGAAGCGCTTGGAGCGGGATATTCTCAGCCGTAGCCGAAAGTTAAAAAATGCACAGACCGAATTTCGTGAGGATCTGAATCTACGCCAGAATGAGGAGTTCAAAAAGCTCCGTCAGCAGGTTCGTGAGGTGATTCAGGAAGTGGGTAAGAGTGAAAATATCGACTTGATCGTCTCAGATGGTGTGGTCTATTTCAGTAAAAAGATCGATATATCTGAGAAGGTGTTAGAAAAGCTCCGCAACAGAACAGCTGAATAGGTTTGGGTTAGTAGACTTGTCGAATCGACTTGGAAATATCGCTGAAGCGATCGGGGCCGAGCTTCGCGGAGACCCGGATCTGCGAATAGATGGCGTTGCTACCCTGCAGAGTGCAAGCTCAGGCCAGTTGAGTTTTCTCAGCAATAAGGCATACCGTCGCTACCTCAATGAGACGGGTGCCTCAGCAGTGATTCTGTCTGAAGATGCGGCGATGGACTGTCCAGCGGCATCGCTGATTACTGATAATCCATATCTGGCCTATGCTCGGGCAGCAACCATACTTTTTCCTGTCGCGGAAACCAAAACAGGTATAGCAGAATCGGCGGTTGTGGCGGAATCGGCGCAGATTGATGGTAGCGCTACAATTGGCGCTTGTTCTGTTATTGGCGAGAGAGTCCGCATTGGGGCAGATGTTGTCATCGGGCCAGGCAGTGTGATCGAGTCCGATTGTGAGATTGGCGAACAGACCCGGCTAGTCGCTCGGGTAACCCTCTGTCACCGGACCCGCATAGGAGCTCGCTGTTTGATACATCCCGGTGCCGTACTTGGTGCGGATGGGTTTGGTTTGGCAAACGATCAGGGTAGATGGATCAAAGTGCCGCAACTGGGACGGGTTTGGATTGGTGATGAGGTGGAGATTGGTGCCAATACCACAGTTGACCGGGGCGCACTGGAAGATACGATTCTGCATGATGGGGTCAAGCTGGATAATATGGTAATGATCGCGCACAACGTCGAGGTCGGTGAACATACAGCAATGGCCGGCTGTTCCGGAATTGCTGGTTCAACGAAAGTAGGTAGCTACTGTACTGTCGGCGGCCAAACCGGTCTGGCAGGGCATTTGACGATAGGTGATAATGTGCATTTTTCCGGGGCGGCCCTGGTATCGCGCTCATTCACCGAGCCAGGCTATTACAGTGGCAATCTGCCTGCCATGGAAAATGGCGCATGGCGTAAGATGATTGCCAGACTCAGGCATCTCGATGAGATGGCCAAAGATCTGAAATTTCTAAAAAAAGCGGTGAAGACACTCACCGGAGAGTCATTCAAATGAGAAGCATGAGTCATGGGAGGATAGTTTGATCGCTATGGACATCAACAAGGTGTTGAGCCTGCTGCCGCACCGTTATCCTTTTCTGCTCATAGACCGGGTCATGGAATATGAAAAAGATACCCGATTGCGTGCGCTTAAGAATGTTACCTATAACGAGCCGTTTTTTAATGGACACTTTCCGATTCAACCGGTTATGCCGGGTGTGCTGATTGTGGAGGCGATGGCTCAGGCAACTGGTCTTTTGGCCATGGAGTCTAATCCTGAAACCGTCAATGAGACCACCATCTACCTGTTTGTCGGTATTGATAAGGCACGTTTTAAACAGCAGGTCGAACCAGGCGATCAACTGATCATCGATGTTTTTCGGAATAAGTTGAAACGGGGTATTGGTTTCTTTACCTGCTCAGCTACTGTGGATGGCAGAACCGTAGCCACTGCAGAGATCATGTGTACTGCCAGGGAGATAGGCAGCTGATCGATTCACGCGCAGTTATTGATCCGAAAGCGGAATTGCAAGAGGGGGTCAGTGTCGGACCTTTTTCAATTATCGGTGCGGATGTGAGCATTGCCGCTGGAACGGTGATTGGTCCTCATGTGGTAGTCAACGGGCCGACCCGAATCGGTAAAGATAACCGTATCTATCAGTTTGCGTCAGTTGGAGAAGATCCTCAGGATAAAAAATATGCTGGTGAACCGACTCTTCTGGAGATTGGTGACCGCAATGTGGTGAGAGAGTTTGCGACGCTTCATCGGGGTACCGTTCAGGATCAGAGCATTACCCGCATCGGCAACGATAATCTTTTGATGGCCTATATTCATGTTGCACACGATTGCATATTGGGTGACAACGTCATACTCGCCAATGCCGCCTCACTGGGTGGGCATGTGGAGATTGGTGACTATGCTATTCTCGGCGGATTCACCAAAGTTCATCAATTTTGCCGCATCGGTGCTCACAGCTTTTCCGGCATGGGGTCTGCGATCAATATGGATCTTCCGCCCTATTTCATGGCCGCAGGACAGCCCACCAAACCTCATGGGATCAATCGTGAAGGGTTGAGTCGGAGAGGGTTCAGTCCGGAGGCAATAAAGCAGATTAAGCGGGCTTACAAAATTATCTATCACTCGGGACAGCGCCTGGAAGCGGCGCGGGAAGAGGTTGAAAAGTTGGCCTCAGATACTCCGGAATTGCGAATTCTGTCGGAATTTCTTTCCCATAGTGGTCGTGGCATCCTGCGATAACACCTTTTCACAACAAGTATTCAGAGCACTCTCTGATGCAGCCAAATAGATCACAACATAGCAAACGAATTGGCATCATTGTTAATGAGGTGTCAGGTGATCAACTGGCTGCAGCATTGATCGAGGCACTACAGGAAAAATCCCCTGAGATGGTTTTTGAAGGGATGACTGGGCCGTTGATGGAAGCGGCAGGTTGTCGCTCTCTGGCAACCATGGACCCGGTAATGGGATTGGTTGAAGTGCTGGGTCATCTGCCAGGATTGTTAAAAACCAGACGCCAATTGGTGGATCACTTTCTCAAGCATCCACCTGATCTGGTACTGGGTATTGATGCCCCCGATTTCAATCTGGCGCTGGAAACTCAGCTTAAGAGGGCTGGCGTTACCACCGCCCACTGGGTCAGCCCAACAGTCTGGGCCTGGCGCCAGGGGCGGGTCAAAAAGTTACGTCAAGCGGTTGATCTTATGCTCTGTATCTTCGATTTCGAAGTGGATTTTTTAAAACAGCATCAAGTACCTGCAGCCTATGTGGGGCATCCACTGGCAGATCAGATACCACTACAGCCCAGGAACCCTGGTGAAGTGAGAGAGCAACTGGGATTAGATGCCACGAAACCGGTAATTGCGCTTCTGCCTGGCAGTCGCATGAGTGAAGTAAGCCGACTGGCTTTGCCATTTGTTGAAACTGCTGTTTGGTTAAAACGGCAGCAGCCAGAGCTACAGTTTGTTGCTCCCATGGTTAACCAGAAGATTAAACAGGCATTCAGCGATGCGATAAAGGGACAATCTTCTGAGATCTCTGTAAAACTATTGGATGGTCAGCCCAGAGAGGCGATTGGCGCGGCAGATGTTGTGTTGACAGCGTCTGGTACTGCTACACTCGAGACTCTACTGTTAAAAAAACCGATGGTTGTAGCTTATCGTGTGTCGCCACTAACAGCTTGGTTGATACGGCGATTCAAGCTTCTGAAGACGCCTTATGTGGCGATCGCTAATCTGTTGAGTGAACGTATGCTGGCACCAGAATTTCTTCAGGAGGCGTGCCAGGCTGAGACCATGGGGCAAGCTTTGATTGGTCTGCTTAATGACCCTCAGCAGCGAGAAGATATCGCACTGAGTTACCATAAGATCCATCAGCATCTGAAACAGGATGCTGCCTCAAGAGCCGCTGAAATGATCCTTCAACTGATTGAGTCTGGACAATGAAAAAATTTCAAATACCTATGCAATTAGACAGGCTCCATTTTTTTTGCTCTGATGCAAGATGAGTATTTTAAAATATCGAATGTAAGGAAACATACTTTATTCAATGGCTGCGCTACTACATGAACTGATATTCGAGTCTGCCAATCGCTCGCCGGATCAGTGCGCCCTTCAATACAAAGAGTGCTCACACATTTATAGTGAATTGGCCAGAGAGGTCGAGCTGTTTGCCAGCTCCCTGATGACTATCGGCATCGAAAAATCAGATCGGGTGGCAATCTACCTGCCAAAATGTCTTGAGAATGTGGTTTCGATTTTTGGCACAGTAGCCGCCGGGGCGATTTTTGTACCAGTCAACCCGGTACTGAAACCCCATCAGGTGGCTCATATACTGCAGGATTGTGATGCAAAATTATTGATAACCACTTGCGGCAAATATAGAGCATTGAACGGCGATCTTGGAAAGCCGGTTCAACTCAGTAATTTGGTGTTGATCGATGATTGCAAGAGTCGAAGGAGTAGCACAGATGTGCAGAGACTCTATTCCTGGCATACTTTTCTGCAATTGGGGCAGCTCAACGCACTGCCTCGAATCAATGAATCTGATATAGCAGCACTTCTTTATACCTCTGGTAGTACCGGACAGCCCAAGGGGGTAGTTCTCAGCCACCAAAACATGGTGACAGGGGCGAAGAGTGTTGCGCAATACCTGAACAATTGCGCTTCTGACCGGATTTTGGTCGTACTTCCCCTCAGTTTCGACTACGGCGTCAGCCAACTGACCACCGCCTTTCTGGTCGGTGCTACTGCAGTATTGATTAACTATCTACTACCAATGGAAGTGTTGAACACCTTGGTAAAAGAGAAGATTACCGGCCTTGCTGCAGTCCCCCCACTTTGGAATTCTCTGGTAGAGCAGAGCTGGCCTCCAGAGATTGCTAAGTATCTAAGATATGTCACCAGCTCAGGTGGTGTTGTACCTGTAGAGACCACTGAGCAGTTGCGACGAAACCTTCCGGATACAGATATCTATCTGATGTATGGACTGACCGAGGCCTTTCGTTCAACCTACCTGCCTCCCGATCAGGTGGCGGCTCGTCCGACTTCAATGGGTATTGCGATTCCAAATGCTGAAGTGATGGTGTTGAAACCTGATGGCACTCCCTGTGGTACAGATGAGCCAGGAGAGTTGGTTCATCGCGGCCCATTGGTATCCCTCGGATATTGGAACGATCAAGATGAAGCAGCTCAACGATTTAGGCCTGTTCCCAATGGGAGAGATGACTCTGCTGATCGGGAGTTGGCGGTTTGGTCTGGGGATATCGTCAAGCAGGATAGTGAAGGTTATCTCTATTTTATCGGCCGAGAGGATGATCAGATTAAAACCTCGGGATATCGTGTCAGTCCGAATGAGATTGAAGCGATTTTTCATGCAACCGGGCTGGTGAATGAGGTTGTGGCCTTGGGGCTTCCACATCCCAAACTCGGACACTCCATTGCCTTGATCGTGGTGCCACACAAAGGGATAAAAGTTTCTGAGGATGAGTTGATAAATGCCTGTAAAAAGAGATTAACCAGCTATATGATTCCCAGCCTGGTGATATTCCGCTCGACTGTTCCTACCAATCCAAATGGAAAAATTGATCGTAAATTATTGGCCAAGGAGCTTGTGGCTACCCTCTCTGAGGATATTCTGAAGAGAGAGAGTTGGCAGCCGGATGCCAACCAATAATCTTGTCTGACTATGAGTGATAATCAAAGTAAATCATGAGTTCAAAACAGAGCAAACAGATAATTCAGTTGGTGGCAGGTGTTGATGAAGTAGGCAGGGGGCCATTAGCCGGACCAGTGGTTGCAGCTGCGGTTATATTGCATCCTGACAGGCCAATTCAGGGCCTTGCAGACTCAAAAAAGCTGAGCGAAAAACGACGGGAAGCACTCGATATTGTAATTCGAGAACAGGCCTACTGTTGGTCCCTGGGGCGTGCCGAGGTAGAAGAGATAGATAAGATCAATATTCTACAAGCGAGTCTGTTGGCAATGAAACGGGCTGTAGAAGGTTTATCAGTTGTACCACATCAGGCACTAGTTGATGGTAAACATCTACCCATCTTAGCGTGTCCTGCAGAGGCCGTTATCGGAGGCGACAGTAGTGTTGCAGAGATCAGTGCTGCCTCGATCATCGCCAAAGTTGCCAGGGACAGGGAGATGGTAGAGTTGGATGCACAATATCCAGGTTATGGATTGGCAAAGCACAAAGGCTACCCAACCAAGCAACATCTGGCTGGTCTTGATGATCATGGGGTAACACCGATCCACCGCCGCTCTTTTGGGCCGGTAAAACGTCTGTTGGGCTGAACAAGGCAAGATGTTGAGGCCTCTGCTGCCATGCCGTTATCTTAAGCGGGAGGGGTCGGAGTCGAAAGCTTCCCTAGCGTGAGTCACCTCGAAACAGCACAAGTGCATATCTCTAGCAGACCAATCCGTTCTCGATTCGACTCCGACCCCGGAGATAGTTGAGTCTCCCTATCTGCCATCTGTCGGGATTGTCAGGATGACGTTTTATCCGTACTGTTCGTTCAGCAATGGAGGTGAATTCTGAGGTTTCAGGAGCTGGGGGTATAGGGATGGGGTATAGGGACAGCCACCATTTGAAAAGAGCATTCAAGTGCGTTAAAGTCATGGGAGTACATGGAATGTATATAAGCCAAGGAGCCGGCAATGACGATATCGCGCAAGCAACAGATCTGTCTTGATGAAACCCCCTATTACCACTGCATATCCCGCTGTGTACGTCGCGCCTTCCTGTGCGGAGAGGATGAATTAACGGGCCGTAGCTACGAACACCGTAGAGAGTGGATCGTAGAAAAGCTCAAGCAGCTCGATGGAGTGTTCTCAATCTCTATCTGCGCCTATGCAGTAATGCATAACCACACTCACACTGTCTTGAAGGTCGACCGAGAATCAGCTTTGAACTGGTAGGGGGTATAGGGACAGCCACTATTTGAAAAGAGCATTCAAGTGCGTTAAAGTCATGGGAATACATGGAATGTATATAAGCCAAGGAGCAGGCGATGACGATATCGCGCAAGCAACAGATCTGTCTTGATGAAACCCCCTATTACCACTGCATATCCCGCTGTGTACGCCGCGCCTTCCTGTGCGGAGAGGATGAATTAACGGGCCGTAGCTACGAACACCGTAGAGAGTGGATCGTAGAAAAGCTCAAGCAGCTCGATGGAGTGTTCTCAATCTCTATCTGCGCCTATGCAGTAATGCACAACCACACTCACACTGTCTTGAAGGTCGACCGAGAATCAGCTTTGAACTGGTGTGATGACGAAGTCATATCCCGGTGGACCAAGCTCTACAAACCAAGCCCAATCGTTGACCGCTACCTGAATGGGGTAAAGCTGACCAAAGCTGAATTGGATGTGGTTGCAGAAGATATCGAAAAGTGGCGTC
>JBEVWG010000034.1:0-7665 GCA_040506705.1 Candidatus Thiodiazotropha sp. 6PLUC1
TGGAGGCGCTCAAGAAGCAGTACTTGGAGCAAGAAACCGCCTAACTACGAAGCTACCGCCAAACAAAGAGCGAAAGATTATTGACACTACCGTTTTTAAACATTGAGCGTCCCTGAATCCCTGTGGAGACTATTGCAGTTACCCCTTCAGCTGAGATTCACAGAAAATAGAGCGGCCAGGTGCGCCAGGGGCAGCACCCTACATTGATTTGTTTGGATGTTAGATATCGGCCAATGACGTCACGCGAAAGGTCGAAGGGCTAATCGGGACACTCATCATTTACATTTAACAAAACATATTAATAATCAGAAAGGTAACATGGAATAATCCCATGTTATTAATGTTTTTAAACGTTGAGCGTCGCTGAATCCCTGTGGAGACTATTGCAGTTACCCCTTCAGCTGAGATTCACAGAAAACAGCAAACGGTGAGTGTCCCCGTTTAGTGTTTAGTGTTTAGTGCTATTCATATCGATATCTGATGGGGGTTGGTTTGAGTATTGAATCCCAAGCCGATTATACCTATCAAAATAGAATGCATATTGATGTGAAACAACTAATATTTTTACACAGTTCTAAACTGTTGGCCTAGTCAGCATGAATTCATGCAGACCGGGCAGACGGTGTATGCGACATTAAATTCCTGCCTACTCCATACTTGTGCGGCTTCATCAGGTTCCAGCCATACCTGGTCAGATTCTATCCGGTTACAGATGCTGCAGCGCCAGACTACATCCCTATCCGCTTCTGTAAGCGGTTTGATGACTACCGGAGGATCCAGGGGTTCGGAGCGCAAATGGGCATGGGAAACACGCAGCCCAGCATCCACCAGGGGTTCGATCTGCATCGACATATAGCGTTTCTGGTCAGCAGAGTCACATCGATAGGGGAGTGCCTTGGTCTGCTGAGTCCGTCTGACATATTCGAATACGGTGTAGAGTAGCATCCTTGTGGTGTTGTCCTGAACATAAGTTTCGAGTTTGCTACCGATGACTTCTCTGCTGTTCAGGCAATCATGATTTTGATGCTCATCGGTGTTTGCCTGCAGAAACTCATCCCAGTCACCATCGACGTGGCATATTTTGTTTTCTGCATCCAATTCGTAGATGGTAAGGCCTTTGCTGGACATAACTACCGATAACTATCTGTTTAATCAGGCCAATTTGAAAGATGAAATTGGCTACTTTTTAACATAGTTCCATTTAAAGAGATAAACAAGTGGTTGTGGCCCTACCAATCAACACAAAAAGGGTGGTTAAATCTGGTTGATCCCCCAACCAGAAACTCAAATTCCGATCGAGAAACTCCTCCACCGACATATAGTGTGAGCCATCATATAAACGTTGAGTGTCCCGGAATTCAATCAAGACTTGTTGACCCAATACCTGCCAGGTGGCTGTGGATTGATTCATGTTGTCTGTCAACCAGGCGAGTTGAGAGGCACCAAGCAGGGTACGATCGCTGCTGCTCATATCGATGGTGAAGCTTTCGCTGTCAAATTCACCTGTCGTAGCATCGATATAATCTGCGTAGTTCAGTTGAATATCTCTTCCGATAATGCGGGTATCAAGCATCAATAGATTAACAAGATTACCAAATTCGAAACGCCGATAGATCCGTCCTTCGGCGTCTGGTGTCAGTGGCCTTAAGGGCAGCCACTCGAAAAAGGCCTGGATAGCGGCCTGTTTACGCTCGCTGAAGCTCCCTTCGGTTGCTTCATCATGATTCTCAGCCCCAGACACATAGGCATCATTAGCAATCTCGTGATCATCCCAGACTACGATGAAGGGGTGCCGGGCGTGCACCGCCTGCAGATCGGCATCGGTACGATACTGGGCATATCGGGTACGATAGTCCGACAGTGATAGCAGTTCGGTGGCAGGCTCCACCTCTCTGCCCAGGGTCGCGGCATCTTCACTGGCATAGGCCGGTTCACCTTCCTCGTCGGTACGGCCATATTCGTAGATATAGTCACCCAAATGGACGACGGCATCCAGCCCCTCGGTATTCGCCAACTCGCGGTAGACATTGAAATAGCCAGCCGGATAGTTTGAGCAGGAAAGTACGGCAAACGCAGCTTGATCGACGCTGCCATTCGGTAAAGTCTTGGTGCGACCTACCGGGGAATCGACACTACCCGCCATAAAACGGTAGTAATAAACCTGGTTGGATTCGAGTCCCTGTACATCCACCTTAACGGTGAAGTCACGATCAGCATCCACTTCGGCATAATCCTCATTCACCAGCTCTTCGAAATCTGCGTCTGTCGCCACCTGCCAGTTGACCGTCACGCGCTTAGCGTCACCTGGGGTAACCCGGGTCCAGATCACAACACTCTCCTCAAGCGGATCGCCGCTGGCGACACCATGATTGAAGCTATAGTCGTCTGAGTCGTCACTATTACAACCATGCAGGCCGGATGAGGTTATGAGGATGGTGGAATAGGCACCCAGCTTCAGCAGGTCCCGGCGGTTTATTTTCATAGTTTGCTCGCAGAAGTGTACAGAAAAGAGTGCGAGCGGAGTCTAATAGTAATGTATGAATTATTTATGTCCGCCAGAAGACGGAACTATGAAGTATAAGTAAAAAATAACCACAACACCCCTGTATATCGTTTGGAGGGGTCGAACTATATCGTTACCTCGATTATTTGAACCACCAGACAAAAAGAATGATGCAGATCATCTGATTTAGCTGCCTTTACCGAGAAACGCTGCCAAGTCAAATTAGTTAAACATTCATATGGTATAAGGCACCATTTTTGGATCTTAACCTGGCTTTCTCTTGGCCCCAACTGCCATCTTTTTGAGGTAATTCCGTGACTCCGAAACCGGCTATTTCCGACCGTTTCCATCAGAAAATCTTCAGCTCCCTATACCAGCGCTCCCTGGTCTATAACACCTGTTGGGAAGACCCTGCGGTCGACCGTGATGCCTTGCGCATCGGCAGCGATGATCGCATGTTGGTGATCACCAGTGCAGGTTGCAATGTGCTGGATTACGCCCTCTGCGCACCCAGCCATATTGATGCAGTGGATGCCAATCCCCGCCAGACTGCGCTACTGGAGTTGAAGCTGAGCACGATTCGCCATCTCGATTTTGACGATTTCTTTAGCTTTTTTGGTGAAGGGACACATCGTCATGCATCCGAGGCTTATTACGATGCCTTGCGAGCTGACCTATCCCCCTTTGCCCGCGACTACTGGGATAAGCGCATAAAGTGGTTCGATCCCAAGGGCAGCAGCTTTTTCTACTATGGATTGTCTGGTCTGGTGGCACGGGCTTTCAGCCGCTATCTCAAGATGAGGCCCAAGTTGCGCTAGGGTATCCACTCTTTGTACGAAGCTTCGGATATTGATGACCAGCGCGAGCGATATGATGCTGCTGTCGCACCCTTTTTATGGAGCCGAGGGGTCAATTGGGCTATCTCCCGGCCTATTACCATGAGTTTGCTCGGCGTACCCCATCCCCAGCGCGAGGAAGTGGTTCGCAGCCATGCTAATGGCATTGCGGGCTTCGTGCGCGATGCCATTGACTATGTCTTTCGTATGCTACCGGTGGGGGATAACTATTTCTGGGCCGTCTATATCCACGGTAAATATACTCGGGACTGCTGTCCTGAATACCTCAAACCAGAGAATTTCATGGCACTTAAAAATGGCCTGGCAGGTCGCATCTCCCCGCACACCTGTACCGTCACCGAATTTCTACAACAGCATGATGAGAAGATTTCACGCTTTGTATTGTTGGATCATATGGATTGGATGAGCGCTTATTATCCCCAGGCGCTGGTCGAAGAGTGGCAGGCGATCATGGCGCGTGCCACACCGGAAGCGCGTCTTATTTTCCGCAGTGCCCATCACACTCCTGAGTACCTGGAAAAGCTGGAGCTGCCCGGTCATGGTCTTTTGACCAATCTCCTTGGTTTTGAGAAAAACCTTGCCAAAGAGTTGAATCTGCGTGATCGGGTACACACCTACGCCGGTTTTCACATTGCCCACATGAATGCCTGACCCGGCATGAAACAAAAATATTTCACCCGGAATGATGGTTTTAAGTGTTGGTGTCGTTGCGTATGAGTTCAGAACAGAAAGTAACAACTACAGCTGACCCAAAGCGTCTCAGCTCAGGACTCTTCAGTGAGGCTCAGGTGCTTTGGTCGCTGTTGCGTGGCCAACCTGGCGGTAGTGATCATGCTGAACGGCTAACAGCTTTTTATGGCCCCCAGGCGGCACATTATGATGTTTTCCGCGAGCGCTTGTTACAAGGACGGGGTGAACTTTTACAGGGACTATGGCAGCGCTTGGCCGAGGATCAGGGTTCGACATTCAGCTTACTTGAACTGGGGGCGGGCACCGGTCGTAATCTCAGCTACCTGGGAGATTCAGTCAAACATTTTGATCGTATCGACCTGGTTGACCTGTGTGAACCTCTGTTGGATCGAGCCCGAAGCAAGTGGCAGGGGCATGAGCAGGTCCATTTCCATCTGGGTGACGCCACGACTTTTCAGGCCCAGACCCCCGTGGATGCAATCTATTTCTCTTACGCTTTAACCATGATTCCAAACTGGTTTCAAGCAATCGATAACGCCATTGCCAATCTCAAGCCAGGTGGCTGGCTGGGTGTAGTGGATTTCTACGTATCCCGTCGCTATCCAAATCCCGGTGCAGTACGTCATAGTGGTTTTTCCCGGCACTTCTGGCCAGCTTGGTTTGCCCATGATGGGGTGCGTCCCAATCAAGATCTGTTGCCCTATTTACAACAACGGTTGCGCCCTGAAATGGTACATGAGTTGCGGGCCAAGGTGCCCTATCTACCCGGACTACGCGTTCCTTACTTCCTCTTTATTGGCCAAAAGGTGTAGTGGGTTGCTTTCAACGCAGATGAGTTTTGAATCGCAGAGAGAACCAGTAAGCGCAGAGCCTCGGGATGATGCGGTTCGTTACTCAGCGCATCCTGCAGCACTGAATAAATACCCTTCGACATAGTGACCGACCAATCGGGACACTCATCATTTACATTTGGCATAACATTTTGATAAAAAATAAGATACCAATAATTAATCCATTATTATTGTTTATAAACGTTGAGTGCCCCTGAATTCCTGGCATATAGTTGAGGCAGCAAACGGTGAGTGTCCCTGCTTACTTGATAGTTCTACCAATGTATACCCACTCTATACTTTCGGAGACATAAGCTGATGGAAGCAATGCAGCGACTACTCGAAATCATGGCAAAGCTACGTGACCCTGACAAGGGCTGTCCCTGGGATTTACGCCAGACCTACAGCACCATCGTGCCCTATACCCTTGAGGAGGCATACGAAGTCGCAGACACTATCCAGCGGGGAGAGATGAGTGAACTGCGAGATGAGCTTGGTGACCTGTTGTTCCAGGTCGTCTTTTACAGCCAGATCGCAAAGGAGGATGGTCATTTTGATTTCAACGATGTATCAAGCGGCATCTGCAGCAAGATGATACGCCGCCATCCTCACGTCTTCTCTGACAAGCAATATCAGAGCGATGAAGAACTACGACATGCATGGGAACAAACAAAAGCAGAAGAACGCAGTCAACGCAACGATATATCGGCACAGACCAGCCATATGGATGGAGTAGCAAAGGCCCTACCGGCGTTGATACGGGCAGAGAAGCTACAAAAACGGGCAGCACGAGTGGGATTCGACTGGCCTGATGCACAAAGTGCTTTTAACAAGGTGAGAGAAGAGTTGGAGGAGGTCACAAGTGAGATGGAGGGAGCAGACAAGAACCGTCTACAGGATGAGCTGGGCGATCTACTCTTTTCCATCGTTAATGTCGTAAGGCTTCTCGATCTGGACGCCGAACAGACAATGAGTCGTGCCAACGAAAAGTTTGAAAAAAGATTCCGCAATATGGAACGGAGACTCAATGAGGAGGGCATCACCAACATTCAAGAACTCTCATTGGAAACACTAGATAATGCATGGGAGAGGATAAAGAGAGAGACCAAACAATAGATAGAACAAACTTTTTAACCCCACACAATTATGTCCTACATTTGCAGGCCAAACATTCCGGTTGGTTCAAACATGCCCACTATCATCTATTCACACTTAACTACTATCTAAATTAACTACTCAGCCTCTGAAGGGAGTTCTGCATACAAGGCTATAGAACTCGCCCGCCAGTCCCCATCCACCTGTTTCCTGGCGTTTAATTGCGGCGGCAAACGGTGAGTGTCCCCATTTACTTTCTTTCCTGGCGTTTAATTGCGGCGGCAAACGGTGAGTGTCCCCATTTACTTTCTCGGCGGCAAACGGTGAGTGTCCCCATTTACTTTCTTAAAGAATCGTCAAAAAGTAAAGGTATATGGCGTCGTCAAACAAATCGGTTCTGGCATCGGCCCTTGGTCTCGCATATACAGGAGAGTCAGATCAGCAACCATACCTATATTTGTTGAAGCAGACAGAATCGAAATAGCGCAAGAATAGAATTATTATAATTTAATGAGGCCAGAAGAGACTAATATGCTTTCTTGGCAATACCGCAATTGTTTGTGCTTAGCAGGTTAGTGTTTTAAGTTTTAACTAAACTCGCTTATTCATGAGGATTAACATCATGTGATTACGGATTTCAAAAGCAGGCTAATCGGGACACTCATCGTTTACATTTAACAAAACATATTAATAATCTAAAAAGATAAGATGGAACAATCCCATGTTATTAATATTTTAAACGTTGAGTGTTACGGAATTCTGTCTTCGTGACTGCGCAGGATGATGTAACCGATGAGACAAAAGGGCTGGCTGCCGGTGCAGTCGACTATATTACCAAGCCGTTTTCGCCGGAAATCGTAAATGCATGGGTTCGCACCCACTTGACATTGAAGTCCCAGGCGGATTGGCCAGCCTCTCTGCCATGGACGAATTAACGTGAGTGGCGATCCAAATAGCTGATCTTCGTGGAGAGCCGGATATCTTGCTGGAAGAGGCGGACCGGATGCTCTACGCCGCCAAAGGCAAAGGGCGGAACTGTGTGGTTGGCAGAAAAACCGCTTAAAAAAAAGGGTCAGAGAGGAATGCTACCTGGTCGAAATAAACCAGGACATCATTTAGCACTTTTTAATGTAGCCTGGATGAAGCGGAATCTATTCCGGGGCGCATGAATCCCGGATTCCGTTGCACTCCATCCAGGCTACACAGGTTGGAATTAGTAGAGCGTAATCCGGGGAACGTGAATTCCGATGCCCCCCATCCGAATAACCTCATGATGTAGCCTGGATGAAGCGCAGTCTATTCTGCGAGACATGAATCCCGGATTCCGTTGCACTCCATCCAGGTTACACAGGTTGGAATAAGTAGAGCGTAATCCGGGGAACGTGAATTCCGATGCCCCCCATCCGAATAACCTCACGATGTAGCCTGGATGAAGCGGAGTCTGTTCCGGAGCGCATGAATCCCGGATTCCGTTGCACTCCATCCAGGTTACACAGGTTGGAATAAGTAGAGCGTAATCCGGGGAACGTGAATTCCGATGCCCCCCATCCGAATAACCTCACGATGTAGCCTGGATGAAGCGGAGTCTGTTCCGGAGCGCATGAATCCCGGATTCCGTTGCACTCCATCCAGGTTACACAGGTTGGAATAAGTAGAGCGTAATCCGGGGAACGTGAATTCCGATGCCCCC
>JBEVWG010000034.1:7765-33610 GCA_040506705.1 Candidatus Thiodiazotropha sp. 6PLUC1
CGTTGCACTCCATCCAGGTTACACAGGTTGGAATAAGTAGAGCGTAATCCGGGGAACGTGAATTCCGATGCCCCCCATCCGAATAACCTCATGATGTAGCCTGGATGAAGCGGAATCTATTCCGGGGCGCATGAATCCCGGATTCCGTTGCACTCCATCCAGGCTACACAGGTTGGAATAAGTAGAGCGTAATCCGGGGAACGTGAATTCCGATGCCACCCATCCGAATAACCTCATGATGTAGCCTGGATGAAGCGGAGTCTGTTCCGGTGCGCATGAATCCCGGATTCCGTTGCACTCCATCCAGGCTACACAGGTTGGCATAAGTAGAGCGTAATCCGGGGAACGTGATTTCCGATGCCCCCCATCCGAATAACCTCATGATGTAGCCTGGATGAAGCGCAGTCTATTCTGCGAGACATGAATCCCGGATTCCGTTGCACTCCATCCAGGTTACACAGGTTGGAATAAGTAGAGCGTAATCCGGGGAACGTGAATTCCGATGCCCCCCATCCGAATAACCTCACGATGTAGCCTGGATGAAGCGGAGTCTGTTCCGGAGCGCATGAATCCCGGATTCCGTTGCACTCCATCCAGGCTACACAGGTTGGAATAAGTAGAGCGTAATCCGGGGTGCGTGAATTCCGATGCCCCCCATCCGAACAACCTCACGATGTAGCCTGGATGAAGCGGAGTCTGTTCCGGGGCGCATGAATCCCGGATTCCGTTTCACTCCATCCAGGCTACACAGGTTGGAATAAGTAGAGCGTAATCCGGGGAGCGTGAATTCCGATGCCCCCCATCCAGGCTACACCCTGGTGGAATCTGGAATTCATTAAGGGAGCATCAAACGGCCACAGAATTCTATAAGCAGGCACAAAAGATCGTATCTGAGAAATCAGGGGAGCATCAGCCCCCAACAAAACGAGTCAGGAATAAATTATCTGCGGCAAATACAATTAAAACGGCAGAACAGGACAGCTTCCAATATGCTTCCTTGAAACCAGGATAAGCAAATATGGATGAATTTAATCTTTTGATATATATGGTGGCCAGGGACAGAATCGAACTGCCGACACGGGGATTTTCAGTCCCCTGCTCTACCGACTGAGCTACCTGGCCGCGGTGAGAGGGCCGTATTAAACCGGGGTTACATCTCTGAGTCAAGTTTCATTGCTTTTAACGCCTTATCTGACCTCTCTCTTCTCCTGTTTTGCACCTATTCAGGCCTCAGGCTTGAAGTCTGGCGGTAGCTCGGAGCCCTCACCGAAAAAGAACTGCTCCATCTGCTCTTCCAGAAACTTTCTTGCCTTTGGGTCCATCGGGCTGAGGCGGTTTTCATTGATCAACATGGTCTGATGCCTTAGCCACTCCTGCCACGCTTCCTTGGAGACATTTTCAAATACCCGCGCCCCCAGATCACCAGGATAGGGCTGGCGATCAAGCCCTTCGGCCTCGCGCTTCAGTTTTACACACTCTACGGTACGGCTCATTCGGCCTCTCCTTTTGTCATTTCAAGAATTGGAATATTCGGATCGATCTCTTGCAGGATGCGTGACACTGGCGCGGCCAGGCCAAGATCCTCAGGTTTCGACAGGTTATACCAAACCATGGAATCCTCATCCATGATCCGATTGCGTGTTTTTTCGACCTGCAGAAGAACCGGCGTGATATCCAGGTGGAAATGGGTAAAGCTGTGGCGACGGGGTGCCAGCTGATGCAATTGAGTTGCATAGATCCCCAGGTTGCTCTCACACCAGACTTCTGCCCGCTCTTCTGTTGGACACTCTGGCAGGCTCCAGAGACCGCCCCAGATTCCGCTGGGAGGGCGTTGTTGCAGCAGCACGCTCACTTCGTCATCACGCAAAATCAGTAACTGTGTGCTGCGTACAGGTTTCTCCTTTTTCGGCTTCGAGCCAGGATAACTGGCGATATCCCCTTTTAGATACGCCTGGCAATCCTCAACCAATGGGCAGGCATGACAGAGCGGTTTGCGCCTGAGACATATCATCGCCCCCAGGTCCATCATCGCTTGGTTGTAATCAGCGGTATTGCTGTGGGGTGTCAGTGCCTCACTCAACTGCCACAACCGCTTGGAGACAGCTGTCTGCCCTGGCCAGCCCTGTATGGCGAAACGGCGTGCAAGTACCCGCTTTACATTGCCATCCAGAATCGGTGCGAATTTAGCGAATGCCAGTGAACGGATGGCACCGGCCGTGGAACGCCCTATACCAGGCAGCCTCTGCAGCATCTCCAGATCATCAGGGAGACCTCCCTGGTGTTGTGCCGTAACCTGTTTTGCGCATTGATGAAGGTTGCGGGCACGGGCGTAATAGCCAAGACCCGACCAATGGTGCATCACCTGATCAGCGTCAGCTTCAGCCAGGGTTTTCATATCGGGAAAGGTCGCCATGAAGCGGTTGAAGTAGTCGATTACTGTGGCAACCTGGGTCTGTTGCAACATAATCTCTGAGACCCACACCCGATAGGGATCTCTGGGTTGTTGCCAGGGAAGCTGTTTGCGACCATGCAGCGCAAACCAGGCCAGTACCTTTTTGCAAAATCCATTCGCCTCTTGCGTAGAGAGGCGCCCCTCTACGTCATCAGAGCCTGGTTGTATCAAAGCAGGCCTTTCAGCTTGTCCTTTAACTGATCCTGCAACTCTTCAGGGAGCTTCTCTTCCAACTCTTCAGACACCTTCTCATCGATCTTTTCGTCGAGTTTCTTCTTCAGTTTGGCTTTCTGTTGCTCTTCCAGAATTTTCGACAGCTGTATGGAGAATTCCGGATCATTCCAGTCTCCTTTGATTTTCACCGGGATTGGTATCCCTTTCAGCTCCTCGAGCGCCTTACCATCCTGCCCTGTGGAGGTGTTCACGATGACTGGGCGGACGGTGTATTTAAGTCGCTCTTCTGCCAGGTAGGCCTTACCGCTCCCTTCCAGGCGAAAGTAAGGTGATTTTGCATTGAGAATCTGGTTGTTGACCACCCCGTTAACAATTTTGGCTTTTCCTGTCAGCTCAGAAAAATCGGTCTGTTCAGGTTCATTGAAGCTGGTTATCGGCTCACCTTTAAGACGGGCTTTTGTGTCACGGATCATCTTCGCCAGATTGAACCCTTTCACTGCGCCGTCTCGAAAATCGAAAGTTACATCACCATTCAGTGCTTTTTTGAGCTGGCTGACAGTATCCCCTTTGCTGCTCAGCGCCATATCCAAATCTCCACTGCCCAGAAGGGTATCTTCTCCAGTGAGATCCTTCAGCAGAGGCCCGGATAGAATCCTGGAGACAGATTGATTCAGTTTTAAAACCGGTTTTGAGCCATTGACGTCAAGCTGCACATCACCCTTCATCAAGCCATCGTAGAAACGCCCGATCTCATGGTCGATATTGAGCTTGCCATCCCGGCTTCTGATTTTGACCAGAATCGCCTCAGAGTTGAGATTATTTACGATCAGATTACCTATACGGATAGTGCCATTAAGCTTTAACTCACGTAGCAGCTCTGTGGGAAACAGTGGCTCTTCCTTAGCTACCTTTTGTTTGCCTCTCTGGCGAGCAGGCGCTGGGGATGTCTTGCTTGGTGGCGGTAGATATCTATCCAGGTTAATGCTGTTGACGTCGAGATTAAAGAGGTAGGTTGGCGATGCAAGGTCAACTATCTCGAAATTTCCCTTGAGCGTGGTTTGATCCACTTCTGCCATCAGGTTGGTCAACACAGCCTGCTCAGTGTTTGCTGTAAACTCGGTTGAGAAATGCAGGCTATTTAAAACATCCGGATCAGCGGTTTCAGGTATCGGCATACCGAACTGCTCCATCCACTCACGCAGACTGAACTCTGCCAGCTTGATATTACCCTTCATGCTGGGATTGTTTTGGATATCGATCCCTTCCAGCTTGCCGGTCAGTTTGATTTTTCCCGATTCCAGCAGCAGATCCTGAATATCCAGGGTACTATTGGATAGATTCAGCAACACATCTGATTGCAACGAAACAACAACACCCTTTTCCGGCAGACCTTCACCTGACATTTCAACATCCAGGTCAAGATCACCCAATTTGACGGATTCATTATCAGGATTAACAACAAGTACAGTAGTGAGTGCTAACTTCCCTTGCATTGCAGGCTTTTTACTCGCAAGCGCCAGACTGAATGCAACGTCAACAGGCTCACCAGGGGCCAGTTCGCCGGTCTCCAGCTGAATATCCTGTATGGTGTATCTCTCTCCGGTGGATTGATCGTCCCAGACCACATTCGCTTCGTTGATGTTCAAGCCACCAACGGTAAATGCGAGCATGTTCGTTCCCCCTTCAGATTTAGACTCGGCCGAACCGGGCACCTCTTTTGGTGCCTTTTTGCCTGTCATATCTTCCCAGTTGGTTGCCCCGCTTTTGGATTTTGCAAGATTGAGTCTGACGCCATCCACCTGAACAGTGTCTACCTCAAGCAGTTGTTTGAATATCAGCGGTAGCAGGTTGACGCCTACTTTTGCGTGCTTTATTGAAGCAAACTCAGAGCCGTTGAATCCAGGCGCATTACTTAATCTAAGGCCATTCAATTCCAGGGCCAGGCGTGGAAATACCGATAGGCCGATATCGCCACTGATGCTCAGATCACGCCCAGTAGCCTTCTTAACCTCGGCGACAATTCGCTCTTTATGGTCATTCGGATCAACAAACATCGGAATGAGAATGACTGCAGCGATGACCAGCACCACCAGCATCCCCACCAACCAACCAAGCACTTTCAGGATCTTGCCCATCCTCTACTCCTTATTATTTTGATTTGGGCCAGGTGTACCGCAATTCCAGCATACCTCAAACCCGGCGTCGATACGTTCTCCACATATCTCGCAGTGCCAAGGCTCCTGACTCGACAGGCTCTGGCTAAAAAACTGCTCAGCAAGCTGCTTTGCCTTTTCGAAATCCTGGTTTTCCAACAACCATAAAGTCGGATATATATTAGCCGGCACCCCACCAGCCGCACCACTAAGAAGATCGTTGAAAATAACCACCTCGACACCCTGTTGAGACAGAAAATCCTTCAACATTTGAGCTTCAACCCTGTCCTGCGCTTGATACAGCTCTATCATCGCCAACTTATCCCCCTGAAATAACTATCATTATTCAGAGGACACCTCAAGACATTAATTACCCGTGCTACAGAACAAAACAGGCCGTCTCTATCCAGATTTCCTGGATGACTTCTGTTGACCGAGCCTGCTATTCCGGCGTCTTGCCTATTGTCTTCCATTCACCACTCTCAACTTTGCAAAAGCGATATTTGCCATTGGCCTTAGCCTGACCTGCCTCGTGCAACACCAGCAGATCACGACATTGCTTCTGATCCACTTCAAGGCTATTTAAAACCCGATATAAACCCCGGTGTCCGGTAGAGTCGTTTCGCCAGGAAAAGGTTTCATCCATCTTTCCCTTTTCCAACGCGTTATTCACAGTTTTTTTAGCCAACGCCCAGTCTTCTTCGGTGAAATATTTTGCGGGCATTATCTCAGCCATGCGAAATCCTACCGCAGCTGCCGATGTCACAAAGGCAAAAAGCAATACCAGGACAAATATTTTTTTCCAGTTAGCCACCATCAACCCCCTGCTGTTTAACAAAACATTCAATCTGATGATCTCTGACACATTTCAGATAGCGCGACGGGCGGCGCCTACCAACCAGCCACCTCATTATGTTCCTTTACATGAATCATACATGCACAAGAGACTTCTTGGTGTATATCCCCTCTTAGTCTATGTAACATTCTGTGAATTCAAACCCCGCATCTATAGTAGTCTAACACTGAGGTAAATAGTGAAAGATACCGCTGATCAGTACTTTTTACCCCCATTTCTGGCATATACTGTTTTAAAATTCTCCACTTAGGTATCCAAGAAATATTTCTGGGTACGAACCAATAGACCACAGGAACAGACTGACGATGAAAGCATCCCTATCTTGGCTTGTCCTACTCTCTCTTCTACTCCTTTTTGCCACATTCGCAGTGATGGCAGAGCGTGGCGAGTCAGTGATGTTCAAGCCAACTGAACACCCATTTGTCGAGCCTCCACCCAAGCAACCGAGCCAGGCAGAAGAGTGCGAACAACTTCTAAAGGAGATTGAGGCGCTCAAAGGAAAGCCGCAACGCCGACACGCCGCTATTGAGCGACATAAACAGGCTTGCACTGAATGAAGCAGTACCAGGTTCCACTTCGTCTATTACAGAATTGGAGCGGGTGATGGGAATCGAACCCACGTTAGTAGCTTGGGAAGCTACAGTTCTACCATTGAACTACACCCGCAGCGAGGGCTGATTCAGATCCTACACAACTGCTCTGCCCTATTCTAGTGTACCTCTTCGGAGGTACTACTTCCTATCGACTGCAAATCATTCAATACGATCCGCTCGATCATGCCGGCCCGAGCAATGATAACCCCTGTATGGGTACGAACTGCCTCGTTCCGCGCCCGCTCTGCTGCCCGCTGAATGGCCACCATGGCAGCAGGCAATAACGGGTTGCGGGCTTTGTTCAGTTGATCGGCTTTCATGATCTCTCCCCCCAACCAGCTCACACCAGACCATCGCCATAGAGTGAATCGATGAGTGCCTTGTGATGCTCAGTGACCTTCTGGCGCTTGATCTTCAAGGTAGGGGTCATTAAGCCGTTGTCTATACTCCAGGGTTCGAGCAGCAGAGCAACCCGTCTTATCTTGGCGTAGCCGGGGAAATCCTTCAGCGCAGCACGTATCCGTTTTACAACTGCCCCCTGAATATGTTCATTCTGCAGACTCTCCTCACGAGAGGAGTCACAGTCGAACTCTTCAGCGAAGCCACCCCATAAATCAGGGTTCAACACCACCAGTGCCCCCAGATAGGGTTTTCCCTCCCCCACCACCATCGCCTGCTCCACCAGCGGGTCGAGCGCAATTGCCATCTCCATGTCCGATGGTGGAATCTTCTCTCCATTTGAGAGTACCAGGATGTCTTTTATCCTCCCGGTGATATGGATATGGCCATCCTCATCTATGCGCGCCTGATCACCGGTGTGCAGCCAACCCTGTTGATCGATCATCTCAGCAGTCGCCGCATGGTTGTTCCAATATCCAAGCATCATGCCTGGGGTTTTCACCAATAACTCGTCATCATCCCCTATCTTTGTTTTCACGCCACGCAGTGGTACACCGACGCTCTCGGGCTTGATGTTGTCTACCGGATTGACACTGATGACCGGACTGGTCTCTGTCAACCCGTAACCTTGCAGCATGGGCAACCCCAAACCGAGAAACACCTTGGCAATCTCTGGCGAAATTGCAGCGCCACCACTGACCGCCACGCGCAATCGTCCACCCAGTTTATCCAGAATCTTTGCTGAAACCAGTCGCCGTAGCAGCGGGTGAATCAACAATCCGGGAAACCAGCGCTGTCGCCCCATTCGGTACTCGAACTCTTTCAAGCCAACCTTCAAGGCCATTTGGAACAGTATTCGTGCAAAGGCGGGCTTATGCTTCAGCTGATCCTGTACCCGGGCATAGACCCGTTCAAATATCCTCGGCACAGCGATGATCGCCGTAGGTCGTATCTTTTGAAGATCTTCAGCCAATTGAGAGATGGAACGTGCGAATGAGACTGAAGACCCAGCCATCATCGGCAGGTAGTAGCCCCCTGTTCGCTCCAGGGTGTGGGATAGCGGCAGGAAGGAGAGAAAGCTATCCTGTTGATAGCAATCCACCACCGTCAACGACGCGTGGGCAATAGAGAGCATATTGAAGTGGCTCAACATGACGCCCTTGGGACGACCCGTAGTGCCAGAGGTATAGACAATTGAAGCAAGACTATGAGGGTCAGCCTTACGCTTCTGCAACGCTTCCCCTCGGGAAGGCAACCAGGTTTTAGCCTCTCTCAGCAGATCATCCTCTCTGGCATCTGGCTGCTTCATCGTCTCCAGAACGACCACCCGCTGTAGATTTGGTAGATCCTCAACCACATTCGCCATACGGTTCCAGCGACCGGTATCCTGTACCAGTAACAGTTTTACTGCTGCATCTTTCAGAATATAGGCAATGGCATCAGCCCGATCATCGGTATAGAGAGGCACTACCACCAACCCCAGGGAGAGCGCGGCCTGATCAAACATCACCCACTCCGGGCAATTACGCAGCAACACGGCGACCCGGTCGCCTGGCTCCAGGTCCTCTCCAGCAAGCGCCTGGCGCCAGCGCTCCACATGGCGGGCCATATCCCCCCAACTCAATTCATACCACTGCTTCCGGTTTCGCTCGTAGTGGCGATAGGCCACCACGTCAGGCGTTCGCCGCATCCGTTGAAAAAAGAGGCCGTCCAATGTGCCCGCTTGTTCCAAAGGTATGAGATCTTCACTCCACTCCACATTATCCTCCTGCCGCCCCCTTTTACCATTCTGCCAGGTTGGAGGCTGTTATCATTTGCTGCTGCGCATACTTTGTCTCCTTGAGTTGAGGTAGAATTCGCAATTGAACCTGACTCTACTCCTGACAGAGATTACATTCAGATGCAGATTTACTTAAACGGCTTGGAAAAGCAAATTCCAGATACCCTCGACATGGCAGGTCTTATAGAAATGCTTGAACTGAAAGGTCAGCGCATAGCTGTCGAAGTCAATGAAGAGCTGGTACCAAGAAGCACCTTCAACGGTCATGCGATACATGACATGGACCGGATTGAGATTATTCATGCCGTTGGTGGTGGTTGAGTCTATCGTAGTGTCGACACTAGACTTGCAATACCCGCCCACACCTTTTGTTTCACCTTCGAAGATAGAATCCAATGTCAAACGATAACAACACAGACAGCTTTAGCGTCGCAGGACGCACATTCACCTCCCGCCTCCTGGTGGGAACCGGTAAATATAAAGATATGCAGGAGACCCGTGCCGCTATTGATGCAAGCGGAGCTGAGATTGTGACTATTGCAGTACGCCGCACTAATATCGGCCAGAATCAGGATGAGCCCAATGTGCTGGAAACCCTGCCTCCCAGTGAATTCACCTATCTGCCCAATACAGCAGGTTGCTTTGACGCCAAAACTGCAATCCGCACCTGCCGTCTCGCCCGGGAGCTTCTGGATGGCCACAATTTAGTAAAATTGGAAGTACTTGGAGATCAAAAAACCCTCTTTCCTGATGTAGTACAAACCCTGGAAGCTGCAGAGGTTTTGATCAAAGAGGATTTTGATGTCATGGTCTACACCAATGACGACCCCATTATGGCGAAGCGCCTTGAAGAGTTGGGCTGTGTTGCAGTGATGCCCCTTGCAGCTCCGATTGGCTCCGGTCTGGGTATTCGCAACCGCTTGAATATCCGTACCATCGTAGAAAATGCCAAGGTACCGATTCTGGTTGATGCCGGTGTCGGCACCGCCTCTGATGCGGCAGTAGCCATGGAGCTGGGGTGTGACGGTGTATTGATGAATACCGCCATTGCCGCAGCAAAGGACCCTGTGCTGATGGCCTCAGCTATGAAAAAGGCGATCCAGGCAGGTCGCGAGGCCTATCTTGCTGGACGTATGCCGGCAAAGCGCTTCGCCTCGGCCTCATCACCCTTGGATGGTCTGTTCTTCTGAGCTGAGTTATTGGGGCAAGTGTGATTGATAGTAGTAGATCCAAATGACGGGCAAACAGAAGTTTGCCCTTCAAACACTATAATCTGTAACCCAGCGGTTACCTGAGCTGACGACACGATCAAACCCTTAAATCATGCCGCAATCCGATCAAAAGCAACGTCCAATTCGTAGTTATGTACTCAGACAGGGGCGCATGACCGAAGGCCAGCAGCGAGCCTATGAAGATCTATGGCCAAAATATGGCCTGGAACTGGATAACGACCCGCTGGATCTACCGAATCTGTTCAATCAAACACAGCCGGTCACCTTGGAGATCGGATTTGGCAATGGCGAGACTTTAAGCCAGCTTGCTGAAACCCAACCGGAACAGAACTTTCTGGGCGTCGAGGTACATGGCCCAGGCGTAGGCCATCTAATGATACGGCTAGCCGAACGCGAGTTAACCAATGTTCGCATCCTCAAGACCGATGCCATGGAGCTGCTTCGCCACCATATCAAACCAGCAAGCCTCTCCCGCATACTGCTCTATTTCCCCGACCCCTGGCACAAGCGAAAACATAATAAAAGGCGCATCGTTCAGGAAGAGTTTTCTGAGTTGGCTTTCCGAACCCTGGCAGCTGGCGGTATCCTGCATATGGCCACAGATTGGGAGGATTATGCCAAACAGATGATGTCAGTGCTCTCCTCACACAAGGGCTTTCTCAATAAGGCGGGGGATGGGCAGTTTTCACCCCGCCCGGCCACCAGGCCACTGACAAAATTTGAACGACGTGGTGAGCGCCTGGGTCATGGCGTCTGGGATCTGATTTTCGAGCGTCTGGGCTAATGGGCAGCCTGACCCTGGAGCAGTTCAAATCCCCACTACTGGACCCCATCGACCTGCAACTGTCTGCAGGTGACTGCATAACCATCAACGGCCCATCAGGGTCTGGAAAAACGCGACTGCTACGGGCACTGGCCGACCTGGAGCCCTCCCAGGGCAGGGTCTGGCTGAACAAAGAAGAGAAAGGAACCATCACAGGCCCCCAGTGGCGTCACAAGGTCGGGCTTCTGCTGGCTGAGAGTGGCTGGTGGACTGAACGGGTCGGTGACCATTTCAGCAGGCCGGAGCCTGAACTCTTTGATCGTCTTGAGATACCCCATGATGCAGTGGAGTGGGAGATCAGCAGACTCTCCAGTGGTGAACGACAGAGACTATCCCTGATCAGACTATTGAGTAACCACCCTCAGGTACTACTGCTGGATGAGCCGACTGCCAACCTGGACCAAGGGAATAGTGCCAAAGTGGAGGCATTGATCGAATACTGGCGCCAACAACATCAGGTCGCTGTTCTCTGGGTATCCCACGACCCCCAGCAGCGCCAGCGGGTCAGTAAACAGAGCTGGGTAATCGATTCAGGACGTCTCAGGAGAGAGCAATGAACCTAATCCAGCTGACCCCCCTCGATCTGTTTATCGCCTCAACACTGGTGCTACTCCTGGCTTTGCTCTCTCTACGGCTCTCACTGGGTATTGAAGGGAAATTACTGATCGCTGCCCTGCGTACCGTGATCCAGCTCAGCCTGCTGGGTCTGGTGTTGAAGTTTCTGTTCGTGCAATCACATCCTGCCTTGATCGCCTCCCTGGCTATGTTCATGCTGGTGGTTGCCGGCTATGAGGTAATGGCCAGACAGCAACGTCGCTTCAAAGGCATCTGGGGGATTGGCGTCGGAACCCTCTCCATGTTCATCTCCTCCTTCAGCGTAACTATTCTTGCACTGATCATCATCATCCAGGCAGAACCCTGGTATTCGGTGCAGTACCTCATCCCCCTACTGGGGATGTTATTGGGTAACACCATGTCAGGAGTTGCGATTGCCTTGGATAACCTTACCCAGAATGGCTGGCAAAGACGCCAGGAGATCGAAGCGCGCTTAATCCTGGGGCACACTTGGGATGAAGCAATCAGGGATATTCGTAGAACCGCTTTGCGCAGTGGCCTGATCCCGATCATCAATGCCATGGCCGCGGCCGGTATAGTCAGTCTCCCCGGTATGATGACCGGACAAATACTCGCCGGCGCCCCGCCTATGGAGGCCTCAAAATACCAGATATTGATCATGCTACTGATTGCTGCAGGTACCGGCTTTGGTGCGACTGTGGCGGTCTGGATAGGCTCAAAACGGCTGTTTGACGAGCGGCATCGCCTGCGATTGGAGCGACTGAGTAAAAAGCGGGATTGAAATGGACTTTGAAGGCCCACTCAATTCACTCAGTAGCTGACTTTTTGCTTTCAGCCCGTCTCCCGCTCCCCCCGAATCACTTTGATCACAAGCAGCACCAGGGGGGTGCCATGCATCAATAGATCGAAGATATCGATAGGCCTGTGCAGCGTCCCTTCCATCAACATTTTCACCTTCTCCCACAGATGGGGCTCAGGCACAAAGGGTGCCATTGCCAACAGCAGTGCGGGCAAAGCGATCATATGCATTGGCATTCGGTCAAGCCAGTTGAACATCTTGTTTTGCTTCCTCTATATATTTTTATAGGTTAAAGATAATCCGGTTATTCTAGTTGCGTCATACTAGCCAGGCTGCATGATAACTACCCATCACTCATGAAACACTCAGGGCAGAGGTCATGGTATAGCTCTGCATCTGAATGGCTGAAACAGCATGCGATGATCCGTTCAAATCGGTCACACCATGCCTGCATCACCGATATTGCCACTTCTGAGGCCTGCTGCTTAGGGTAACCGTAAACACCCGTACTGATAGCCGGAAAAGCGATGCTCTGCAATTGATGCTCTGCCGCCAGTGCCAGACTCTTTTCGTAACAGGCACTCAACAGCTTAGGCTCACCCAAGCTTCCCCCCTGCCACACAGGGCCAACCGTATGGATCACCCACTTTGCCGGTAATTTGAATCCAGGAGTGATTTTTGCCTCACCAACCGGACAGCCACCCAGGGTTCTGCAATATTCAAGAAGCTCTTCCCCGGCAGCCCGATGTATTGCTCCATCCACGCCACCACCACCCAATAATCGGGTATTTGCGGCATTTACGATGACATCCACTTCCAGGAGAGTGATATCTGCAGTTACAATGTGGATTACACCCATTGGCTCGTGTTGTCTCTCATGTTGATTGCTAAAATCAGAGGCCCGCTTAACGCCACCTCTAATGACACACCATCATCATGTCCTATTCAACACTTAATCTATTAATACTACTGATGCTACTCGCCTGGTTCTGGCGTGACAGCTTACGGGTCAGGGAAGTCGCTATACGCATCTGCCGAAAAAGCTGCCAGAGTCATGGCGTACAGCTTCTGGATCAGACCGTTGCCCTGCATCGGCTTGGCCTCCGCTGGCTTCGCAGCGGCCCGAAAATCCGTCGTGTATACGCCTTTGACTATAGTCTGGAGGGGTCAGGCCGCAGGACAGGCTACCTGGTCATGCTGGGGGTTCACAATGTCAGTCTTCATATGGATATTCCTCAGCCACCACAACCTAATGTGGCAGCTGAAGAAGAGAAGCACGACTGAGCTATTTTACAACCTTCAATGCCGGACGAGTGCTGGGCGGATTAGGATCGGGGTCATCTTCCGGCTCATTGTCGTTATCGACCTCTTCATCCGGAAACAACATGCCTTGCCCATTCTCTTTGGCGTAAATGCCCATCACAGCACCGGGGGGGATCATAATCTCTTCTGCTGATCCTCCAAACCTTGCGCTGAAGCTGATCCACTCATTACCCAACTCAAGCCCGGATACAGCAGATGGATCCACATTCAGAATAATGCGCCCATTTTCAACATACTGAATCGGCACAACAGCCCCCTGAAAGTCAGCATTGACCATCATATATGGGGTTTTCCCATTGTCGACCAACCACTCATACAAAGCACGAATAAGGTATGGCCGATTGGATGACATCTCAGTCATGGTTCAACCTAAAATCCGCAGTTGAAGATGAATTTGCGGGAAATCCAGGTTCACCCGCGCATCTCCTGCTCTGCCTCTGACAGACTCTTGATAAAAGACTCTTTTTCAAACAGGCGTTGGGAGTATTCATAGAGGCCTTTAGCGCTGGCAGGAATTTCGATGCCCAGCTCTGGAAGACGCCATAACAAGGGGGCAATGGCACAATCCACCAGTGAAAACTCATCACTCATGAAGTATGGCTTGGCACCAAATACAGGCGCGGTAGTGATCAGGCTCTCACGAAGTTCCTTGCGGGCTTTCGCCGCCTCCTTCTTGCCGCTCATAATAATATCCAGCAGGCTGTACCAGTCGCTTTCAACACGATACATCAGCAAACGCGAGGTAGAGCGTGACACCGGATCTACCGGTAACAGTGGCGGATGAGGAAACCGCTCGTCCAGATATTCCATGATAATACGGGATTCGTACAACTTCAGATCCCGATCCACCAAGGTGGGAAGGGTACCATAAGGGTTCAATTCCATGACCTCTTCAGGCACATTCAACGGATCAATATCCTCAACTTCATAAGTGATATTTTTTTCCGCCAGCACCATCCTGACCCGATGGCAGTAAGGGTCTGTCGGATCCGAATAGAGGGTCATCACTGAGCGTTTATTCGCAACTGCTGCCATTTATTGCCTCTCTGCAAAACGTCCGACACCATATCCAAGTACGATATGAGTGCAGACTGATAGTTTTCACATAAAAAAAGGCGCACAGTATACCGCAACTGTGCGCCTTTTTGTCAGCTAAACACTAAACCGTGCTAGTGAACGTCTTTCCAGTACTCTTTTTTGAGCAAGTAAGCCAACACAAAGAACACCGCAATGAACATCAGCACCCATACACCCAGGCGCTTTCTCTCCATCTGAATCGGCTCACCAATGTAGCTGAGGAATGCTGTCAGATCACGGGCAACCTGATCAAACTCCTCTGCACTCAAGGTGCCTTCGCTCGCGGGTTCCAGATGATCTAACACATCGGTTTCGGTGCCATTGTGATTTTCAGTCTTGTAGACTGCTTTCTGATCACCCTGCAACTGCCACAGTACATTGGGCATACCCACATCAGGAAAAACCCTGTTGTTTACCCCGAATGGACGATTCTCATCCAGATAGAAGCCGCGCAAATAGGTATAGATCCAATCCACACCTCTGGCGCGGGCAATAACGCTCAGGTCAGGCGGTGGATTACCGAACCACTCAGTAGCCTTGTCAGAGGTCATGGCAATGTTCATGGTCTGACCGATTTTATCGGTGGTGAACATCAGGTTATCCACAACTTCCTGCTCAGTCAGACCCAGATCCCTTGCCATACGGTTATAGCGTTGGTACTTGGCTGAGTGACAGCTCAGGCAGTAGTTCATGAAATATTTGGCGCCACGCTGCAAAGAAGCCTGATCACTCAGGTCAATATCAGCGTCATCCAGATGAACACCGCCACCAGCTGCCAGTCCGAGCATCGGGGCCGCGGCTAATAAGAATGCAACAATCAGCTTTTTCATTCGGTCACCCTCTCCGGTACTGGTTTGGTCTTGTCCATTTTGCTGTAGATGGGCATCAAAAAGAAAAAAGCAAAATAGTAGATTGTTCCGACCTGCGCCAGTATTACGTATAGGTCAGTGGTTGGTTGGGTACCTAAAAAGCCCAGCAGAATAAAATCCACAACGAACAACCAGAGCATAACTTTGTAGAGTGAGCCCTTGTAACGAATTGATTTCACTGGACTGCGATCAAGCCAAGGCAGGAAGAACATCACCAGTATCGAAGCGAACATCGCCACAACACCAGGGAACGCTGAACCGGCAATCGAAGGCACCGCACGCAAGATCGCGTAGAAAGGGGTGAAGTACCAGACTGGGGCAATGTGTGCAGGCGTCTTCAGCGGGTTGGCTGGCTCGAAGTTGGGATGCTCAATGAAGTAACCACCCATCTCCGGAGCAAAAAAGACGACTGCCGCAAATAGAAACAGGAACCCGGCAACACCGGCAATATCCTTCACCGAGTAATAGGGGTGGAAAGGGATACCGTCTGCCGGCGCCTTGTCAGACCAGCGGTTGCCCTTAGGGCCCTTCTTGATCTCGATGCCATCAGGGTTGTTGGAACCAACCTTATGCAGCGCGACGATGTGAACAAACACCAATGCCGCCAATACGAAGGGCAACAGGAAGTGGAGTGCAAAGAAGCGGTTCAGGGTCGCGTCGGAGATAACATAGTCACCACGTACCCAGACACCCAGATCAGGGCCTATCACCGGCACCGCAGAGAACAGATTGACGATTACCTGAGCACCCCAAAAGGACATCTGGCCCCAGGGCAGCAGATAACCGAAGAAGGCTGTCGCCATCATCGCCAGATAGATGATTACACCGATAATCCACAGCAATTCACGAGGCTTGCGGTATGAACCGTACATCAGGCCACGGAACATATGCAGGTAGATTACAATAAAGAAGGCTGAGGCACCGGTTGAATGCATATAGCGAATCAGCCAACCCCAGTCCACATCACGCATGATGTATTCAACAGAACCGAATGCCAGCTCGGCATCAGGCTTATAGTTCATCGCCAACCAGACACCGGTCAAAATCTGGATCACCAGAACCAGCAGTGCCAGTGAACCCATGAAGTACCAGAAATTAAAGTTCTTCGGGGCGTAGTATTGAGCGAGATGCTCATTCCAGGCTTTGGTAGCCGGATAGCGTTCATCTATCCAGCCCATAAAATTTTTCATCATACTCATGAGCTTGCGCCTCCGTCAGCACCAACCAGAATCTTTGTCTCTGAGAGATACTGGTAGGGAGGAATTTCCAGGTTTTTAGGTGCAGGCACACCAGCATACACACGACCGGCCAGATCGAATCTTGAACCGTGACAGGGGCAGTAGAACCCACCTTTCCATTCGGCACCGAGATCCTCAGGGGCCACTTCAGGCCGATATGTCGGGGAGCAACCAAGATGAGTGCATATTCCCACAGCAACAAGGTATTTCTCCTTGACTGACCGAACTGGGTTTTTGCAGTAATCAGGCTGCTGACCGGTATCTTCGGACATCGGATCGAGCAGGTCACCGTCAAGTGTCGGTAGATCTGCAAGATTCTGTTCGGTACGAGAGACGATCCAAACCGGCTTTCCGCGCCATTTCACCCTCATCAGCTGCCCGGATTCGAGCTTACTGATATCGGCTTCAACCGGCGCTCCAGCCGCTTTAGCCTTTTCACTGGGGGCCCAGGCCGCCAGGAATGGATAGATCACGAAACCGGCACCAACCGCCCCGACCGCACTGGTAGCAAGCGTAAGAGTACGCCGCTTCTTTAAATCAACGCCATCTGCGCTCATAACTTTATGGACTCCCCGGATACTGATGTGAGCCTTGAAGGCCAAACTGACCTCTTCCCGACCCACATTTTCAGGACATTAGAATATACTTACATAAAACAATGAAAATTAACCGCGCATTCTCCACAATGTGTCCGCGCTGGTCAAGGCGCATTCTCATGGAAAAAGATTAAATACCTATGCTCTTGCCAGTATTATGGTGAGCCGGATCTAAACAGGGTTTTGAATGTCACAAAAACGACATTCAATCTCAAAACACTCTGATAGATGCTCTGCCAGAGCCTGAACACCATATCGCTCAGTGGCGTGGTGACCTGCAGCATAGTAGTGAACACCCAGCTCCCTGGCAAGATGAACTGTTGGCTCTGATATCTCCCCTGAGATATAAGCATCCAGGCCAAGTTCTGCCGCAGCTTCAATATAACCCTGGGCCGCACCAGTACACCACCCAATACGCTTTAACATCTGTTGATCAGCGCTGATATGCAGCGGTGCTTGACCCAGCGCATCAGCCAGCTGAGATCCCAGAGTTTGCGGTGAAATCGGCTCTGCAAGGGTGGCAGTCCAAACAAGACCATGACCCGCTTGGGATGGCTCAGCCTGTGTCAATCCGAGCAAATCCCCCAATTGCCGGTTGTTACCATGGATCTCGTGAGCATCCAAAGGCAGATGATAGGCCAACAGGCTGATACCTTGACGAAACAGGGTGGCAATCCGACGCCCTTTGATACCACGTAGTGGCTGAGACTCTCCTTTCCAGAAGTATCCATGATGAACCAACAGCGCATCAGCACCCCAACGCTCCGCCTCGTCAATCAGCGCCTGACATGCAGTCACCCCAACCATCAGTTTCTGCACCTCATTTGAGGCTTCTACCTGTATACCATTTGGGCAATAGTCCTCAAACGCCTCTACGCAGAGTAGTTTGTTGCAATAGTCTTCAAGCGTTAATAGGTCAATCATGTTATGTTTACCTGAAACGGGATTCCTAATGACGCTCAGCTACCTGTGACGGAGATTTTCCGGCATCACACAAGGGTATAATCTATCTACTTTATGTAGTGCAGAGGCGTCTGTAGAGTATCCTTTTGTACCACACTAAATCATCTCATGCGCATGCAAAGACTGTTTTCACTTCTACTCACTGCTCTGACTGCAGGTCTGGCTGGAGCCTTTGTTGTACTGTTCCTCTTGCCCGAGCGAACGTTGTCTCCTCAATCCGCAGAATATCTACAGCAACATAAAAAACCTGCAGTCGCTCTGCCTCGGGAAGCGGGGCCTGTCTCCTATGCCGAAGCGGTACAAAAAGCAGCGCCTGCAGTGGTCAATATCTTCACCACCAAAATTACTACTGAATCCCAGGCGATGCGCTTCAAAGACCCGGTATTGCAGCACCTGTTTGGCAGCATACTCCCGGAAAAGACCCGCCAGCGCCTTGACACCAGCCTTGGCTCCGGAGTCATTGTCACTGAAGATGGATATCTTCTGACAAACCACCACGTCATCGATGGTGCAGACGAAATCAAAGTAGTGCTGGCAAATGGCCAGAGCGTCAGCGTCAGTATCGTTGGCAGTGATGCGGAATCCGATGTTGCAGTGCTTAAAATCAACAGTGATCAGCCGATGCAGCCGATCCCTGTGGGCCACTCAGGCACTCAACAGGTGGGTGATGTGGTATTGGCTATTGGCAACCCTTTCGGTGTGGGGCAGACGGTCACTATGGGCATAATCAGCGCGACAGGTCGTTCACGCCTGGGTATCAGCACCTTCGAAAACTTTATTCAGACTGATGCTGCCATCAATCCCGGAAACTCTGGAGGCGCCCTGGTGAATGGACATGGGGAGCTGATTGGCATCAACACCGCTATCTTTTCCAAAACCGGCGGTTCTCACGGCATCGGTTTTGCGATCCCCTATGATCTGGCCGAGGGCATCATGCAGCAACTGATACGCTCCGGTCATGTAGTACGGGGCTGGATTGGCATTCAGGGTCAGGATGTAACAAAAAAGCTGGCCGAAGCCTTCGGTCTGCATATCGAGGATGGGGTATTGGTGACCGGAGTACTTGAAGATGGGCCGGCAAGCAAGGCTGGGTTACGTCCCGGCGACGTGATCACCAGCATTAATAACACAGAGCTGAGCAACTCACAGGATCTGATGCAAAATATCGCCGGACAACCACCAGGCACCCAACTTGTGATTGGCGGCTGGCGTGGTAACGACGCCTTCAGCTTGAATGCAGTATCTGATGAACGACCAGCATTCGATAAATAGAGAGTCCATTCAGGCAGCAATGGAGAGCATTGCTGCCTACCTCCCAGATTATTGAAAACACCTAATTAGCCATATTCAGCCGAAACATCCGTTGAAGCCCTGAATATAACCAGGGTTAATAACAGGTTTCAGAATACCTCCCGCTGGCTATACTGAAAATAAAGCCCACACCCACTATCGATTGTCCTCAGGCCATTCACCAGTCGGATGACAGTCATCAAGGCATTACCGGGCTAGACAATAAGACAAGCTGGGAGCCTGACAATGAAACAAGCCGAAGAGATCGAGCGTATTATCGATACTGTCGGTGACGTCCTGGAAACCAAGCTATCGCCAATGCAGAAGAGTCGTCTGCATCAGGCATTGATTAAAACCCTTGACTCCCCAGAGGGTGGAAAGAAGCCTCAGACAAAACAGGTCACCATCCTTCTATCGGATCTGCGAGGATTCACTGCGTTATCAGAACACTATCAACCTGACATTGTAATTGAGATTCTGAACTTCTATTTCTCCCGTATGTGCGAGATCATTTTTCGCTTCGGTGGCAGTATCGATAAATTCATGGGTGACTCCATCATGGCGCTGTTTGGACTTTCCGAACAACGGGATGACGACCTTGAACGGGCCATTGCCTGTGCTGTAGAGATGCAACGCAGCATGCAGAACATTAACAGCGAAAATGTAAAACATGGTCATCCACGCCTGTTCATGGGTATAGGTATCAATACAGGTTATGTGGTCGCCGGGAATCTCGGCTCGGAACTGCACCATGAATATACCGTCATCGGTGATGAAGTGAATCTTGCCTCACGTATTGAAGCCTATAGCCTTCGTGGTCAAATTCTGCTGAGTGAACATTCAAGAGAACTCGCCAAAGACTATATCGAATGTACTGCACCGAATCAGGTATTAGTCAAAGGCAAACAGGTACCGGTCAACCTGTATGAACTGCTTGCCACCAGTCGCCCCAGACATCTGGAAGTGCCGCGGGTCGAGTCTCGACGAAGCCCACGCATTGAGGTCGACTTCCCCCTATCATTTCAACCACTTAATGGAAAATCAGTCTCACCAACCAGCTTTGCAGGACGGGCCGTCGACTTGAGCTACAATGGGCTTCAAGCGCTGTTACCCATTCAACTGCAAACCCTTTCTGATATTCGCATCACCCTCTACACCTCACTGATGAGTGAACAGAGCAGCCACATCTACGCCAAGATACTCGATAACGAAAAACAGGGTAATGACTGGTTAAGCAGAATGGAATTCACCGGCATTGATGACTCGGGTCAGGCGGCGATAAAAGATTATATCGATCAGGCCGTTAGCCGACGCTGATTTAATGTTTTTCCTGATTACCTTCCAAGGTCAGCTACAGTGATTGTTAAGAGAGGTGCCCATAATGATCTACGGAAGGTTGCAGGGGGTTTTGTGAATTTCCAGCGCGATTTGGTGGGGCAGGGCCCCACCCTACCTGTCGATAAAGTGTAGGGTGGGGCCATGCCCCACCAACTGCACTAGCCGCATATTACGGTTATACAGGTTGATACTCTTTTGTTGAGCATGGGGGGGTAATCAGGATGTTTTTAACAAATACTCCCGTTTTCTATCCAATTTCGTTATCATTTCCAGTCTTTTTCACCAGAATCCCTGGGTTCGGGGCTAGAATGGCATTCAACGCTGCTCCATTTTGAGTAGTGAGCGTATTGTCATCCCACGCCATTGTCGGACTGTTAGAGAGTTTTTGACTGAGTCAATCGCTTACTGCTAACGAATCAGGCTGACTGGTTCAATATACCGTTACTTTAAAGTGACCATCCGGAAAAACCATGGATAAATTGATCATTCGCGGGGGTTTACCCCTATCAGGCGAGGTCCGCATCGCTGGCGCTAAGAATGCAGCACTGCCAATTCTGGCAGCTACGCTTCTCTCTGAGAGCTCGATGCGGGTAGGCAATGTGCCGCACCTGCAGGACATCACCACAACCATGGAACTACTGGGTGGCATGGGCGTCAGCCTGATGGTGGATGAGAAAATGGGCATCGAGGTGGATGCCAATACAATCAAGGAGTTCAATGCGCCCTACGAACTGGTTAAAACCATGCGTGCATCGATCCTGGTTTTGGGCCCCATGCTGGCACGCTTTGGCCAGGCCGATGTCTCCTTGCCCGGCGGCTGTGCCATTGGTTCACGACCGGTCAATCTCCATATAGATGGATTAAGGGCCATGGGTGCAACTATCGATGTGGAAAACGGCTATATCAGATCCCGCTGCAAACGCCTGCATGGTGCCCGCATTGTGATGGATATGGTGACTGTAACCGGCACAGAAAATCTGATGATGGCAGCCGCCCTGGCGAAAGGAACCAGCATGATTGAAAATGCAGCACGGGAGCCAGAGGTAGTAGACCTCGCCGAGTGCCTCAATACCATGGGCGCGAAGATTACCGGGGCTGGCACACCCACCATCACCATCGAGGGTGTCGACACCCTTAGCGGCACAGAATATAACGTACTGCCCGACAGAATCGAAACCGGCACCTTCCTGGTCGCTGCAGCCATATCACGTGGAAGCATTAAAATTCGCGATACCCGTCCTGAACTGGTAGATTCCGTGCTGCAAAAACTCCGCGAAGCCGGCGCTACCATCGAGACAGGGGATGACTGGATCAGCCTGGACATGATGGGTAATCGCCCCCAAGCTGTCGATGTCTATACTGCGCCTTACCCAGCTTTTCCGACAGATATGCAGGCCCAGTTCACCGCCTTGAATTCAGTGGCGGAAGGGGTGGGCATAGTCACCGAAACCATCTTCGAGAATCGTTTCATGCATGTGCACGAGTTGCAACGTATGGGGGCTCAAATCAAACTCGAAGGCAATACTGCCATCTGTACCGGAATAGAGAAGCTGACAGGGGCCCCGGTAATGGCCACCGATCTGCGTGCATCCGCCAGTCTGGTTCTTGCTGGCCTGGTTGCAGAAGGTGAAACTCTGGTCGACAGGATCTATCACATCGACCGTGGATATCAGAATATCGAGGAAAAACTGGCCGGCCTGGGTGGAGAGATACGGCGACTACCGAGTTAAGCATTAACCGTAATCAAGAAGCTGGAACGTGGAAAGGTTAGCCTGGACTGTTCAGATTGCTGTGCAGTGCGAGAGTATTATGGGAATTTAACCCATTTCTCTTATTCCTTCGCGTTCATCATTTGTTATCCTTGCACATCCTAAGCTGGACTAAGCCGAAGCGAACCATGAAATTCGACACACCTATTACAATTGCCCTATCCAAAGGCCGAATCTTTAACCAGAGCCTGCCACTACTGGCCCATGCCGGGATAGAGCCGACAGATGACCCGGAAACAAGCAGAAAGCTGATTCTCAATACCAATCACGAGCAGGTTAAACTGGTGATTATCCGCGCCACCGATGTTCCCACCTATGTGGAGTATGGGGCAGCGGATATCGGTATAGCCGGGAAAGATGTTTTGCTGGAGCACGGTGGTGAAGGCTTATATGAACCCCTGGATCTGAATATCGCCCGCTGCAGAATGATGACAGCCGGTTTTCCCGATGCTGTCGAACAAAAGGGGCGTTTGCGGGTCGCTACTAAATATGTAAAGAGCGCTCAACGCTATTTCGCAGCCAAGGGCGAGCAGGTTGAGATCATCAAACTCTACGGCTCCATGGAACTGGCCCCAATCGTTGGCTTGGCGGATATCATTGTTGACCTGGTTGAGAGCGGTAACACGTTGAAGGCCAATGGATTGGTACCGCTTGAACATATTGCTGATATCAGCTCCCGTCTGGTAATCAACAAAGCGTCCTGGAAGATGAAACACGCCCTCATCACGCAGCTGATAGACGCCTTTCGGGAAGCGGTAAAAGAGTAGACTCGCAGATTGCCTTAAAAACAACCAGCCATCTGGTTTTTTAATAAATCGGAATTTCTCATTCTTCAAAGGTGTACGACCACCAAATACGAGAACCTAAACATGAGTGAAATACGCCAACTCTCGACCAGTAACAGTGACTTCATGCAGCAGCTTGATGCCCTGCTTGCCTGGGAGTCGGTTTCGGACACAGCGGTCAATGATACAGTCAATCAGATTATCCAGGAGATCCGCAAACGGGGTAATGCTGCGCTACTCGAATACACCCAGCGCTTCGACCGCTGGCAAGCAGACGGGGATGATGGCCTGCAAATTTCCCTCAGCCGTTTAGAACAAGCCTGGGAGACCATTCCTCAAGAGCAACAGACTGCACTTCAACTCTCTGCGGAACGGATTCGTGCTTATGCTGAGCGTCAACTGATGGACTCCTGGTCCTATACTGAAGCAGACGGCACTCTTCTGGGACAACAGGTCACCCCCCTCGACCGGGTCGGACTCTATGTGCCTGGTGGTAAAGCAGCTTATCCCTCATCGGTGCTGATGAATGCAATCCCCGCCAAAGTCGCAGGGGTCGCCGAGCTGATCATGGTGGTGCCCACACCAGATGGAGAACTCAATGAGTTGGTACTGGCTGCAGCCCATGTTTCAGGTGTCGATAAGGTATTTGCAGTAGGGGGCGCCCAGGCTGTTGCAGCCCTTGCTTATGGCACAGAAACCATCCCGCCAGTCGATAAGATCGTGGGCCCGGGCAACATCTATGTCGCCACGGCAAAACGTGCAGTCTTCGGGCAGGTCGGTATCGACATGGTAGCTGGGCCATCGGAAATTCTGATCGTCTGTGATGGAAAAACCGATCCGGACTGGATCGCTATGGATCTTTTCTCCCAGGCAGAACATGACGAGGATGCGCAGTCGATCCTGTTATCTCCTGATGGGGAGTATCTGCGTCAGGTAAAGGCCAGTATCGACAAACTTCTACCTACCATGGAGCGGCAGGAGATCATTGCCACAGCGTTGAGTACACGCGGTGCACTCATCGAAGTCAAAGACATGGATGAAGCTGTGGATGTCGCCAACCACATCGCCCCGGAGCATCTAGAACTCTCAGTCGACGAACCACAAAAGATGGCCGAGCGTATACGCCACGCCGGTGCGATCTTCATGGGTCGCCATACTGCAGAGGCAATGGGTGATTACTGTGCAGGCCCCAATCATGTCTTGCCCACATCCAGAACTGCCCGCTTCTCCTCGCCTTTGGGGGTTTATGATTTCCAGAAGCGTTCAAGCCTGATCATGGCATCACCAGAGGGGGCAGACAGTTTGGCAAGAACTTCATCTGTGATGGCAAGAGGTGAGGGTTTGACTGCACATGCCCAATCCGCAGAGTACCGATTCAAACCAGACAAGGACTGATCCTGATGAACCCCTTTTGGAGCCCGGCGATCGAAAAGCTCTCGCCCTACATACCGGGGGAGCAGCCGAAAATCGACAACCTGGTAAAACTTAATACCAACGAGAATCCCTATGCCCCCTCGCCACGGGTAATCGAAGCGATCCGGGAGGCCGCCAATAAGGATCTCAGACGTTATCCTGAACCCGATTCAGAACAATTGCGTAAAGTTGTAGCAGACTACTACCAGCTTAATGCCAACCAGGTGTTTATCGGTAACGGTTCAGATGAGGTACTTGCACACGCTTTTTTTGCTCTGTTTCAACAGCCCCGTCCACTACTGTTTCCTGAGATCACCTATAGCTTCTACCCGGTCTATTGCAGTCTGTATGGTATCGACTACAAGACAATGCCACTGGCGGAAGATTTCACCCTTGATCTGGAATTGTATGCAGTGGAGAACGGCGGCATCATTTTCCCCAACCCCAACGCGCCTACCGGGCGAGTGCTGGGATTAGAGGCGATTGAAAGAGTACTGATCAAAAATCAGAACTCTGCGGTAGTGGTTGATGAGGCCTACATCGATTTTGGTGGAGAGAGTGCAGTCAGCCTGATTAACAGCTACCCCAATCTGCTGGTGGTTCAGACATTGTCAAAGTCCCGCTCACTGGCCGGGTTGCGGATCGGCATTGCCTTGGGGGATGCCGGCTTGATCGAAGGGTTGATCAGGGTAAAAGACAGTTTCAACTCTTACCCGATGGATAGCATAGGAGCAAAGGCAGCCATCGCCTCTTTCCAGGACGAGAACTATTTTCAACAGATCCGCCAACAGATAATCAGTTCACGGGAAGCCTTGAGCGATGAACTTACTGGACTGGGCTTCAAGGTACTCCCCTCCGCAGCGAATTTTGTTTTTGCCACCCATCCCGAGCAAGCGGCACAGACCCTCTCAACAAAATTACGTGAGCAGGGCGTCATTGTGCGCCACTTTAAACAACCCCGCATTCAGGACTACCTGCGTATTACTGTCGGTACGCCGGATGAGAATCAACGGTTACTCGAGGTTTTGATAGAGATTCTCTGATTGCTGTCTGAATCCGTAGCCTGTGATGCCGTAGGAGAGGTGCCCTGCACTTCTTGAATATGATTCCAGTATGCGTAATCTGGGTAGCTCTTTGGAATTCACCCTCCATAATCCGTAGCCTGGATGGAGTGTAACGGAATCCGGGGGAATCACGCTCCAGCCTTCCCGGATTCCGTTGCACTCCATCCAGGCTACATTTCAGAGTGTGTGGTGCTTAACCTACACTTCCGCCAGCAGGCGTTCGATCATCCCTTCAGCCTGACCGAGATAACCTCCACCAAACAGATTAAGGTGGTTGAGGTTA
>JBEVWG010000077.1:0-32666 GCA_040506705.1 Candidatus Thiodiazotropha sp. 6PLUC1
CGCTTCTATTCGCCTGATGGTTAAATAAAAGCATCAGAGTAACTCTCTCTACACCATGCTGGAGAGGGTTTTTACGCTTGTTTTTGGGCAAAGGATCGTGCTGTAGGGTGCGGCCCTGCCGCACCATGTCAAGCTGAAACGAATGCTATTTAATGATCAGGTTAAGAGAGAGTTTCTGTCTTTAGACATTGATGGGTATAGCAGGAATCTCTGTGAATCCAACCCTTCTGGTGCGGCAGGGCCGCACCCTACGATTGATCATGCTTCTAGTGGAGCATGGCCCCAGCCTCAACAAAATCGCCAAGATCGAACAGCAAGGTAGCCTGGATGAAGCGAAGCGGAATCCAGGAAGTTTGGTGCACTGTTCTCCCGGATTCCGTTGCACTTCATCCAGGCTACGGGTTGCCGTATTCTACGAGGAAGGTGACTCGCCGGAGAGGCTAAACTGAATCGTGATCACTCCCGAAATAAATTCACCTGTAGGGTGCGGCCCTGCCGCACCATGTCGAGCTGAAACGAACGCTATCTATTAACATTAACGATGCGTCGGCCTCTTATTTTTCTGGCTAACAGATCATTTGCTGTGTCGATGACATCGGATAAAGCGATTTCATCAGCTATTCTACTAAGCTTTGACAGATCCAGGTCTTTTTCAAGGCGGGTCCATGCATCCTGTCTAACTGCTTTCGGACACATAACGCTATCAATACCAATCAGTGACACGCCTCTTAAAATGAATGGCGCAACACTTGCCGGAAAATCCATTCCACCTGCAAGGCCACATGCTGTTACCACACCGCCATATTTTGTAGAAGCACATGCGTTAGCAAGTACGTGAGATCCCACCACGTCAACGACGCCTGCCCAGCGCTCCTTAGCCAGAGGTCTACCGGGTTTTGAAAGTTCTTCACTTGGGATAATTTCAGAGGCGCCTAAATTAGTCAGGAATTCAGCCTCTTCTTCATGCTTTCCGCTCAGTGCAACCACCTTGTAGCCAAGTTTTGAAAGCACCGCAATCGCAACACTACCAACACCGCCTGATGCACCTGTTACAAGTATCTCTCCTTTGTCTGGTGTGACGCCGTTACCCTCAAGTGCAAGGATAGATAACATTGCGGTATAACCTGCAGTTCCTATTGCCATTGCCTGCTTGGGTTCTAATGAGGTTGGGAGGTGAACCAACCAGTCACCATTCAATCTGGCCTTTTGGGCGAGCCCTCCCCAATGAACTTCTCCAACACCCCAGCCGTTTAAGACAACTAAATCACCACTACTGTAATCGGCGTGGGATGAGTGGGTAACACTACCAACCAGATCAATTCCAGGCACCATCGGGAAACGGCGAACAACAGGAGAGGCGCCGGTAATTGCCAATGCGTCTTTGTAGTTGATAGATGAGTATTGAACATCAACAGTAACATTACCTTCAGGGAGTGAGGATTCATCAATCTCTATAATGTCGACGTTGTATTTATCGTCTTGCTTATCAATCAAGATGCCTTTAAACATGTTCATATTCCTCAAAATAGACCGATCGTCTAATAAAATGTAAAAAAATCTAGGGTTTAAGGCTGCCTATGAAAAACTTTGAGAAGCTGTGTAGTGCGGACGGATTACGCTCAAGTTTTGATCTAAGTACTGCACCTTCCCACCCGGTCCAGAAGATATAGGCGGTCTCTTTGCAATTTATTGCAGTTGGAATCTGCTTCATGGCTTTGGCTTGCTCAAGGCATAGTTCAACCTGATTTTGCCAACTCTCCAATGCAGCTATCAATTGAATACGGAATGGCTCTGGTAAGCTACCCATCTCCTGGCCAAGATTGCCGACAAGACAACCCCGTTTGAACTCGTATCGTGACATGCCTTCGATTGCGTCATTCATGAAGGCTTCAAGGCGTTTCAGGGGAGGGAGCTTTTCGTCACTCAAGTATTTAGTCAATTTGTGTTCAAAGAATTTTGTATAGTTCTGAATCAGTTCTGAGCCAAAGGCATCCTTGTTTTTGAAATAGTGGTAGAAGGAGCCTTTCGGCACGCCGACACTTCGCAGGATCTCATCAATACCCGTAGCGGAAAATCCCTTTTCAGTGAGGATTTCCATGCCAGCACGTATCAGTTCAGCTTTTGCTTCACTGAATAGAGACTGATCCTTTGGCGGTCTGCCTCGACCACGTTTTATTGCAGAAACTGGAGACATAGCGAATAATAGACCGATCGTCTAATTAAATCAAATCAATAGACTTTCAACTTCAAAGTCAACTGCTGGAAATTAGAGAGATACAGAGGGTAGGGTGGGGCCATGCCCCACCAAAAAGGTGACGATAATCGACTTAATACAAATTTCATATCTCTACGGGTGTTGCTTTAGTACCTGAAAAAATGCCCTTAACCTTACAGCGTAATCCCTCCTAAGCAGGGGGCATTTGCCCACCTTCAGCATAAAGTTGAGTGGCTACTAACTGGCAGCATTGGTTTGACACTGTCGAGATAGTTCCTAGCAAAAAACGGAAAACAGGCCATATCCCACAATCTGTACGTTACAAAATGGGTCATATAACGCAAAAATTTTATAAAAGTTCAATAAATGATTCATGTCAATGAGACTGGAAGATCGGCTCAGATAGACTCGCAGGGTTTATAGATGACTTAAGCGATTAATGAGAAGATCCAACACCTTTCTTGTCTGTCTGTTGGTTATGCTGGCAGGCTTTTTTTTCACGATATTTGTGAGTTGCTTTCAACAGAGGCAGACTCCTGTTGCAGTGGTGCAAGCTGGAAACCTGGTGAGAGAGCTGGGTTTAACCGATCTGGCGCTATTTACTGAGGCACGCTATACACGTCATCCAACACAGACAGATCTTCACTCACCATTTCAAGACCATCCAGGTGCTATTGAGCACTTTCCCAGCGGTTCAATACTACCGCCCCCTTCGGGATTGTTGCAGTGATCTCTTTTCTACGTAAACACAAATATCTGATTGACTATACCCTCTCTACTTTAGTTAGAAACAAGGGTAAGAGTTTTGCGCTGCTTACAGTCTATACCCTGATTATCTTCATGCTTGCTTCGGTAATGCTATTTACTCATGCCTTGCGTAAAGAGGCAGTGAGTATGCTGGAAAACTCCCCCGAAATTATCGTTCAAAGATTACAGGCCGGTCGAAATGCCTTGGTGCCGGAAGAATATCTGCAAAAAATCGGAAAGCTGCGCGGTGTCACTCAAAAGAGTGGACGTCTTTGGGGTTACTACTATGACCCTGCCGTTAAGGCAAACTATACCGTCATGACTGCTGGTCAGGCGTCACTACCGATAACTGAGATTATTATCGGTGCCGGTATTGCCCGTACCAGAGGCTTATCGTTGGGTGACTATCTCACCCTGAGATCTCAATCTGGAGAGGCTTACTCTTTTAAAGTTTCCAAGCTACTGGACAGGAAGTCAGAGCTGGTCACTACTGACCTTTTGTTAATGTCACCACTGGCGTTCCGTCGCCTATTTGATATCCCTGAGGGGTTTTATAGCGATTTGGTATTGTCGGTGAGAAATCCACGTGAGGTACGCAAAGTTGCAGAGAAATTGGTGCTGTTGCTACCAGATAGCCGACCAATTCTTAGAGAAGAGATCTTACGAACCTACGATAGTGTATTTTCCTGGAGACAGGGCGTTATCTTTGTTCTGTTGATGGGATCTATTCTGGCTTTTGTGATTTTCGCCTGGGATAAGGCCTCAGGCTTGAGTGCAGAAGAACGACGTGAGATTGGGATACTCAAAGCAGTAGGCTGGGAGACCAGCGATGTGATGCGCATGAAGTTCTGGGAAGGTGCAATCATCTCACTGGTGGCCTTTCTTTTAGGGTATCTGGCTGCCTATGCCCATGTATTTTTTGCTTCCGCCGGTCTGTTTGAATCTGTGCTCAAGGGCTGGGCTGTTCTTTATCCTCGATTCCAACTGACACCGATCGTAGATGGACTGCAACTGGCAACCCTGTTCTTTTTTACTGTGCTCCCCTATATCCTGGCGACAATTATTCCGGTATGGCGCACCTCAATTACTGATCCAGATGCGGTTATGCGGTAGAGATCTATGTTGATTCAGCTCACAGATGTCCGCAAGGTTTTTAACCAGGGTAAAGCAAATGAGTTTTGTGCCATACAGGGTATAACCACTCACTTTGAAGCTAACCAGGTCAGTTGTTTGAAAGGTGCCAGCGGATCAGGAAAAACGACATTGATGTCGTTGATCGGTTGTCTTTCACGTCCAACCAGTGGACGAATTCAGTTGGGTGACCGTGTTATATCCGGCCTGCCGGAACGTTTTTTGACAGAAGTTCGGCGACATACCTTCGGCTTTATCTTTCAGCGCTTTAACCTGATCCCAGGGTTGAGTGTACTGGAAAATATAATGTTGCCTGCCTATCCGCAGGGCTTGCCATACAAAAACTTAAAAGCCAGAGCTGATCGACTGCTTGATCAATTCGCCCTTGCAAATAAATCTGACAACATGGTGGAGTGGTTGTCTGGTGGTGAGTCGCAACGGGTTGCCATCTGTCGGGCATTGATCAATGAACCACAAATACTGATTGCTGACGAACCCACAGCCAATCTCGATAGCCAACTTTCAGCTGAGTTCATGGGACTGATCGATGAACTCCGTAAAGCGGGAAAGAGCGTATTGATCTCCAGTCATGATCCGGCGGTATTTGAATCAAATGTAATAGATCGGCTAGTGGAACTGCATGATGGCTGTGTGGTGTCTGAGGATGTGTAAGCAGTGATATTCGACTCTTCCATCATGGCGTTGATTATGGTTTCTGCAATAGTCTCCATAATGTTGATTTTTGCTGCGGCTTTCGCAATCCACATAATCCGTTTCTGGGATATTCAAAGTGGTAGTGAACAGCAACTTATACTTGAACGTCGCACCTATCTGATATCGACTCTGTTGATTTGGGCCTTAAGCTTCGAGTTTCTATCACTACTGCTGTTTATCTATAACGCTGAATCAATGTCAGGACAATTTGTTGGGGCAATGTGTGCAACTGGAGTGCTTAATGTTAACCCCTGGGGTTGGCCAACCCTGTTTTTAAAGGTTGCTATGTTCTTTTTTGCTGCAGCCTGGCTAGCTTTAAACTATCTCGATAATCGGGGATATGACTATCCTCTTATCAGGTATAAATATGGATTACTATTGATTGCTGTCCCGATGGCGATAACAGAGTTTATTCTACAGTGGTTTCATTTTAGTGAGATGGATCCCAATCTGATCACCTCCTGCTGTGGAACCCTCTTTTCCGCTGAAGCGGATGGGGTGGCTGCAGAGATATCAGCTATAGCGCCAGGCAAGGCTATGCCTGCTTTGGTAGTGTCATCGGTTTTAGTGCTTTTCAGTGCGCTTTGGGTTGCCTTGAAAGGTCGTAATGGTTGGTTACTTTCGTTGTCTGGGCTTGCAGCATTTTGTGTCTCATTGATCTCCATTGTGTCGTTTATATCGCTCTATATCTACGAGCATCCCCACCACCACTGTCCCTTTTGCATTCTTAAGCAGGGGCATGACTATATGGGGTATTTTCTCTATATACCCCTGTTTCTGGCAGCGGCTCTATCACTGAGTGCCGGAGTGATCTCTCCTTGGAGGAGCATTCCAAGTCTGACGGCTAGCGTCTCAAAGATGGTTCCCAGGCTGAGCTGGCTCTCACTCCTACTCTTTATGCAGTTTTTCCTGACAGCAGCTTGGTCTGTGTGGCGCTCAAATCTAACCATGCTTGAGGTGTGGTGGTGAAACTAAAAGATACTCTTGGTGTAGCGCTGATGCTGATCAGTTTATTGGGCTGTCAGGCGGATACATCCGCGCTGGATAAAGGCAAGCAGACGCCGGAATTTGAACTATTAAACCTGAATGGTGAGCTGCAACACTACCCCAATCAATTTGACGGCAAGGTGGTGGTGATTCGCTTCTGGGCAGATTGGTGTCCATTCTGTGAAAGCGAGATGCAGGATATAGAGCCCGTTTATAGAAAATTGAAAGATAAAGGATTGGTGATACTTGCATTGAATGTCAGGCAGGATCGTGAAACTGCCGCCGCATTTATAGATAAGCTGGCAATCAGTTATGGCGTTCTACTTGACGATGAAGGCGCTACAGCGCGCAACTATGGCGTCATTGGATTGCCCACGACATTTTTTCTCGACAGGAAGGGCAGGTTACATACCCGTATCATCGGCGAGTCATCAGCTGAGCTTTTTGAACAACTTGTAAGTGAGCTGCTGTGAACTCTGAATTTACTCTCAGTCTGGCCTTTATGACAGGTATTTTAGGTAGTTTTCACTGTCTCGGTATGTGCAGTGGTATCAATGCTGGATTTTTTATCAACCAGGCTCCGAGATACAGGATAAGTTCACTGTTTGCATTTCATGGTATGCGTATCGCTGTCTATACCATGCTGGGGGTGACTGGTGCCCTTGTGGGTCAGGTACTGGTTCAGAGTGGCATTGTTGGTAAAGCGCAAGGCATCCTGATGATTGTGGCGGGGGTGTTGATCCTGTTGCTCGGCTTGAACATGCTCGGTATACCCTTGTGGAAGATAAACCCTGGAAAGCCTGCTGTAGTCGCTGTTCCTGTTGCCACTCTGAGCAACTCGTCATCTCTGGTAACAGCGATGACGGCAGGCACACTCAATGGCCTGGTGCCATGCAGCTTGGTTTTTTCTGTAGCGGTAAAAGCACTATCCACTGCAGACCCGCTACAGGCTGGACTACTCATGATGAGCTTCGGTGCTGGTACATTGCCATCCATGGTCGTAGTTACCTTATCTGGAGTTTATGTCGGATCTGTGTTTAGAGGTAGGTTGGCTAAAATGGCCGGTCTTGTAGTTTTGTTGCTTGGCTTTTGGACCCTGTATGAAGGTGTGATTTTTTTCGACATCATGCGGGGATTGGCCAATTGGTAATTTAGAAAAGGAGAAGTAGACTATGTGTGAAGAGAGTAATAAGGAGCGTCGCAATCTGCTGAAGATGTTATCTGTGGCCGGATTGGCTGGCTTATCAGGTGGTGCGATAGCGGGGCAGGGCGTTGGTGTGATGGTGCCTGGAAAGGGATGGGTGAAAGCATCGGATAGTGCCTGTGACGGAGATGGTACACCACTACAGTTTATCCCGAAGAACACGCCAGACGATAAGCCATTGGAAAATGAGCTTGAAAAGTATTCCAAGTGTCCCTATTGCGGCATGGATCGTACTAAATGGCACCATAGCAGACATTTGGTTCACTACGATGATGGCCTGGTGGATGGCACCTGTTCAATTCACTGTCTGGCAATCAGCCTTTCGTTAAATATCGATCGTGGCCCTAAAGCGATCTATGCTGCCGACTTCGGTGCAGACAAAGAGATCAAGCCGATGGTTAATGTGGATGACGTAAGTTATCTGTTAGGGGCTAAGTTGAAGGGTACGATGACCACCAGGAGCAAAATGGCTTTCTCTTCAGCTGAGGCTGCAAAAGCAGTGCAGGCAGCTAAAGGCGGTGAGATAGCAGGTTTTGATGAAGCGCTGAGTGAGGCGTATGTAGGGATGGCGAAGGATACCCTGATGGTTCGGAAAAAACGTCTTGAACGCCGTCAGAAGATGATGCAAAAGATGAAACAGAAAAAAGGGTAACACTCTCTCATTAACCCGGCACATATGTTGCCGGGTTAATAGAACATCTCTTTTGGAAAAATTGATAAACGGAAAGTGTGAATGTTATTTGGTTTGAAAAAGATCGTTAGTTCGTTGCTACTTTGCTGTTTGTTGTTTCAAGTGAATATCCTGGTTGCAGAGAGTGTGAATCTACCTGATCCTGGCCCAAGGGATACCTGTCCGGTATGCGGGATGTTCGTTGCAAAATATCCTGAATGGATTGCAACAGTAGTCTACAAGGATGGTCATGCGCACCATTTCGATGGCGCAAAGGATCTTTTTAAATATCTGCTGGATCTGTCGAAATGGGCGCCGAATCATCAGACGAGTGAGATCGAAAGCATAGGTGTGACTGAATACTACGGTCTTCAGAGAATAGATGCACGCAGCGCATACTATGTCATCGGCTCTGATATTTTAGGTCCCATGGGACATGAGTTGATTCCATTGGAAAGCAGGGAAGAGGCTGAAGAGTTCAAGCTGGACCATCAGGGTGTCTCGATCCTGAAATTTGATCAGATAAAAAAGCGTCTGTTGTTTAATTTGGATGAAGGCGTATTTGAGTTGGGCCCAGTCGTGAAATAACCCTCGAATGTCATGCTCGATGCATGAATATCTATGGCCTGATTAGTCAGTACAAATCTGATACTATTAATCCCTAGACACGGCACATTCTCAGGCGACCTTGCCAGGGAGTCTCTGAACAAGCCATGAGCCGACATCTTGTTGTGAAAAATGTACCTTCTCTATATTGCAGGTCTTCGCAAAGAGCGAACTGTTAGGTGTGATCTGCACCTTGAAGTGGAGCATTTTGATCGACAATCTGTTCGACCCGGACTTATTCTGAGGTTATCTAGGGCCACCTGAATATTTAGATATTGTTGATGCTTGCAGTGAAATGGATTACCTGACTGATAGTTTCAGCGCCCAACCCTTTAACATTAAGTATCTATTTCATATCTTTTTTGGGGGAGAGTCGCTCTATACAAGGCGGTCAAGCATTGCCATCTTCGATTATTCCGATTGAGCGGGATTTCCTGTCTCATGCATCAGTGCCGGGGAGAATATGCGATGTATATCTGTCTGATAAGTGTTCATGGGCTGATTCGTAGTCACGATCTGGAATTGGGACGTGATGCAGATACCGGTGGCCAAACCAAATATGTTGTGGATCTTGCCAGAGCCCTGGCTGAATGCGATGAGGTCAGTCGTGTTGATCTGGTGACCAGAAGGGTCGTAGATCCGGAGATCAGCGATGACTACGCTGAGCCTTTGGACTTGCTCTCATCCAAGGCAAGAATTGTCCGTGTTGACGCGGGGCCTGAAGGGTACCTTGCCAAGGAGATCCTGTGGGATCATCTGGACAGCTTCATGGATAATCTGCTCAACTGGCTGAAGACCCAGCCCCGCATGCCCGATATTGTCCATAGCCATTATGCTGATGCTGGATATGTCGGTGTGCGACTTTCTCATCTGCTGGGTATTCCATTAGTGCATACCGGTCACTCTCTGGGTCGGGATAAACAGCAACAGCTACTTGCCAAGGGGCTGACTCGAAAAGAGATTGGCATTCGTTATAACATGGAACGACGGGTCGAGGCTGAAGAGGAGGTGCTGGCAAACGCCGACCTGGTGATCACCAGTACCCACAATGAAATCGAAGAGCAGTACAGCCTCTATAACTACTATCAGCCGGAGAGTATGGCGGTCATACCGCCTGGCACCGACCTGACTAAATTTCATCCACCTGTAGCAGGGGAAAAAATCTCATTTAAAAAGTCCCTGGCCAGGTTTCTTCAAGATCCTGAAAAGCCAATTATTCTTGCCCTTTCCCGGGCTGACGAACGGAAGAATATTCTCACCCTGCTGGAAGTCTACGGGGAATCGACCCAACTGCAGAATGCAGCAAATCTGGTGATTGTTGCCGGTAATCGTGACGACATCCGGGATATGGATAGTGGTCCCCAGTCTGTTATGACTGAAATCCTGATGACCATCGACCTTTTTGATCTGTATGGACATGTGGCAGTTCCAAAACGCCATCTAGCCAGGGAGGTGCCACAGATCTATCAGCTGGCAACTGACTCCAAAGGGGTGTTCGTCAATCCGGCGTTAACGGAACCCTTTGGTTTGACACTGCTTGAGGCTGCAGCAAGCGGATTACCATTGATTGCTACGGAAAATGGCGGGCCAGTGGATATCATCGGTAATTGCAAAAACGGTCTATTGGTCGATCCACTGAATAAAAAGGCGATCCGGCGCAGCTTACTGAAAATTCTGCACGACAATGATTTGTGGCAAAAATTCGCCAACAACGGACTCACCGGTGTTCGTAAACACTACTCCTGGAAGGCCCATGCGAAAAAATATCTTTCGCTGATAACGCCGATGCCGGATACACATCAAAGGATACCCACCAAGCCACCCAGACACGTTAAATATCGATACAGGGACAGGGCAATCTTTACAGACCTGGATCAAAACCTGTTAGGTAACCCAACCGGATTGAAGCGTTTTATAGAGGTTGTACGGAATAACCGAAAATGTGCCACATTTGGCATAGCAACAGGACGTCGTTTGGATGATGCACTGCAGATCATGAAGAAGTTCTCCATTCCGATTCCGGATGTATTAATCACCAGCTTAGGCACTAAAATTCACTACTCACAAGGTCTTTCCATGGATGATTACTGGGGAGACCACATTGACCATCTGTGGCAACCCAAAAGCATTCGTAGAGTGATGGCGGATCTGCCAGGCATCAAACCTCAACCGAAACGGGATCAGCATTACTTTAAACTGGCCTACCACTATGATCCAAACAAGGCGCCTTCTGTTGATGAAATCAATACTCTGCTGCACAAAGAGGAGCTGACCTGTAACGTCATTCATGCATTCGGTCAATTCCTTGATGTATTGCCATCAAGGGCGTCAAAAGGGCAGGCGTTACGCTATGTGGCGCAACGTCTGGATGTGCCTCTTGAGAATACCCTGGTTGCAGGGGGCTCGGGTTCTGACGAAGATATGATGCGAGGTAACACGCTTGCCGTGGTGGTGGCCAACCGACATCATGAAGAGCTCTCTCATATGGTTGACCTGGAGCGTATCTACTTCGCCAGTCAATCCCATGCCTTGGGCATTTTGGAGGCAATCGAACACTATGACTTTTTCAAAAGTTGCCATGTACCTGAAGACGTATGAGCCAAAAGCTACTCATTTGTACTGACCTGGACAGAACTCTGATACCCAACGGACCTGAGCCTGAATCTCCAGATGCGAGAGACTATTTTCAACAGCTTTGTGACTATGAAGATGTAGAGCTGGCCTATGTCAGTGGTCGTGATCGTTCTCTGGTGATTGATGCGATCAACGACTACGATCTACCTCAACCAGACTATGTAATTGCTGATGTCGGTTCGACGCTATACCAGGTCCATGGGTTAAACAGATGGGAGAAGTGGGCGAAGTGGGAGGAAGAGATTGGAAGTGACTGGAATGGCTATTCTCACCAGGCACTTTCTCAACAGTTATCTGATTGGCCTGGCCTTAGTTTGCAGGAGCCGGAAAAACAGCAACCATTCAAGTTGAGTTTCTATGTTGAACTGGAGGCTGACCATCGTCCACTACTGGAAGGGATTGGGAAACGGCTCATCAACCTCGGTGTGCGGGCCAACCTGATATGGAGTATTGATGACTTGGCAGGGGTGGGCTTGCTCGATCTCTTGCCAGAGAGGGCAGGAAAGTATCAGGCGATCGAGTTTCTGCGTCAGCATCTGGGGTATGAGATAGCGGATACACTCTTCTCAGGCGACAGTGGTAATGATCTTGATGTGCTTACCAGCCATCTGCCCTCAGTGCTGGTAGCAAATGCCCGACCAGAGGTGTTGAGTGAGGCTCAACGAATGGTAGATGAAAATGGTCTCTCCAATGCCTTTTATCCGGCTAAGGGAGGTTTTATGGGAATGAATGGCAACTACAGTGCGGGGATACTGGAGGGGTTGGCTCACTACCATCCGGAATATGCCAGTCGGCTTATGAATCAAAACTCAAGATGACGAGGATTTTTGGGCTAGTGCAGTCTATGCTCCAATTTCATCAAATGTCTGACGCGCACCCTCTCCTCAACCCCTCTTCCATCAAGGGAGAGGGGCTATAAGTCTGCAAATAGAGAAATGAGACATCTATGAACAATAAAAAACTGATTATTTTTGGCGAGGTTCTCTACGATTGCTTTCCTGGGGGTGAAAAGGTACTTGGTGGTGCCCCTTTCAATGTTGCCTGGCATCTACAGGCCTTTGGTCAGTCCCCAAGTTTTGTCAGTCGTGTTGGTCGGGACAGTGAGGGGGATACCATTCTCAGGACTATGTCTCGCTGGGGAATGGAGACCGAAGGTGTGCAGCAGGATGCAGATCATGCCACAGGAAAAGTGACAATCACCATTAATCATGGAGAGCCAAGCTACGAAATCGTGGCGGATGCGGCATATGACTTCATCGATCCACTGCCCTTGCAGGATACCGCTTGCGATACCCTCTACCACGGAAGTCTTGGATTAAGAAACTCGATTGCCCGCAGCGCGCTTGATCAACTGAAAAAGAGTGGTGCAGAGACTATTTTCCTGGATGTGAATTTGCGCCCCCCCTGGTGGAATCGTAAAGAGATATTGGATTGGGTCTCTCAAGCAGACTGGGTAAAACTTAATCGGCATGAGCTTGAGCAGTTACTGGGTCAATCATCCGATCTGCTGTCGCAAGCTATGGATTTCAAGACAACCTACGGTTTGCAAGGGGTAATCGTGACGCGAGGGGAGAAGGGCGCTATAGTTTTGGCTGGTAACGGGGATCGACCTCTGGAGATAGTTCCTGAACCTATCCTCGAAACAGTGGATACAGTCGGTGCGGGAGATGCTTTTACCTCGGTGATATTGCTTGGGCTGATGAAACAATGGTCACTGGAGAGCAGTTTGAAACGAGCACAAGCCTTTGCCTCGGCAATTGTGGGTCAGAGAGGTGCGACAGTCTCCTCCGCATCGTTCTATAGTGACTTTATGGCGCAATGGAATTAGTGTTAACAGGCCCTGATATGAAACACCAAACAAGAGAGAAGCGGTAAGTTGGAGCGACCACAGGCGAACCACTATGTATGAGCAGGTAGCACATTCGCTTCTGAATCAAATCCTTGACGAACTCAAAACAGAGATTCGCAAACGGGACCTGCGCCATTTTTATACCCGTCTGGGTGCCAACTTCTATGGTATTCATCTGCTATTCAATCACCTCTATGGTAAACGGGATGATTTCAAAGAGCAGATGATTCACTTGGTTGAGGTGATGGCAATACGATATGTACAACGACATGTCGACCTCAAACAACTCGACAGTGAGCGAGAGAAACACCACAACTGGTTTCTTAGTCAGGAATGGGTCGGGATGGCACTCTATGCGGACGGCTTTGCCAATAATCTGCAAGGCGTAGAGGAGCGGCTTCCCTACCTACAGGAACTCGGCGTCAATATGCTGCATGTGATGCCGGTTATGGACTGTCCAAAAGGGGCGAGCGACGGTGGCTATGCGGTCAGTGATTTTCGCAATGTGGATTCTCGTTACGGCACTCTTGAAGATATCAATAAACTGGCTCTATCGACACGTAAAAGAGGCATGCTTCTAGTCCTGGATATGGTGCTCAATCACACTTCGGATGAGCATGAGTGGGCGCAGCGGGCGAGGGCTGGCGAACAGAAGTATCAGGACTACTACTACACCTTTAAAAATCGTGATATCCCCGATATGTTCGAGGAGACAATGCCGGAGATCTTTCCCGAGACCTCTCCTGGTAATTTTACCTGGGATGAAGGCATGCACAAATGGGTGATGAGTGTCTTCAATCACTATCAGTGGGATCTCAACTACAACAATCCAGCAGTGTTTATTGAAATGCTGGATAACACGCTGTTCTGGGCAAACCAGGGTGCAGATATTCTGCGCCTCGATGCAGTTGCTTTTTTATGGAAAAAGATAGGCACCACCTCTCAGAACGAGCGTGAGGCCCACCTGCTGCTACAACTCATGAAAGACTGTTGCCAGGTTACCGCGCCTGGGGTGTTATTTATTGCTGAAGCGATAGTGGCGCCAGTGGAGATCATTAAATACTTCGGTGAGGATGCAGTAATCGCAAAGGAGTGCGAAATTGCCTACAACGCAACATTTATGGCGCTGATATGGGATGCGGTGGCGACCAAGAACACCCAGTTGCTGATGCAGGGCATACAGAGCCTGCCGACAAAACTGGACCGGGCAACATGGCTCAACTATCTGCGCTGCCATGATGATATCGGTCTCGGCTTTGATAATGCCGATATCATTCGGGCCGGTTATGAGCCTTTCGCGCACCGTAAATTCCTGGTCGACTATTTCACCGGCAGTTATGATGACTCGCCTGCCCGTGGTGCACCCTTCGGCGTTAATCTGAAAACCGGGGATGCTCGTATCTCCGGTTCCCTGGCATCCCTGGTTGGCTTGGAGTCTGCCATTGAGCAGAATGATCTTGAAGCTATCAATGATTCGGTAAAAGTTATACTGCTGATTCACAGTTTAATCTGCTCATTCGGTGGTATGCCACTGCTCTACTATGGTGACGAGATCGGTACTCTCAATGACAGGGATTTTCTCAATGACGAGAATAAGGCGGGTGACAGCCGCTGGATGCAAAGACCAAAGATCGATTGGGATAGAGCCGCACGTCGCCATCAGCACGGTACACCGGAACAGCAGATATTCGATGGATTGAAAAAAATGATTGCTGCCAGAAAAGGTATTCCTGCGTTTTCAGATTTTAATAACCGAGAGCTGATCGACGTAGAGAACCCGCATCTGTTTGTCTTCTGGCGGAGCGACCCTTTCATGCCTATGGGCTCCGTGTTGGTGGTCTGCAATTTCGACAGTGCGCCACAGTACATGGAGCTGAGTGCCTTAGGTAATAGAGGTATGTTCGAATATGGCAATCTCAAAGATCTCTATTCCGGTGAGAGCCCGGAACTATTCAAGCAACAGCTGGTTGTGCCACCCCATCAGTTTTACTGGTTAACCGATCAACGTCCGGAGTCGGAGTTGTATTAGTATCCCTGAGATATTGATATTTATGACAGAGCGTCTTTTGATTGCTCACGGACTAAGTTAGCAGGGGGCTACAGCGGCGTTTTGAAGCCTTCATGGCTGAGTGTCTGGATGCTTATAGCCCGGTTGGTAGTTACGATTGGTCTGATAGATTGCTGTGATACTTTCGTGATATTAATGTGAATCCCATGACATACATTACGGATTCAAAAAGCATTAACATCCAGGTGATCTCAGAACAACTTATACTCATGTTCTGGTTAGAAACTTGCCAAAGGTAGATAAAAACAGATGCAACGAAAGCTACTCATCGTTGAAGACGAACCGGATATCGCCCATTTGGTACAAAACCATTTGCATGATGCTGGTTACGATGCGGATATAGCTGGAAACGGTGCGGCAGCCATGGAGCTGTTCAAAAAGCATCGATATCAGTTGGTTATTCTCGATTTGATGCTGCCTGATACGGATGGTTTGACACTGTGTCGAAATATGAGAACTGCTGAAGACTATGTGGCGATACTCATGCTGACTGCGAAATCCACCGAACTTGATCGTGTGTTGGGCCTTGAGATGGGTGCAGACGACTACCTGACCAAGCCGTTCAGTGTTCCCGAGTTGATGGCGCGCATCAAGGCTCTGTTTCGTCGTATTGATGCCCTCAGAGAGGGTAGTGATAAAGTTGCGCAGCAAGAGACTCTGACCAGTGGCGGGCTGATCATTGATGTCACAAAACGTAAGGTTCAGGTTGAGGGTGAAGATATTGAATTGACGGCTACAGAATTCGACCTGCTGCTATTTTTTGCGCGACATCCCGGGCGTGTTTTCAGTCGTGTTCAGCTACTCGACAAAGTGTGGGGTTACAACCATGACGGTTATGAGCACACAGTAAACTCCCATATCAACCGATTGCGCGCAAAGATCGAAAAAGATCCATCGGATCCCCACTATGTTTTGACGGTCTGGGGCGTGGGTTATAAGTTTCGCGAAGAGAGGGGAGACGCTTGAAATACCAAACTTCCGTAATCTTTCTAAAAAGCTGGCATTGCTGTCGAACCCTGAAAAGCCTGGTTCCGGGTTAAAGCGACTAAGCTCATGTTTCACTCCTTATATGCTCGCCTATCCCTCGCACTGATTGCTCTATTTCTGGTTACCGGGCTTTTATATACCCTGATCACCCTGATCACCCTGTCAACCACCGACCGCTATCTGCAAGAGATTACCCAACATTTCAACCGGGATCTGGCGCAGCGCATAGTGTCAGATCGACGGCTTGTCATCGATGGTGCAATGAATGATCTGGCACTGAAGAAAACCTTCAGTGACTATATGGATATAAATCCCAGTATTGAAATCTATCTGCTCGATAAGCTGGGGACTATCCTCGCCTTCTCCGCAGATGCTGGAAAGGTTAAACGCAAGCAGGTGGATCTGAAACCGATAGAAGCTTTTCTGCGCGGAGAAGGTTTTCCCCTGTTGGGCGATGACCCTAGATCCCATGAACGACGCAAAGCATTTTCAGTAACGCCAGTACCGGCAGGTGATATGGCGGCAGGATTTCTCTACGTGGTATTAAGAGGTGAAGAGTACGATATCGCCGAACAGGCAGTGCAGGAGAGTTATGCCTTGAGATACAGTGCTGGCGCTGTAGCGGTCAGTATGGGGTTTGGCTTACTGACGGGCCTATTATTGTTTCATTGGTTGACTCGCCGTCTACAGCGTCTTTCCAGCGTTATGGTGTCGTTTCAGCAGAGTGGCTTTACCCATCAAGAGCAATTAGCGGAGACTTTTAATCCTGAAGGAGATGAAGTAGAACGGCTAGGGGCTACATTTGAGGCGATGGCAAAACGCATTGCCGATCAATGGGGGCAACTGAAACAACAGGATCGCCTGCGAAGGGATCTGGTGGCTCAAGTCTCCCATGACCTCAGAACCCCGCTTGCAGTACTTTATGGTTATCTTGAAACCCTGAATATGAAACAGAATACTCTTGATAAGGAACAGCAGCAGGAGTATCTGCGAGTAGCCTTAAAGCAGAGCAGGCGTTTGAAAGGAATGCTTGAGGATCTTTTTGAACTGGCTCAATTAGAAGCCAGAGAGAAGCAACCAACTTGTGAGCCAATGCCGTTAGCGGAGTTGGTTCAGGATGTGATTCAGAAATTCCAATTGCCGGCACAACAGTCAGAGGTTCGGGTTGAATGGACGGTCCCTCGTTCACTGCCATTTGTTAATGCGGATTTCGCCATGACCGAACGGGTACTGGATAATCTCATCGGAAATGCCTTGGATCATACCCAATCGGGTGGGGCGGTTTCTGTGACCATTTCTCAACAGGAGAAGCTGGCTCTGGTGAGCGTCTCAGATAATGGTGAGGGTATTGGTGAATCAGAGTTAGAGCACATATTTGATCCCTTTTTCCGTAAACACAAGAGCGGTCATGAGTCTGGGCATGCTGGCCTGGGCCTTGCCATTGCTCGTCGCATGGTTGAATTGCAGGGTGGAACAATCAAAGCTGAGAATAATGAGTCTGGTGGCGCCTGTTTCAGTTTTACCCTGCCCCTGGCCTGAATTTTCCCACACTAGTCGCCACTGTGATCGATTTGTGATGTTTGCGTGATCAGCCCTGGATGGCTGAGATATAGAGTGATCCCCATGAGTTCGAGATGTGACTGATGGTGAATGGTTTTCCTGCACAATATACCGAGTTTTTGTGGGTGAATCTGGTGGGATAATCGCTGTCTATATGTAGCCATCGATTAGTGTGAGATTAAAATCAGAAGTGGTTTATAAACAGAGCGCGAGCTTAGCCAATCCCCGAACCTGGTAGTCACACCACGACTCTGTACTCAACTGGGTCAGATATCCCATTGAGGGAGTGACTTGTGAATCCCTTGCCTATGTAACAGGAGATATTGAATGAAACGTCGAAGTTTGATCAAACTAATGGGTGTGGCGACTGTGATGCCGATTATTGGGCATTCTGTATTTGCAAAGCAGGGTGAAGAGATGACGCAAGTGGAAAAACTTGATTTGAGCGAGGAAGAGTGGCGTAAGCGACTTACTCCAGAGCAATTTCATATTCTACGGGAAGAGGGGACTGAGCGGCCTGGCAGCAGTGCTCTGCTCGATGAAAAACGTAAGGGCACCTTTGTCTGTGCCGGATGCGACAATCCACTCTTCGCATCCTCGACCAAGTATGAGAGTGGCACCGGCTGGCCAAGTTTTTATGATTACCTGCCCAATGCCTTGGGAACCAGGAAAGACTATAAGCTCATCTGGCCTCGCACTGAGTACCATTGTGCCCGCTGTGGCGGACATCACGGGCATGTATTCAACGATGGGCCGAAACCGACTGGTTTGCGCTACTGCAATAACGGTGTCGCACTGAAATTTGTGCCAGATGTCTCATGACTGCCAGAATTGGGTTGCTGTTATTGTCTGGTATGCTGGCAACAGCTTCCGCGCAAGCGACAAATACCCTGACACTGAGTAGTCCGGTAGAGCAGGTGCGGCTTGTCGAGCTATATACTTCTCATGGCTGCAGCAGTTGCCCTCCGGCGGATCGTTGGCTAAGTAAGCTGGAGAACCATCCGGGACTGTGGCGTCAGCTGATCCCCATGGCATTTCATGTCGATTACTGGGACGGTCTGGGTTGGCCGGATCGCTTTGCCTCATCCGCATTCAGTCAACGCCAGCGGGACTATCGTCACAGCGGAGCCCTGGGTTCGGTCTATACTCCAGGATTTGTCGTTGACGGGCAGGAGTGGCGAGGCTGGTTTCGTCATCCTGAACTCGCTGCGGGTAAACAGTTACGGGTTGGTCGCCTCACTTTAGCGGTCGATCCAGGGGCAGGGGTTTCCGCTGAATTTATTCCCGAAGCAGGTGGCCATGCCAAGGGCTTACAGGCTAATCTGGCGATTCTCGGATTCGATCTTGTGAGTCACATTGGTGGGGGGGAGAATCGAGGCCGGGATCTATCCGAAAATTTTGTTGTGTTGAGCCATTCCAGGTCTGAATCAGGCGCTGAAACTGGAAAATGGTCATTCTCATGGCCTGAAATATCTGTAAATGATGCCAAGCGGCTTGCGGTGGTGGTGTGGCTGAGTGATCCAGAGACTGGAGCGCCGGTGCAGGCTGCAGGAGGGTGGTTGCCGGGCTAGAGCTTTACGCTATGCGGTCTGGCTGTGACAGGGAATCATTTCTGGCGCTACATAGATAAAGACAATACCATACTAAAATTGCTTGAAGGCAGGTCCTATGCTAAAATTCGCACCAGTTTTTGCGATAGCTGTCGGTCATCAGCCGCAGTGCATTATAATAAAACCCCGATAGCGGGGTTTTTTTATTTAGAGAATAGGTGGTTACGGCCTCCCGTTTTCTGAGTACGACAGGATGGGCCATGTGCCCATTTTTTATTGCGGTGGGAAAAATGAGGTCTGCGCCAGAAAAACTTAAAACCCTTGTACGCCAGGAAGTTGAACTGCTGGGGTTTGAGCTGCTGGGCATTGAACTGACTAGCCAGGGCAAAGGTGGTTCGCTGTTACGGGTCTATATCGACCACGAAGAGGGCATTGTCATGGATGACTGCGTACAAGTCAGTCATCAGATAAGCGGTGTGCTTGATGTGGAAGATCCGATCAAAGAGCGCTACCAGCTGGAAGTCTCTTCACCTGGAATGGACAGGCCGCTGTTTGAAAAGGCTCATTTTGAGCGTTTCAAAGGCAGTAAGGTGCGGGTCAAGACCCAAACAAAGATTGATGGACGTCACCGTTTCACTGGTGAACTGGGTGGCGTGGAAGATAATCAGGTTTTAATTGAAGAAGATGGAACGCTCTATCGAATTCAGATCGATCTGATCGATTCGGCTCGAGTGATACCGGAATTTTGAATTAGGAAACATTTGATGAGTAAAGAGATACTGCTGGTCGTTGATGCGGTTTCCAACGAAAAAGATGTCGGTAAGACAATCATCTTTGAGGCTATTGAAGCCGCGTTGGCATCTGCCACTCGAAAGAGAAATGGTGACGATATTCTGGTTCGAGTGGCGATAGATCGCACTTCCGGAGACTACGATACCTACAGACAATGGGAAGTTGTAGAATCCTATGCGGAAGATGAGCCAGATGCCCCCTTGCGGCAGATTATTCTGGATGCCGCTCGTGAGGAGAATCCGAATATCCAGGTCGGTGAGTTTGTCGAAGAGCCGATTGAATCAATCGAGTTCGGAAGAATCGCTGCCCAGGCTGCTAAACAGGTCATCGTTCAGAAAGTGCGTGAAGCTGAGCGGGCCAAAGTGGTCGAGGCCTATAAAGGCCGGGAAGGTGAGCTGGTCACCGGTGTGGTAAAACGCATCGACCGGGGCAATATCTTCATGGACCTGGGTGGAAATGCTGAGGCTTTCATCGGTCGCGAGCACATGATTCCGAAAGAATCGATTCGGGTAGGCGACCGTATTCGCGGTTATCTCTATGAAGTCAGGTCCGAACCCAGAGGTCCGCAGCTGTTTATCAGTCGCACCATGCCGGAGTTGCTGATCGAGCTGTTCAAGCTTGAAGTGCCTGAGGTTGGTGAAGGTCTGATCGATATCAGGAGCGCTGCGCGGGATGCGGGGTTGCGTGCCAAGATTGCTGTCAAAGCACTGGATCAGCGTATTGATCCCGTTGGGGCCTGCGTCGGTATGCGTGGTTCCCGGGTACAGGCTGTCTCTAATGAATTGAACGGTGAGCGGGTCGATATCATTCTTTGGAATGATAATCCTGCACAGTTTGTAATCAACGCCATGTCTCCCGCAGATGTGGTCTCCATCGTTGTTGATGAAGACACCCATGCAATGGATGTCGCGGTCAGCGAGGAGAATCTATCCCAGGCAATCGGCAGAGGCGGACAGAATGTCCGCTTGGCCAGTCAATTGACCGGTTGGGAACTGAATGTAATGGATGAAGCCCAGGCATCCGAGAAGAGTGAGTCGGAAGCGAAAGGTTTTATAGATGCTTTCATGGATCAGTTGGATGTGGATGAAGACGTGGCGGCGATTCTGGTACAGGAAGGTTTTACCAATGTCGATGAAGTTGCCTATGTACCGATTGAAGAGATGCTTACCGTTGAAGAGTTCGACGAAGATCTTGTCAATGAATTGCGTAGCAGAGCAAAGGATTTCTTACTCACCCGCGCTATCGCCAATGAAGAGGCGTTCCGCGAGCCTGCTGAAGATCTGTTGAGCATGGATGGAATGGATCAGCAACTTGCTTTCACCCTCGCCGGCCGGGGGGTGGTAACCATGGAGGATCTGGCAGAGCAGTCCATTGATGAGTTGATGGAGATCGATGACATGGATGAAGAACGGGCAGGCCAATTGATCATGACGGCGCGAGCCCCATGGTTTGAAGAGGCAAAATAAGTCACTCCTCTAGTGCTTAACAAGTAATCAAGTTCCAGCGTGAATGTGAAACAGAGCAACAGATGGATAAGGCAAATTCGAGAGGCTGATGAATGAGTGAAGTAACGGTAGCACAACTTGCAAATGTCGTTGGCATTCCTGCCGATCTGTTGATGGAACAGTTGGCAGATGCTGGTATCTCGGCTAAAAACGCTGATGACAGGATATCCGATGAAGAGAAGGCGAAGCTGTTGCTGCATCTGCGTGAGAGCCATGGCAAAAAGAAGACGGCTACCGTTGCCGCCCCCAGTAAGGTAACACTCAGACGTAAAACGGTGAGCGAGTTACGTCAACCCACATCGAGCGGACGCAGTACATTGAGTCGCGCCTCCACTGCACCTGCCAAAACAGTCAGTGTTGAGGTTCGTAAAAAGCGCACCTACGTTAAGCGCGCCAACGTGGAGTCGGTTGAAAGTAAGGCCAAAGAAGCTGAAGAGGCACTTAAAGCGCTTGAGGAACAGGAACAATCCATTGAAGTTGTAGATCCAGAAGCAGAATCTCGCAAAGCAGCTGAAGCTGCCAAGCGTGAAGAAGATGAAGCAGCCCAAAAGGCCCAGCTAGAGGAAGCGGCTCAACAAGCTGCCGAGGAAGAGGCAAAACGTCTGGCTGAGGAAGAGGCGGTCAGAGAAGCAGAAGAGCAGGCGAAGCGAGAAGTGGAGTTGCAGAAAGCACAGGCTGCACCCGAGCCTGAACCAAAACCTGCGCCTGTCGCCGAGGCCAAGCCTGACGCAAAGCCAGCACCGGCACGAGGCAAGAAGGGACGTAAAGACAGCAGGCGTGATGAGAAAGGTTCTCATTCCAATCGCAAAGAGCTGCATGTGGCTGAAGGGTTGCGCGGTAAGCGCAAGAAAAAACCGGGTAAGCAACGCAGAGCGGCTGCCAGTGCCAGTGATGCGCAACACGGTTTTCAGCGGCCTACAGCACCAGTTGTCCATGAAGTGAAAGTCCCTGACAGCATCACAGTAGCCGATTTGGCGCAGCGTATGACCATTAAGGCCGCTGAGGTGATCAAGGTACTGATGAAAATGGGCATGATGGTAACCATCAACCAGACCTTGGATCGTGATACCGCCACACTGGTGGTTGAAGAGATGGGCCATGTACCCGTCGTGCAACGTGAAGAGGATGTCGAGGCTGATCTGCTGAGTATTGAGGAAGATGCCCAAACTCAGGGCGAGATGGTTCAACGTCCCCCAGTGGTCACCATCATGGGCCATGTCGATCACGGCAAAACCTCACTCCTTGATTATATCCGGACCAGTCGTGTAGCCGCCGGCGAAGCGGGTGGTATTACCCAGCACATCGGTGCATATCATGTGGATACCGATAAGGGTACGGTCTCATTTCTGGATACACCGGGACATGCCGCGTTTACTGCAATGCGTGCCCGTGGCGCCAAAGTGACCGATATTGTCATCCTGGTTGTGGCAGCCGACGATGGCGTGATGCCCCAGACCAAGGAAGCAGTTCAGCATGCCAAGGCAGCTGGTGTACCGCTGATTGTGGCTATCAACAAGATCGATAAAGAGGATGCAAATCCTGATCGAGTGATACAGGAACTCTCACAGGAAGAGGTCATACCCGAAGATTGGGGTGGTGACACCATGTTCGTGCGGGTATCTGCGAAAACCGGTGCCGGTATTGATGAGTTGCTGGATGCAATCCTTCTACAGGCTGAGGTACTGGAGTTACGCGCAGTGGAAGTCGGGCCTGCTACTGGCTCCATAGTCGAGTCTTCTCTGGATAAAGGCAGGGGCCCTGTGGCTACTGTACTTGTTCAGACCGGAACCTTGAATCGCGGCGATATGATCGTATCCGGTAAAGAGTTTGGTCGTGTTCGTGCGATGTTTGATGAGAATGGTCGTTCGATCAAGACTGCTGGTCCTTCGATACCTGTGGTTGTTCTGGGACTCTCGGGTACGCCGGAAGCCGGTGACGATGTGCGCGCAGTGAGCGACGAGCGTCGGGCACGTGAGATCGCTGAGCTTCGACATGATAAACAGCGCTCGACTCGTTTGGCAGCACAGAAAGCTGCGAAGCTGGATGAGATGTTTACGCAGATGGCGGAAGGCGAGACTCAAAGCCTGAATGTGATCGTAAAGGCTGATGTGCAGGGTAGTGTGGAAGCCCTTAAGGAATCCTTGATCAAAACCTCGACTGATGAAGTGAAAGTGAGTGTTGTCGCTTCAGGTGTAGGCGGTATCAATGAGTCAGATGCGAATCTGGCAGTCACCTCGAATGCGATAATTATCGGTTTTAATGTGCGTGCTGATGCGGGTGCTCGTCGAGTGGTTGAAGAGCAGGGCATCGACATGCGCTACTACAGCATCATCTATGAAATTATCGATGATGTTAAGAAAGCGATTTCCGGTATGTTGTCACCAGAGATTCGTGAAGAGATCATTGGACTGGCCGAAGTTCGCGATGTATTCCGCAACTCCAAATTGGGCGCCATTGCCGGTTGCATGGTGCTCGAGGGCATGGTCAAGCGTAACAATCCAATCCGTGTACTGAGAGAGAACGTGGTCATCTACGAAGGTGCTCTGGAGTCACTGCGTCGCTTCAAAGATGATGTCAATGAAGTCAAGAATGGTATGGAGTGTGGTATCGGCGTGAAGAACTACAACGATGTCCAGCCTGGTGATCACATTGAAGTCTTCGAGCGCACAGAAATTGCGCGCACGGTCTAGGTTTGGTTGGCACCATGATGAGCGGTTATTCGATCTGGCGCAGCAAAACCAAGCCAGCTTCCAAGGTGATCATTGTCCTGATTCCGAGCGAGGTGCGTTAAATGTCACGTGACTTTAAGCGCACAGATCGTATCGGGGCTGAATTGCAACGTGAATTGGCTGAGCTGATTCGCGAAGAGATCAAAGACGCAGCCTTGGGGATGGTGACCATCCAGGAGGCCAGAGTTGTTCGGGATCTTTCCCAAGCCAAAGTGTTTTTCACAACCTTAGGCGCAACATTCTCCCACAAAGAGAGTGCAGAGCATCTCAACCAGGTTGCAGGTCATCTGCGATGGTTGCTTGGGCAGCGTATGAAAATACGCTCAGTACCAAAACTTCTGTTTGTCTATGACGTTTCGGTTGAGCAGGGGGAGCATCTTTCCAACCTGATCAACGAAGCGCTTACTGAGAAACAGACCTGATTGGGTCTTTTCCCTTCTTAATATTTTTTTAATGATTGTTTAGAGAACAAGTATGGGACGTCGTCGTAATAGAGGGCGCAATATCAATGGTGTATTGCTGCTCGACAAACCTGAAGGCATGACCTCGAATAAGGCCCTGCAAGAGGTTAAATTTCTTTATAAGGCGGCCAAAGCCGGACATACCGGTAGCCTTGATCCATTAGCGACCGGACTGCTGCCGATCTGCTTTGGTGAAGCAACCAAGCTTTCTGCATTCCTGCTCGATGCTGATAAACGTTATCAGGTCAGAGTAAAGCTGGGTGAAATCACCACCACAGCAGATGCAGAGGGAGAGGTCATCGAAACTGCTGATCCCAGTGGTGTCACTGAAGCTGCCCTGCTTGAAACCATGGCTGAGTTCCAAGGGGAGCAACAGCAGTTGCCACCGATGTATTCAGCGATCAAGCATAAAGGTGAGCGCCTCTATAAGCTGGCTCGCCAGGGTATCGAAGTGGAGCGTGAACCGAGAACGATTCATATCCATGGACTTGATCTGTTGAGCTTTGACTTGCCTGAGTTTGAGATGGATGTGCGTTGCTCCAAAGGCACTTATGTCCGCACTCTGGCAGAAGATATCGGTAAACGTCTGGGTTGTGGCGCCTATGTCACAGGATTGCGACGTACCGGTGTCGGCCCCTATGATGACCAATCCATGTTAACCCTGGAACAGATTCAGGAAGCTTTTGCCGAGCGGCAGTTTCCAGAGATGGATGAGTGGATGTTACCTCTGGAGAGTGCCCTTGCCGAATGGCCCGAAGTTGCTCTCTCTGCAGATGCCGCCTTCTACATGAAGCAGGGTCAACCGATACTGGTGCCCAATGCGCCCACCAGTGGTTGGGTGAGGCTCTATGCCAATAAGACCGATTTTCTCGGTGTTGGACAGATCCTGGAAGATGGGAGAGTGGCTCCAAAGCGGCTGATGCAGGCTAGCAGCTAACTCAGTTACGTAGAGTACCGAATAGGGAAAAGCTTTAAAAAACCTGAAGTTAACTAGAACTTCTTAGCTTGGATTTCAGCGCCTTTTGGTGGGGCCATGCCCCACCAACCACAGCAGAATAAAGGGGTCTATCCCATCAGCCACAGCAGGATAGCCCAGACGTAGGGTGGGGCCATGCCCCACCAACCACAGCAGAATAAAGGGGTCTATCCCATCAGCCACAGCAGGATAGCCCAGACGTAGGGTGGGGCCATGCCCCGCCAACCACAGCAGAATAAAGGGGTCTATCCCATCAACCACAACAGGATAGCCCAGACGTAGGGTGGGGCCATGCCCCACCAACCACAGCAGAATAAAGGGGTCTATCCCATCAGTCACAACAAGATAGCCCAGACGTAGGGTGGGGCCATGCCCCACCAACCACAGCTGAATAAAGGGGGCTATCCCACCAGCCACAGCAGGATAGCCCAGACGTAGGGTGGGGCCATGCCCCACCAACCACAGCAGAATAAAGGGGTCTATCCCATCAGCCACAACAGGATAGCCCAGACGTAGGGTGGGGCCATGCCCCACCAAACACAGCTGAATAGAGGCCTCACTATTCGACCTTAAAATCACCAAGTGAGTGACTTCAAAGAGGCCTGGAGATAGTTTAAATCGAGCAATATTCTCAGCACACAAACTCAATAGCTGAGCATTGCGGGTTATCGGCTGGTTAATGACTCTGTAACAATAGTGGGCTGACTTGCCGTATCAGCCTAGAACGCGCATACTACGCGGTCTTTCGGGGATTGCCCGAAGTGAATTTTTAACCTGAACCACTAGGTTCAGGTCTAATTAAACCGGTCCGGTCAGCCTGAACTCATTGTCGGGTAGACCTGAAAAGTGGCCACTGTATATAGACGTAACCTATAGGAGACACGTCATGTCAATGAGTGCAGCAGAAAAGAAAGCCATCGTCGATGAATACCAGCGCGCGCCAGGTGATACAGGATCACCAGAAGTGCAGATCGCTTTGATGACTGGCAGAATCACCCAGCTGACCGAGCATTTCAAGGAGCACAAACAAGACCATCACTCCCGTCAGGGTTTGGTCCGTTTGGTCAATTCACGCCGTAAGCTCCTGGATTATCTGAAAACTAAAGATCAACAGCGTTATAAAGACCTGATCGCTAGTTTAGGTCTGCGTCGTTAAACCGTCCCCGCCAATTTACAGAGTATCCAAGGATTCAACGTGACACTAATAAAGAAAGAATTCCAATGGGGAGACAATAAGGTCTCCATCGAAACTGGTGAGATCGCAAGGCAGGCAGATGGTGCTGTCATGGTCAACATGGATGACACCGTTGTACAGGTAACCGTGGTCGAAGCGAAAAGTAGCGTACCCCGCGACTTTTTTCCGCTCACCGTCGATTATCAAGAGAAAACCTATGCTGCGGGTATGATCCCGGGCGGATTTTTCCGTCGTGAAGGGCGTCCCAGCGAGAAAGAGATCCTTACCGCACGTCTTATCGATCGTCCGATTCGTCCCCTTTTTCCAAAAGGATTTACCAGTGAAGTACAGGTGATTATCACTGTCATGTCACTCAATCCAGCTGTTGATCCTGAGATTCCCTCATTGATCGGTACCTCTGCGGCACTGGCCATCTCCGGTCTGCCATTCCAGGGCCCGGTTGGTGCAGCCAGAGTCAGCTACAAGGATGGCGAATATACCCTAAACTCTCCCTCAATCGGCCTCAGCGACAAATCAGATCTGGATCTGATTGTGTCTGGTACCGAAGATGCGGTGCTGATGGTTGAGTCAGAAGCCAATCAACTCTCTGAAGAGGTAATGCTGGGTGCAGTGCTCTTCGGTCACGAGCAGTCACAGGTTGCGATTCAGGCGATCAAAGAGCTCGCGGCAGAAGTCAACAAGGAAGTCACTGAATTCAACCCACCAGAGGTAGATGCAGAGCTGAAAGCCGCTGTTGAAGCCGAAGCTGCACAGGGTATTGGCGATGCTTACAAAATTGCTGACAAGCTGGATCGTTATGCAGCAAGTGATGCAGTAGTTGCCGCCACTGTAGAGAAACTCTCTGCCGTAGAGGTGGATGGCGCCCCACGTTGGGATAAAGACAGCATCAAAGGTCAACTGGAGAAGCTGAAGAAAACCACAGTACGTGGACGCATCCTCGATGGCGAGCCTCGTATCGACGGACGTGACACACGCACAGTACGTCCAATCAGTGTACGTACCGGTGTACTGCCACGTACTCACGGTTCAGCACTCTTCACCCGTGGTGAGACCCAGGCTCTGGTCGTGACCACCTTGGGTACCGAGCGTGATTCTCAGATTATCGATGCCCTCGAAGGTTCACGTCGTGAACACTTCATGTTGCACTACAACTTCCCTCCCTTCTGTGTTGGTGAAACCGGACGTGTGGGTAGCCCCAAGCGTCGTGAGATCGGACATGGTCGTCTGGCCAAGCGTGGTGTACTGGCCTGTATGCCAACCATCGGTGACTTCCCCTACGCGATTCGTGTGGTCTCAGAGATCACAGAATCGAATGGCTCCTCTTCAATGGCATCAGTATGTGGCACCAGCCTCTCTCTGATGGATGCCGGTGTACCGATCAAAGCACCGATTGCCGGTGTCGCCATGGGATTGATCAAGGATGGCGACAAGTTTGCCGTACTGACCGATATCATGGGTGACGAGGATCACCTTGGCGATATGGACTTCAAAGTGGCCGGTACCAGCGAAGGCATCAACGCACTGCAGATGGATATCAAGATCAACGGCATCACCAAAGAGATCATGGAGATCGCACTTGATCAGGCGAAAGAGGGACGACTGCACATCCTGAATGAGATGAACAGTGTCATCGACACCCATCGCAATCAGATGTCAGAGCATGCGCCACGGATCATCGAGTTCAAGATCAACCCAGACAAGATTCGTGATGTTATCGGCAAGGGTGGTGTTACCATCCGCTCAATCACAGAAGAGACCGGCGCCACCGTCGACATTACCGATGATGGCGTGGTCAAGATCTTCTCTGTCGATAAGAGTGCCGGTGAAGAAGCGCAGCGTCGCGTTGAGCTGATTACCGCTGATGTTGAAGTGGGCACCATCTACGAAGGCAAGGTAGCCAAGCTGATGGACTTCGGTGCATTTGTCACCATTCTTCCTGGAAAGGATGGCCTGGTACACATCTCTCAGATCTCCAACGAACGTGTGGAGAAGGTCAGCGACAAGCTGTCTGAAGGTGATGTGATCAAGGTTAAAGTGCTTGAAGTTGATAAGCAAGGCCGCATCCGTCTCAGCATGAAGGCGATTGATGAAGCTGAAGCCTGATTACTACCGGGTCTCTTAGCAGACCCGTAAACAGCTAGAGAAAAGGGGCCGGCAGGCCCCTTTTTTATACCCGGAGTAATACGCAAGCAGGTGTGAAATGGTAATGGTCATGCTTTTATGCCGATAACTGGACAGCAAATCTATCATTAGTCCACTGATTCCCTGATTGATTGTTGTCTATTGTGTTTCAAGGTGCAAAAAAGGTAGTATTCAAATCACTTAGAGAGCATTTATTACAAGGAGTTTTCATGAAATTGCCATCACTTTTATTTCCCCTGTTCGTTGTTGCTAGTTCTACTCTCCAAGCTGAAACCACAATCACACTCAATAGTGATGTCGGTGACTATATTGGGCAGGGCGAAAGTTACGCTTACTCAGATGAAAATGCAGTTATCCAATACTCACGAAATTACGATAACGGAATTACTGTACAAATCAATAACCTCCCTGATGATCCATACAATAGGTGGAGATTCGATATTGCAGCACCAGATAATGCTGAGATTCAGCCCGGTATATATGAAAATGCTACACGTTTCCCATTCCAGGATGCGGCTGATCCCGGTCTCGCATTTTCAGGTAACGGAAGAGGTTGTAATACCCTGACAGGTTGGTTTGAAGTTTATGATGTTTCGTATGATGCAGCAGGTGGTGTTGAATCTTTAAATGTTGATTTTGAACAGCACTGTGAAGGGGGTAGTGCTGCTCTTCACGGAACTATTAATTTCAACACAACTACCCCCCTGGGTTCTCGTGCGGTTGGGCTTGATCTTTACAAAGTTGTTTGTAACAACCGAACATCCGGTCAGCGCGTAGTGTTTAAAACCGATAGTGCGCAGTTTGACTGTAAACAAGAAGGGTTGCAGGTTAATACCGGCGATAAAATACAAATTAAAATGCTGGGTACTGCGCAGTAATTAATATTCTGCTTAAACAGTCGGGCACACAAAGTGTAGGTTCACATCACTAATGCCCGATTGTTTTACTCCAACTTGCTGCCAAGCTATTTCTTAAATAATATCACTGCTGACCTATTAACTGTCAATCACCTAAAAAAAGCAAGCATATAAGCCTTTCTCCCTTAACGGTAGGGGGTGAGTATCAATGGTTTAATGCTACTGATACATAAGCCCCATTACCCTATCAAACAATCCTTGTTTGTGGATTATTAAGGTAGTTGACGAATACTCTCCCTTTCCCCTGTGAAGAAAGATATATGGCGTCCGTAAATATTCTGGTAGAGGTTTTTTAGGATGAGGTATCTCAACGGTATCTATATGTAGTGGATAGCAGTTGCTTGAAAGTTGGCGTGTCTTCGATTCTTTTTTTAAATAACTCGTAACGTGCAGTAAGGATACTATGTAGGGTGCGGCCCTGCCGCACCAAAAAAATCCGACTACACCAATGAACAAACATGGATTTTTTTTCAATCTGTCATAATAGACTACAAGCAAGAAACATAAAATATGACCTTGTGGCTGTCTTTTAATAAAACAAGCTACTTAGTCTCAATATCTGGGTAGCGAGAGACGTGATCATGATATCTGCGTTCGGTAGATTTCTATATGTATAAAGTTGGGGTGTCCTCGATTCTTTATGACAGCTACGGCCACGACCCGGTGGGCAATATCACCGACTGGCAGGACCTGCTGCAGACAGCCAGAGATCAGAGCTTCAGCTATGACGAACTGGACAGATTAACCAGCGCGACCGGTGCCTATGGTGACCTGGGCTACGGCTACGATGCTGTCGGAAATCGTCTTAACAAAACAGAAGATGGTGTTTCAGAAACCTACAACTACGAAACCGGCAGCCATCGACTGCAGGAGATCCTCGGCAGCACCACCGACAGCCGTCTCTATGATGAAGCGGGTAATACCCTCAGCAGCCTGATCGGTGGTTACACCTATGATGATCAGAATCGGATGGTGAGCTTTACCCAGGGCGGCACCGTGGCAAGTTATGGCTACAACGGCAAAGGGGAGCGGGTACGTAAAACTGTCAATGGCGCAATCACCCGGTTCCGTTACGGGCCAAGTGGCACGCTGCTTGGAGAATATGACCCGACCGGAGAGCCACTAAGAGAATATGTCTATCTGGAGGGGCAACCGATAGCCCTGCTGTCATCACAGAGTGAGCTACCTGTGATTGATTTTGAGCAAAACCCAGTGTTGAGTTATGGCGGCACAGGTCAGGATATCAATGGTACGGAAGTAGCTCAGGGAAGTAGCCTGACACTTGCGGGCAATGTCTGGAAGAAGATCGCCTTTAACTACACGATTACCCCGGACACCATCCTGGAGTTTGATTTTGAAAGTGGAGAGCAAGGCGAGATCCACGGAATCGGTTTTGATACAGATAACGGAATCAGTGGGGGAATGAGTTTTATCCTCTATGGCACCCAAAACTGGGGCATTCAATATACTGAGCAATACAGCGGAAATGGTGTGATGCACTATAGTATCCCTGTAGGCAGCTACTTCACCGGTGCGATGGATTGGCTGACGTTCATAAATGATCATGATGTTAGTGAACCCACAGCAGAGAGTCGGTTTAGCAATATCCGGGTTTATGAAGCAGGAGACGCCGGTGAGATAGCGACGGGGCTGGTGTATCTGCATACGGATCATCTTGGGGCTGTTGTTAAAGCGACGGATGAAGCGCAGGCAGTGGTATGGGATGTGGATCGGAAGCCGTTTGGGGAGAGGGAGAGTTTGGTTGCGCAGGTTGAGGTGCCGTTGGGGTTTCCTGGGCAGTACTTCGACCAGGAAAGCAATAATTACTACAACTACTTTAGGGACTATGATCCAACCACTGGAAGGTATCTGCAATCTGATCCAATTGGTTTAGGTGGTGGTATTAATACCTATTCGTATGCTCTTCAAAATCCGATAAATTTTTATGATTCTGATGGGAGAGCGCCTGATACAGGCAAGTGCGGTAGAAAATTATGGGGCTATTTAAAGAACCAAGTAAAGCAGGCATGCAAGTTTCCTTTGTCAAACGGCAATAGGCTGTCAAGTTGTGCCTCTGGTGAGTCTTGTCCCCTGCTTCGCGAAAAAACTCGACGGTGGAGGCAGTGTGCAGTAGCAAGAGCGCTATTAAGTATGACTTGTTACCCAAATGATAATAGTCACTATCAGCCAACTAAAGCGGCGTTCGACAATGCAGAAAACTGTGGCACTATACTTTCCGAAGAATGTATGCTTTGTCCAGTTTTGTAGGTGGAGATGGAAAAGTTGTGACTAATTCCGAGGTAGAGAAATTTTTAAAAAAGCTAGGATATGAAGATCTGCTTGAACAAAATGAGCAGGGTGAAAATGCCTTGCATTATGCTGTATTTTGGAATGAACCTAACATATTAAGAGCATTAATTAACGAAGGTATAAACGTGAATGCAAGTGGAGAAGATGGATTTACTCCATTGCATGAAGCAGTCGAACAAAAGAACGAAAATATTGTGACTATTCTGCTCGAAGGCGGTGCTGATACTAGTATTAAGAATGATCTTGGAGAAAGACCTATTGATATAGCCAAGCAATATAATCTTATAAATATAATAAAAGTTCTGAGTAAATACTAAAAAAAGAAGAACATAGATCAATCAGGACAGGCACCATTTGAAGAACGGAGAACCGGGACACTCACCAAATAGTGCTCTAAAAATAAAGCCCCGCTCATCGTTGAGCGGGGCTTTTGCTTGTTAAGAATAAGATATGAAATAAGATATGGGACACCCCAATAAATATTGATAAATCCAAGTCAGTGATATAGGATTTTCAAAATAACTTGAATCAACAAGGAGGTTGAAATGACAAGAGCCCGTCAAACCCTGGTGAGCTTGGAAGCCACATCTTTTTATCACTGTATCTCCCGCTGTGTACGTCGTGCCTGGCTATGCGGAGATGATCCCTACACCGGCGAGAGCTTTGAACATCGACGCAAGTGGGTGCTTGATCGACTGCGGCAGTTGTCAGAAATCT
>JBEVWG010000078.1:0-31847 GCA_040506705.1 Candidatus Thiodiazotropha sp. 6PLUC1
CTGCGTGTCTTACTCATTTCGTCACCTGTTTATCATTTAGGGTGATAATATCACCTATAATCAGGTGGCCAAATTAACTATGCCACTACAGCCAACCATTTCTAAGCTGCCTATGCGGCAGTGAACTACAACAGACTATGTTAATGGATACTATTATTTTTCTAAGCTGCCTATGCGGCAGTGAACCACCAGAAATAGAATGAACTGCGCTTTCAACATTTCTAAGCTGCCTATGCGGCAGTGAACTGCAAGGATGAGACGCTTAAGCTCTACAGACTTTTCTAAGCTGCCTATGCGGCAGTGAACTTGCATTAAAAGTAGAATAGATTACTGATAATTTTCTAAGCTGCCTATGCGGCAGTGAACCCCATGGCTTAGCCATGAAAAGGTGATTTTGTTTTCTAAGCTGCCTATGCGGCAGTGAACTCGAATTGAGGAGTTTCCATCATTAACTTAACTTTCTAAGCTGCCTATGCGGCAGTGAACCGGCTCAGATGATACGAGCTGATACACCGCGTTTTCTAAGCTGCCTATGCGGCAGTGAACAAATTACGGACGCAATCGATGCTATAGTAAATTTTCTAAGCTGCCTATGCGGCAGTGAACGCCCTCTCCCAGTATCAACGAGGTGTACACTATTTCTAAGCTGCCTATGCGGCAGTGAACCAAGAGATGCTTTACTTGGCTTATTGCAGGTTTTTCTAAGCTGCCTATGCGGCAGTGAACCCTACATGGCATGAGCTCCACTTATCGATCGATTTCTAAGCTGCCTATGCGGCAGTGAACAAAGTAGGAAGACCGCCAATACCTTACTCTCATTTCTAAGCTGCCTATGCGGCAGTGAACTAACGGCGGTAACAGATTTTTTACTTAACAGATTTCTAAGCTGCCTATGCGGCAGTGAACGCTATCAATAGCACCATAATCGGTTGTTTGCATTTCTAAGCTGCCTATGCGGCAGTGAACCGTTGGCGCTTGATGGTAACGCGTCGGACATATTTCTAAGCTGCCTATGCGGCAGTGAACTTGACAATACAGACGTGGCGAACATGGCGTAGTTTCTAAGCTGCCTATGCGGCAGTGAACTCGTAGTCTCACGGTAATGCCTTTCGCAGTCTTTTCTAAGCTGCCTATGCGGCAGTGAACCGGCTAGTTTCACGCTTGGGACTACTCTTTATTTTCTAAGCTGCCTATGCGGCAGTGAACAAAAAGTAATGCAGTTTTCGGGGCTGGCTATTTTTCTAAGCTGCCTATGCGGCAGTGAACAACCGGACTACTGCTGCTACTACGATCCAGGCTTTCTAAGCTGCCTATGCGGCAGTGAACTGGTGCTCACCTTCTGGCTTGGATCAAGTACCTTTCTAAGCTGCCTATGCGGCAGTGAACTATTTTACCTCAATGAACCAGGAAACCCTGCTTTTCTAAGCTGCCTATGCGGCAGTGAACAGTGTTCGCAACCGTACCATTAGCCGGGGAAATTTCTAAGCTGCCTATGCGGCAGTGAACTGCCATGCAAGTTCCCCATGGATCACCGTTCATTTCTAAGCTGCCTATGCGGCAGTGAACCGCACATAACAGAAATGCGGCTCAAAGGCAATTTTCTAAGCTGCCTATGCGGCAGTGAACCGTATGGGTTGTTGGATCAATCACAACGCGAGTTTCTAAGCTGCCTATGCGGCAGTGAACATCTGTCAGCACAATATAAAGCGCGCGGCTCATTTCTAAGCTGCCTATGCGGCAGTGAACACAACCATTGGCCGTTGGTGCTGCGGGTCATTTTTCTAAGCTGCCTATGCGGCAGTGAACGTACAGGACTGCATTCACTATCTTTTTCAAGGTTTCTAAGCTGCCTATGCGGCAGTGAACGTAAAAACGATCCCTTTTTTGATTTTGTACCATTTCTAAGCTGCCTATGCGGCAGTGAACAAGAAACAAAGATATCCAACATCCTAATTGTTAAAGATCATCGTGCATTTCCCATGAAATACCCCTTATTTATGGGAAAGTCATAACTTATTGTTTTAATTGTGTATTTTCTTTATGGCAAAATTTTAGGTTAAAACCAAGGAACCGTCGCAGCCTCGCTAAGTCCATAACAATTAAAATCCCCTGAAACCATCTGGTTTTTAATCATGTCATGACTTATAAAAAGCATGAAGCTCTGCCCTGTACTTGTACTTTTAAGTCTCAGATAGGGGAGTTGCAGCTTTTCCTCCAAAGCATCAGGAAATAACGAACTAATCTGATCCGCGCTCACTTCTTGATGGCGTTTTGAGTAGCGCCTGCGAAGTCTCTCGGCACTCGATTTTGCCTGTACCCGTTTTACACGACAAAACTCGCAATCATCAGGAACTGAGGCAATCACATTGATTTTCAGATGATCCCACATGCCTGTCTGCCAGTCTTCTTCCTGCAATCGCAACAAATCCATTGAATCACCATGGAGACGCAAAATATCACCCAATGATGGCTTGTCTGGATTAACGCGAGGAAAACTGACTCCAATCGACCGATTGTCAATCTTCACAAATCTTCTATGCAGCTTAGCGAATAAAGCATTCATCAGCATGGGTGTTGAAAACTCAGGATCCGGGAGTATTTGCAGATCTTGAAAATGGTCCATAATTCAGTCCTTTTCACTTGAACCAAAAACGCCACCCCTAACCAGCGTTGCCATCACATAGTGCTGATTCCCCTCATCAGGTTCCTTGCCTTTGAGCACCCAATTATCAAGTAGGTTATAGAAATCGATCTTTTGTTTGGGTTGTCGATAGGCTTTGCCATGAGTGGTCACTGAGCCATAGGGTTCTACCGCGATCGGTCCAATGCCATCAATATCTTCATACCAGGTATCAATCGTGCGTAGCGCATTCCCAATTTTCTGACTATGTATACCCGCCACCTCATTGACACTGTAGAGTGTTTTACTTTTTTGTCCTCGCTTGCTATCACCTCGATCGAGAATCAGTTCCTGGGATGGATAGACCTCCTGCCCATCACCCACACGAGCATAGGCAATCACCTCTAAAAGCACATAAGCTTCATTCGCAAGCCCTTTTTTAATAGTCGATGTCAAACTACTGAAATCATGTTCATGATCACTTGGCGGCTCAAAATTGCGTAGAGAAAACTTCAGCGCATCAAACGACCAACTTTGCTCTTGTTTACCTTCTTTTATCATATGAATCTGCACAACAATTTGCTCGGAACCTAAACGATTCCGCCACAAGAAACGTGCATTAGCTATATTGCCAGCGTAACGCTTTGCCAGCTCAGAGAAGCCGGTTTGCTCGATATAGCCATCAACTGTACGCTTTAATTGCTGCTGATATTCTGTGTTATTACAGGCTGAAGGCTGACCAACGCCTCCTAGTAGCTTTAACGTAAAGCGTACACGTAAGGTGTCGGCGTCATTGGGTAACATGGCGACATCCACAGTCTGCAAGTTAGGCGACTGGATGGTAGCGTCCAGCTTTGCCGGATCCTGGTCTCTTGTCTTGAGCCGGTTAGAAATCGTTCCACGTACCGATTTCTCACTCACAGTCACCGGTTGCCACTTGCCACCATTATCCTGATCATCCCAACGGCCAGCGCTAAACAGCGCATCCGAAGGATCGAGTTTACGTTCAAATGCCAAAACAGAGGCAGTTTTAAGATCAGCCATTGCTCAACTCCTTTCCTTATGTATTGATATTTCGTTTGTTGTTACAGAATCAACATAGTGACTCGTACAGAGGTAGATGCCATTCTCAACATCCGTTTGTTGATGCCATAGCGCCTTTCCGAGATCGCCTACCCGATTAGGACTGATCCATTCACCAAGTGAGTAGAGACTCTCCACAAAGCACATCGGTGTCTCCGCATCTCGGCTGTTTCGCACTTCACCAGGCGAATAGAGTGGAGAAATTCCGGCATAACCAACTGGAATTGGAACGAGCCACCCAGAATGTTTGCGGATTCCCCAATGGCGTTCTTCCGGGTTGTCCTCATCAGGGAGATCAGGCTCATAGTTAATACGTGACAAGTCGAGTAGCGCATCCAAGGTGTGGCTACCTTTTCCGGCCTTTCTCATTTCATCCAAGTGTTTCGCCAGTTTGTCTTCCCTTTGGATCAACATGAAACCCGGCAAAAGACGCCGAGTTAACTTATGATAGGTGACAGCCCGCTCAGACAGTGCCGGCGATAATGAAACATAGTCGGCATCATAGCGCTTACCGCTGCGCTGAGGCAGTATACTTCCGCCTGCCAAACGCATTCCATGCGCTGCTTCCATGACCTGTTCAGCAAACAAGGATTGCTCATCGCTATCGATATCATCATAGAGAGCAATCACCAGTGACACTTCCATATGTGCTCGACCCTCCTCCACAATTGAAGCGCTATTTCCGCTCTTACCCAGTGGATTGCGCATTAGATTAAACACCTGTGTACGCTTCCCTGCCGGACGACTTACTTGCGGATCAAAGCGGTGACAGACAATACCAACGCCGCCAAAGCCTCTCTCAATCAGATGGGACAAGCGTCGCTGGAGTGCATGCGCAAAACCGACAAATGCAGTAGGTGATGGAAAACCCCAACTTAACGGGCCGGAAACCGCGTTGGCGCTCTGCACCTGTAACCGGGGTAATAGTATCAGAGCATTCGTTCTATTCATTGTAATCAAGCTCCTTGCGAAATTGACGCTTCCACTCTCTCGCCTCATCATCGCCAACCGGTAAGGATTTTTTTGTATCAGCAAGACGAGCGTTCAACCAATTTGCAAAACGCCGAGTCACCGCCTCTTTCCATTCACCTTTGACATATCGGCTATGGAAATCTTCATCGGCTTCTGCACGCACAGGGTTAAGCCAGCACTGTTCATCAGCATTCAGGCGGCATGTCGGATCTGCAGACCAGGGGGCATCCAACTCTCGTAACTCCGATGCGAATAACACAACTTCATCAATCAAGTAATCTACCAATTCTGATCGTTTGTCCCGTATATGGAAATTGCTGTTTACCAGCTCGACCCTGTGCAGAAACCCTCGCAGCGTTCGAACCAGACCTCGAACCCTAAATCGCCTGCCAATCCAGCCGTCGAAAACGCTATCAACATTGATCGGCGGCTTTAATGGCTTGTCATTCCAGTTGGGAGGTAGTGAAGGGAGCAGGTAGTTCTCCCCATAGCGTTCGCTGTTGAGCTGGCTGATATTCTGAGGTTTCGTGCCACCAAACTTCTGAATAAGGAGATTCGGGTACTCTCTGAAGCCGATAGCGTAGGGGCGCTCTTTTCGATGTGCGTCTCGCGCCGCTTTTGCCTCTTCTGAGAAGCGGTCCTCACGAATGGTGCGCCAGACTTCATGCACCAAGGAGGTAGGAAACAAAGGGGCCAGTAAGTGATAATCCCCTTCCTGCAACGGCCAGTAGAGCTGCTTAGCCAGAGTATGCGAGGCTGGCACACCCTTGCTCTCCGGTAGCGTGGCAAAACACCCTATCCAGGTCTCCGCCTGTTCGCTATCCAGATCAGATAATGCTATCTGAAGCGCCGCATCTTTCTCCTTTGCTCTGTCGAGCAAGTTTTTGCCGCTAACCTCCAAACGCAGAAATTTGTAGACATCCAATGCCGCTGCATTCCCAACCACATCTGGCGCAGGCCTCCCAGACAGGGTATGGGTGCCAATATACAGCTCACCTGCCGCAGAGTTTCCCTCACTCTCAAGGCTACTCCCTTTAGCATCGGGATGAAGATACTTCAGTGCATGCGTAACTTGCTGAATTTGTCCAACCCGATGCGCGGCGTCAGCAATCCAGTTTTGTGGTTGATGGGCCTGCAATAGCTTACGGCGCTTCTCATCATCGCCCTCTTTCAGCTTATCCAGCTTAGGTTGCAGGCGTTCTTCGATAAAGGTTTTAATAGTTGTCTTTATCGTATCTGCTTCCAAAGCCATCTTCCTTTCTTGTCTCATTTATACTTCTCCTGTCGCATAAACATTGTTAGGACCATACCTTGGTTACTATTGACCATCCACCACGCTGGCCAAGAGTGTCTGCAAACTGCTAGATAACATCATTCTCGCCAAAATCCTAACGATTCGTGATATGCCCATAATCGACCTGTTTTATTCTCAGTCAAATCCACATAGCCAAATCGTCTCGCACAGCGTTCAGGCAGCATATTCAACTCCTCAGCTAACTCATAAAGCGTATCCAGATAACCAACCGCTCCCCAAAACCCCATACGAGGTCCTGCTTCTAACTCCATTCTGATAAATAAATCCTCTTGCGGTACTTCCACCCCATCATCCAAGATCTGATGGAAGTGTGGGCACTCATCCTCATCCAACAACAGCGCATAACGCTGATGCCCAAGCGGATCATGCCGAAAAGGCTGTTTGCGTTGCAGGTGCCCGCTGAGATTTGCACGAGTTCGCCACCACCAAACCGCAGGCATCCTGACCTGACAGCCCTCTGCTTCCCGGCCAAGCATCAGGTCACGTAGACAATAGTGTTCCAGATCCACCAGATTGGTTTGCGGTTGAAGTGTTTGACGCTCCAGAATACGACTACTGGCATCCAATACTTTGAGCTGCTCGTCTGCCAATAGCTCGGTAAGATGATGGTATTCCAGTTTAAAATCTTTAGTTTCAAATCCAGGGCGACAAAAAGCGGGCTTACCCATACCATGCTCAAGATGACGTGCATTGGTATCGAGCAAAATCAAGTTGGGTGCTACTACATTCCCCTTCCGGTGGCGTCTTACCCGTCCAGCAAGCTGAATAGTGGAACGCATGGATGATGGTTCGACAATGGCCCAATCATAATCATGATCGCGCCCTACCTCTGCTACCGGTGTGGCCAACACAACTACGATCTGATTTGGTTCGGAATAGCGATTCAATAGCTGGCGAATCTCTTTATCTTGAAAGATCTCACTCCCTTCGTTTCGATTCAGCAATCGATCCAGCTTCCTTTCGATGCCGGAGCGCACCAGTAAAGGATGCTGCGAATGGTAGACACACAGATGGATGCGATTATCTGCAAGCCCCCCGAGTTTATACAATGCCTGAGCCACCATCACGAGGGGATTGATGTTCGCCATTCTGATCAGGCCAAAACTGAGCTGCTTACCACTGCCCGGATCTTGCTCATGATGTGTGGTATGCAACTCATGCAGCAGTGTATGAAACTGCATGGCCAATTGCTCGCATATCTCGGTGCGCGCCTGGTTAGCCTCAATGACAACGGGAGCAATTACGGCTCTTCGCCGCTGTTCGCCAACGGCCATTTTGGCCAAAGCACTCAGCCGCTTGGTAACGAATTGTTTGTGTGACTCCAGATATTCCTCACCCAAAGCGCAGTCACCTGATTGGGTGGCAAATTCGTCAAACCAGGCACAACAAACATTGGCAGCCACGCCTGGAATCCCACGGTTTTTCTGATAAATATCACGTCCAGCCAGATAAGCGTCAAACAAACCGCTCACCAATGCCGGTGGCAAGGTTGCTGAAGATAGCAAAACCCTACCGCCCAGCATGCCAGCCCAGTGTGTCAATCGCGCAAGAGCCGGCAGATCTTCGAGAGAAAAATCATCCGGCTCATCCAGTATAAGGTCTGAACTCATTAATCTCAGCATAGGGGCAATCTGACGTCCACCACGTAGGCCTTCAGTCGCAGGAATGAGATGATCAATAGTGCAAATAAGGATGGGGGCATTAAGCATTTTACGAGCGTCGTGATTTGTCTTCAGCCATTTGTTGAGTGGACCATCCTCCAGACTACCTTCGAAATGTACATAGTGATTCAATGGAAGAAGATCTTCGAGCGACTCACTACCGGCAAGAGAATTGACACTCTCTTCTCGAGACTTTTCGAATAGCTCTCGCACCGCCGCGCCACCCACCAACACAGCCATATCCTCATCACCCAAACCCAGGCGGGTACGATATGCTTCACCGGTTTGCAGGGTAAGGGTGCGTAATCCCAAGGCTATACTGAATCGGGCTCCCAATCGGGGATTTGAGAGACCATACATAATGCGTCCATTGGCGAGAGTTTTGCCACACCCGGTGGATGCCATGTTGACACCAAAAAAACCCTGGTCTTCACTCTTTTTCTGGAGCATTTCTGAAAGGTCGTAGGCTTTATCTTGCCAGCGAAATCTTTGCAATTTGCTACGCCGCTTAAAACCCTTATGCCGGGCAATACGAGCAAGCTGCCCCGCCATCTGTGGCAGGGTCTTTGCAATTCTTGCCGCATTAACTTCAACACCAATCAAATGCTCATCCAAACGTTGATTCGGAGTATTCTTGCCATCCCTGTGAGTATTGGCAATGAGCGGGAATTTCTTATCGCCATAGTAACTATGGCTCTTTTGTGCGGAATAGTAGTGATCCGCCAACATGAGCACCATGCGGGTTATATGCATCACATAAGGGTTATCAAACCACGAAACAGACAATAACTGCGGCCTTCGCAACATGCAGGCTGCCAGTTTATTAACATGCTCACACCAGTGTTGACTGGCGAATGGTAAGCCTGTCTTGAAAGTCCAGCATTGTTTTCTTGCCTTCTCATCTGCACTCTCGTTTACTCCGCACCACTTCGAGAAGATATGCTTTGGCAGGGTGTTCAATTTTTCCACTGACAGACTCTCACCCGAATCAGGAGTCGGCATCCTGTGGTGGCTTACAATCAACCAGCCGATGGTTTGAGCCAAAGACGCGGTTTTAGCAAACCCTTTGAAAGGGCTTCGGTCACTTTTATCTATACCGTCGCGATTCAATCTGGTCAACCATTGATAAGACGCACCAGGAGTCAGCTCAACCAATCGCAGTAACCAGGCTTTATCATCACTATCACCCACAAATGCTTCAAACAGCCTGAGGGAAACCCACTCGTGTCTATAGGCGTCCGCGATAGGTTTTTTACTTGAAAGCTTTTTTTGGAAAGCCTCATTCGACTTACCCAAGTCATGAAAAAGTGCTGCCATTGCCGCTAACAAACGGATATCTTCTGTGGTATGCCAATCATTCTCATCAAGCGTTCTTAAAACATCGCGTTTGGTCATATTCGTGGGTGTACCTCCTTGGGCATTGAACTGCCGCCCATCGCCAACGATCCACAGCAACTCGCTATGGTCTTTCCCACGAATCCAGTGACAGGCGACCGCTGTATTTTTCCGCGCTCTTTTTCGCAACATTTTGTGCAGCGTATTCAGACCTTGCATGGTGATCGGCGTCTGCCATGTACGATCACCTCGACGTTCGGCAAACTGATCTAAAATACGGCGTGTTTCGGTAAGTGCCCGTTTGCTGCATTGGGAGATAAGCAGCACATTCATACACGCCGCTCCCACATATCAAGCGCAGTCCGTTTAAGCGTTTCAATCATATAATCCAGCGATTCATTTCGCGTCAGACTTTCTATACAGGCCTGACGAAACTCCTGCTCTTCATGCCCAGCCATGGCAGAGATAAATGCCTGGGGTAAGATCACGGCATCCTTTTCCAGATCAGCCACATCAAAGACCAGGCCACCCCGTCTTGTCTTGCCGTGCAACACAGCCAAACCATGAGGCAGTCCCAGAACCCAGGTTGCCGTAGCAGCAAGCCCATAGGCAAGATAGTTACCATGGTCAAGAAATCTGTTGGCAGGATCTGCCCCCGTACCACCTTTGGCACGAATGAATTTTTCATCATAGCCAACCAAGCGAACAGCAATTTTAAAAAGGTTTTTGGTAAGTCGTGCTTCGAGCAGCATTAAATCACTATTTGTTACAGCTTCGTTAAGCGCCGCTCGAGTACGTTCAAGCAGGGGCTTTAGCTGACTTTCGGAGACATCGAACCCGGCCTCTTTCAAAGCTCGACTCTTGAGCCAGTGCCGCTCAAGACGAGCCAGACGGGCATGCTGAAAGAACTTTGCCGCTTCAAGCCTCAAAGCATCGTCAAACCAGAAACTCACCCAGTGTTGTAGGTATTCAGTGGGTCGATACTCGCTTTGCGGTGAAAACCAGGCGATGTCCATCTCAAACTCATTCGCAGAGAAGAGGGGGGTACCGCCACCACCACAGAAGCCTACCATCACCCCAGCCTTGGCCAATTCACGAATAGCGGCCTGAGTAATTGAAGTGCCTGTTCCGAGTAGCATACATGTGGTATTTGCTATCGGAATATTCCAATATAGGGAAGCCTTTCCTTCCTCTGTTATATATTCAACGCGCCCCCCATTAACCAAAACCCTACAGTATTCCAGATAATAGATATTTGCCCGCTTTGAGTGAAGAATTGTTTTTAAATCAGAAGGCGAGAGATCTTCCATCTTTCTCACACCTTCTTGATTTGGAATTTGGAACGAATAGATGGAGTCTTGAGATTGATGCAATACAGCCAACCAATACCCGTCCTTTTAAAGCTATGTTCAAAGGGAAGACTCTGCTTTAACATACCCATCACATCACATTCGTATATGGTAACCCCATAATATGCTATTTGGCCTATCATTTTAGATTAACGCTCCGTTGTAGATCTTCTCAAATATAATAGAATCAGCCTCATATGCCCCATACGACACATTAAACAGGAAGGGGAAGCTCAAATGGTGAGTCCGTGGTATTTTTTTTTGCCTCATCTCACCATTGAAGCCTGGCATTTGACTAAATTACGTTCTCGCACCTGGACTCACTACCCACGGGCAATGAGATATACCTTTTTTACCAAGCAAGACACCATCACAGCATCTTTTTCGTTACAATGCTCGCCTTAATTTACCATTGAAGACCGTTGACCATGAATATTCAGCAGACTTTTCTACGCTTATCACTCACGATTATCCTAATCCTTCTCTTACCTACTACCTGGGCGGAAGAGTCCGCAAATGATGAGAACAAAGTCACTCCTGAGCCCATCCCGCAAACCCTGAAATCCCCTCGTGCCACCATGGAGACCTTTCTCCATGCCATGAACGACATCAAACGGGGATCACCAGAACGTATTGAGGCTGCAATCTCTACCCTGGATCTCTCCAGCATCAACTCTCTGGTAAGGAAGGAACAGGGTAGCGATCTCTCCTGGATGTTGATCGAGGTTCTGGATCGAACTCGGGTAATTGAACTAGAAGAGATCCCTAACAATCCCGATGGACAAACCTATCTCTTTCACAGCTATGAAAATGGAGATATTAGAATTGCTCGCACAGAGTCCGGTGCCTGGCTGTTTGATCAAAACACCGTCAGCCAATTAGCAGCCATCCTGGATGAGGTTGCCGATACCGATCGGGTCAGTGGCAAAGATGAAGAGTCCAGCAAGATTCCCTGGCACATCCGTTTTCGTCAGAAGATCCCTGACTCGCTGAAATCTACGACCTTTTTACTACCTAACTGGCAATGGCTAGCTCTTTTCGGAACCATTCTTCTGGGTGTTATAGCCGACAAACTGCTCTCCTCTTTTCTACGCTCCGGCGTTCGCAGCTGGCGTAATAAAACCATCCATAATGAGTTCAAGGAGATCTCTGAGGATATTCTTCGCCCCCTGGGCCTGATGGCGATGGCACTCATCTGGTGGAGTGGTATCAATCTGATAGGGCTGACTGAAAATATAATGCTGATACTGCTGGTGGCGGTTAAGTTTCTCGCCAGTATCTCTGGCGTCTGGGCAGCTTATCGCCTGGTTGATCTGGTCTCAGCATTTTTACACAAGCGCGCTCAGCTTACCGACAATAAACTGGACGATGCGCTGGTCCCACTGATACCCAGAACACTGAAGATATTCGTTACTGTGATCGGCTTTGTTTTCATCGCCGATAATCTCAACGTCGACATTTCAAGTCTGCTCGCCGGCCTTGGTCTTGGTGGTCTGGCCTTTGCTTTGGCTGCCAAGGATATGGTTCAGAACCTGTTTGGTTCGGTAACAGTTTTGATGGATCGCACATTCTCGGTTGGAGACTGGGTCATAGTCGATGGCGCTGAAGGCAGCGTTGAACGGATCGGTTTTCGCAGCACCCGGATCAGAACCTTCTACAATTCGGTGGTCACTGTACCCAACTCAAAATTCATTACCGCCACAGTGGACAATATGGGCGAACGTCGCTATCGCCGTCTATCCTGCAAGCTTTCGCTCACTTATGACACGCCACCAGATCGTATCGAAGCCTTTTGTGAAGGCGTTAGAGAGTTGGTACGGCAACACCCCTATATGCGTAAAGACTACTATCACGTCTACCTGAATGAGTTTGCCGCTTCCTCTCTGGATGTATTGCTCTATGTCTTCTGGGAGACTCCGGAGTGGAGCACTGAATTACGAGAGCGTCACCGCTTTATGTTGGATATTCTTCGTCTGGCTCAAGGGCTCGGAGTCGAGTTCGCCTTCCCCACGCAGACACTCTATATGAAACAGGAGGGTGAGGAAGCGGGAGCAAACGCTGAGATGCAACAGACCGAGGCACAGGAACTGGGTCAATCCCTTGCACAGAAGATTGTTGCAGAGACTACTGGAATCGGTGTAAAACCACCGCCTGTCATTATTCGTTAGAGCAGTCTTGCTGAATGACAAATTTTATTCTCGGGTAGGGTGGGGCCATGCCCCACCAAAACACCCTAAGGCGTCGAATGTCCATTAATAACCAGAGCACCCCATCCACTCTATGAGAATTTTCACGATCTCTGACATCCACATCGACTACAAAGAGAATGATCGCTGGCTTGAATCACTTTCCCACTCTGACTATGTCGATGATGCTCTGATCCTGGCGGGTGACATTTCAGATTCAACACCCCGTACTGCTAAATGTTTCGAACAATTGAGCAGTAAGTTTAAATTCGTTTTTTATGTGCCTGGCAATCACGATATATGGGTTAGAGGTGAGTCACAGACAGACTCTATCAATAAGTTTTCCGAACTTCTGTCATTGGCTCAGCAGCATGGCGTGATAACGGAACAAATGACGATACAGGGGATATCCATCATACCTCTCTTTTCCTGGTACGATCTGAGTTTTGGTGAGATGAGTGAGGCGTTGCTGGCTAGATGGATGGACTTTACCCATTGCAAATGGCCTGAAGCATTAGACACCCCATCTGCTCAAAATGGTTTTTTCCTGCAGAAGAATGAGGTCAGTAAGCGGCCTGACTCTCAAACCGTTATCACCTTTTCACATTTCCTGCCGCGTATCGATTTAATGCCGAGCTATATCCCTAAAAGATTCCGTGACATATACCCGGTTTTAGGCAGCCCGCTACTTGATCAGCAGATACGCAACCTGAACGCAAACATCCATATCTATGGTCATAGCCATGTCAACTGCAGAACAACAATAGACAACATCGAATATATCAACAATGCCTTTGGTTACCCTTCAGAATTTCGCATCACCGCAAAACGGCTTTTGGAAATCACCTAGTGTGGTGCGTCATAGATTTTGTACCATTCAAACGCTGCCAACCCCGCACTCTTCTTTGACTTCTCTATATGGATTTTCCGGGATTCAATCTCTTTGCCATTCGCATGTAAAGTCAGACGATGTTTACCTTCATCCTGTGCCGCAAGTAATCCTCTCGGTCCTCGCCCTACCTCTTGTCCATCAAGTTTCCATACCAACTCCGCAACCACCTTTCGCGTCTCTTTCGGACTATCCATCTCAGCAGAAGAGTATCTGGCATAGAGTGGGATCGGCTGCCATGAGGGTACTTTTACATCCTCCTCCGGATGAACCAGCTCAACACGCCCCCGCCTTGGCGCAAGCTCAAACGACTCACTCAACACAGTAGTGCTGCGAACTCCGTTGGAGTAGGTCACTGACAACTGACAGGCTTTGCCTCCGGGCAGATCATCAAATCGTAGTGTCAGTTTTTTGTTTGGTCTACCGGCACCAATAAAGCGGGAACGGCTGCCATCACAGATCAAATGAACCTCGATCAACGCACCCTCTTCCGGTGTCGAATAATCCAACTCCAGGGTGAAGCTTTTTTTGCGTGAAACCCGCTTATGTGGCCAATCAAGAGTAAGCCTTGGTGCATCCGTTATTAACCGCTCTATGATGACTCGATCTGCACGGTTGAGTCTTAAGCTGTAGGCTCCACTAACCAATGCAATACGCCCTCGCACCAGACACCAGCCGGGATCCTGACGGGCACAAACCACTGGATGGTGTTGCATCACTTTTTCTCGACTCAATACCTTGCCCGATTTATCCAGCAGTTCAAGCTCGAGTGGCGGCTCTTCCTGCATTTGAAACGATCTGGATTGTGACCGGACTACCGCTTTAGACCGTATCGGCAAGGTATGAAATCGACCTTTAACATCGATCACACCAGCCAGTTCGATATATTCAATACCACGCTCGCCCTTAGTGGGAAAGGTTGCCGCGTGACGGATCTGTGATCGCTTCATGATTCACTCTCCGATGATGTCAAACATCATCTGCCAACGCTGGGGATGGGTCCAGCGTCTTGTACAGTAGGTCATCAGGTCGAATACCCGTCCTGCCTCATCGTCAGTTGCAAAGATCAGTTCATTGTTGTCGATATCCCAGACCACATCGGTAACCTCTCCACCATCCTCCCAGTAATCCGGGTGGGTGGTCTCATCCAGTGGATTGGCAGCAGGAGGTGAATCGTCGTCCGGGCAGGTGATCGCAAGATGTGATTGGCCATAGATATGGCCAAGTTCATGGGCAAGGGTCTCTTTATTCACCGGCGAGAGCAGGATATTGGATTCAGGAAGTGCTCGTCCCCAGGAGCTGATCGGGGTGAGTAAAGTCCATATCGCATCATCCTCATCGGGGCAGAGAAACCCCGTAAAATCAAGAAACTGGCAAGCACGAATCAGTTGCAGCCACTGTAGATTGGCGTTTCCGAGAATATCGAACTGGTTCGAAGGCGACCAGCCGGGTGGGACATCGATATTACCTACCGGGGTGCTTATCACCCAGGCATCTGCTCCAATGGTAACGGATAGGGTCGGATGGCGCTCAACGACCTCAGGCACCGCTGGCAGATAACGCTGGTAAGCGCTGTTGATCACCTCTGTGCACTCACTGTTGGTGGGAGGATTCGTTGCCACAAAAGATACTGCAGGGGTGGCATCGGTAATCACAATGGTTGCCGGAATATAGCGGACAAAGGGCTTCGCCCGAGCTGCAAACTCTACCGCTTCGATGGTCATCGAAAATGAGTCCTGATAACCCCGCTCACCTGGTGGTGCTGCGGCATCATCAACCCTGACCTGAAGCTGAATATCGATCTCACCAAAACAGAGAGTAAAAGGGATAAGGAAGTTGAGCGTATCCTCAATTTCACGCCGCTCAGGTTCAACGGGCAGATCGATGGTTACACCCGGATTTGGCGTAGCATCTGCAGAGCCATTGACCGCATCCATCCAGGGCCACCAGGGGTTGTTTCCATGTTCACGCACCCGCAGTCGCCCCTTCACCCCTGGCAGCCGATCAAGAGCGCCGAAGCCTGCAAGCTGATGGGTTGCGAAGAGACGTACACCGGTTCTCTTCTCCGCCACCAGCACCACCTCATTCTCTTCAGTTTGCACACCCTGGGTAATCTCTGCATGAGTAATCTCAAGTTGGGGCCGCTTACTCGCCAGGATGCGAACCTGCTTTCGCATCACCCCACACTCGTTACTCGCCTCAAGCTCATAGCTGAATAGCGCTGGTTCAGTGTGGGTCAGGGGTTGAAGGGTCCAGGCGCTACCGGTAGTGATAACCACCTCAGGATTACCCCCAAAATCTGGGCCGTCGTTGCTGATTCGCCGCAGAGTCAGAGTCTCTGCACGTTCAACAAACCAACGCAGCACCACCGAATCACCTGGTGATGCCAACACTGAATCACCAACCTCTCCCAACCCCTCATCGTCCCGTGAATCAGCCTCAAAGAGATTGATTAGAGGTTCACCAACATCCAGGTAGTTGACCCCGATATCGGGAGGACAGGGGATGCCCCTGATTGTCGGCCACTGCGGAAACAGCAGTGGCGACCCAAGACATCGGCTTGCGGAGAGGATCGACCGGGCATCGGCGTTGGCCTGTCCGGCAAACTGGTTCCAGGCGTTGACACCGTGAGGATCATAGAAACCGACTGGGCCTGGCTGCACACCATCAGGCAGAGTAATTACAATCTCTGTATCACTCCAGGAGTCTGCCTCAACAGTACGACATCGGCCACTGACACGGAGTACCAACAGACGGTTATCCGGCTGGGTGAAACCAAACCCAGAGCCGTGGATGATCAACAGTTGACCAGCACAGGTCCCTTCCATGACGATGCTCTCGATACCATCGGCAAAAGCGGTTATCCGTCCATACCAGGCTACCGACGGCGCCCCCTCTTCAAGTACCTGAAGCAGCTGATCTTCACAGCCTGCACGCACCAGTTCATCTGGAATTTCAGGTGGTGGTGGACAGGGTGAACCTGGGCCAAAGCCAGGGTCGATACCTGGCCCCCAAGGGTCGCCTTCAGGATCGATGGGATCACCTGGCCCCCAAGGATCTCCAGTGGGATCCCCATTAGGGTAATAGGGATCACCCGAGCCAGGTTCTCCCCAGTTGAGGGCTTGGTTCTGCTGCAGAAAACTGCTTAATCCCGCATCCCCTCCACGCCACTGAGCCCCTCGCGCCACTTCTAGATACCCAACACACTCACTCAACCCGGCAATGACATCGAAGGCCTGGGACATTCCTGCACCACCACGATAGGCCATGGTAGCCCCCATGTAGAGACCCGCCAGGCCACCCAGCTGGACTATCCGGGCCTGATCGAAGTCGGCATGTTGCTTTGGTGCCGAGCGCGCTCGATCCGCTAGCCGTTTTCGACCGCCGGAGAGGTGAGAATGGGATTCCAGGATCTGTTTGATTGCACTGCGTAGCGCTATATCAGCATCAGGCTCATGCTTCAGCACAGAGCTGGCGAGACGATGCAACTGCTGCAAAGTGTAGAGAGGCTTACTGAGTCGACGCATCATAGCGCTGACCTTTGGCCCGTCACGATTTGCCAAACGCCTTACTGTGCGTTGCAGCTCAGCAAGGTTTTCCCGCGCCACAAGATCAGCAAACGGAGTGGTCTCAGGCTGTTTAATTTTTTTCCTGTTAACTGCTTTGGACTTAGCTTGCTTGGAACTCGATGACTTGGTTCGGTTCTTCTTCACGCCCCCTCCATTACGCCCCTATGCAGCTAACGAGCGTCAATATTCCATATATCCATCGAGTATAGGTTGCGAATATCCCTTATTAAGCGAATTCCCCAATTATTCAGGGCCTATTTCCTACTTTACGTAGGGTGTGGCCCTGCCGCACCATATTTCCTATAGATAGTTGCCTCGGACCTGTTAACACTAATTGAATAGGCCCTAGGGTGAGGTTGGGCACACCCTTCTAACAAATAGCATTAGATTCTGAAACAGGTTAAACGTGAGCGGTAATACTCGAGCGAGTATCAATGCAGTTGAAAATAAACTATAGGGTCAATAGTTATCGAGCAACTGCTCTACCAGTCTGGTCAATCTATCCAGTGCGCCACGATTCTGATCCACCAACTCTCTACCGGCCTCACCAAAACGACTTCGTTCACTGGCATCGCTCAGCCATTGGGTAATCTGCTGAGCCAACACTTGCTGTGACTCCACTTGAACCGCTGCCTGCTGGCTGAGGAAAAGTTCGCTGATTTCGCTGAAGTTGAACATATGCGGCCCAAACACCACAGCAACACCCTGTGCAGCAGCCTCGAGGATATTGTGTCCGCCATGAGGCACCAGGCTGCCACCGATAAAGGCTGCATCAGAGGCACCTATGAACAGGGTCAGCTCACCCATGGTATCCCCCAGGAACACCCCGACCTCTGGGTCGCAGGGTCGTTGCTCACTCCGTTTGACCAGTTGAAAGCCCGACTCCTCAACCAGCTGAGCGACCCGTTCGAAACGTTCTGGATGACGGGGCACCAACACCAGCAAGGCATCAGCAATGGTTCGCTGAACCTCAATATGGGCCTGAATCAGCAACTCATCTTCACCCTCGTGTGTACTTGCAGCGATCCATACCGGTCGCCCAGCGCCCCACTGACGACGCAAGACATCGGCCCGTTCCAGCAGACTGCCGGGAAGATGGATATCAAACTTGATACTGCCGATAACTTCCAGCTGCTCGGGTCTTGCACCCAGGGTATGAAACCGTTCTGCGTCAGCTTCTGCATGAGGTGCAATCATGGTCAGGTTACGCAATGCCTGACGCGTCAGACCCGCCAGCTTGTGATAGCCCCGAGCAGAGCGTACTGACATGCGGGCATTGGCCAACAGGGTCGGCACACCTTCCCGCTTGGCGTAGTAGATCAGATTAGGCCAGATCTCTGTCTCAACCAGAATCAACAGCTGTGGCCGAAAGGCTTGAAGATAACGCAGCACAACCCAGGGCAGATCAACAGGCGCATAACGATGCTCCACCTCTGCACCAAACAGCGCCTTGACACGATCAGCCCCTGTCGGCGTGGTGGTGGTGATCAGCAACGGATGCGATGGATACTGATCCAGCAATCGACCAACCAGGGGGGCGATCGCCTGCACCTCACCTACTGAAACGGCATGTATCCAGATACCCTCCTGCCGCTCTGGCAGGTCAAAGAGTCCGAAACGCTCCAGCCATCGCTCCCTATAGGCTGGGGCTTTGCGGGCCCGCCAGAAAAGACGCAATGGATAGAGTGGCGCTAGCAGCAGCAACAGTAGGGTATAGATATATCGCATGGCAGTTGATTGGACTAATCCTTATCCTCAAACTGCTCACTGAATTGATGGCGACAGAGCTGATAGTAGGCGCCCTTCTGATCGATCAGCTGTTGATGTTTTCCCTGCTCTATAAGCTCACCGTCGTGCACCACAAGAATCCTGTCCGCATGCTGAATAGTGGAGAGCCGGTGGGCGATCACCAGGGTAGTGCGTTCATGGGTCAGTGCCTGAAGTGCGGCTTGTACATGGCGTTCCGACTCGGTATCCAACGCTGATGTGGCCTCATCCAGTAGCAGAATCGGTGCATCTTTGATCAATGCTCTGGCAATCGCCAGACGTTGACGCTGACCACCGGAAAGTCTGACCCCATCCTCTCCGATGCGGGTCTCGAAACCGTCAGGAAGCCGCTCGATAAACTCCAGAGCATGAGCACTTTTTGCCGCTTCGATAATCTCTTCCCTGGTCGGCTCGCCCGTTGCGCCATAGGCGATATTTGCCGCTACGGTATCGTCAAAAAGAACCGACTCCTGCCCAACATAGGAGAGCTGTCGACGCAGGCCGAGCAGGCTAAGCTCCTGGGCATCTATCCCATCAATCAGAATACGTCCGCCTGTTGGGTTATAGAATCGGGGAATCAGGTTCGCAATCGTGGTCTTACCGCCACCGGAGTGCCCCACCAAGGCCACTGTAGTACCCGGTTCGATATCAAAACTGATCGGCTTCAGCGCATCCTTTTCCATATTGGGATAACGAAACGAAATCGACTCGAAAGTTACCCGTCCCTCTGCACGCTGCAATGGCTTACTACCGGTGTCGACCTCTGCAGGTTCATCGATCAGACCGAATACTGACTCAGCTGCCGCAAGCCCCTTTTGCAGTGGCTGGTTGATACCGGTAAGCCGCTTGAGTGGTGAGAACAGCAGGCCGATAGCAGCCATCAATGAGACAAATCCGCCAATAGTCAATTCACCCAGAAAGGTATCATGGGTACTCACATAGACCAGTGATGCAATCATGGTTGCGCCTACAATCTCCACCAGCGGCATATGGGCGGAGCCTGCAACCTTGCTCTTCATGTTGTAACGACGAACCCAATTGGCCCGTTCCAGAAAACGCTTCTGTTCGTAGGGACGCCCTTCGAAGATCTTAATGACCTTATGGCCGCGCACCGACTCCTCGAGCACCTGGGTCATTACCCCCATGGTCGTCTGCAGAGAACGATTAACCCGACGCAAGCGCACCGCCAATAGACGAACAGTGACCACGATCAGCGGCAAGGCCAGAAAGATCACCATCGTCAGCATCCAGTTCAGATAGAGCATGTAGGCCATCAGACCAATCACCACGATGGTATCTTTGACCAGCGTGGTTAACACTTTGGTCGCCGCCATCGTCACCTGGTTGACGTTATAGGTCACCTTGGAGATCAGGGTTCCGGTGGCGTTGGCATCGAAATAGGTCGTTCCCATGGTGAGTATGCGCTCGATCATCATCCTGCGAAGATCGAGAACCACTTTTCCTGCGACCCATTCAAAAGCCACATTGGTGACGAAGTTCATCAACCCACGCACAGTAAACAGCAGGACCAATAGTATCGGAGACCAGAAAACATAGTCAGGATCTTTCGCAACAAAGCTACCATCCAACATCGGTTTCATCAGGATTGGAATCGCCGGCTCAGTCAATGCCAGCAGTACCATCGCCCCAAGCGCCCCACCAAACTGTCTCCAGTAGGGTTTTACCCGTTGCAACAGACGCAGATAGAGCTCACGACCTGACATACCGGGCCCATCCACCCCACCTTTATCATTCGACATCGCGCATCGCCTCCACGATACGGCTGGTCGACACACCGGGCAGAAAATCGAGCACTTGAACCGCACCACCGTTTTTCACTACACAGTCGTAACCAGCGATCTCTTCCGGTTTATAGTCACCTCCCTTCACCAGCAGGTCTGGTTTGATCTCACAGATCAATGACTCGGGGGTATCCTCACCGAATGGCACCACCCAGTCCACCGAAGCCAGACCAGCCAGTACCGCCATTCGCTGCTCGACCGTATTGATCGGCCGCCCAGCTCCTTTCAGACGACGCACAGAATCATCCTCATTGACAGCCACAACCAGACGATCGCCCAACTGTTTGGCCTGTTGAAGATAACGCACATGCCCCTCATGCAGAATATCGAAACAACCGTTAGTCATCACGATCCGCTCACCCTGCTGGCGCGCCACCCTGGTCGCCTCAGCCAGGGTTTCCCGGCTCAGAATGGTATGAAAATCGAAATCACCCTGACTGATCAGTGCCCCTTTGAGCTCTTCCAGGCTGACACTGCCGGCACCCAGCTTTCCGACCATCAGACCGGCAGCAACATTGGCCAACCCAGCCGCATCCTGAATCGGCATACCTGCAGCCATTCCGGCACCCAATACACCGATCACAGTATCCCCGGCACCTGTGACGTCAAACACTTCCCTTGCCCTTGTGGGCAGATGCAGGGGCGGCACATCTTTCTGAATCAACAACAATCCCCGCTCACTCAGGGTGATCATCAGCGATTGCAGGTTCAGTTTCTCCCGTAACGCCATGCCCCGCTCATTAAGAACCTGATCGGTTTCGCAATGGCCAACCACCGCCTCGAACTCCTTCAGGTTCGGGGTCAGTAGTGTCGCATCACGATATTTTTCGAAATCACTCCCTTTCGGATCTACCAATACCGGCACACCCTGCGCCCTCGCTGCGGCAATCAGACGCTGTGGCTGCTGCAAGGTACCCTTGGCATAATCAGACAGAATCACAAGGTCGCAGTCGCCCAGCTGCTGTTCGTACAGCCCTTCCAGCTCGGTCAGGTCTACTTGCCACATGGGCTGCTCAAAATCCAAACGCAACAACTGCTGATGCTGACTGATGACCCGCAGCTTGGTTATGGTCGGTACCCCAACCTCTCTCTGCAGCAGACACTGAACCCCCGCATTGGTCAGCTCAGTGATCAAGCGGCTACCCGCTTCGTCTTCACCAATCAGCCCGCATAAACCAACCTCCACACCGAGACTGGTCATATTCAAGGCAACATTTGCCCCACCCCCCGGGCGTTCTTCGGTATCATGCACATGAACCACGGGAACCGGGGCTTCGGGGGAGATTTTGGCGGCAGCACCCTGCCAGTAGCGATCAAGCATCAGATCGCCCACTACCAGAACACGCGCCTTACTGAAGTCAGGAAGCTGAAATTGCATCAAACCGTTAACATATATTGCGACAAACGCCCTAGTTTAGGGGGGGCGACAGGTAGTAACAAGCTGAATTCCAGAACAGAGCATGGCAAAAAAGCGTAAACACTCACTCTATTCACCCTATAACTGGCCTGCATGGCTCGGTTTAGGCCTGCTTTGGCTCACCAGCCAACTCCTCTCCTACTCCATGACACTCTCCATTGGCCGCGCCATAGGACGGTTGATCTACCACCTCTCGCCTAAACGCAAACACATTGCCGCGGTCAATCTGGGGATCTGCTTTTCAGACAAGACTCAGCAGGAGAGGCAGACCATTCTCCGCCAACACTTCGAATCTCTCGGCATCGGCATGTTGATGATCGGCTTTGCCTGGTGGGCCAAAGAGAGCAAGTTGAAACCCCTGGTCGAGATCGAAGGATTAGAACATCTGCAACAGAGCCTTGCACGGGGCAAAGGAATCATCCTGCTCAGCGCCCACTTCACCGACCTTGAGGTTACCGGTCGTCTGCTGAGTCTGTTTCAACCCTTCGCTGTGATGTACCGCCCCCATGAAAATCCGGTCATCGAATGGGCCTTCAATCGCAACCGGCGTGAGCGTTTCGAAGCGGCCATCCCGAGAAACGAAATCCGTCAGGTAATACGCACGCTAAAAAAGAACCTGCCTGTCTGGTACGCACCGGATCAGAGCTTCAAGGGACAGAACAGCACCCTAGCCCCCTTCTTCGGCGAACCTGCCGGCACCAACACCGCAACCTCTCGCCTGGCAAAGATCAGTGGTGCTCAGACGATACTCTTCTCAGGCTACCGCAAAGCGGATGGCAGCGGTTATAAACTGGTGATCCACTCTCCCCTTGAGGATTTTCCCTCCGAGGATATTCAGTATGACGCAACACGCATAAATGGGCTGATTGAAAAAGCAGTTGCCTATGCCCCGGAACAGTATCTTTGGATTCACCGACGGTTTAAGAAGCGTAAGGTAATACCTGATCCTTACTAAGAGATCCTTACTCCAGATATCATCTCTATCTCAATGGTGCAGCAGGGCCGGCACCCTACGCCCTGTCCTGGCTTATGGTGGGGCATGGCCCCACCCTACCAATCCCGAACAGGCATGGCCCCACCCTACCAATCGATTATTGTAGGGTGGGGCCATGCCCCACCATCTGGGCTGTAAATCGATAAGCTTCAATCACACCTTTGATCCAGATGCCCGCACCGCGGAGAGTAGTTGATTACACCAGCAGATTAAATTACCACTTCATCATCGGAAGCGGTCGCAATGGATGCTTCAGCAACCACTTACCAGCCCTCTTCAACAGACTCCTGTGAAACCCCTCGTTTGGAAACGCAGCTTTCACCTGATCGATGTATGTTTTTTGAAGACCAAACTTAAACAAACCCAATGAAAAATCGACCAGATCCCCTCTCCTGAAAAGCTCCACCAGAGGAGATGCGTCATCTTTAAATTCACGAATTTTATGGTGCTCTTCGATCATCAATCGAATCTCTTCCGACCAGGACTCAAGTCCCTTCTCTTCCAGATATTTCATTGCAGGTGGCAAGGAAGGCGGAATATAGTCAACCGTATCATCTATCCAAATACCGATATCGTGGAAAGCACCCGCAATGACGATCTTCTCCCGCTCCTCATCACTGCATGGCTTTAGCGCAAGAGAGAAATTCACCATTCGATAAACATGATTTCTGTAACCCAAATAGTCAGGACCGATCACATTTTTCCAATCATTTAAGATGCTTTCCAAAAGCGTAATGTCACGTTCAATATCCAACATCAATCAGTTACCTTCATACAAGAGTTAACTACAACGTTTTCACTGTCCCCTTCTCTTATTCCATTATGACGCGATTTTAAAGTTACAACTTCTCGACTACCTATTGGTGAGGCATGGCGTCACCATGTACGTCACATTTTTATAACCAACGCTAAGCAGAGTCACTATCCAGATAATTCACACTCAAGAAACGAGGTGAACAGATAGCATAAAAAACCAGATCATCTGTTCCATAATTGGTAATACGCTGACGGCACATTGGCGGAATAATTACCACATCACCGGCACCCACTTCGACAGGCTTTTGATCATCTATCTCCACACGCCCACGACCTGAGACAATGAGATAGCGCTCAATCGTTTCCTTAAGCCGGTGCCAACGGGTAGTTACACCCGCTTCCACTCTCGCTCTTGCGATCGATAGACCGGGATCATCATTAGAGTTAGACACCTCAATAATATGACACAGCTCATCAGTATAAAACTCGTTCTCAAGATCCTGGTGTTTAATTTTAGCTTTCATCTAATTCACAATATTCGAATAGTTGCATCTTATGCTATAGCGCCAGTTTAGATTGAATCACTCCAATCATTCAAACACCATCCACTTACAAAAGGAAACCGACAAATGAGTATCATAGCTTATGACATAAGTGTTTATTCATGGTTAAAACATTGAGCCACAGTTCGAACAGTAAACTGATTTCAGAAGGCCTCAGCGAATTTGCTTATACTCTTCCCAATCAGTAAAGTTCCTCAAACAAAACCACATTTCGTGGCCAGAAGGGACTACATCATCATGGAAGACCTGGCTTTCTTGGGAATAGCGGGTTATGAAATCGATTCATATTCTATCCACATCACCGCCGACAACAGATCATCTTGTCCCGATCCCTCGCTTAAGCCAACAGTGGATCAACCTTCAGAAAAAGCATCAAATGTTTTGGGTGAATGGACCAAGCGGTTCAGGAAAAACATCCTCTGTAGCCCAACACCTGAACAACCAACCTGACATCCCGGTTTATTGGTTTCGTCTTGAACATAGAGATAGAGATGCTGCACTTTTTTTTCAGCGGCTCCACACGGCTTTCTCCCCTCTACTGGGCAAATACCCCAAGCCAGCACCATTCGATGATCCTCTGCTCTCACTCAAGGAGTTGCTCTCTTCAATAGCATCTCAGCTTGCCGAAAACGCCTCCTTTGTCTGGGACAATATCGAGCTATTGAGTGATAACAAAACACATATCGAGGCCTTGTATGATTTTTCAGTTCAACGCAAATCCTCTGGATTGACGTTTCACATCAGCCAATCCACCCTCCCGGAATATCTTCAAGCAAACAATGAGATCTGCTGTATAAATCCAGAGGATCTGCGTTTGACCCAGGTAGAGTGTGGAGAGATAGCCGGGCATCTCAGGAATAAGCCCAGCAACAGCAAATCTGCTGCATCCCTTCATCGGCTCAGCGAAGGGTGGATTGGTCCCCTTGCTGCCACAATCCATGCCTATCCACCTACTGAGAGTAGTGGCAGCAAGCTAAACCCTGGCCACCTCCTCTGGCAAACACTCAATACCAGAGATCAAAAGCTGGCACTTCAACTCAGTTTACTCCCGGAAATAACACCCGCCCTGATCACCTCATCGATGAACAGTGCCGATGCTAAACGCAGCCATCAACTGTTGGCAGAACTACCACTTGTAGAGACGACAGGAAATAGCACCAGAATCTATCGACTCCATCCATTGCTGCTGAAAACCTTTACCCGGAAATGGCATGAGATGCCTGAGTTGAACAGGAGTGACAGCACCATTGCCATAGCTAAAACCTTAACAAAGGAGAACCGTTTTTATGATGCAGGCGAGTGCTATATCAGTGCTGAAGAGTGGCCTGAACTGCACAAGCTGATTAAACAACGTGCGGAAACAATGCTACTGGATGGCAGCACCCAGGTGCTTAAACATTGGATAGAGATGCTGCCTGAGAATGTTCGTAGTAGTGACCCCTGGTTATGCTATTGGCTTGGCAGTTGCCAACGTTTCGATCAACCCCATCAGGCTTGGCCGCTACTCGAGACTGCATTCAACCAGTTTCGTGATTGCGAAGATGTTTTGGGTCAATATTCATCCTGGCTGGCAATCTCCGAATCGATGGCCTTGGTCTTCGATGACCTCCATCCACTTAAACAGTGGCTCGCGGAGTATGACGAGCTTCGGCGTCGACACCCACGCTGTCCTGATTTCCCCATGCGGGCCAAAACTGCCACCTTTGCTGGTGTGATCATGACACTGATTGCACCAAAGCATCCCCGTTTACGCACCCTGATTCGTTTCAGTGAGTTTTGTGCCCGTATGATGCCATTGAAGACGCCACGTTTGGCAATGTTCTCCTATCTCACCTTCCACTACGCCAGTACCGGGCAGATTGCTCGTCTTCATGCCCAGGCAAAACACCTGCTCCCCGCACTCGACAACCCGGCACTGCCAACACCACTACGTCTGTTAGCCTGTTCGATGGTTGGTCTGCATCAACTTATTGCTGGCCAGGAGACAGCCGAAGAGACCCTGGATGGTGCAATTCTGTTATCACAAAGTGCCGCCGGGGGTGCCTTCCGCAGTAACCCCCGAGCCTATCGTGTCTATTGTGACATCATGGCGGGACGCAACCAGCAGGCCCAACAAGGGCTGAAGGAGTTTCATGAGCTGATTCGACCTGGTCACCGAATGGATATTGCCCATCACGACTTCATGTCCGCCTGGCTTGCAGCATTGAGTGGAGATACTGCACAAGCATTGGCACAGAGTGAAGAGTCTAAGCTGCTCAGTGCAGATCTGGCTTTTGATTTTGGTGTGGCACTGAATACCAATCTACGCGCACAGCTATTCGCAGCAATTGGTAATATCCCTGCCGCCCAAGAGGAGCTGCAGGAACTGAAACATCTTTGTAACGAAAGCGGAAGTCACATGCTATTGGTCATGCATGACATCAGTCGTGCCTGGCTCTCTTTAACCGAGAGCGACATTGATTCTTGCACTACATATCTGCAAACCGCATTTACCCTGGCAGAACAAGAGGGCATTTACGCCTACCAGGGATTTATCCACTTTGTGGTGGCTGATCTCGCTCTGTTCGCGGCAAAAAAAGATATGTGGTCGAGCTATATACAGAAACTGGTCAGTCGCTGGCAATTACACCCTGAAAAACTCTCCCCTCTGGACGACAACTGGCCCTGGCCATTACGCATTCGCGCCCTAGGCCACTTTGAGATAATACAAAATGGTACCGTGCTGGATTTGAGTCTTGGCAAACACAAAAGACCCGTCGAGTTGCTCAGCGCCCTCATCGCCGAAGGGGGCAGAGATGTTGCTAAGTGGCAGCTTATCGACTATCTCTGGCCCGACACGGATGCTGACAAATCGAGTCATGCACTAGATAACCTGCTGCATCGCTTACGTAAACTGTTAGGGGCTGAAGCCATTGAAGTCAACGCTGGCCGAGTCTCCCTCAATCCTCAATATGTCTGGCTGGATACCTGGGCCACGCACGCATTGAAAACAGTCAAACTCACCGACAGTGATCCCATCACAGCCATGAACCATCTGATGCGATGGTATAGAGGTCGGTTATTTGCTGGTGATGAGAGTGGCTGGCTCCTGGCACCGAGAGAGTCTTTGCATAGCAGTTTTCTACATCTCGCCCTAAAAATTTCTGATGCACTGCTATCTCATGAACAAACCAAATTGGCAGTCGAACTCTGGGAGCACACTTTACAAATCGACCCTATGTCCGAGCCAATATATGAACAGCTCATTCGTTACCACCTCGACCAGGGACGTTCAGGCGAAGCCATGCGGATCTATCAGCGCTGCAGTCGTATCTTTGATCAGGAACTGGGTATTGCACCTGGTAATGCCATCCTGACACTGGTTAAAGAGATGACGGCTTAATCATTCTGGTGTAACTCTCTTCCTCTCTCCCCATATCACAGATACCTCAACCGACCAACGGTAATATTCACAGGGTTAACGGACCCCGGATGTGAGCTACCTGTGAGGTCACTCTTCGTACACTGCCAGCCATAAGAAACAATATCAGAGAAGGGCTTGTGATTCAGCCTGATGGGGAGTTCAGCCACCAATCAGCTCCCTAAGCTGCCGGATCAATCCTGCCCGGATACGACCAGCTCTCAAGGACTATGGCCTATGAATATAGAACGCTTTTTGGCAACACTCTTCTGTCTGTCAATACTACTCACAGGTTGTGGTGGTGAAGATTCAACTCCGTTGACTCTACCCACATTGGGCACGGTGCCTGCCTCACTGGTGCTCAGACCAGGAGAGAGTGAACAGGTCGAGTTTCGTTGGAGTAAAGAGAGTAATCAGTCATTTGCATTGCGCTACGCCCAACTCAGTGAAGCGGGCTTTACCCTAAGCGGAGCACTCCCCTGCGTCGACAATGATCCTCTGTGTGAACTTAGAACAGTCACTGCTCCAGCCACAGCCACTAATGAACTAATAGGCAGGACAGGAAGAGTACGTGCTGCACTGCTCATCGACGACGAGGATCAAGCGGGTAGCAGCGAACCGGTTTTAGAAAGGCATCTGCAAGGTCACCTGCCTGTAACGCTTTTTGATGCCGCACCAATTAACGCACCCCCAGTCGTTGATTTCGAGGTAGCACCTGCCCCACATTCCGATACCCCCTGGTCGCTTGCTCTGGATACCACTGGCCAGCTCTGGTCGTGGGGTGAAGAGTACTTTGACTATGATCCAACAGAACTGGCTGAAAACAGCAATAAAGACCTCAACAAAGGGCCTGCCCATATGTTTCCCAGCCCACTACCTGGCCTGGACAGTATTGAAGATTTTGGTCTCTGCTCGGGAACACTGGGATATGCCCTGGATCGGGATGGCAGTGTCTGGGTTTTCAGTTCTCCCATTGTTACAGAAAACTATAACGCTTTCGATTTTCGACAACTGGAACAGAAAAACCAACTCAGCAACATTGTTTCGCTATTCTGCCGTTTCAACGACAGCCCCTATACCTGGCCCTGGGCATGGTTGGCCAATGGCGAACTGTGGGAAGTACACCATAACCGTCAAATCGTCGGCATGGAGCGAGTCAGGATTGGAGGATTGGTTACTCATTGGGAAGATGAAAAATACCTGTTTGGATTACACCAGGATGGCACTGTTGGCTTTTATAAAGCCCAGACCCATATCACTGGTGGGTTCAATGAAGTGCCTTTCGACACTCTGGATCAGGACGTACTGAGTTATCGACTACTTGAAGAGATTGGTGGGCTACCGCCAATAGCCAGCATCTACAGAGGTGGTGACTTTGTGATTGCCCTGAGCGAAGAGGGTCAAATCTATGGTTTCGGTAATAGCCAATATGGTGAGCTTGGTTATATTGAGCAGGATTTGAATCCATACTCCTGCCCAATCTATAGAGATTGTCCGGTCGTACTGAATCAACAGATCGATAGTGTGGTTGAGGTAGCAACCGGGAAACATTTCGTCGTTGCCCGCAAAGGCGACGGGACAGCCTGGGTCTGGGGAGATAACAGTTTCGGCCAGATGACCGGACTGCCTGGAGGCCAAACTGCAGTCCCTCGCCCGGTTAACGCCACCAATAACGTAATCGCCATTCGCGCTGGCGGTAACACAGCCATGGCGGTAGAGGCTGACGATAGCTGTGGTGTTGCAGACTATCCATCAGTTGGTCGTATGCTTGCCTGGGGAAATAACACGGGTGGCAGCAGAGGCGATGGAACCGGCGCTAACTGGGCCTGGCCAACCCCTGTGCTCAACCTGGGGGATGACACTACCTGTTCCGGGACAGCAGGTCACCGTTTGATCATATACAAATCGGGCACTGGCAATGGTGTTGTGGAAAGCAGCGTGCCAGGCTTGCGATGCACAGGACAAATCTGCTGGCAAAGCCTGCCGGTTGGCTCCAATGTCACCCTTACTGCCACGCCAAAACCAGGCTCATCTCTATTGGAGTGGCGCTGGGATTGCTCTGCGCAAACCCCGGACACTCTGATCAACATGGACAACACAAAACATTGTAAAGTGGTATTTGAACGGACAGGTTCAAATGAACTCAACTATCTACAGGTGGAAGTTGTCGGTGTCGAAGATGGAGAACGAACCTCCGATATAGGTGGACGTGTCACCAGTCAACCCGCAGGTATCGATTGTCCGGATAGCTGCTTTAGCGAACCCCATGACAAACTCAACGGTGAGACAGAGATTCGCCTGACTGCAATACCTGACGAAGGGTATAGTTTCTCCGGTTGGTTTAGATTCAACGACTCTCAGGTTGGTATAGGCAACTGTGAAAATGGCATTGTCATCCTATCCACAGCTGATGAATATTGTATTGCAGAATTTACCAAAGACCCGCCAACGCCGCCTACAGATTCACAAGACCTGATGGTCTATGTAGAGCTCGACGATAGTGGTGTACGCACACCGAACACAGGTGGATCGGTGACCAGTAGTCCAGCAGGTATCGTATGTCCAGGCGATTGCACTCAAACCTATGAAGTTGGCGCCCTGGTCACACTGACACCAAACCCCGATCCGGGATACCGATTCTACGCTTGGGAAGGCAGCGCCTGTTTTGATGGCGCGGTTACCATCCCCACCGCTGATGTCGCCTGTCGCTCTATATTTATACCCGATGCGCAACAGACCCAACAACTCAGGATCATCATCTCCAACAACAATGGCAGTTATGTCACTGGTGTCGATGAAGCAATGAATGAGGTTATCAACTGCCCGGGAACCTGTAACGCAGATATCGCAGATAACAGTTCAGTGGTACTGACACATCACACCGCTGCTGGCGACTACTTCAGTGGTTGGGCTAGTGGAGGGAGAGAGTGCGGCATACCGACCCAGAACAATCGGAATGAATCGACAGTGATCATGGATGGGCCAAAAACCTGTGTCATCAGCTACTCACCTCCACCGGTAAATACTAACACCTATCGCCTCAATCTCTCTGTAGTCAGAGAAGAGAATGGCGTGCGTACAGCTGATGTAGGCGGCACGGTAAACAGCGCGCCAGCAGGCATCGCCTGCCCTGGAGACTGTACCGAAGACTACACCTCAGGCAGCCTCATCACACTCACTCCAAATGCTGACCCAGGCTATCAGTTTTATACTTGGGAAGGTAACGGATGTACCAATGGTCAAGTTACCATTCCTTCAGCAGATATCAGTTGCAGAGCTGTCTTTATTCCTAACATTGCAGGCCCCCATTCACTCACAGTGATTATGAACAACAACATCAATGGCAGCTATGTCACTGGTGTCGATGCCGGAATGAATCAGATCATCAACTGTCCCGGCACCTGCAATGCGAATGTCGCAGACAGTACCACTGTAGTACTGACACATCATACTGCCAGTGGAGACTACTTTGCCGGATGGCCTGCAGGGGGCACTGATTGTGGTACACCAGATGCTGTTGATCCAAATCAGACCTCTATTCTTATGGATGGCGGAAAAGTCTGTGTCGCCAACTATTCAGCTCTAACCACATTTAATATCAATGTAAACGTCTCAGGTGCTGCAGGTATTGTCACCTCTGCATTTGCTGAACCAATAGCTGGTAGTCCAATTGCATGCGCTTCAGGTCTATGCTCAGGATCGTTTACAGCACCAGATACCGTATTGAATAATCTGGAGGCACTGCCTCTCTTTCTTGAAGCGGCACCGGGCGCCGGTAATAGCTTCGGAGGATGGGGAGCAGGACAATGTGATGTGGAGAGCGTGGTGCTTGGCATCCCCAGATGCCAGATCAACTTAAGGCCAACCGGGCCATTCACCATTCAGGTTGATGCCAGTTTCTTATAAAGCGGATGAAAGTAATTTCCCCGTAGGGTGGGGCCATGCCCCACCAAAAGGGCTGAGAAGTAGACAAATAGTCGATGATCACTCTGGATCCTGAACGAATATCTCTGCAACTTATCACTATTTCCCACCTTATATGGTGGGGCATGGCCCCACCCTACAGCTCGGGAAGAAATGGAAAAAACCGACGGATGATCTATTTCGATGTATGAGTGTTTATAAAATGCCAAATACTACAATCCAGAAGGCCAACCGGCCATTCAGGT
>JBEVWG010000070.1:0-12842 GCA_040506705.1 Candidatus Thiodiazotropha sp. 6PLUC1
AGAATGAATAGGGCAGCCCGTAGCCTGGATGAAGCGAAGCGGAATCCGGGAGAGCAGTGCACCAATCATCCCGGATTCCGTTTCACTTCATCCAGGCTACGTTGCTGTTCGATCTTGTTGAGGCTATGGCCATGATGAATCGTAGGGTGCGGCCCTGCCGCACCATCAGGGGTTGAATGCTACAGAAATTCCAGAGAGTTCCCTAGATAGTCTCAGAGTCGGTAGAAGCAAACTCTCTGTTACCCGGCTCGTCAGGTGGTTTTCGTTTAGTTGGGCGTGGTGCGGCAGGGCCGCACCCTACAGAGCAGATTTCCAGTAACCTGGTGATTTAACCATAGTCGTGGTCTCTTCTGTTTCTGAATCACTTCAGTGTTTTCACCCTTAAAACAGATGTGATGCAATACCCTCAACGCAGTTGCGTAAATTAATGTCGGAGAGCATGGACTACATCAAAATGATTCTGTGAATCTATTGTCTTGCTTAAGGGGGCTTTGATCAGCTCATGTATCGGCCACATGGTGGCTGTAAGCCACCAGTTCTGGAAGGCTTAATCCAGATACTCAGACCAGTCGACAGAGGCATCACCAAATACCAGAAAGTAGGGATTCAGCAATGAGTCCTTGGTGTTGTACTTGAGCGGTGCCATATCCAGGGTTGTTACCTGCCCCCCGGCTGCCTCGACCACTGCCTGTGCTGCTGCCGTATCCCACTCTGAAGTAGGGCCTAGACGTGGGTAGATGTCGGCTTTGCCTTCTGCAACCAGGCAGAGTTTGAGAGAACTTCCCATACTGACCAGTTGATGATCACCCAGCTTGTCCAAAAATCTTTTAAGTGAATCACCGGCATGGGAACGGCTGCCAGCAACCAGGGTCGGTTGTCGACGCTCTGATGCCACACGTATTGGCTGTGGAGGCTCATTGCCTATCTGTTTGCTCGCAGCCTTGCCCGGAATGCCGTAGTAGAGGGTTTTCATAACTGGGGCATAGACGGCACCAAACACAGCTCTGCCATCCTCAATCAAAGCGATATTGACAGTGAATTCTCCATTTCTTTTAACGAACTCACGGGTGCCATCCAATGGATCAATAAGCCAGTAGCGGTTCCAACTCTTTCTAGTGTCATAGGCGATTTTCGCCGACTCTTCAGAGAGTACCGGGATCTCTGGCGTAAGTTTTTCCAGATTGGAGACAATCAAATTGTGTGCGGCCAGATCGGCTGCTGTGAGCGGGGAGTTATCCTCTTTGGTTTCGATCTCGAACTCGGTATCGTAGATCTGCAGGATCGCCTCGCCTGCTTGTTGAATCAGATCCAGGAGTTGATCGAGTGGGAGTGGTAAAGTCATAACAAAACATTCCTTGCCAGGCAAAGCGCTGCGATGGAGCGTGCCTCCGTTAAATCTGGCTGTGAGATTAAATTTTCCCAGTCCGAAAGTTTCCAGGGAACTACTTCGATGGGTTCTGGCTCATCACCTGTCAACTTGTCAGGATAGAGATCCTGGGCAAGGATAGCATAGGTGTGATGCTGGATGTAGGCAGGTGCAATAGTGAACGTTTTCAGCACTCTAAGCTGTCTTGCAGCATAGCCAACCTCCTCACGCAACTCCCGGTTGGCAGCCTGCAGTGGGTCTTCTCCCTCTTCCATTCTTCCTTTGGGGAGGGCGAGTTGGTAGTCCTGACTGCCTGCGGAATACTCCCGAATCATCAACACAGTTTCATCATCCAGCATCGGGATTACCAGAACAGAACCTCTCTCGCCGCCGAGAAGGCGCTCATAGGTTCGTTTTTCTCCATTGCTGAACTCCAGTCCAAGCTGTTCGACTCGGAATATCCGTGTTTCAGCAATCAATTTTTGTGAGACTATTTTAGGCTTGGTCACGCTTTCTTCTGTTGATAGTGGTTTCAAATGATTTAGAGGTGAGCGACGTGCTCAGAGTAAGCGTGATTCTAATCTGTCATGCCTGGGTATGTCTTCAATAGATCCATCAATTATCAGATTGGTGCACTGTTTCTCCAATCATTTCGATGATTATTGTGACAACGAGTTAATTGTCGTTGGTTTCACTTGCTGATAGAGATTTGAGAGACGAAAGTGCGTAACGCAGCAGAGAATGAAGATCAGAATAGTCACAAAACCTCTGCCTCTCCAACAGGAGGGGGGCAGTGTGCAACCGGGGCGTCATTCACAGCGAACAACCAGGACATCGATTACAACTCCCCTCTCCCCTTGCGGGAGAGGGGGTGGGGGAGAGGGGGGGATTCTCAGTCAATTTCTGCCAGATACAGGTCGCTGAAATAGACTTGAGGAACCCGCATCGATGAACTTTAAATGTGTTACCCATGTCTCCGAACACCCGTTACCCTTGACTCCGGTCTATACACGGGAGAGGGGGATATTCATCAACTACATCAACAATTTACAATACAAGGATTGATGAGGTAGTACAGTTTACGCTTCAATTGTATCAAACCCTTGATGCTCACCCTCTCCAGTCAAGAGAGAGGGGCATTTATGCTTGCTTCTGGGTGATTGGGCGTTAGTGGAACAGCCGTCAGATTGGTGCTACTCAGTAATCAGCCTCAAAGCAGATTCAAAGGCGTGTATTGATGAGCAACTGCGAATCTTCAAACAGTATGAGACAATAGTGGCCACAAAACAGCAGCAGAGCAATATCATGATTCCCTGGAAAGAGATCGATTGTGTATTACTGGATATGGATGGCACCTTGCTGGATCTCCATTTTGATAACCACTTTTGGCTGGAGCATGTACCCGCACGCTATGCCGAGGCAAAAGGGATGCCCCTCGCAGAAGCGACTGAAGAGTTACTGGGGCGATACAAAAGCGTCGAAGGGACACTCGACTGGTACTGCGTGGATCATTGGAGCAGAGAGTTAGGGCTCGATATTGTGTTGCTGAAAGAGGAGGTCGATCACCTGATCTCTGTGCACCCTCATGTCATCGACTTTCTCGATCAGCTCATGTGTGCAGGCAAGGAGCGAGTGCTGGTTACCAACGCCCATCAGAAGACATTGGCGCTGAAGATGGAAAAAACCCGCCTCGCAGGATTTTTCAACCAAGTGGTTTCATCCCATCAGCTGGGTCTGCCAAAAGAGCATCCGGAATTCTGGAATCGATTTCAGAACCTCCACCCCTTTGACCCCAAGCGCACCCTGTTTGTCGATGACAGCCCTGCAGTGCTCAAGTCTGCTCAAGCGTATGGCATAGAGTGGATACTGGCGATCCTGAAGCCTGACTCAAAACAGCCGGTGAGAGAGGATGGGGAGTTTCTCGCGGTTAAGGATTTCTCTGAAATTTCTGCCGGGCTCAGATGCGAGATTTAAGGAGTTGAGCTGGTCAGATCACTGGATTATCACTATCTTTTTTAGCCGCCTCCCAAGCCAGCATCGCCAGCTTTCTGTCACTTCCCCACCGGTAAATACCGCTATCACCACTGCTTCTGATCACCCGGTGACAAGGTATTAAATAGCCAATCCGATTTTCAGCAAGTGCACTACCGACCGCCCTCTGTGCCTTGGGTGAACCGACCATCTGGGCAAGGGTGGCGTATGAGATGAGTCTGGATGTACCGATGTTCAGCAGTGCCTCCCAAACCTTGATCTGAAAGTTGCTCCCCCTCAACAGCAGATGTAGTTTTCCTGGTTCAGGCTTGTTGTAGAAGATCTGCTTAATTAATGCACAGGCAGCCTTGTCACTACGGTTTAGTGTGGCTTCAGGCCATGCATGGGCCAAGCCACTCTTTTGCTCGGCACCGCCCTGATCATAAAAGCTCAGTGCACAGATGCCACGGTCAGTCCACGCGATCAAAGCGTCACCGAAAGGAGAGTCGGCGCTGCCAAACGAGATGGTCAGGCCTAGACCACGCTGTTTAATCTCACCCGGACTCATGGCCTCACATGTGATCATCAGATCGTGCAATCTTCCCGGGCCTGAGAGCCCACTCTCCAGACTGGCGGAGAGTAGATCCTTCGATGCCATAAGGGCCTGCCTGGCGTACTCCTTGGTGAGATACTGTAGGAAACGTTTCGGAGAAATACCTACCCATTCACTGAAGATGCGTTGCAGATGGTGCTCGCTGAGATGGACAGCTGAGGCAATCTCAGCGAGAGAGGGCTGTCTACGCGAGTTGGATCGAATGTACTCAATGGCATTGGCGATGCGCGTGTAGTTTCTCTGACCGGAGATGGGATCAGTTATCTCCATCGATTGATTATTCGATTCGTGGGTCATATTTGCTTAATGGTTTGGATGTGTGGCGTTAGTGAAAGTCTCTACTTGTTTGAATCTGTATGCCACCCGTTTCTTGCGCAGTGCCGCAGTGAGTAAGTGAAGAATGGAAGTGGCACTCTTAATCTTCATCTGGAATTAATCAATAACTCCTTTCCATAGTGTACATACCGGTAGCAGGCATAAGTCATATAATCAGCCAGATAGCCCAGTTATCATAATTGTATAAGATTTTAATTCCTCGGATGTTAAAACTGTAGAGTTGCGTAATTGCTTTTATGAGTGTGTTAACAGGCACCAAAACATAGGCATAGAAAAAGAGAATTGAATTGAGTGCCACAGACCGAGTTGATTGACAGCCTTGCGTTGAAACGTTAAATGTTCTAGAAAGGTAGTAAATCAGTTTCAGTTCAATCACAGGGATACTTCTCTTTATGGAAATAGAGAAATCGGTTGATCCATCCGAGATAGCAGCGTTCGGTTTTAATCGACTAGTCGGCGAGTCTGGTTGCAACAAGAAATTTCCGATACAAATCAGGGACGTTTTTCCTCTATTGATTTATGGGTTCCTCCACCGCTTTATCAGTTATCTCATAAGTACGGGTAACCGTAGGATGGCTCTTTATGAGCCAATCCAGCTGTAAATGCGGACATTAAGTACTAGAAAAGAAATCATGAAACCACTTCTAAAAATAATTGGCGGCTTAGCTTTGCTCGTTATAAGCGGTCTAGGGGCAATATGGGTATACATTATGTACTTTGGCCTAAACTCTAAACCAAACTGGCATATCGAAAAAAATGCTGTTCGTTCTGAATCACATCCTTTGGCCGGATTTTATAAGGATGAAGGCTGTAGAGACCCCTGGGGATGGGCTATAGGCCCTGCAAACGATGAACAATACTACCTCTCGTTTTGTGGGCCAGGCGGCTGTTTCGCTGAAGGTACTTACAGGCCAAATACAACAATTCATGGCGATAGCAAATATGAGGTAGTTGACGAAAATACAATCAAGTTCTTATCGAAGGAAGGGTGGTCAACTCATGTTCGATGTCCATCACGTACTTAACAAGGCCTTCCATCGGTCGCAGTCGCTAATACGCCTGCTCCGCTGAAGGCAGCGTTTGAAAATATAAATAGGTTTCATATCCAATGCTTAAATTAGAACAAAAAATCTTCCCGTTTAAAAAAAACAACTTTGAGTATTACTGAAGATAGAGAGCTATTTGTAGTAAGTGCTAGCTTATCTAACACTACATCTTTTTCGTTGTCACTAGAACAGCTTGCACCTCGCCCATCTGAGTTCAGGCGTTTTAAGCTTGTCGCTGTATTAATATTTACAATATCATTACTGGTGACAATAATATCTTGGTATATCCTGAATGTAACTGATGATATTGATGGTCTAGGGAAGCAAGCACTGGTTGTGATGTTGATATTTGGAACGTTCACGTTTGTTTCCTTGATTAAACTCAAAGGAGCTTATGTAAACCTGCTTATTTTTAATGATAGAAGAACAATGGATACAATTTTCTCAATAAGTCCAACAAATCCATCTAAGAAAGAGGTTGAAGAATTTGTGAATGCATTAGAGTCCAGGATTAAGGCAATAGAATATGGCTCAGGTTTTTCTAATACTGAAAAGACCGCGATATACATCCGCCACTTAGAGTTTCTTTTGAATGAAGAGGTTCTTACAAATGAAGAATACAAAATAATAGAAAACAGAGTAAAAAATAAAGATAAAAATAGAGTTGTCTCGTTAGTTTAATGAGTAAATTCAACAGTGGTTTTCAAGATGTGTTCCACTTGAATTACTCTCTGTGTTAGCTCCTCCAGTGTTCATGGTGTTAAGCATGTTAAAAAGGTAGTATATGAGTATTAACGTAAATGAAACACGAAAGTCTAATGTCGTTGAACAAGGAAATGAAAAAAATATCACGGGCGTAAAATGTAATTATATATGTCATATCTGTCGCTGGTTCTTTGCTTCGCACGGCCCCTATCCGCATTCGGTAACAATCTAAATAACAATCAACTAATATTTAAAAATAAGAGAGAAATAAATGAAAAAAATAACATCTACCGTAATTTTAGCAATAGTTTCTTCTGGTGCTTGTCTAGCTGAGGAAAGTATTATTGGTAACTGGAATTGCAATATGACCTCAGAGTATGGGGATTTCACCTTTAACCTAACTTTAGATGCGGGTAAAACATACAAAAAGGAAACAAATATATTTGGGACGACAAATACTGATACAGGGACTTGGAAGACTGAGGGTAATACTTTAGTAATGAATCGTACTAAAAGTATCACTGGCGGGAAGGAAAAAGAGTCATCACAAGAGTTTCAAAGAACAATCGTTTCAAATACCTCCACGAATCTTGAGTTAAAGCATGCCAATGTAAAAACATCTTGCTCAAAAGTAAGTGATGAAAGTTCTTATATGCTTACGGATCCTGTTAAGGAAATGGCTACAGCATTTTTAAAAACAACAGACACTGGAAGTAACGACGTCAACAAATTGGACTGCAAAAAGGCAGTATTCAACGCTAAAGATGGCATCGATACGATGCTTTCCGTTGGCGAAAAAAATTATAAAGGAGGTCGCTTAAGTGAAACAGAATACGAAAAAACAAAAAGTGAATTGACGAAGATTGAAAAACGAGTTACTTATGATAATTGCTCAAATGCAAAAGGTACTGATTTGAGTTTTTATAAATGTATGAGTAATGATAATAATCATGTTGCCCACTGTGGAAAAAAACACAACTTTTGATCATAAGAGTGTTAACAATTAGTATTTTCTAGACTAATGTTACAACCAAATAGGGACTTAGTGCTTTATTTACACAAATTACTATTGCTAGTCGTTTTTCTGTCCGGGCCAAGGGCATTGCTGGCAAATGACATCGAAAAGAAGTTAATAGAGAGTGGTCTTGTCGATGTTAATACAATCGATAGATCAATTCGTGTTGATCTTGTTAATTGAGATCGTGATAAAAACTATTTTGAAGAGAACTTCTATACCGCGCTGAATAAGACTTACTTACGAATAGAGATTGCAGTAAAGCTAACGAAGGCACAATGTGCCTTGAAAGTGGAATACACAGGGTATTTGCTTCAGGTGCTTGACACTGCAACGCCGAGATCTGTTTCTCGTGCTATGTACGAGAAGACGAAGGGATCAAGGTTTGAAAAATACGTAGCAAATCCAACGACAGGATCAATGCATATTTATGGTATTGCTGTAGACATTACCATTAATGATGAAAGTGGAAGTAAATTAGATATGGGGCCTAGCCCATTCTACAGTAGTCACGTCACAATCTACTGGAACTATTTTCTAAAGAAGATAGGCTTTAGTGTATCTAAAGTGCAGCAAAAGAATCTAGATATTTTTAAGCGCGTTATGTTAAAGGCGGGGTTCCGTCCTCTAGCCCATGAGTGGTGGCATTTCAATGGTGGTTTCTTCAAAGCCAATTTGCGCTCCAGTACGGCCAATGGCGCGGCTCTTCTTGTTTTCTACAGCAACAATCTAGAGGGTACACTGACAAAAGTTACAGACGCTGGCGGCAAGGTCATCAAAGCTATATTCACCTTTCCTGGTGGTCGTCGCTTTCATTTCACTGAACCAAGTGGCAATGAATTTGCGGTATGGTCCGATGCAGGCGCATAACCATCTCATTTAACATTGCCTGGGATTTACAGCGTCTTTCCCAGAAACGACCCGTAACCGGCTTGTACCATCATCAAAGGGTGTTCGGGTTATTCGAAGTGTACAACTCCATTTTAGATATCTTTCTCTCTTAAATAATATGAATTCCAAACATCAAGTGCAGGTCTGGCGTTCAAATCTTCGTTATACAGACCAGTATCCTTCCAGATCTTGGATAAATCATCCTGCTCTAACATGCCACTCCAGAGGGTATCGTAGTCAACAACTGTAAACCAGATGACAAACGACATTGACAAATCATTTGCTGTTTTTAAAAGAGTAGAAACGTATTCACTCTGTTTGTCAGCATTACTTTGCTCAGAATAGCCAAAACCAGGAATGACCAGTTTTTCAGCGATCCAAGCGGTTTCAGTTATGGCTGTCGGTTTGCCGCCAGCGATAGAAGATATCTGGTTTAACCAGTCTTCTGGTAAATTAGCCGGATCCCCCTTATTTGAGTGTTCGAAAAATGCATAGGGATAAACACTTATACCAACCACATCGACGAAATCAGATAATCTGGAAAAATTAGACTCAATAATTGAAGTTTCATTTGAGTCAGGGCTTTTCAGAGCAACTGAGGCCATTAGGGGTAAGTCAGGGTGGATATTTTTGATACTCTGGTAAACGCGCTCTGCAAAAATTATAAAGTGTGAGAACTTGTCAGGATCGTTTAAAATGAGATCACTTACTTCAGGTGCATAATTAAAATAAATCGGTTGGAAGCGCTCTATCATTCTGAGAGCAAAGTTGCTGTATGCCTCGGCTACTTCAGGATCTTCGAAGTTTTTTTCATCCCAGGGTGGCAGGCGGGGTTCTTCTCCGTTCTTTCCCCAGTTAGATGCGAGGTCATCTCTTGCGGAATTTAACGAGTCTATCGACAAATAAATTGCTTTTCCTGAGTGTGTCTGATTTATCTTTGATGATATATCTTCTTCGATGCTGTTTGGTAGTTGCAGACCTGAATATGCCTCTTCCCAGGGTATGCCACTCATTAAGTGGTGCGCGATAATATCACCACTATCGTGAACAAGCGTATATGTATATGTTATTGCAGTATCGGATGCGGCATATGGCCAAGGAGTAAATCCCATTGAAAATGATCGTGTTTCACCTGATGGTATTTCAATAGGGGGTGGAGTTTCTGTATCTGATGATGGAGGTTCATCTTCTTTAGGCGGGGTTGTTGCAATGGGTGTTATGGGTATCTCTTCTGGCGGTGGCGTTGTAGCAACAGGTGGTTGAGGTGATTCTACGGATGGGTTTGTATTTTCTGTAGTATCATTGACAACTTCGCCATTTCCGGTGAGTGCAAGAATGATTGCGAGCCATTGAAAAAAATTGTCCATAGTGAGAAATAGTCCTTGTGCAAATATATTACTTTACGATCTGTGTGAAAGATAAAATCACCTGAAGAAAAGTAATTCGAGCACTAGCTTGTTATATTCTACGCATGCATCTCTAATGATATCTTTTTTTGCTTCTATGATTTAGAGATCTACCCAAAGTAAAAACAGAGTAATCACATTAACAACAAATGGATTTGTGGTGCCCAGGTATTTCAATATTTGATAACTCGGAAATGTTGATATGTGAAGTTAGTCTCAACACCTTATAATTAAATAAAGGTTTCCTTTGTTGCTGCCAGTGATGATCTAGGGAGCTTTGGCAGATACAATGATCAGAGATCTTGACAATTAAGTGCAGAGCTTCTTCATGGATGATCATGGTGGTTGCTGATATAGACTACTAAAGTCTGTGACTTATAAAGACCACTCATTTTATCGCTTTAAAAATGAGTGGTCTGCTCATCCATATTAACTACCCGTTTTGATAATCTGCTCGATATTACGTTCAGCCAGTGCTGATATGGTGAGCGCCGGGTTCACCGATCCTGTTGAGCCTGGTATTCCAGCACCATCCATTACATAGAGTCCAGGATGCCCTTTGACCCGTCCATAGCAGTCTGTAGCTAAACCAAGAACGGCGCCACCCAAAGGGTGAGCTGTCCAGTTCATACCATTGACACTGTTAATGAATGGCCAGGCGCCAGGTACTGTATTTGAGGCTGAAGCAATGTTTTTATTAATAGTTTCCATCGTGGAATGGGCTTCCGCATTACCATCTATAGCCCACTTCAAATCGACTTTTTCTGATCTGGAGTTCCACGCAAATTGACCTCGATTGGTCTGATCGAAAGCCATTCCAAGACTACCGATAATGCCAACATCAACAGGTACACCTGGGGCATACCAATTCTCAAAAGTAATTGGCATCCCATGACTGGTGTCATGGATACGGGATGCACTTGGCGTGCCTTGGGTTATACCGGCAATTGGTGAGAAGCTGCGGACCACTATCGCGTCTCCGTTAGTTCCCCAGCCTTCGCCAATATGTTCATTAAGGTTATTTAATGTGCCTTGAGCACGTGCCTTTACTAACAGTTCAGAGGTTCCAATAGAACCTGCTGCCATGAACAGACGATCACAGGTTATGGTTCTGTGTTGAAGCTGTTTTCCGGTTACGCTGCGGGTGATGAGTTCAACTTCATAGCGTTGGCCGTCCCAACCGATACTGAGTACTTCCTGCCCAGGATAGACTTTTGCCTTTCCTGTTGCTTCAGCCATACTCAGATAGTTTTGATTGAGGTCGAATTTTGCGCCATTGCTGTTACCATGATTACTCATGCCGATAGTGGCTGACTTGCGGACCCTGTTGTTAAGTTCTGAACGAACAGTTGACCAGTTGAAGATGGAGTCGATCGGAGTGGAGGTGTAGCCTGCCTGGCGGACATGTTTGTCCCAGACTCTTGAGTGACCGAATGGATTACTCTGGTAGATATCATCAGGCATGGTGTTGAGGTTGAGCATCTGTTTTACACGGGGGTAGTAGATGTTATCCAGTTCGGCATAACTTACTGTTCCCTGGAAGAGGGCATCGAAGTAGGTTTGGTCAGGCTGAATCATCACGCCGGTAAAAATAACAGAACCACCGCCGACGCATGATCCTCGCCATACGGTCATATTGTCATATTCAGTGGCATCCATGACGCCACCAAAAGGATCCATATAGGCATTTAATCCGGTTAGCATTTTTACTTTATTCTTAAACCAAAATGCTCTTCCATCGGGTAAGACATCATTAGAAAAAATGCCGCGCCAATCTGACTTTGGCCACTTAAAGCCGCGCTCAAGAATGGTGACTGGTTCACCGGCTTGTGCTAAACGTAAGGCAGAGATGGAACCTCCAAAACCAGAGCCTATAACAAGGTTTCTTGAATGTGAAGGCGGCGTTGGCAAGGCACTGAATAGTTCAGGCACTTGCATATAGTAGAAAAGAGAGCTGAGCGCCGGGGTTGTTTGACGCGATCGTGATGAGAAAAAGCCTGCGTGAGCTGGATTGGCGCCAAGTGCTGAAGCGCCTGTTGCTAATGATGCTTGAAGGAATCGACGACGAGAGAGTTTTTGCTTACTCATAAAAATAGCTACTCCATGTAATTTTACTTACGTAATTTTTATATCTCCGGCGCATACGTTAGGATTATCTGTACGAGTATTCAAGTAATATTTGATAAGTTAAAGTGATTATTGTGAATAACTATTTAATATTCATCTCATGCGAAGTATGAAACGAATATCTGAAGAGATGGGGTGTTTGTATTTATTCTTATTCTTAATCTAGATACGCAACACATGATCAATCTTGATCATTATGATTATAGTCTTACTGGCAAAATGAACAGCAATGCTGAAATATATAATAGCTCTCTACTAGAGGAGGTTTTTGTAATGTGACAGGATTGTGAAATCTAATAGAGTGTCTTTGTTGTAGTACGCTGATAGATTGTAAGCGTAGTAGAAATTGCATGTCTTAGAAATATCTTTAGCGACAGTTTCAGTGATCTGTCCAACTTGCGGTTAAAATATTGAACTGAACATATGGTTTGTTATTCTTTATAGGGATGGCTATTTGGGGCTTCGCAATATAATACTGCTATTCTCTTCTGTCCCATAAACTATCGATAATTATTTGTTAGTGCGGTTTAAGGTTTAATTGTATCAAATGCTTGATTCTAACCCTCTCTCGTTGTATTGACCGGAGTCAAGGAATAGGGCGTTGAATGCTTGAGAATTGGTCGAACCGTAGTGATCTTTTCTGAGTATGAGTTTCGTAATACGAACATCATTGTGCTGCCTTAGTGGGGGGTATTATAAGTCTATTTCGCCTGGGCTTGAGTCATGAAACAGGATGATTCTGATAACAGATTATTTTACAGGTAGTGCTCTTGAGCTTCTTTGTAGATTTTGTATTTATTCCCGAGCGCAGAGGTGTTTGCCGGAATGATTGGTGCACTGCTCTCCCGGATTCCGTTGCACTTCATCCAGGCTACGGGCTGCCCTATTCATTCTAACGCTGGAGGTGGGAACGAGGACTCCCCCAGAAGGATGAAACAGCTGCCGGCTGACTCCCCAAAATAGATTCATCTGTAGGGTGGGGCCATGCCCCACCATGCCCAACTAAAATCAAACCACCTGACGAGTCGGTGTATAGACGCTACTGCTAATAAACAAACTATCTGGGTTTATTGGAGAACTCTTACCCAAATGGTGCGGCAGGGCCACACCCTACGATTCACCATAGCCTTAGCCTCAATAAAATCACCAAGATCGAACAACAAGGTAGCCTGGATGAAGCAAAGCGGAATCCGGGATGATTGGCGCACTGCTCTCCCGGATTCCGTTGCACTTCATCCAGGCTACGGCTGCCCTATTCATTCTAACGCTGGAGCGTAGGAACGAGGACTCGCCCAGAAGGATGAAACAGTAGCCAACTGGCTCACCAAAAATAGACTCATCTGTAGGGTGGGGCCATGCCCCACCA
>JBEVWG010000070.1:12942-28505 GCA_040506705.1 Candidatus Thiodiazotropha sp. 6PLUC1
TGCCCAACTAAAACCAAAACCACCTGACGAGTCGGTGTATAGACGCTACTGGTAGTGAGCAAACTATCTGGGTTTATTGGAGAATTCTCACACTAATGGTGCGGCAGGGCCGCACCCTACGATTCATCATGGCCATAGCCTCAACAAAATCACCAAGATCGAACGACAAGGTAGCCTGGATGAAGCGAAGCGGAATCCGGGATGATTGGTGCACTGCTCTCCCGGATTCCGTTGCACTTCATCCAGGCTACGGGCTGCCCTATTCATTCTAACGCCGGAGCGTGGTAATGACTCGTCCAGAAGGATGAAACAGTAGCCGGCTGGCTCCCCAAAATAGATTCATCTGTAGGGTGGGGCCATGCCCCACCATGCCCAACTAAAACCAAAACCACCTGACGAGTCGGTGTATAGACGCTACTGGTAGTGAGCAAACTATCTGGGTTTATTGGAGAATTCTCACCCTAATGGTGCGGCAGGGCCGCACCCTACGATTTATCATGGCCTTAGCCTCTACAAAATCACCAAGATCGAACAGCAAGGTAGCCTGGATGAAGCGAAGCGGAATCCGGGAAGACTGGTGCACTGCTCTCCCGGATTCCGTTGCACTTCATTCAGGCTACTGGTTGCTGCATTCAACGAAGAAAGTGACTTGCCGGGGCGAGCGAAACAGAATCGTGATGAGTCCCGAGATAAATTCGCCTGGGTGCGGCCCTACCGCACCATCCGCTTATCGATGTCTCAAAAATGCCAGGTAGATTCCAAATTACCAGTTAAGTCTGTAGAACTATGTTGTCTGTTAATCAGCTCAGGAGATTGTTTTGTTTCAGCTGGACACGGTGTGTGAAAGGGCCACACATTGATCTGGAATTTATTCCCGAGTGTGGCGGGCGTTCGCCGGAATGATGGGCTCAGGGAATGTTATTTAAACTCTTTGGAAGCGTCGAAATTCGCTCTCTCTAAAAAGAGAGTACCCCTTTTACCCAATCAATCACGTCATAGACACGCCCAAAAAATGTATCCTTTGGACGGTAGCCTTTGCCTGAATTTGTGCCTGCAGCTTCTTCAATCGCATCAAATAGCTGGTTCAAACGTCGCTGGTGAATCCCGGTCGCTGCCTGGACTGGATCATGGATAAGGCCGGAGAATGCAGCAACTATGGCTATCATGACCATGATCACTATCAGACTTATGATGATCACAATTATCGAAGGTGTGACTGGAACCAGGGTGTAGTAGAGTTCTCCCAGGGTTTCTCCGAATAGAAATCCATTGATCGCCTGTTCTCTTGCTATCTCTTTGGCGACGAGTGATCCCGCTGAAATGGAGCCTGGGGTGAACTGGTGGAAAAAGATTAACCCCAGGATCGCAGCCAGTGTGCCTGCAGTGATGTCAGCGGCGACATTACGGGTCTGAATATAGAGTTTCGAGGGTTCTTCGGCTGCAGAGCCGATTAAGTCTAGGCTTGAGCGTTGCAGTGATTTTTGCTGTTCAGGCAGGTTGAACAGGTCGCTATGAAGATGTGTTGCCAGATGTTGTTGTACCCTGGTTGGAAATCCCAGGTGAAGATGTCTCAGCCAGTGCGCGCTACGGTGCAGTTTCAGAACTTCCAATAGTAGCGCCAACAGTCTTAGCAGAAAGTTGGGAAAGCCGAGAATAAAGTTCACTGGAGCAATGGCAATATCCCAGCCCCACGCCTTGCGATTCAGATGCCATGCCCCTGGCCAGGCATAGTTATCTTTTATGAATTGGGGGATTCGTTCACGACAGGCAGAGATATGGGCTGAAATCTGTTCTGCCTGTTGTGATGAATTTTGCCTTTGTTTGAGTTGCTCATTCATGGTTTCTGGAGGTGGATGGGAGTGTTGCCAATGAGATACGGCTACTCCTGTTTTACAGCGTCCCCTTGTTGCTGGGTGAGCTGTTCAAGCATCTTTTCCATCTTCACCAGGCGTTGTTCCATCTCTGCTGTTCGGGTGTCGATACGGTGTACTTCTCCCGCTTCCCCCTCGCCACTCTCACGGGAGAACTCCTCATGCTCCTGCTGTAAGGTCTCAAGCACGATTCCGATCATCATGTTGAGGAATACAAAGGCTACGATGAAGATAAATGATAAGTAGAAAAACCAGCTGAGTGGAAAGACCTCCATGGTTTCATACATCACATCGGTCCAGTCCTCAAAGGTGGCTATGCGAAACAGGGTCAGCATGGCGATGGTGATGTTACTCCACAACTCTGGGTTTATATTGTGAAAGAACATACTGCCCATCGCAGCATAGATGTAGAAGATGATAAACATCAGCAGTGAGACATAACCCATGCGGGGTATGGCTTTGACAAAGGCGTTCAGCAGCACTCTCAATTCGGGGATGATGGAGACCAGTCGCAAGACCCTGAAGATCCGTAGTAGCCGTCCCAGTAGGGCTGCTTCGCTGTCATCCACGGGGATCAGACTCGCAGTAACGATTAGGAAATCAAAAACATTCCAGGCCTTGGTGAAGAAGCGTTTGATACTGTGTTCCGCCAACAGGCGAATGATAATTTCAACTAGGAAAAAGATGGTGATACCGATATCGAGCAGACGCAGTGCCCTGGCTGCGGTTTCAGGGATAGGGTAGGTCTTTGCGCCGATCATTAGCGCTGATATCACAATCACCAGAATAACAAAAGTTTCGAAAATTTTGTTTTCGCGAAGATGTATGAATTGTTGCTGTAATTGTACGGCTGAAAGCGGCATGGCTGGATTAGTCGAAGGTTGTTGTCAGAAAATGCGGATTATATCCGAACTTGGCCCGTTATTAACCCGATGGATTAATAAGTTGCAGGCCCTAGTGTAGTGTCCTATACAAATCATACATTTAGACGAGGCCTATCTAGGTTTGCGTGGCTTTCTAAATGCACGCTTTATATAGGACACTACACTAGTTCCTGGTTAGTAGGCGTGCGATTTGAGAAGCTTGGGGTAAAGCGTTAATTACCCCAGGTTTTGAAACGCTTTTTGCAATAGGCAAGTAGCTCGCTGTAATTGCGGAAGTAGAGTTCAAAGCCATCCTCTGCAGGGGCATCGAATTCACACCAGTCATTGTCATAGTCACGACATATCTGCGGACGCTGTTCATAGATACCGCAACCTCCCCCAGGTTGCAGATGTTCGCATTTTCCGCTGATCAATAGAAACCAGCCATCATCATCTTTATAGATTTCAACTCCGGCATGGGAGACTTGCCAGAGCAGATGCTCGAAATCACTTTTCGACCGTGGGGCGGCGCCAATAGCTTCTGTGGTGTAAGTGCAGCACTTCGAATTGGTGCAGCGTTGACACTTATTTTCCATTGTTACTCGCTGGATGTTTGAGGTGGCTTAGGCCCACGACGGTGGCGGCGGTGTCCACCTTCTCCTTTTGATTTCTGGCCTCTGTGGTGATGGCCTTTGCCATGGCTTTTCTGTCCATCTTTATGTCTTTGTCGGGCACCTTTTTCGGGGTAGACACGGCTTTTCGGATCCACTTCGGCGAGCAGTTCAGTTGATACTGATTGAGTCGGTATGGAGTGCCCCACATAGGTCTCTATATCCGGCAGGGAGAAGGCGTGGGTCTCGCAGGCGAAGCTGATTGCCTCTCCGCTGGCACCGGCGCGAGCTGTGCGGCCGATACGGTGTACATAGTCTTCGGCATCTTCCGGAAGATCGAAATTGACCACATGGGTGACATCCGGGATGTGCAGGCCACGGGCCGCGACATCTGTCGCCACAAGGGCTGGCAGTTCGCCATTTTGGAATTTGTTGAGCAGACTCAGGCGTTTCTTCTGGGGGACGTCACCGGAGAGTACAGCAGTGTCTATACCATTACCCTGCATGAACCCCCAAACCTTGTCGGCTGTTCGCTTGGTGTTCACGAATACGATTGTTCTCGCATCCTCAATGTTTTTAAGCAGTCCCAACAGCAGAGGAATTTTCTCCTCGTTTGCGGTCATGTAGCAGGTCTCGGTGATCTTTTCTGCAGTGACCTGTTCGGGCTCCACCTCGACACTTTGAGGATTGTTCATATGTTCATATGCCAGCTCCCTGACCCGGTAGGAGAGGGTGGCTGAAAAGAGCATCCCCAGCCTTTTGCTCGGTGGCGGGCAGCGGCGAAGCATGAAGCGGATATCTTTTATGAAGCCCAGATCAAACATTCGATCCGCTTCATCCAGCACAATAACCTGAATCTCATTAAGGTCGTAGATCCGCTGCTTGAGATAATCAATCAGTCGGCCCGGCGTGCCGATGAGGATATCGACACCCTGTTCGAGCTGTTTACGTTGTTTGTCATAGCCTGTTCCGCCATAGACAGCCGCCGTTGTCAGGTCTGTATGTCGGGTCAATGCCTGGGCATCGTTGTAAATTTGCACTGCCAGCTCCCTGGTGGGGGCCACGATCAGTGTGCGGGGCTGATTGGGTTTGCGCTGATCACTTGGGGGGTTGTGCAACAGATAGTTGATCGCAGCGATGAGAAAGGCTGCTGTTTTGCCTGTTCCTGTCTGTGCTTGTCCTGCCAGGTCTTTCCCGGTCAGTGCGATGGGGAGTGTTTCGGCCTGGATTGGTGTGCAGTATTCGAAGCCGGCCTCTTGGATTCCGAGAAGTACCTGATCATCCAGGTCGAAGTCGGAAAAACGTGTATCAGTCAAGTGTTTATTGCTCATGGAGCGGAAGCATACCTTATATTAGGATTGACTACGATCCTGCCTCTCTCCGATGGTTGCATTCCACGTCACTGAATGGTGGATTTGCGGCGCATATTTTACGCTTCAGGCTTTAAAAAAAAACCAATCCATTCAGACAATCCAGTACACTACTGCCCCTAAATCATGAATATTTATCTTATTTCAGTTGGAAATCGTATGCCACGCTGGGTGACAGAAGGGTATGAAGAGTATGCCCGACGCCTGACGGGTGAGTGTCGCCTGCAGTTGCTTGAGGTGGCGCCTGGGCATCGTGGCCGTAAGGCTGATATCAAACGCATTCTTAAGGATGAGGGCGAGCGGATGCTGAAAGCAATACCCAAGGGGTGCCAGATCCTGGCATTGGATGTGACCGGGCGAGGCTGGAGCACAGAACAGCTCTCCGGCAAGCTTCAATCCTGGATGGGGGATGGCCGGGATTTAGCCCTGCTGGTCGGCGGGCCGGAAGGGATTTCTGCAGATTGTCTGAGCCAGGCAGAGGGGCGCTGGTCTCTGTCGCCTTTGACCCTGCCCCATCCGTTGGTGAGGGTCGTGGTGGCCGAGCAGATCTACCGTGCCTGGAGCATACTGCGTAATCACCCCTATCATCGTGCGGGGTAGTTTATGAGTGGTGGTTTTACACTCTATCTGGCCTCCCGCTCTCCGCGTCGTCGCGAACTGCTGCAACAGATCGGCATCGATTATCAACTGCTCGATATTGAGGTTGATGAGAGTCTGCTTCCTCAAGAGCAGCCCAGTGACTATGTGCAGCGAGTGGCTGAGGATAAGGCCAGGGCCGGTTTTGAAAAAATCCCCATCAAAGAGGGCTGTCTGGTTTTGGCTGCCGACACCAGCGTGGTTATCAATGGTCAGATTTTGGGCAAGCCGGAGGATCGGGATCATGGGATCTGGATGTTGAATCAACTTTCAGATAACAGCCATGAGGTCTTTAGTGCGGTCACCCTCGCTACCCCATCCCTGGAGACCAGGGTATCTGTCAGCAGGGTCACATTTCGAAACATGAGTGCGACTGAGATAAACGACTATTGGGAAACAGGAGAGCCTGCCGATAAAGCTGGAAGCTATGCCATACAGGGGCTTGGTGCACAGTTTGTCACCCGGCTTGAGGGTAGTTATTCCGGAGTGATGGGGCTGCCTCTGTTTGAGACAGCGGAATTACTTGGGCGAGTCGGCATCAAAATAGTGTAGTGTTTGGCTACTGACCCCGCATGCACCGGTTGGGCGAAGCTTGATGTTTGCAGGGAAAAAACATAATGAGAATAACGAAGTCGTTGATATGAGTGAAGAAATCCTAATTAATGTAACACCCCCTGAGACCCGCGTGGCGGTTATAGAAAACGGTGCTGTCCAGGAAATTATTATTGAACGTTCCGGCAAGCGGGGGCTGGTCGGGAACATCTATAAGGGCAAGGTTTGCCGGGTTCTTCCAGGCATGCAGGCGGCTTTTGTCGATATCGGTCTGGAACGGGCAGCCTTTCTGCATGTCTCAGATATTGGTGACTCGACTGATAAACCGAAGACAGACAATATTCATGAACTTTTGCGGGAAGGCGAGCTGGTAATCGTCCAGGTCTTGAAAGATCCACTTGGCACCAAGGGTGCCAGATTAACCACCAATATCTCGATTCCATCCAGACATCTGGTGTTTATGCCCTCCCTGGGCAACATGGGTATCTCGCAAAGAATTGAAGCTGAGGAGGAGCGTCAGCGGTTACGTGAGCTGCTCAATCAGGTGGCTGAAACCGGTGAAATTTCAGGTGGTTACATAGCGCGTACCGCTGCAGAAGGTGTAGATGAGTCGTCGCTTAAAGCTGATATGCGTTTTCTGGCCAGGTTATGGAGTTCAATTCAGGAGCGAAGCAAGCTGGCAAAAAAGATTGAATTGATACATGAGGATCTCTCTTTGCCGCTCAGGTCACTGCGGGATCTGGTTGGGCCGGATGTTGAGAAGGTGCGTATCGATTCAAAAGAGACCCATCAAAAGTCAATCAGCTTTGCACAGAAGTTTATTCCCGACATCAAACACCGTATCGAGTACTACCCGGGAGAGCGTCCCCTGTTCGACCTGTATGGGGTGGAGGATGAGATACAAAAGGCTCTGGAACGCAAAGTTCAGCTGAAATCGGGCGGACACCTGGTGATCGATCAGACCGAGGCGATGACTACAATTGATGTGAATACCGGGGCTTTTGTCGGTCATCGTAATCTGGAAGAGACCATATTCAAGACCAACCTGGAGGCAGCCCAGGCGATCTGTCGGCAACTTAGAATTCGCAATCTAGGAGGGATTATCATCATCGATTTCATCGATATGCTCGACCCGGAACACCGGCGTCAGGTTTTGCGCGCTTTGGAAAAGTGCCTTGCACATGACCATGCCAGAACCCATATCACGGAGGTCTCTTCACTGGGATTGGTTGAGATGACCCGCAAACGCATCCGTGAGTCCCTCGAGCATGTCCTTTGTGAGCCCTGCACGTGCTGTAGTGGCCGTGGCTCCATGAAGACAGCAGAGACTACCTGTTATGAGATTTTTCGCGAGATCCTGCGAGAGTCGAGACAATTTGATGTGGAATCCCTATTGGTGCTGGCTTCCCAAGAGGTGATAGATCGCTTATTGGATGAAGAATCGACACACCTGGCTGAGCTGGAACAGTTCGTTGGCCATCCCATCAAATTACAAGCAGAACAACTCTACAGTCAGGAGCACTACGACGTCGTGTTGGTCTGACTACTTCCCTATGCTGTTTCCATGTTGACTGTCGCAAAATATCTCCACACAAAATTCTGGCAGACCCTTGGGTGGCTGACCATCCTGCTGGCGCTGTTGCTGACAGGGTTGAGAGTGACACTGCCAGGGATCGACCTTGAACCCTACCGGCAGGAGATTGAGCGGGTAGTCGAACAAAAAGCAGCGTTACCGCTTAATATAGGTGCAATTCAGGCTCAGCTCAGAGGTTCCCAGCTGGTACTCAGGTTTGCTGATGTCACAGCGCTCGATAGAGCGTCTGGTGATGCCTTGCTCTACTCTCCGGAAGTCTTTGTGGAAGTTAGGATTTTAAAGAGCTTGTTTGCAGGGCAATTGGTATTGGGTGGTGGCAAGGTTGTTGGCACTAAGCTCAAGATGGAGCGATTCGCGGACGGCTCAGTTGCATTGCAGGGCATGGAAAACGCTACAGATTCTGATCCGGCAGCTGTGATGGGCATTTTTCTCGGACAGAACCGGCTGAGAATGATTGATACGGAAATTCATATCAAAAGCGCTGTTCCGGGACAGCCACCACTCAGACTGAGTGGGCTTGATGTGGATCTGCTGAACGATGGATTACACCATCAGATTTCTGTCTCAAGTCGGGTTGGCCGTGATGCAAAAGAGCAGATTCATCTGATTGCCGATCTTCATCAGGAGAGTTCAAACTCAATGGAGATGAGTGGCGAATTCTATTTCAAGTGTGAAGATCTGCAGCTTGGCGGTCGTCTGCATGATTGGCTGCCGCAAGGGTATCAACTTGACCAGGCCCAGGCGAACCTGGAAATCTGGGGGGAAGTGAATCAGGGGGTTGTTCAAAACATAAGTGGGCATACCGAGCTGAGCAAGCTGCAGATTTCTGGTCGGCATGATAACCCCCCGTTCTCTCTGCAGAATCTATCTACCCATATTGACTTGTCGCGACATGAATCGGGGTGGGTTCTCTTGTTTGATCAGTTTTCTCTGCGCCATAAAGTCCAGGCCTGGCCTGCAGGACATCTTGAAATAGCCTGGTGGGAGGAATCTGATCATAGTACAGGTTTTCATCTGCAGGTGGACTATCTTTCGTTGGGAACAATCCACGACTTTTTTTCGAGTGTCGATTTTCCTGTCCAAGATCTGCAGAAAGCACTGTTAGGACTTAACCCGAAGGGTGATCTTACCGGCCTCGATTTCACTTTACGGAAATCCGCAGAAGAGGGAGTCGATTGGCAGTTAAGGGGGGAAATCGAAGGGTTTTCCTCTGCACCCTGGGAGAGTATTCCCGGAACTGAAGGGGTCGACATGGCTTTTGATGGCAGCGACTCCGGTGGCTGGCTCAAAATTGATAGCCATAACCTGACCATCGACTATCCTCAACTGTTTCGCAGGCCGTTGAAAGCCGATCGTGCAATCGGTGATTTTTTGTGGAACTTCGATCTCCAATCGGGATTGCATATGCAGACCGACTACCTGGAGATGAGCAATCCTGATCTGGAGACTCTGTCGCGCATTGAACTGCAGATTCCTATCTCAGGCCAGGATCTATTTGCCGATATCCAGACTGACTTTTGGAATGCGGATGGATCACGTAAGAGTGACTATCTACCGGTAACCGTGATGCCGGAGCCGCTGGTCGAATGGTTGGACAAATCATTGATCGGCGGGAACATAAAATCAGGTAGTTTTCTGCTTTATGGGCCTGTAAATCAGTTTCCGTTCAAGGAACATGAAGGGCGGTTTGAAGTCTGGTTCGGTATCGAAGATCTACTGCTGGACTATATGCCGGACTGGCCTTATCTCTCAGAAGCATTGGCTGAGATCCATTTCATCAATAATGGTCTTTCAGCCAAACTTCAAAATGGTGTGATGCTGAATAGCCGTTTGAAGGATGTCTCTATCAATATTGATGAGTTGAGAAATCCCACACCAATAGAGATAAAAGGAGAAGCGAGAGGTCCATTTCAGGACATTATGGCGATATTGGGTGACACCACTTTGAAGGAGGACTTTAAGCCTTTCGTTGATGCAGTGTCAGTGGCAGGAAAGACCCGCACAGTAGTTGATCTGGCTATTCCCCTTGAGGAGGGGCGAGGTGAGTTGAGTGTCAATGGCGAGATCAATTTCGAAAAATCAGCACTGACAGTGAAACAGGCAGAGATTGATCTGAAGGCCCTGAAAGGTCGGTTGAAATTTGATCGTTCCGGGGTGAAAGGGGAGGGGCTTGAAGCCCGTTTTCTGGATAAAATTGTCCGTTTTGATCTCTCTCCCTACCATCATCAGGGTAAGGACTGGACTCATATCAAAGGCAACACCCTGCTGAATATGGGGCGGATGCATGAAAAATTTCCCAATTGGTATCTGCAATACTTTGAAGGTGATGGCGAAACTGAATTGGAGTTCAGTATTGCTCATCAGCCAAGCCGTGTGCCGGTTCGGATGAACCTGAAATCGGATCTCAGGGGGGTGGCGGTTAATCTGCCTGAGCCTTTGGGCAAAGAGGCTCAGCAGTCAAGGTCACTCGATATGGGGGTGGATATCCTGCAGGATCTGAGCACTGAACTGAGAATTCGATATGGCGAAGATACCCATGCTCTCTTGCGATTTTACGAAGATCAGGAGAAGCCCTGGGTTGCGGCAATAGGATTTAACCAGCAACCGCTCAGCCTGGATGGCATAGAGGGTTTTCATCTCAGTGGTCAACTCGAAAATCTCAATGCAGATGAGTGGATCACCTGGGTCAACAATCTTCCCCCATCGGATGATGGCCACTTATTGCGAATTGAGATGAATCTTCGGGTTGATGAGCTGATTGCTCTGAGTACATCTTGCCCACAAACTCAATTCTCCTATAAGAATTATGCGAATGGTTATCGGGTTAATCTCACCTCGGATACCGTTCAAGGCACCATGCAGGTGCCTGGTGATTTGCAGCAGCAACCTATCCTGGGTCGTTTCGATTTTGTAAAACTGAATCTTGAAGAGCTGGCGAGTACGATTACCGGTGAATCCGATGAGAAGCTGGAGACTCAGTTAGACCCGCGTAATGTGCCAGCAGTGAATTTCTCAGTGGAAAAGCTCTATGTCAACGATCGTCCCATAGGCAAAGGGAACCTGACCTGGAGTAAAGAGAATAACGGTATCACCATTAACAACCTTACCCTGGTTGGAAGCAGTATCGATCTGTCGGGGCAGGGGTATTGGCGGCTGTCACCAAAAGGACATAGCACTGGGCTCAACCTACAGATGAAGACACCAAGTCTTGGGGATCTGCAAAAAGAGCTGGGCCTTACTACGGGCATAGAAGAGGCAGCGACAGAGGTTAAGGCTGAACTCTACTGGCCAGCTTCTCCATTGGAAATGGGCGCGGAACAACTCTATGGCAGTCTCTGGCTGAATGTCGAGAAAGGTGCGGTCGATAATGTCGATCCTGGTGTTGGACGCTTGATCGGGCTGTTCAGCCTGAATGCGCTGGGCAAGAGATTGGCGCTCGATTTTTCTGACCTGTTTTCAAAGGGCATGGCATTCGACAGCATACAGGGTAATTTTGTACTCAATGATGGTGATGCCTATACCACTGATTTGGCGTTGCGCAGTACAGCTGCGATGGTGGATATTCGCGGACGAACCGGATTGAGCAGTCGAACTTACGACCAGCGTGTGGTGGTCACGCCGAATGTCAGTGCGACTTTGCCTCTGGTCGGGGCTTTGGCCATTAATCCCACGGTGGGTGTCGCGCTTGCAGTGACCCAGCAACTGTTTGGCAAACACTTTGATCGTATCGCCATGCGAACCTACGAGGTGACCGGAAGCTGGGATGATCCCCAGTTCAATCAAGTTACTCCTGAGGCTGATGCAACTGAGAAGGATGCCCATATGCCTGAAATGCCCGGAGATTAAGGTGGTAATAAGGGGCTATGGTTAGACGGGGTTAACTGGCGGTTTGCTGCTGCAAGATGCTATGCTCGCAACTTAACTGGGATTACACACAGATAGATCGAAATATGAGTGGTAAGAAGAATCAAGTTGCCGCCATCCAGATGGCGTCCAGCCCTAATGTCAGTGCCAATCTTCTGGAAGCTGAGCGGTTAATCAGTGAAGCCAGCGATAGTGGTGCCGGTTTGGTGGTACTGCCTGAAAACTTTGCCTTCAAAGGGGAGCATGATCATGACATGTTGACCCTGTGCGAAGAGCCTCTGGATGGGCCGCTGCAAAGTTTTTTGAGTCAGATGGCGAAACGTTATGGCGTTTGGATCGTTGGTGGCACGATACCTTTACGTGCCAGCCAGGGTGGTAAGGTTCGGGCTGCCTGTCTGGTAATTGATGATAGTGGCAAGCAGGTAGCACGTTACGACAAAATCCATCTTTTTGATGTACATCTGGTGGAAACTGACGAGCGTTATATAGAGTCAGGCACAATCCAGCCAGGGGATCAATCGGTTGTGGTGGATACCCCGTTTGGCAGATTGGGAATTGCTGTCTGCTACGATCTCCGTTTCCCTGAGTTGTTCCGCAAACTGTTGGATCAGGGAGCAGAGCTGTTTGCTGTGCCCTCATCTTTTACTGCCATGACGGGTAAAGCGCACTGGAAGACTCTGGTACGGGCAAGGGCAATAGAAAATCTTGCGTTTGTTATCGCCGCTGCTCAAGGTGGATACCATATCAGTGGTCGTGAGACTCATGGCCATAGCATGATCGTAGACCCATGGGGCACAGTTCTCTCTCGTGTACCAAGGGGTACTGGTTTCGTCAGTGTTGAGCTCGATCGTGATTATCAGAAGACCATCAGACGAACCTTCCCAACCATCGATCATCGGCAGTTGTAGGTATGGGTAGATCTCCTTGTGACCGGCTTTTTCGGCCAGCACACTGCGTATTGCTTTTGAGTAGACATCAGCGTGCTACCGACGAAGTTCGGGATGCACAACTTTCCGTTTTCCTCTAACAGCCAGCCGGCTGGAACTAAAAAATGTCAGATCTGATTCAAATTGCACAACAGAATATTCTTGCACCGGTGGGGTTGGTAGAAAGCGACCTTGACCGAATGCTTGGTGAATTGACGGGGCAGGGTGTCGATGCTGCCGATCTCTACTTTCAGACCAGTCGACTCGAGTCATGGGTTCTTGAAGATGGGATTATCAAGGAGGGCGCTCACAATATAGAACAGGGTGCAGGAATTCGGGTAATCAGTGGCGAAAAGACCGGTTTTGCCTACTCAGATGAGTTGCAGTTGCCGACCTTGCAGGAGGCAGCAAGAGCCGCGCGGGCAATTACCCGTAGTGGTGCCAGTCAAAGTGTTCAGATCGCGGGTACACCGGCACCGAGACAGCTCTATGCACCAATTAATCCTCTCCCGAGTCTGAGTGAGGCGGAGAAGGTCGATCTGTTGCGTCAGCTCGATAGTGAGGCGAGAAAACAGGATCCACGGGTGAAGCAGGTAATTGTCAGTTTGGTTGCTGCTCAGGACATTGTGCTGGTGGCTGCCATCGATGGCACTCTGAGTGCTGATGTAAGACCTCTGGTGCGTATGAATGTGCATGTGATTGCTGAACAGGGTGGTCGCAGAGAGCAGGGCAGTAGTGGTGGTGGTGCGCGTGAAACTCTTGACTATTTTGTTCAGGAGGGGCGTGGCCTGGGCTATGCCCGGGAAGCGGTACGCCAGGCACTGGTTAACCTGGAAGCGGTGGATGCGCCGGCCGGAGCACTGCCTGTAGTGCTTGGGCCTGGTTGGCCCGGTGTGCTGTTACACGAAGCTGTCGGACACGGTTTGGAGGGGGATTTCAATCGCAAGGGAACCTCAGCCTTCAGTGGACGTATCGGTGAACAGGTCGCTTCCTCCTGCTGTACGGTGGTGGATGATGGCACCTTGCCAGGTCGACGGGGTTCACTGAATATCGATGATGAGGGAACCGCCAGTCAGAACACAGTATTGATTGAAAATGGCATTCTCAAAGGTTATATGCAGGACAAGCACAATGCACGATTGATGAATACCGACTCGACAGGAAATGGGCGGCGAGAATCCTATGCCCATCTTCCCATGCCGCGCATGACCAATACCTACATGTTGCCAGGCGAGCACAAACCGGAAGAGATCATCGCCTCGGTCAAACGTGGTTTATATGCGGTGAATTTTGGTGGTGGTCAGGTGGATATTACATCGGGGCGGTTTGTCTTTTCTGCCAGTGAAGCCTATATGATTGAGAATGGAAAAATCACCCATCCGGTAAAAGGGGCGACCTTGATCGGTAATGGTCCAGATGCGATGAACCGGGTCAGTATGGTCGGAGATGATCTTAAACTCGATAGTGGTATCGGCGTTTGTGGTAAGGAGGGGCAGAGTGTTCCTGTAGGCGTCGGGCAGCCAACCCTGAAACTGGATGAGTTGACTGTCGGAGGGACAGAGCAGTGACCGATATGAGTTCGCGACAACACCAAATGCAGCAATTGGTCGAAGATCTGCTGAAAGAGGCAAAACAACAGGGTGCGACTGCTGCGGAAGCGGCGGTGAGCAGCGATTCCGGTCTCTCTGTGACGGTACGCCTGGGAGAGACGGAAACCATCGAACATACACGAGACAATGGTTTGGGAGTCACCGTCTATTTCGATAAACGCAAAGGCTCTGCAAGTACCTCTGATCTCTCACCTCAAGCCATTAAGGAGACGGTGGAAGCGGCCTGTAATTTTGCACGTTATACCTCGGAAGATCCCTGTTCAGGTTTGGCTGATAAAGATTTGATGGCAACTGAGTTTCCCGATCTTGATCTATACCATCCCTGGGATCAGAGTGTTGAGCAGGCAATAGATCAGGCAATACGTTGTGAGTCAGCTGCCCGTGAAGCCGACACTAGAATCTTCAATTCAGAGGGGGCAACCCTCAATTCGCATAATGGCCTGCAGGTGTATGGCAACACCCATGGTTTTATCGGTGGGTATCCCTCTTCGCGGCATAGTCTGAGTTGCTCGGTAGTGGCCAAGGAGGGGGAGAGCATGCAGCGGGACTATTGGTATACCCTCTCCCGTAAAGGTGAGCTGCTTGAAGATGCAGCGCTGGTAGGTGAGATTGCCGCACAGCGGACTGTTGCCCGTCTCAATGCGCAACAAGTGAAGACGCAGCAGGCACCGGTTCTATTTCAGGCTGATGTGGCAGTTGGTTTGTTACGCAGTTTTATCGGCGCTGTACGAGGTTCATCACTCTATCGCAAGGCGAGTTTCCTGCTCGACCATTTAGGCAAGCCCGTTTTCCCCTCCCATATCAACATCCATGAAGAGCCTCGGCTAACCATGGGGCTGGCAAGTTCTGCCTATGATAATGAAGGAGTTGCGACCAGCCGCCGGGATTTTATTCAGGATGGGGTGCTGCAGAGCTATGTGCTTGATAGCTATTCCGCGAGAAAGCTGGATATGCAGACAACCGGTAATTCCGGCGGTGTGCGAAACCTGAGAATTAACAGTGGCCAACTGGACCGGGATGGATTGTTGAAAACCATGGGACGGGGCCTGATTGTGACAGAGTTGATGGGGCAGGGCGTCAACATGGTGACAGGGGACTACTCCCGAGGCGCAGCCGGTTTCTGGGTGGAAAATGGAGAGATTCAATTTCCGGTGGAAGAGATCACCATTGCCGGCAATATGAAAGATATGTTGATGGGGTTGCAGGAGGTCGGTACCGATATCGAGACCCGAACCAGTGTACAGACAGGCTCATGGCTGATCGATAAGATGATGATTGCCGGGGAGTAGCTGGCGCGCAGCTAAATAGATGTAGGGCACGAACCCGTCCCACCAGAAGAAATGAAGAATCGTAGGGTGCGGCCCTGCCGCACCATCAGGGTGAGAATTCTCAAAAAATCCTAGATAGTTTGTTCATTGCCAGCAGCGTCTCTACACCGGCGCGTCGGGTTGTTTGGTTTTGGTTGGGCATGGTGCGGCAGGGCCGCACCCTACAGGTGAATTTGGTTCGGGAGATATTCCGATGCCCCCCCAGCGAGTCACTTCCTCGTTGAATAGGGCAGCCCGTAGCCTGGATGAAGCGAAGCGGAATCCGGGAGAACAGTGCTCCAATCATCCCGGATTCCGCTTCACTCCATCCAGGCTACCTTGCTTTTAGATCTTGATGA